>NZ_FCOK02000050.1 GCF_001544555.2 Caballeronia udeis | reverse complement strand
TTCTCACTCCCCTTCGCTTCTTCGTGAAGCGAAGGAACGGAATTCTAGTGCCCGTTTCCCCCTCGCGCAAGGGGTTCACGAAAAGAATTTCAGCGGTGCTTAAAAACCGGTTTGCGCTTCTCGACAAACGCCGCCATTCCTTCCTTTTGATCCTCGGTAGCAAATAGCGAATGAAACATGCGCCGCTCGAAGTGAACTCCCTCAGCCAATGTCGATTCATATGCTCGATTAACAGACTCCTTCGCCATCATTACTGCAGGCAGCGAAAAGCCGGCGATAGTCGATGCGGCTTCCATTGCTTCGTCCAACAGGCTCGCCGCCGGCACAACGCGCGATACCAAGCCCGCGCGCTCCGCTTCCTCAGCGCCCATCATGCGTGCAGTCAGGCACATGTCCATCGCCTTTGCCTTCGACACTGCGCGCGGCAAGCGCTGCGTGCCGCCAGCACCCGGGATTACACCAAGCTTGATTTCCGGTTGACCGAACTTGGCCGTGTCGGCGGCGATGATGATGTCGCACATCATGGCCAGCTCGCAGCCGCCACCAAGCGCGAAACCTGACACCGCGGCAATGACGGGTTTGCGAATCGTGCGCACCGTTTCCCAGTTGCGCGTGATGTACTCGCCCTTGAACGTGTCCATATAGGAGTAGCCGGCCATCATGCCGATGTCCGCCCCTGCTGCGAACGCTTTTTCGCTGCCGGTCAGCACGATCGCGCCGATGTTCTCGTCGGCATCGAATTGCTTCAGCGCGACGCCGAGCTCATCCATCAGCGCATCGTTTAGCGCGTTGAGCGCCTTAGGCCGGTTCAGCGTGATCAAGCCGACTCGTCCGCGGACTTCGGTCAATAGATTCTCGTAAGCCATTCATTCCTCCCATGTGAACTCGCGCGAAAACGCTTCGCGCACGCGTCTCGAAAATGCTAACATTCGCAAACCAACCGGTCGGTCAATTAATTGACCAAGCGTCCATCACCGTTACTCATCCCTTGCCGCCATGACACATCCGCTATTCACGAAGCACGAAGCGACGCTTAACCAAGCGCTCGCCGCCATTGCAACACGTGGCTACTGGAGCCCGTTTCCCGAAATGCCGAGTCCCAAAGTGTACGGTGAAACAGCAAATTCGGACGGCGAGGCAGCCTTCAAAGCACACCTGAACCGGACGTTCGACCTGAACCAGCCGACCACCGGCGAGACGGTCGGCAATGAGCATTCGCCATTTGGGCTCACGCTCGGAATTCATTATCCAAGAGCGGACGTCGACGCCCTGCTGGCGGCATCCGCAGCGGCGCAAAGTCAGTGGCGCGCCGCCGGTCCTGACGCGTGGGCAGGTGTAAGCCTCGAAATACTGACCCGGCTGAACAAGGCGAGTTTCGAAATCGGCTACAGCGTCATGCACACGACCGGGCAAGCCTTCATGATGGCCTTTCAGGCAGGTGGTCCGCACGCACAGGATCGCGCGCTCGAAGCAGTGGCCTACGCTTGGGACGAGCTTCGCCGAATTCCGGCCGACGCTTATTGGGAAAAGCCCCAAGGCAAAAATCCCCCGCTCGCGATGCACAAGCGTTTCACCGTCGTGCCGCGCGGCACGGGTCTCGTGCTCGGTTGCTGCACATTCCCCACGTGGAACGGCTATCCGGGCATGTTCGCCGACCTGGCCACGGGTAACACTGTCATCGTCAAGCCGCATCCGGGCGCCATCCTGCCGCTGGCTATTACAGTTCGCATTGCTCGCGAGGTCCTGCGCGAAGCAGGATTCGACCCGAATGTGGTCACATTGCTTGCGACCAACGCGAACGATGGCCCTCTCGTCCAGGATCTTGCGCTGCGCCCCGAGATCAAGCTGATCGACTTCACCGGCAGCACACAGAACGGCAACTGGCTCGAGCGCCATGCGCATCAGGCGCAGGTGTACACGGAGAAGGCCGGTGTGAATCAGATCGTGATCGATTCGGTCGATAACCTCAAAGCCGTTGCCGGCAACATTGCATTCTCGCTGGCGCTGTACTCCGGCCAGATGTGCACGGCGCCGCAAAACATCTACGTGCCACGCGACGGCATCCGCACCAGCGAAGGCCAGATGAGCTTCGACGACGTAGCGAAGACGCTCGCGGCCGCGGTCGAAAAGCTGGTCTCCGATCCGGCCCGCGCGGTCGAATTGACGGGCGCCATTCAGAATGATGGCGTGATGGCACGCATTGCCGACGCGCGGCAACTGGGCGAAGTGCTGACGGATAGTCAATCGCTTGCTCATCCCGCATTCCCTGATGCGCACGTGCGCTCTCCCCTCATGTTGAAAATGGACGTTCGCACCGACGCCGCGAAATTCACGCAGGAATGGTTTGGCCCAATCTCTTTCGTCATTGCGACAGACTCGACGGCGCAATCACTCGATCTGGCGGGATCGATTGCCGCTGAACACGGTGCGCTTACGTTTTCCGTGTACAGCACAGACGATGCAGTAGTCGACGCAGCCTATGACGCAGCGATTCGCGGCGGTGTCGCGCTCTCGATCAACCTGACCGGTGGCGTGTTCGTCAACCAGACAGCGGCGTACTCAGACTTCCACGGGACGGGGGCCAATCCCGCAGCGAACTCGGCATTGTCCGACGCAGCCTACGTAGCGAACCGCTTCCGTGTTGTCCAAAGCAGAGTGCATGTTGCACCGAATGCCGCACCGGCAACAGCTGGCCAAACGGCATAGGTGCCCGGCCCGCAACGCCGCGTGGAGACATAGGCCGTTCGGCCGAATGGAACGCGGCGCCGGGCGCGGCTAGTATCGAAGGCATGCGTATTTGCGCAACGTAGCCAGCAAGGAGACACCATGTCCGACAACGGCAACTCAATCGTCATTGATATCGACGCCAGCACGCACGTCGCCACGCTGACGCTGAATCGTCCCGACAAGCTGAACAGCTTCACGCGGGCGATGCATGAAGAATTGAGCAAGGCGCTCGATCGGGTGGAGGGAAGCAATGCGCGTGCATTGGTGATCACGGGGGCGGGCCGGGGTTTTTGCGCGGGTCAGGATCTCGCCGATCTTGACTTCACGCCCGGGGCAATGACCAATCTGGGCGCGCTGATCGACCAGCATTTCAATCCGCTCGTGCGTCGCCTGCAGGCGTCGCCGTTGCCGGTGATTGCCGCAGTCAATGGTATCGCGGCCGGTGCCGGAGCGAATCTCGCCATGGCGTGCGACCTGATCATCGCGGCGCGTTCAGCGAGTTTCGTCCAGGCTTTTGTGAAGATTGGCCTGGTTCCGGATACCGGCGGCACATGGCTCTTGCCTCGGCGCGTAGGTGAAGCACGGGCGCTGGGCCTCGCGTTGACGGGCGACAAGCTGGGCGCCGAACAAGCTGAAGCATGGGGATTGGTCTGGAAAGTAGTCGACGACGAGCAATTGCAAAGCGCTGCATTCAAGCTTGCCACGCAACTCGCACAGCAGCCGGCCAAGGCACTCGCCGCGATCAAGCACGCTATCCGTGCCGCCGCGAACAACACGCTCGATCAGCAACTGGATCTTGAGCGCGATGTTCAACGCGAACTGGGTGACTCGCACGACTATGCCGAGGGTGTCGCCGCCTTCAAGGAAAAACGTGCGCCCCGCTTCGACGGCCTCTGAAATTCGATCAGCAAACTCCGGGAGAACGCAGCAATGACGCCAGAAGAACTCGCCAACGCGACCGCGCAAGCCATGTACGAAGCGGATGCATGCAGCCGTGCGCTCGGCCTCGAACTCAAGGAAGTTCGTCCGGGGTACGCGTGCATGCAAATGAACGTCCGTGACGACTTTCTGAACGGTCACGGCATCTGCCACGGCGGACTCATTTTCACGCTGGCCGACTCCGCGTTCGCGTTCGCCTGTAACTCGTACAACATCAATACGGTCGCGGCGGGGTGTTCCATTGAATTCCTGCGTGCGGTGAAGGGCGGGGACCGCTTGTCGGCAGAAGCTGTCGAACAATCACTGACGGGGCGAACCGGCATCTACGACATTCGCGTCACGAACCGTGAAGGTGAAACAGTTGCGATGTTCCGCGGCAAGTCATCGCAGATAAAGGGCAATCTGGTTCCCGTGGAATCCTGACCCGCTTTACAAAACACAGCGCCCATACGAGCTTGACCAGGGCCATTGACTGACGATCAAGAAGGAGACATTCGATGAACAACGCGCTTCCGCTGGACCCGATCGAGACGGCCAGCCGCGACGAGCTAATGGCGTTGCAGCTCGAACGCCTCAAGTGGTCGCTCGCCCATGCGTATGAAAACTCGCCGGTGTATCGCCGCAAATTCGACGAAGCGGGCGTGCATCCGGATGACGTGAAAACCCTCGCCGACCTGGCGCGTTTCCCGTTCACTACAAAGAAGGATCTTCGCGATAACTATCCGTACGGTATGTTCGCCGTTCCGCACGAGCAGATTTCGCGAATCCACGCGTCGTCGGGAACGACGGGCAAGCCGACCGTGGTTGGTTACACGGCGAAGGACATCGACACCTGGGCAAATCTCGTCGCACGTTCCATCCGGGCTGCGGGTGCACGACGTGGCGACAAAGTGCACGTCAGCTACGGCTATGGCCTATTCACCGGTGGCCTCGGCGCTCATTACGGTGCTGAGCGCGCGGGTTTAACTGTGATCCCGTTCGGCGGCGGCCAGACTGAAAAGCAAGTCCAGCTGATCCAGGATTTTCGTCCCGACATCATCATGGTGACGCCCAGCTACATGCTGTCGATTGCCGACGAACTCGAGCGCCAAGGCGTTCACCCTGCCGATTGCTCGCTGCGCATCGGCATCTTCGGTGCGGAACCGTGGACAAACGACATGCGCGTGGCTATCGAGAAGCGAATGGGTATCGACGCTGTCGATATCTACGGCTTATCAGAAGTGATGGGGCCAGGCGTGGCGTCGGAGTGTGTGGAGACGAAGGACGGTCCGACGATCTGGGAAGACCATTTCTATCCCGAGATCATCGATCCTGAAACCGGTGAGGTCTTGCCGGACGGTGAACTAGGCGAACTCGTGTTCACTTCGCTGACTAAAGAGGCGCTGCCAATCGTCCGCTACCGGACCCGAGATCTCACTCGGCTTCTGCCGGGCAGCGCGCGAAAGATGCGCCGGATGGAAAAAATCACGGGGCGTTCAGACGACATGATGATCGTGCGCGGCGTAAATGTATTTCCCACGCAGATTGAAGAACTGCTGCTCAAACAACACGCGCTCGCGCCGCATTATCAGATCGTGCTGACGAAGGAAGGCCCGCTCGATGTGCTTACGCTGAATGTCGAGCCCTGTCCTGAGACGGCCCCGGATACGAGCGTTCTCGATCAGGCCAAAGCCGCGCTCGCTTATGACATCAAGGCGTTGATCGGTGTCAGTGCAGTGGTTCAGGTGCTGGATGTGAATGGTATTGAGAGGTCCGTCGGAAAGGCCCGGCGGGTGATCGATCGGCGGAAAGCGGCGAGCTGATTCTGCAAGCGCCGGCCAAAGCCGGCGCTTGCAATTACCTTAGCAACGTCTTCAACCCACGTGGCTACGAATTCGGTAGCAGCAGCCACATCCTGCCGGCCTGCTTCATCCGGCCGGCGAGATCCCCGGCGTCGTCGCCCAGACCCCAGAAATAATCCGCGCGCACGCCGCCCTTGATCGCGCTGCCGGTGTCCTGAGCGAACACCAGCCGGTTCATCGGCGCATTGCTCAATGGGCGAGTGGTCTGCAAGAAAACCGGCGTACCAAGCGGGATAGAGGAAGGATCAACCGCAATCGAGCGCTCGGGCGTAAGCGGAACACCCAGCGCGCCCACCGGTCCGGTGCCCACGCCGGCCGCCAGCGTTTCCGTTCCAGGCATCTCGCGGAAGAACACAAAGCGCGGATTGACGTCGAGCAACGCATCGACACGCGACGGGTTCGCTTTCGCCCACGCCTTGATACCTTGCATCGTGGCCTGTGCAGGCGTGAGTTCACGCCGATCCAGCAGCTCACGTCCGATCGATTTATATGGCTGGTTGTTCGTCCCGCCAAACCCGACGCGCATCGCGGTCCCGTCTTCCATCACGACTTGTCCCGAGCCCTGGATCTGCAGGAAGAACGCTTCAATAGGATCGTCGACCCACACCAGTTCGTTGCCGTTCAACACGCCGGAACTTTCAAGCTGCGCGCGCGTTGGTAACGCGGTGCCGGGTTTGAACCGATACGGCCATCGATACAACGGGTACTGATAAGGCCCATGCCGAGTACGCGCACCGCGCAACAACGGTTCGTAGTAACCGGTCACGAGACCGTCGAGCGTGCCATCGGTGTTGGCCAGCTGGAATGGCGTGAAGTACGCCTCGAAGAATTCGCGGGCGGCGTTCATGTCGAGGTCGTCGAGCCGTTGCGCCGCCGCGCACGCCCGGCGCCACGCGGGCTGTTGCGCGAGACGGCTGCAGTTCTGGCGCATTGCGGCCGTCGCGCCAAGCAGTGAATCGTCCTGCCAGCCGGGCACTTGCTGCCAGCTCACCGCAGTCAGGCGGTTGGCAGCGCGTTGTCCGGTGATGATCGGCGCACCGGTCGGCGGCGCAAGATATCCGGACTTGGTGCCCCCCCCGCCGCACGAAGCGAGCAGGACGGCTGCTGTGAGCGACGCCGCCCATCCTGCCAATCCGGCAAGCGAGCGAGTGAAACGCATACAATGTTCGTTCTTGATGAAACCTAGCATTTGCACGCACCTGCACGCTCATTCATCGTTAAAGCCTTATAAATACTGGGTTTTGTCATAAATTGCACGCTCATGCACGCCTGTGCATTTTCGGGTTATGGGGTAAAATTTGGGGGTGAAAAGTCCCGGTTTTACCCCGTAGTTCGTTTCACCCCAAAGGAGTGGGTCATGCCAAAGACCAAGGTACTCACAGACGTACAGGTTAAGAACGCCAAGCCCAAGGCCAAGCCCTACAAACTGAGCGATATGAAGCGATTGTATTTGCTCGTCGGCACGTCCGGTAGCAAACGCTGGTACTGGGCTTATCGCAACGGTGACCGGGATTGCACGTTCCCGCTTGGCGAGTACCCGGCAGTGAGTCTGGATCACGCCCGCGATTTGCGCTCTGCTGCTGCCAAGGAAGTAGACCAAGGCAAGCCCCCTACGCCTGTCAAGGTCAAGCAAGCCAAGCCCGCACCAGCCACGAACAACGGTGCGCCCGCCAGCACGCCAGTAGATGCGCCAGTGCCGGGTAGCTTGTGGGCGGTGGCTGATGAATGGTTGGCAAAGAAAACACCTAACTGGGGCGCGGGCCACGCGGCCAAGGTGCGAGCGATGTTGGAAAGATACGTTCGCGACAACCCGATAGGTGCGCGGCCTATCGGCGTGGTTGAAACCGGTGATCTGTACGCGCTGGTTACGGGCGTGGCCGTCCGCTCGTCCGTTAACAAGGATGCAGGAGAACGTAAGGCCGTGGCTCCGCATAGCGCGATCATCCTGCGCCGTGCGTTGGATGGCGTGTTCCGGCTGGCAAAAATGAAGGGCTTAATCAAGTTCAATCCTGTGGCCGATCTGCGGGCGTCTGACGTGGTAGAAAAGCCAGCCCCGAAAAGTAACAAGGCTCTCGATAGCGCGGGTCTGGTGGCGCTGCACGCGGCGGTTGGTGCGTACGGCGGGCAGATGTTGACCAAGCTGGCGATTGAACTACTGATGTTGACGGCCTTGCGCACGGTCGAGGTACGCGCCGCCGATTGGCAGGAAATAGACTTCACGAACAAGGTCTGGAATGTACCGGCCTCGCGTATGAAAAAGCGAATCGAACACGCTGTTCCGCTTTCGGCTCAGGCACTGGCGGTGCTGGAAAAACTGAAGGTGTTGACCGGTGGCAAAGGCTGGTTGTTCCCGAATAGCAGGCGTCCAGCAGACTACATGGCGTCCACCACTGTTAACGCCGCGCTGTCGTACATGGGCTTCGGTGGTGATACCGGAAACTGGTTCCGCGCGCACGGTTGCCGGGGATCGTTCAGCACGTGGGCGTACGGTGCGGGTTACCGTGGCGAGGCAATCGAACAGCAACTCGCCCACCTAGAGAAAGACGCCACCAAGCGCGCGTATTTGCAGGCGAAATTCTGGCCTGAGCGGGTGCAGATCATGGACGCGTGGGGGGCGTATCTGCACGGTCTGAAGGGCACGCCCGGAAGCTAGTTCAAGGGCTGTGAATGTCGTTGCACGCCTGTGCACGCGGGTTCATAATCATCATGTTATCGGACGCGTCCACCACCAGCGGCGCGTCTACCACTGTTAATCAATGAGGCAATGGAGTGCCGTCCAACCCCTAAAAGGAGGGGGTCATGGGCATTTCATTCGCGCCAAAGACCGTTGCACCAAGTGCATCGAAGAGAAGTAACGGTAACGCCCGTCCGCTACCCCTGCCGTTCGAACTACACCAGTGCGGGCGGCTGCGCGTCGGTCACCTGTTGACCGTATTCGGCATTTCCTCACCTGAGTTTTACAGCCGTAAAAAGGCGGGGTTGCTGCCCGCTGCTGATGGTCATGACGGACGGCCCTTTTGGAACGCCAGCACGATCATCGCGTACCTGTCGGGGGGTCAATCATGACCGTCCTACAGTTACTCGGCCTAGATGTTCTGCTGTTCCCGCTCATATACGCGCTGGTCTGGGTGATATTCGAACCACGGCCCGGTAAGCGTGATCGTGCACGGGGCAGATAATGGCCCAAAAATTCGTGGTTCTCACCAGCGGTACTAGCTGGGTGGTTCCCGCTGATTGCAGCGGCATACTCGATTCGGTCGAGGTATTAGGTGGTGGCGCTGGCGCGACTTCCGGCAGCGGCGGTAATGGCGGTGGTGAGTATCGCAAAGCCCTAGCCCTTACTGGCTATACACCCGGCGCGTCTATCCCGATTGTCATCGGTGCTGGTGGTACGAACGCCAACGGCGGTAACACCTCGTTCAATTCAGGGTTGATTGTCGCCAACGGTGGCAGCAAGAATTCAGGCAGCACGGGCGGTGCTGGCGGCACGGGCGGTACAGGTGGCAGCGTTCATTTCAACGGCGGTGCGGGCGGTACTACTTTAGGCGGCGGTGGTGGTGCTGGCGGTCCTCATGGTGCTGGCGGTGCTGGTGGAACCGGCGCGGGTGGTGGTGGAGGTGGCGGGGGTAATGGCGGCGGCTCCGCTGGGTCTGCTGGTGGCACTAGCAACGGCGGTAACGGCGGAAACAACTTTAGCGGTTCGGGTGACGGTGCTGGTGGCCTTCCCGGTGGCGGGGGCGGTGGTGGTGCAAGTGGTGGCGGGGGCGGTGGTGGAGGTTCGGGCGGTGGTGGCGGCGGTGCTGGTAGTGCTGGCAACGACTTCGCAGACGGCGTAACCGGCAGTGGTGGCGGTGCTGGCTATGGCGCTGGTGGTGTCGCCGGTAACTACGGTGCTGGCGGGGGCGGTGGTGGAGGTACAGGCACGCAAGGCGTAATTCTTATCGCGTACACCCCCGGCATAATATTCGCCAGCGCCAGCGATTCCAGCACGGCCAGTACAGCGCTTAGCACGTCGATTGCTGTTCGTGCATCAACCGGAAGTGGCAGCAGCGCGAGTGCTTCGCTCTCAACTTCGATTCTGTTATCCGCCAGCACGGCAGTAACGGGCACTGCCAAAGCCAGCCTGTTCAACCCGCTGTCTGTTAGTCCGGCCAGCGTGGGCAGTGCCGCTGTTGCTGCACTCGCCAATGACATGCACGCGCATGCAGCGACGGCCAGCACGGCCAGCACGGCTCTCAGTACGTCCATCAACCTGCAAGCGAGCAACGGGCAGGCCAGCAGCGCCAGCGCGTATATGCCTAACCCGCTTTCGGGTAGCACGGCCAGTGCAGGTAGTAGCGCCAGCGCATCGTTAGGTACGTCGATTGCCGTTGCCAGCGCGACCACGGACCAAAGCACGGCGCGTGTGGCGTTGAGTACGTCAGTGCGGGCGCGTGCAGCGGGTGTAACAGCAGGTACAGCCAGCGTGGCGCTCACCACGGCCATTAGCGCGCAGGCCACCGGCACGGGCAGCAGCAGTGCAAGTGCGGCACTGAATACCCCCAATCAGGTGCTAAGCGGCGCTGCTGGCGCGCAGGCTGTTGCTGGTGCTGCTCTCAGCACGGCGGTCAATGCCGGTGCGCAGGCTGTGCAGGCCAGCAGTGCCAGCGCCTCGCTGAATACGCCCAATCAAGACCTACAGGGGGCCGCTGGTGCAGGCAGTACCGCTGGCGCTAATCTGGTGGGTCAACAGCGCTTCAACGTCTCCGCTACTGCGGGTAGCACAGCCAGCGCGGCGCTCAGTACATCTGCACAAGCGCAAGCGCAAGGCGCTGGGGATACACAGGCGTCTGCGGGGCTGGTTACTGATATTGCTGTGAGCGCGCGCGCACAGGCGGTCAGCACGGCCAGCGCGGCGCTGGGCACGGCCATACCCGTGCAGGCAGGCGCTACGCAGGCCAGCAGCGGACACGCGCAGTTGCATACGGCGGTCACGGTCAAGGCCAGTGCGGGTACGGGCAGCAGCGCCAGCGCCAGTGCTAGTACGGGCATTACCGTGCAGGCCAGCAGCGCCGTGGGCAGTACAGGTGCGGCCAATCTGGTGGGCAGGCAGCTATTTGACGGTGCTGGCAGTGCAGGCAGTACCGCGCAGGCTGATCTACGGCTGTCAATAACGATGGCAGCACGTGCAGGCTCAGGCAGTACCGCGCGTGCCAGCACGTGGGCAGATAACCCCGGTGCGATGTACGCGCACGGCAATGTCGGTAGTGCGGTTCGTGCCACGTGCGGGCAGGCAGTGATGCCTTTTGAGGTTTTCCCGGTGTACGCCGATCAACAACAACCAGCATCGCTGCCAGTGCAGGAGCGGCCTAGAGTCGTGCCGGTGTCGCTGCTGGGGCTGTAGCTGCGCCGCGCTTCTGCGCAATCAATTGCGCGAACTACCGTGCAGGCAGGTAAGGACTACAACGCCCTACTGCCTTTCGTATGACCACCGGCTTACGGCTTTTGCCACATTTCGCCTCAACTCGTAAGCTAGTGCGATGCAGCATTTGTCGATAACTTACGATAATCGTACGAAGCAGCGCAAGTATTTGATTTATAACAGTTATTGCGCTGCACGAAATATTGACATAATAAGCGTTATCAATTTTTACCCCACTTTTGCTGCTGTGCGTCGTGGGTCACTCATAGCAGAATACCCCAAATTTACAACCACGAGCGGGTTGACCGGTAACCTGTCTCGTTGGCGCTAAACGACTAACAGCGTACTGGCTCGGCCCGTAGGTCTGACATGCTGTTGACCGGTGATTTCAAGACCCGCACGTGCGTATGCCGTGGGTCGTGCTGGCGTACAGAAAATCTGTCGGTCGTGCGAGGGAGGGATTGCCGGTTCAACGTTCAACGGTCTGCGCGTGGGGTACAGGTGGCACAACCGTACAAGTGGTACAAGGCTGGCGCGTTCGCGCGCCCGTGGTCACCGTGATGCACTTCTGCGGTCTACTACTGGCCTTGTCGCTCGCGCGCTAACTTCGCCCGGTTCCATCTGCATGCCGCCTGCCTGATCTTCCTACGCTATGCATACTGTTCTCCAGGCAACATCTAAATCCCGGCTTACGCCGCCCGCAAAAAATTTCCCCTTTTGGCCTGTTTCGAAGGGTTTTTTGATGCTTTCTGGCTGCTGCGGTCGTGGGCCATGCTCTGCTGCTGCGCAATTGATTGCGCACGGACATGCACGGGCGTACCCGCGTAGTTCATCCCGCATCTGCCCGCGTGTCATGCCGTTGACGCGCTTGCGGGCTTTCCTCGGCACACACCCAGCAGGTGGGCTGCTGTACTCATAACTCCCCATGCGTGCGCCCCAATCGAGAATATGCGTGCGTACGCGCTCTGGTGACGCCGGTAGGCACGCGGGCTGTACCGGGCTTGCATCCGGTGTTACTGCTGCTGGTACTGCCTCTGCCTGCTCACTATCAACGTCAGTTACTGCGGCCACCACCAATGTCCCCGCGCGCTTAAGCTTGGATTTCAAGCCGTACACGTAATTTGCATCTACCCCCAGTGCGCTCGCTATGTACGCAGAAGTTCTACCTTCTTCCAGCATGCGCTTAATCGCCGCGTCTCTCGGCAGGCGTGGGTAAGGACTTACGGGTGCTGGCGCTGGTGCAGCGGCCTTGGCTTTCTTCGGCTTCTGCGGCTTGTCGGGCAGTGGCGGTAATGACTGGCTCTTTCCTGTCGTCCACGGCGCTACTGGGTGTCCTTCAAACGGCGTAAGCCGTGCCCGCTGCATTGACTGCACGACGTACAAGCGTGGTTCGTCCACGGTCACCCCTTATGAAAATCGGTGAAACGTCCAGACGGATGCGCTCGTGCAAACGCCAGTGCTCGGCCAGCGGTGTCACGGTCTACCTGTCGGTTATTCACCGTCCACGTGACTACTCCACGATCCTGCGAGCACTGCACGGTCGTCGCCCCGCTTATCAGTAGCTCATGGCCGTGCGCTGGCGCTGGCTCGCGTGCCCCGTTCTCCAACTCGGTTAGCCACTGCTGTACGGTCTTCACGGCCAGCCCCTTTACTTGGCGTTGGCGGGTTTTAACGCACCAACCGGCAGGTTTTTCAGCAACGAACGGCTATCGCGGTCGGGCTTGGCGGCATCGGCCTTGGTCCGGTCTGCCTTTTGATAATCATCTGGGCGGCCATTTCCGGTTGGCATTGGCGCGGTATTGCTGTTGGTGCTCATGGCTGTTCCTTGGTTGGCATTCCTGCCAGTAGTTGGTCGTTTGGTGATCCACCAAAAATTGATGCATACACGCGGTCGTCGTGTGCCGCTCGTTCCTCGGCGGTCATCAACAGTCCTTGCAGCACGTCTGGCAGGCCACCCAGCACGCGGATTCGTCTCGTCTGCCCGGTATCGGTGATGGTCGTCAGCCGGGTATCAAGTTGCTCATATCCGGGTAAGCCACCGATGATGGTTATCTGCAACGGTGCGTTGCTGTCGGACGTGCGGCCACGCTTTTTAGGAACTATGCGGCGGGCCATTCGTCCCCCTGCTGTTCGTCGTCAACAACTTCAAAGTTTTCCATTTCACGGCGAAGTGCCACCATCGCCGCGACGGCGGTTTTCAGGTCGCCTTTCGCCACTGCCTTGTGATAAATGCCATCGAGTCGTTCAATCCGCTTAGCCCGGACCATGCCCGGAATCTTCGTTAGCTCTTCTTCGAATTCACGGCGCGTGGTGTAGAACAACTTAACGAGTTCAGGACTTAGCTTCGCACCTGACGGGTGATCTAAGTTGTATCGATTGACTCCAGAAGTTGCGACTTCCAGACCGAATTCATCTTTCACCATGCGCACAACGTCAGCGGCACGCTCGTACTGCGCGCATTTCTGCACGATGAACCGCTTCACGTCCACCGGCAGGAGTTGAAGCGCCGTGCCCTTTGCCGGTCCGGGCTTCGTCTTTTTAGCGAACGATACGGCCATGTCACTCTCCCTGTTGTGCTACGTCCAGCAGGTGCGAAATACGACTAGCGGGTACTTCTGCACCATCCACGTACCAGCGCAATCCCACCGGGTTTTGCGGGCGCACTTCGCACAGAATCTGCAAATTCTCCGGCCCCACGACAACCACCACGCTGCCGGTACGGCGGGCGGCTTGCGCGATAGACAACACTGATTCCCTTCGCACCTTCGGCACTCCTTCTGCCAACATCGAAAACCCGGCTTCGTCCAGGTACATGGCTGCTCCTTAATCGGCGTTACCACCATCTGATACATCAACGATGGGTTCGGCCAGAAAGATGCCAAAAGGCATCTCAGGCACTTTTGCTGTCAGTCTGTAGGTAGGCTCCATTCCCTTTAACAGCAATTCCATCTGATCTATAACGATGTTTAGTTCATGCACCAGCATGCGTGTTTTCTCCAAACCAATGCTAATCTGACGCACTTCAGGGAGCACAAGCATGCACGCAGCAAAGTGCACCAACCCCAAACGTTTTGCCACAATTTCCCCATGATCTGCCCACGCTTCCATTTCGGGGCTTTCCCATATTTGCTGCTCTTGTGCCGCAACTTCCTCTTTGGTCTGTTCCATGGCTGTTCCTTACTTCGCGCCCGGTTTTACAGTGGGCACGGGCGGTTCATCAGCTTGATCCTGCGCAATTGATTGCGTGACTTCGGGCTGATCGTCAGGCACACCAAGCGATGCCCGGTAACGTTCTGTCCGCGCGTCCAATGCCTGCAACTCCGCTGCAAGACGTTCGTTCTGCCGCCAGAACGGGGTGCTGTTGACCTTGGCGTGTACCTTCGTCATTTCCTGTTCGCGGAAGGCCGCAACCGCGCTATTGATCTGATCTGCTGTCATGATTCGCTCCTTAACGCGCTGCCGAACCCGGAACCGGGAAGGGCTTCAAGTCGCGCACGGTCTGCGCGCTCGGCGCGGTGGTCGGCACTGCCGGGACTACGTTGGCGGTGCTCTTGTACTGCGCGTGCGCAGTGCCCTTGTGATGTTTCGCACTGTCGCTGCCGCTGTTGCTGCTGTCGCGTCCTGATGACTTGTCCATGACTTACTCCTTAAGAAAAACTGACGTTGATAGCGCTGGGTGTGTTCTGCGTGATGGTCGGCGGGCCACCGGTAAAGGCAATGCTCAGTGCCTCATTTACGTCTAGCTGGCTGCTGATGCTGTGCAGCGCCACGCCTGCCGCGCTGTAGATCGTGCACACGCACGGCCCATCGCAGCTAATGCCCGTGAGGGTTCCGTTCTGCGAGTCACCTATCTGCGTGGTGGCTGGCGGGTACGGCGCATTGGTTGTAACGATTCCGCTCATGATGACTCCCTTAGTTATGCTAAAACTTGCGATTACGAAAATCTAAACTGGTGCTCCGGTATCACCGCCACCTGTAGTTACACCGCTATGCTTGTGCGTATGTACCGATGTTCCCGCTGCTGTCACGTCATTAACAACAGTGACCGGCCCTTGCAAGGTTGCCGGGTAGCCAGCACCACTCGTGCCCTGCGTAAGATTGCCATCTAGTACGATATTCGGTGCCTGCAAGGTAATCGAGGTCGGGGCATTCATCGTGATGGTGCTGCCGGTGATAGTCGTCACACACGCGCCTATGGTGACCGTTATTTCGTTCGGGTGCAGCACGATCACGGCCCCGCTATTGGTGTCCCTGATGGTCACCCCGTTGGGTCCGTAGATGACTACCGATTGTCCATCTACTGCCTGCCACTTGGCGTTACCAATCGGCTGAAAATATAGTGCTTCGAGATTACCCGGCTGGCTCATGTCCGGGTAACTGCTGGCCTGTCCACTGCTGAATCCCACCGGGCACGCCACCGGAATGACATAACCCTTGTCCTTCGGTTGAATCGGGTAGCGCACGTATTCAGGTCCGAACAGCGGGACGGTGATCTGCGGCAACGTCCACACGCTAGGTGCGAGGTCGAATGCGACAGTGATAAGCGGGCCTGCTACGCTAGTCACATGACATGGCAGTGCCTTCCCCAGTAACTGCATGGCGTCGCCAATCTGTGTACGCACGCCTACCGGCAATGTCGATACCAAGGGCGTGCGCAAGAACGCGATAGTCATGGCGTACTCCCGGTGAACCCGTAGCTGTTCCCACTGGGGGACTTATAAATATAGGGTATAGACGACAGTAACGGGCTGGTAGTTGGTTGCGCGAACGCCAGTTCGTACGTGCTCACCCATGCCTTGCCAGCGGCGTTGCGGCTATCGCCCACATGCCTAACCTTGGTCACCAGTGCCACGCCCTGAAACGCGCTGTTTGCCTTGTATGGGCTGTTACTGGCGTTACCGAAAACAAACGCGCTAACCCCGCCATTGGACGTACCGAACGCGCTGGTAGTGCCAAGGCTCGGCGGTAGCTGCACAAAATCGCTCATGGCGATATCGCCTCGCATGACCGTCATGAGTTGCACCTTACCCGGCGCACTCTGATTGGGTTGACCAACTAGGTCTTCAAAATCGACTGCTATCGGGTTGGTCTGGGTCGTGAAGTCCTGCACAACCAGCGTGCCGCCCGTCAACAGAATGGTGACGCCCTGATAAGCAGGATTGGCGGACTGCGCATAGATGGTGTTTGCAGGATTCGGCCCTGCGAGCACGCTTTTACTTGCCTCGTTGATGAACTGCGCGAACTGCTGCAAGTTTTCAAAAAACGCTACTTTGGGTACGCCGGAACCCCACACCAGTGCGTTACTAATCTGCATCTTTATCGACAATTGAGGAAAGGCTGTCACCAAGCAATTCGCAATGGCGGTGCTCATGCTCTGGCCTGCGTTCCACTGAAACACCAAGTTGGCAGGCGTGCTACCGGTGACCGGTTGCATGGCGCTGGCACTGCCACTGACATTACTGTAGTCCGCACTAGCACCACCCGGTGCAAGGTAGAGCGTCAGGCTCATGTCGGTGTCTACCCACTCGCCTACCCCCTGCAATACCTGGCCCGCTGCCAACAAACCAGCCTGCTGTGGATTCGCCAGCGGCAAGCCCTTCGCCATGCCACCGCTAATGCTGATGAACATGCCGTTCAAATCGGCGGCCTGTGCCACCATCGACAACGGCACACCGCTGATTCTCACGAACGGCTTAGCGTGGGCATCTGGCGAATGCAGGGGCGTGCTAGTGATATCCAGTTCGCAACGGAGTGCAGCGGGATTGCTTCCGCCTTGGGTTTGCGGACTAGCCCCGGCATTCAGACTGGTAAATGTCACGGCATTTTTGTCATTCGACAACACAAAGGCCGTGCCGTTAGCATTGGGGTTCGGCACTAACACTTGGCTAGTGGTCGGATTAACAAGGGCAATCGAGTAGTACCTCATGGTCATTGCGCCAATTGCGCGCCCGTTACTTGCACGTCGCTACCGGCTGGCGCTGTAACCTGCATTTGAATGTTGAACTGCTGCGGCGTCGTCTGAGTTGTGGTGCGTGCGGGCGCACTGGGGGTAGCGAACTGCGCTCCACCGCCCGTACTGAGATAGTCACCCATCGTGCTGAATCCACGTTTTAACCGGTCGATCAACGTCTCTGATACGTACTCCTGATCGCTCTGTGCCTGCGTTTTCGACTGGGCATCCAGCGCCTGTTGATCGACAGCATCCATCGGTACGATTCGTGGATCGTTTAGCTGATCGATGGCCTTCGCGGTCTCAATGTTCTTCGGGTCATCGAACGGGCTGCGCGTGCCGCCAAGATCGTTTTGCCCGTTGTTAAATTCCACGTCCTTCGCGGCCTTCAAGGCTTTACTGTCTTCGAAGGGTGTCGGCGCGCCGCTTGGGTCGGCGGTCTTCGAAGGCATGATGATCTGCGGGTCATCGAAAGGCTTTTGCTGGCTGCTGCGGTCGTGCTTCCCACTGTTGGGGTCGCTGGCCTTCGCAAGCGCGATGTTCTTCGGGTCATCGAACGGCGTTTTCCCCCCGCTAAGGTCGATACCTTGGTCGGCTAGTTTTCGCAGATACTTCGAGGTCTCGCCACTTTTCTGGAATTCGCTGATGTGGTCCTTCCACGCATCGCCGTATTTAGCAATGTCGCGGTCAAGGCCAGCAAAACCGTCAAACGCTGCCACGGCCTTATCCCATGACCCATATCGCTTTTTCAGGTCAGCCAGATAGCGTGCCGCGCCTGCCTCGCTCGAATACTCGTCGGTGCGAATTACCCCGTATTTATCGGCGGTCGGTTGATCGAACTGGAATGCACCGAGCACATTCGGGTTATTCGGGTTGATGTTGTTCGTGCCACCGCTGCTTTCGATATTTTCATCAGCCTGCAAAAGTCCCTTGGGCATGCTCCAAATGTTTTCGAGCGCTGCCATGTGCGCGGCTTTGTCAGGGTCTGCGGTGAAACCCGGTTGCCCTGCTGGGGTGCCAGCGCCAGCGCCTGCACCGTCGAATGGGTTGGTCAGGCCATGCTCTTGTAGCCACTGGCCCACCATGGCGGTGCCGCGCGTGATACGTGCCGGAATGTCATTTGATGCTGCTGGCGGCGGCTCAGTACCGGGTGGTGTCGGGTTGTCACCAGCGTTTGCAAGGTCGTTGACGGTCTTCGCGCTGTTGTCGAGAAAGCCCACCACCAGCTTTTCGGCTGCGGTACTCCACTTGTCCAAGTGCGGGGCCAGCAGCAAAATATCTTTATTCCATGCTGTTTCGATATCAGCCCATTTTTGCGCCTGATCCTGCTTGAATTTCGTGGCGTCCTCACCTTGCTGCTGGGTGTAACCGACTTTTTGCCAGTTCTGTTCGTACTGCTGCTGGGCCTTGTCAAGGTCTCCTTTATCCAGTGCGTCCGCCAGCAAGCGAAGTTGGTCCGGGTTCTCTCCGGGAAAGTATGATTGCGCCTGCGCTACTGCGAACTGGGGGCTGGTCTTTTCCCACTGGCTGTATAACTGGGCCTCACCACGGGCCTTCTGCCATGCAAGCTCTGCGGCATCTTTGGTAGCAAAGTCCTGAGCGCTAACACCGGCATTCATGAACGGCAGTTGTTTCGTCGGGTCTGCCTTTGCATTGGCGGCTTCTTCGAGTGCGTCACGGCCAAGGCCATAAGGCTCACCGGCAATGCCGAATTCCTTTTCCTTGCCAAGCTCAAGCCCGAGTTGGCGACCACTTTTAAAGTCACCAGCCACGCTGTTGGCAGCGCCCGCCGTCGCGCCGTAGAGTCCACCAGCCAGTACACCGGCAGCACCGAACAGCCCAAATACCCCCATGCCGCCATTACGTGCGATACCAGTCAGGCCACGCCCTGCTTTTTCGATTTCCTTGGCTATGTTCTGCCATGACTTTGCAGTTTCCTTCGAGGTCTTATCGACGCGCGTGAACACCCCATTCGTGGGGCTAGAAAACTTGCTGGCGGTCGCCTTCTCAACTAGATCATTGAATGTGGTTTCCACATGATCGAAAGCCGTGCCCAATTCCCGCACGCCGCGATTTGTGCCAGCCCACGCGCCGTTAGTCTTCTCTAGCTCGGACTGCCAATTGTGGAAAGATTCCACAAAAGAATCCCATTGCTCAGTTTCAACAGGAATCTCAAGGATTTTTTTGTCTGCCACGGCCAGCCCCTCATGTGTGATGCTGCGCAATCAATTGCGGACTACTGACAATCCGCACGTCGGTGCTATAGATCAATGCTTGGTCGATTTCGCGGCTTCCACCACGGCATTGGCTACTGCCCACCCCGCCGCTTCTTCGTGGCAATCTTCAATTTGGGCCAGCGCGCGCCTGACAAGTCCACTGATATGTGCAACCGAGTCCTCGTACTGCCCTTCTTTAAGAATCTGCACAGATTGATCCAAACAATTGGCTACCACCATCAACATGTTCGCCACGTTCCGTTCAACTTCCTCGCCCACACCGTGGGTCATGCGGAATTGTGGAATTCGCACGGTCCAGATATCAGTAGCGCAAGACAGCAGTGCTTCGAGTTTTGGGATATCAATCATTTCACACCTCGCTTGCCCTTCATTTTCCAGTACTGATCTACCGTCATGCCTGCGCGACCGGGAGCGGCAATCTGCGCTAGGGTGATCCCACCCGCTGGTGGTTCAAAACGGCGCTGCTTAACCGGGCGTCGCGGTATGGGTTGCGGCCAGCGCGCGGTACGTGCGGTCATGACGTGCTCCCTTGCTGCTTCTGACGTGCGCGGGCTTTAGCCAGAATTTGTTCCCGGTGCCGCCTGTAGTAATCCGCTGCTAGTTCTTTCCGACATGCTCGGCACTGCGGTTGAAAGCCATCAACACGGGCACGACAATGACCAAATGCAATCAACGGCTTGTCCAGCAAGCACGTTGCGCATCTCTTGGTAAGCGGCTTGATCATGGCAGTCACCATCAACTCACTACACGATTACCGGCAGGCGAACGGGCTGGCCGTTGATTGATTTCATCAACTGGGGCGGCTTGGAATATGCGGTCATCCATGACCGTTTTTGCCCGAAAAATTCGGTCTGCTCACGGCCTACCCGATCTTTCGAAACAACAGCCCGCAATTCCGGCGATTGATGCGCGGTCTCGAACACAGCGGAACGTACCTTTGCCTCAGTCGTGGCGACCATATCGGCGGGTGCCTGTGGCGACAGGTTGCCCCGAATGCTGGCCGGAACCGACTTAGGCAAAGTAGCTTGCAATTGATGGATCAACATTTTACGGAGTTGATCGGGCGTCGCGGCATCGTTCCGGCAAATGTCGATGATTGCGGTTCGCAGTCCAGCGACTTGCACCACTGGCGCATATTCGGCGGCGATTTGATCGTATTGAACGACAGTGGCGAGGTCTTGGCGCATGGTTCAAAGCTCCGGCAAAGTGTACGTACCAGATGCCAGCTTTCGCTGGTCTTCTTCCCATCGCACTTGATAGGCATTGTTGTCTTCGCTGTCCGGCTGTCCTGCTTTTTTGTTGATTCGAATCATCAAAGTGGGTGGATCACGAAACGTGTCCATCCACACCTTGCGCTTGCCGGTGTTCTCAAACTCACGAACAGGTCTCCCGCTGTCGTCGTGATGAACGACCATTCTCAAACCGTCACCCGTTATCGTGCTGTCGGCGCGTACGTTACTGAGATAGCTCGTAAGGTCCGGGACTTCGCCGCGCTGCATCGCCGCACTGATCGCAATAACTTGATCGGCAGTCAGGTTCTGAGCCACGGCGCGAAGTATTTCCCGGTCGGCGGCACTTACGGCGTCCGCGCGGGCTTGCTGCGGTCGCAAAAGCGCATCCACTCGCGCACTTTTGGCGCGGGCCTCAATTTCACTAAGGCTCAAATCCCAAGCGGGACGTTTACGAACTGCCATTTCGTTACTCCTTCGAAAATCTGCTGTGTACCTGCAATTTTGTGGCTTCGGCGTAGTCGGCCACTAGCTGCCTGTCGTCACGCAAGTACATGTAAAAGGTCTTGCGATTGATACCGGCGTTGGTACATGCGGTATCCAGCGCCAAGCCACTTGCCACCGCTGCCAGAATCCCTTTGAGAACTGAATCAGGCGTTTCTCTGTGTGGTGCGCGCGACTCGTTCATGACCGGCAGTTCCTTGTGATGTAACACCTGTTACTTCCAAGTATATTGACCACAAATCGCGTGGGCACCTTATGCGCGTTGAGTGCGTGGTCGCCCACATTCGTTAGTTCTACGCAATTGAGTGCGCGGATTCTGCTAAACGATTTAGCAGGCTTGTGACGGCCTGCCACGCTCCACCCTCATCCCAAGACCAACCACCGCCCAACAGGCCCGACAAAAAGCCAGGTTCAAGCCGCTGCGGTATCGTGGACGGCCAGCAGTTCCTCCACACGCTCTCTCACCGCTTCGTTGTCGAGCCACTCCAACATGGCGGGCGTGATCCACTGCCAACTAGCGAGGTATTGCGCCAGCGTCTTGCCACCCAGTAGGCCGTCTGTCTGCTGTTCGTGCCAGTAGTCCGCATGTCCGAACATCGCGGCCACCAAGCTGGGATTTTCCTCATACAGCGGAATCGGCAGTTTCATCGCCTGTGGGGCTATGGCGTTCAATTTGATCTGCTGGCTGCTGGTGTACTTCGCTTTCTGAACGTCGAGGTGTTGCTGATACAGCGCAAACGCTTCGGCCAGATGCGCGCGCAGGTAGCCGATTTTCAGATACCGCACGACCGGATTAGGCTCAGACAGGGGTTGCACAAGCGCATCAAACTCATGCCAGTTGCCCTCTGTGGTGATCCACTTGGCAAACCGCTGTTCATTCCAATCCAGTTGTTGCAGCGCCCACCCTATGGCCTCGGCTGATGCGCAGTCACGCACGTGCAGCAGGGAACCAAGCTCAGGGAACGGCATGTCGTACTGCTGTTGCAGCGTCCTGAATGCCATGTGCAGGAATTCACCCGCTTTAGGGGAAAATTTCAAGGGCTTCACAACGGCGTCAGGGGTTGGTTTGGCCTTTGACTTGCCTTTCCCTGTCTCCGCCTGTTGAACCTTCGAGGGTTCGGCACTGCCTGTTTTTTGGGCAGTGCTATCTTCTAAGTCTTTTTTGACTTTGGTTACCTTCTGCTGGTTACCTTCTGTACTTGGGGTGTTGATATCGGCATGCCATGGGGTGTTGAAATCAACACCCGGACCCACGTAAAGGTAGTGCGGACTCCATACCTTGGCGAAGTACCCATGACTGATTTGCAGCAACGGTACGCCGTCGATTTTGGCGGCAAGTGCATTCTTGACTGCCGTTCTCGCCTGTTGTTTTGAACACCCGCCAAAGAACTCCATCCAGTACGATGACGTGTACGCCTTGGCGCACTTGTGACGCTTTGTGTTGTACGCGACGTGATGAACGATGGTCGCGGCCAGCGCATCGAACCCACACGCCTTTAGCTCGGCAAGGGTGTAATGACGGTCGGAATCGGACGGAAGACCTACGGCGGTGCGGTGCTGCTTGGCTGGCGCTATAGCACAGCTATCCGGTTTGTCTAATGCGCAATTGAATTGCTCAGCATCGTGGACGGCCACGACTTCGGCGGGGGCGTTGTTGCTCATGGTTATCTCCCAGAACACGGTTTGCGGGGGCGTCCGAGAGCGAGTAAACTTAAGGCTTATCTCTCGGCCTGTGCGCTAACACAGGACAATTCAATCCCGGCTCCTGCGAAGGAAACCGGGATTTTTTTTGCCGCTTCAGCTTTGCCGTGTCTGTGCTCTAGATGAACGACAGACTACCTACTGTGCTTGTGTGTACTGCTGTATATGCCGTCCGCGTTCGCGGCTCGGTCCTGCAACTGCCATCGCCAGAATGCAAAAAACCCCAGATAAAACGCTTTTGTCAGGGAGGGTCTGGCGGACCATGGTGAAGTCCCGGATGTGGGACGGAACAACACCACTGACACCCTGCAAAAACGTTCTAACTGAGGTTCGATACCACCCACATGCCGTTATCTTCCGCTCCGTCTGGTTGCCGTGCCATCGGGTGATTCAATGCTAGGACATTCTAAGAATCGTGTTTTCGGCGAAAAACGCAGATGGACAAAAAAGGGCAAAAAACGACCGTTTTCGAAAAGCTCTGAGGAATACGAGTTTGTAACAGTTTGTTACCGCCCGTAGTGCGCGCAATTGTTTGTCAAACGTGTAGCGGTGCAAAGTGCGTCACTCCATGTAGTGAGCGACGAATGCCCGATACTCTTGCTCCGATATACACCTCCGGTCATCAGTCGATGTTGGGGTTAGATGACAGTCGCGGAATCCCTTTGAAACGTCGTCTTTTTCCGGTAGCCAGTCGTATTGAGCGTAGGTACGGTTCTCAAGGGCGTCGAACAGCCCCATGGACTGAAGTCCGCCGGTCATCGTTACTTCTAGGGTCATAAAGCACCGGTTTTGCGCTGTGTTGTAATGACTTTGGTAATCAGCACCAAGCACATCTTGAGGTTGTACGCCCGTTTCCGAATACCCCAGCCGGTGAAACTTCTGTTGGGCTTCCGTTGCGCACTTCTGCTGTAGCTTGAACTCCTCTTCACGGCTCTTGTCCGCTAGTTTGGCCGTCAAACGCTGAATCTCAGCGGCCTGCCGTCGAGTGGCGTCAACTTCGGTCCTGAGCCACCAGCCTACACCAGCAAGCGCCACCAGCAAGACCGCACAAATGATTTTCATTGTTGCCCTCGAAAGTATGTGTGTCAGTGCAATTGACTGCTGGCGGGTCGATACACCGGTTGCCAAACCAGCGCGCGCTCTAGCTTATGCGTTTTTTTGTTCTTTTGCGTGTGGTAAACCACTTTTCTATCTGGTTTGACAATCGCATATCGGTTGTAAACCGCGATGTTGTCTCCTACTATCGAGGTGCGGTCGCTGCTAATCGTTTAGCAGGATCACCCCCAACTGAATGGAGTCAGTCATGGCACAAACCAGTGTAGTAGAAGCAAACCCTTCCAGTTTCGTTGTGAAAGTCGGCAGCATGAGTGCGCGTGTACTGATGCGCGAAACCCAAAAGGCGGCAGAAAACGTCAGTCGGTCGAGTTACGAACTTGGTGCGCTGCTGTCGCGCGTCAAGCACAAGATCAACGTCGAGCATGACAAGGCATTCTGGTATGACTCGTTCACCGACTACGTGAAGAAAGAACTGAGGGTAGACGTTGCACAGGCTAACGGGTTCATTCGGGTCTTTGAACGGCTGGAAAATGAGAAAATTGAATACAGCGTGGTCGAGACTTTGCCGTTCTCCGTTCTTCAGCATGTCGCCAAAATGCTTACGCACGACAACGCGCCGGAACTCGTGCAACAGCTTTCCGGGAAGTCGGTGCTGGAGGTTAAAAGTCTCGTCGCGGGGCTAGTGCCGAAAGACGCGGCCAAGGTAGAAGCGGCCAGAAGGTCGGCAGCGGTCAGGCGGGCGAACAAGGCGGAAAAGGCCGCTGGTACTACTGTAGATCACGGCTACGTACCGAAAGACCCCGCGCCTGTTGATGACGTACAAGACGTGGATGCCAAAGATATACCGAACAAGGCCGCGCCCGCCACGAACCCGGTGGATGGCGAAGGGGCAGCGGTGGCCTATCTCAAAGGGCTGGGGGCTGGCGCGGCGGTGGCGTTGGTGCACAAGCTGTTCCCGAAAGAGTTTTTCGGGGCGGTGGATACGCTGCTTAGCTCGGAAGCCAAGGTTACGGTCAAGCCCGGTAAGAAAACGGTCAAGGCAAAGCCGGAACAGCCTGCGGCATGAGCGCGCAACTGATTGCGCAGGGATTACGGCCTATCTGACCCCGCTTTTTGGGGTAAAATTGAGGTAAAAGCCCAATTCAGATAAGCCACAAAGCCTTACTACATAAGGATTTCAAGCCTGTTATGATAGTTCTTGATGAGAACCGCCATGTCTGATCTATTCGACGAATACCCAATGCTTATTTTTGCGCTCGAGTCTCTCGTGGCGCTGCTTCTGCTGATCTTTATCGTCGTATGGACGGCTTCGGGCAAGAAGAAAAACAGGCGCTAGAAGAAGAAACGCAAGCGGCATAACCGCACGTGTTTTGGCGCTGGTTCAATGCAGCGTACGCGGCATGTGCAGTGCAAATTCAGCAACCGGCACCTCGAAACGCTCGCCGTCTTCGGCCACGCAAAAATACGAGCCGCGCATGGTACCGACGGGCGTCGCAATGACCGCCCAGCTCGTGTACTCGAATTTCTCCCCCGGCGGCAGCAACGGCTGGTTGCCGACCACGCCAAGTCCCTTTACTTCCTGAACCACGTCGTCGCTGTCAGTGATGATCCAGTGGCGCGAGATCAGTTGTGCCGCGACCTGGCCCGTGTTCCGGATGGTCAGAGTGTAAGCGAACGCAAACTGGTGGGCGTCCGGATCCGATTGTTCAGGGAGATATTGCGTCTGGACGGATACGCTGAATTCATACTGGCTCATCGCTTTTCCAATTCAAAAATGTGCTGCGCGGGTTCTAACCCCTAACCCCTGGCCCTCTCAAAGACAGAGGTCCGGCGCGGGTTGCGCGAATTTGCGTGAATGTCAGGTGACGCATTCTGCTTGATGCAGCCGGTGCCCGCAACAGAACGCCGCTGCCTGCAAGGGCTTTGTCAAGCGCGCGAAACACCCGCGGGAGGCCGCAGGACGGGACGCAGGCCATTCGGTCAGCGGTTAAAAAGGTCGTCACACTGTAAAATGCATTTTCCGCTTGCAACCGGCCGACGTCATGACGCAATTTCGCCTGTCCCCCAGTATTTTGTCCGCCGACTTTGCCATTCTCGGCGAAGAGGTCCGCAACGTGGTCGCAGCCGGCGCGGACTGGATCCACTTCGACGTGATGGACAACCATTACGTCCCGAACCTGACAATTGGCCCCATGGTCTGCGAAGCGCTGCGCCCGCATACGGATGTGCCTATCGACGTGCATCTGATGGTGCGCCCGGTCGATCGTATCGTGCCGGATTTCGCAAAAGCCGGCGCCAATGTGATCAGCTTTCATCCGCAAGGTTCGGATCATATCGATCGCACGCTGTCGCTGATTCGCGATCACGGCTGCAAGGCCGGTCTGGTTTTTAATCCGGCCACGTCGCTGAGTCATCTCGACTACGTGATGGACAAGGTCGATCTGGTGCTGATCATGTCCGTGAACCCGGGCTTCGGCGGCCAGTCGTTCATTCCCGAAGCACTCGTAAAACTGCGTGAAGCGCGCCGGCGTATCGACGAATACCGCGAGCGGACCGGACGCGAGATTCATCTTGAAGTGGACGGCGGCGTCAAAATCGACAACATCCGGGAAATCGCCGAAGCCGGCGCGGATACGTTCGTGGCCGGATCGGCCATTTTCGGCCACCACAATTACCACGACGTTATCGCGCAAATGCGCGCCGAACTGGCCAAAGTGAATACCGGAGAAGCGCGATGAGCGAACTCACGGCGGAGCTTCCGGCGTTCACGAACAAGACGCTGCGCGCGGCGATCATCGACCTGGATGGGACAATGATCGACACCGCCGACGATTTCGTCGCGGCGCTCAACGGCATGCTGGCGCGTATCGGCACAAAAGCTGCGGACCGGGACGAAGTCATTGGCTATATAGGAAAGGGTTCGGAGAACCTGATCCGCAGCGTGCTGGCCGTCCGGTTTTCAGCGCTGGAAGCAAGCACGAAGTTCGAAGACGCCCTCGCGATCTATCAGACGGAATACGCACGTATCAACGGACAGCGCTCCACCCTCTATCCCGAAGTCACGGAAGGCCTGAAAGCGTTACGGGATCTCGGTTTGCCGCTGGCGTGCGTGACGAACAAGCCGCACAGGTTCGCTGTCGAACTGCTGGTGAAATTCGGCTTGGCCGAATACTTCAAGGTGGTACTCGGCGGCGATTCCGTCCCGCAAAAAAAGCCAGATCCGGCGCCCATGCTGATTGCCTGCGAGCGGCTTGACGTGCTGCCGCGCGAAGCCGTCGCTATCGGGGATTCGGAGAATGACGCGCTGGCTGGCCGTGCAGCGGGCATGGCGACGCTTACGGTGCCTTACGGTTACAACCACGGCAAACCCGTGCACCTCGTGAAATCCGATGGTATAGTTTCTTCCCTGCTAACTGCCGCACAGGCAATAGCAGCAACCATGGCCGCGCCCGCTGCACCCGGCGCGACAACATCGACTGACTAGTTCTCAATCCTCATGTTTCTGAACAAAAAACGGAGTCTGAGCAGCATCGACCGGGGAGCCTGGCCCTGGCGTCGCTGGTCGCGCTAACCTCGCCCGAGGGTCGCTGAAGCTCGTCTTTGGCAACCGTTTTTTGTTTCGCTGCGCATTCCGCGCGCCGATCCCACCGACTTGTTTTACCTTGATGCCTGGCCTGATCCGCATCATCCGCTGCGCCCAAACTTCGCTTTGTGGCCGTACCGTGTTAGCAACGCGGCTACAGTCCGAACGATCGGGACAGCGATTGAAGCATCAGGCGATGCACAAACGAAGCCGATAGTGGGTCGGGCCGTGCGGTAAATTGTCCGCAACGCCCCGTGTGTGCTCGATGTCGCCAAATCCAACAAGCGACACGTAAAGGATCAGAACATGACCGAACTCGAATTCCAATCGCTGGCGAATGAAGGTTTCAACCGCATTCCGCTGATCGCCGAGGCGCTGGCCGACCTGGAAACGCCGCTTTCGCTTTATCTCAAGCTGGCTCAGACCGAGCGTAATGGCGCCAACTCGTTCCTGCTGGAATCAGTGGTGGGTGGCGAGCGCTTCGGGCGTTACTCGTTCATCGGCTTGCCGGCCCGCACCATGATTCGCGTGCAAAACGGTGTGTCGGAAGTGGTGAAGGACGGCAACGTCATTGAAACAAGTGAAGCTGATCCGCTGACGTTTATTGAAGCATTCCAGAAGCGCTTCAAGATTGCGCAGCGCCCGGGGCTACCGCGTTTTTGTGGCGGCCTCGCCGGGTATTTCGGTTATGACGCCGTGCGTTATATCGAAAAGAAGCTGGCTCATTCGGCCCCGCGCGACGATCTCGGCCTGCCCGATATCCAGTTGCTGCTGACCGAGGAAATGGCGGTTATCGACAACCTCGCCGGCAAGCTCTACCTGATTGTCTACGCCGACCCGACCACGCCCGAAGCCTATACAAAAGCCAAGCAGCGCCTGCGCGAATTGCGTGCCCGTTTGCGCACGACCGTGCAGCCGCCGGTGACGTCGGCGAGCGTGCGTACGGAGACGTATCGCGAGTTTGCGAAGGACGATTACCTGAACACGGTGCGCCGAGCGAAGGAGTACATCGCGGCAGGCGAATTGATGCAGGTTCAGGTCGGCCAGCGGCTGGTGAAGCCGTTCCGCGATAACCCGCTGTCGCTGTATCGCGCGTTGCGCTCGCTGAATCCATCGCCGTATATGTATTACTACAACTTCGGCGGCGAATTCCACGTGGTGGGAGCCTCGCCGGAAATTCTGGTGCGCCAGGAAAAGCGCGGCGAGGAACGCATTGTCACGATTCGCCCGCTCGCCGGAACGCGGCCGCGCGGCAACACGCCCGAGCGCGATGCCGAACTCGCGACCGAACTATTGAACGACCCGAAGGAAGTGGCTGAACACGTGATGCTGATCGATCTGGCGCGTAATGACGTCGGCCGGATTGCGCAGACGGGATCGGTGGTGGTGACGGACAAGCTGGCGATCGAAAAGTACTCGCACGTCCAGCACATCGTGAGTTCGGTCGAGGGCAAGCTGAAACCCGGCACGACGAATTTCGACGTGCTGCGCGCCACCTTCCCCGCCGGCACGCTGTCGGGCGCGCCGAAAGTGCGGGCGATGGAAATCATCGACGAGCTGGAGCCGGTGAAACGCGGCCTGTACGGCGGCGCCTGCGGTTATCTGTCGTTCACGGGCGAAATGGATCTCGCCATCGCGATCCGCACCGGGCTGATCCACAAGGGCAACTTGTATGTGCAGGCGGCAGCGGGCGTGGTCGCGGATTCGGTGCCCGAGTCGGAATGGCAGGAGACGGAGAACAAGGCGCGCGCAGTGCTGCGCGCCGCCGAGCAGGTGCAAGACGGCCTCGATAGTGACTTCTGATCCCGGAGACAGACCATGCTGCTGATGATCGACAACTACGATTCGTTCACCTATAACCTGGTCCAGTATTTCGGCGAACTGGGCGAGGATGTGCGGACTTACCGCAACGACGAAATTACCCTCGATGAAATCGCGAAGCTCAATCCCGAGCGGATCTGCCTCTCGCCGGGACCCAGCAATCCGCAACATGCGGGCATCACGCTCGACGTGCTGCGCGAATTTTCCGGAAAGATCCCCATTTTGGGCGTCTGCCTCGGCCATCAGGCGATTGGCGAGGCGTTTGGCGGACGCGTCGTGCGCGCACAAACCATCATGCACGGCAAGGTAAGCACGATTGAAACCGACTGCCGCGGGGTGTTTTCCGATCTGCCGAAACATTTCAGCGTGACGCGTTATCACTCTCTCGCGATCGAACGCGAGTCGCTGCCGGATTGCCTGGAAATATCGGCGTGGACGCCCGATGGTGAAATCATGGGCGTGCGTCACAAGGAACTCGCGGTCGAGGGCGTGCAATTTCACCCGGAATCGATTCTGTCCGAGCACGGCCACGCGCTGCTCGAAAACTTCGTCAAGAGCCCGGCGCAAGGCATTCGCGCGTGAACCGAGATCCGATCATGACTATTACGGCCCAGGAAGCGTTGCAACGGACCATTGAGCATCGCGAGATTTTCCACGACGAAATGCTGCACCTGATGCGCATGATCATGCGCGGCGAGATGTCGCCGGTGATGTCCGCCGCGATCATCACAGGTTTGCGCGTGAAGAAGGAAACCATTGGGGAGATCGCGGCGGCAGCCACCGTGATGCGCGAGTTCGCGAATCACGTGAGCGTGCCGGATAGCGAGAATCTTGTCGATATCGTCGGCACCGGGGGCGATGGCTCGCATACCTTCAACATCTCGACGGCCACCATGTTCGTCACGGCGGCCGCTGGCGCGAAGGTTGCGAAGCACGGTGGTCGCGGGGTATCGAGTAAATCGGGCAGCGCAGACGTGCTCGAGGCGCTGGGCGTGAATATCGATCTTCAGCCGGAACAAGTGGCGCTGTCCATTGCCGAAACGGGCATGGGTTTCATGTTCGCACCGAACCATCATCCGGCGATGAAAAACATCGCGCCGGTGCGCCGTGAGCTCGGCGTGCGGACCATTTTCAACATCCTTGGCCCGCTGACCAACCCGGCCGGCGCACCGAATCAGTTGATGGGCGTGTTCCATGAAGATCTCGTCGGCATCCAGGTGCGCGTGATGCAGCGCCTCGGAGCCAAGCACGTGCTGGTGGTGTACGGCAAGGACGGCATGGACGAGGTATCCCTGGGCGCGGCAACGGTGGTGGGCGAGCTGCGCAACGGTGAAGTGCTCGAGTATGAGATTCACCCGGAAGACTTCGGCCTGCAGATGGTGTCGAACCGGACGCTGAAGGTGGCGGACGCGCAGGAATCGAAGACCATGCTGCTCGGCGCGCTGAACAACAAGCCGTGCGTCGCGCGCGAAATCGTGACGCTGAATGCGGGCACGGCGCTGTATGCAGCCAACGTGGCGGAATCTATCGAAGCCGGCATGGCGCTGGCGAAAGAGGTGATCGCGAGCGGCCAGGCGCGTGAAAAAGTCGACGAACTTGTGCGCTTCACGCAGCAATTCGCCAAATAACGAGGCCAGGACATGAGTGACATTCTCGAGCGCATCATCGAAGTCAAACGTAGCGAAATTCGCGTCGCACAGGAAAGCGTGTCGCTGGAGGAACTGCGTTTGCAGGCGAGTACACGCGACTCGCGCGACTTCGTCGGCGCATTGCGCGCGAAGCACGCCGAGGGGAAGCCGGCAATCATCGCGGAAGTGAAGAAAGCGAGCCCGTCGAAGGGCATATTGCGCGAGAACTTCGTCCCTGCCGATATCGCGAAATCGTATGAACAAGGCGGCGCCGCGTGTTTGTCGGTGCTGACCGATGTGCAGTTCTTCAAGGGCAGTGTGGCGTATCTCGAAGAAGCGCGCGCCGCGTGCAGCCTGCCGGTTCTGCGCAAGGACTTTATCGTCGATGCGTATCAGATTCTGGAAGCCCGCGCGATGGGCGCCGACTGCATTCTGTTGATCGCCGCCGCACTCCAGCCCTCGCACATGCGTGATCTGGAAGCGTATGCGCACTCGCTCGGCCTGGCGGTGCTCGTGGAAGTTCACGACCGCGACGAACTCGAGCAGTCGCTCACCCTGAAGACCCCGCTGATCGGGGTCAATAACCGCAACCTGCGCACGTTCGAGACGTCGATTGAAACAACGATCGGGATGCTGGACATGGTTCCCGAGGACCGTATAGTGGTGACCGAATCGGGCATTCTGAGCCGCGTCGATGTCGACCGGCTACGCGCCATGGACGTGCAGACGTTCCTGGTCGGCGAAGCGTTCATGCGTGCCGACGACCCCGGTACCGAACTGGCGCGAATGTTCTTCTGACGCTGTTGCACGGAGTTTATTTTGAGTATTGAACGCGAGATCAAACTGGCGCTGCCTACGTCCGAACACGGCGAAATAGCGCAGGACCTGACGCAACGCACCGGTCAGGAAGGTCGCAGGATCCAGCTCACCAACGTCTACTTCGACACCCCGGATCACGCGCTCGCCAAGGCTAAGAGTGCGGTGCGCCTGCGTGGTACCCCGGATCAGTGGCTGCAAACGTACAAGACCGCTGGTGAATCCCAGGAGGGTTTGCACAACCGGCACGAGTGGGAACTGCCGGTTGCCGGGGAGTCGCTGGAAATTCCCGCCCTGCTTGAAATCTGCGACGAGGAAAACGCCGCCAACGCGCTCAGCGACGCCGCGCCCGAATTGATCGCCCTGTTCCGCACGGATTTTTCGCGCGTGATCTGGGACGTCGAGATTGACGGTGCGAAGATTGAAGCGGCGCTGGATCTCGGCGAAGTGACGGCTGACGTGGACGGCGAGCGCCGCACTACGCCAATCAGCGAGCTCGAACTCGAGCTGAAGTCCGGCAACGAGAATGCGTTGGACACCCTTGCGGCGCAAATGCGCGGCGCGTTCCTTTATCTTCAACCCGAGGACGCCAGCAAAGCACGCCGGGGTTACGACCTGTGCGAGCCCAAAGCGGCTGGGTCCAACGGCGGCGTGAAATGAGTCAGGCGTCGCTGTTTGAAGCTGAGGCATCGAAAGCCCAACCGTTCACCTCACTGGAAAGTCAGTTCGACGCGTTGCCGGCGGACTGGCGCAAACATCTGAAGACTTTCACCGAGAGTCCGCATTACACCGCGTTGTGCGCGTTCGTCGACGCGGAGCGCGCCGCCGGCAAGACCGTGTATCCCGCCGATGTCTTCCGCGCCTTGCGCCTGACTCGTCCCGGCGATGTGAAGGTCGTGATCCTCGGACAAGATCCGTATCACGGCGAAGATCGCGGTGCGCCGCAAGCTCACGGCCTGGCGTTTTCAGTGCCGGCTCCGGTTCGGCCACCGCCATCGCTGAAAAATATCTTCAAGGAAATCAACGCGAGCCTCGGCTTCACAGCGCCCGCTCACGGCTGCCTCGACGCATGGGCACAGCAAGGCGTGCTGTTGCTGAACACATCACTGACGGTGGAACGCGACAAAGCCGGCAGTCACGCGAAACGTGGCTGGGAGCATTGCACCGACACACTGATTCACGAACTTGCCCTTCGGCACGAGCATCTTGTGTTCATGCTTTGGGGCGCGCATGCGCAGGCGAAACGGGGGTTGATTGCGTCGGCGGTGGCATCCGGGAAAGCGCACTGCGTGCTGGAGGCGCCCCACCCTTCTCCTCTGTCAGCGCATCGCGGCTTTCTGGGCTGCGGGCATTTTGTGGCGGCGAATACGTATCTGGAGCAACACGGGCGACCCGCCATCGACTGGCGTTTGCCTGACGCGCCAGCATAAAAAACCCGCCGATGTCTCACGACACGGCGGGTTTTTTACAACTGTCCTGCTATTCCAAACGCTTACAGCGCGGCGATCGAGTCGCGTGCGGTAGCCAAGGCGGCGCCGGCAGCGTCCGGGCCCATGTTCAGGCCTTCGGCGAAGATGAAGCTGACGTCGGTCATGCCCAGGAATCCGAGGAACGCCTTCAGATACGGCGTTTGCGAATCGTTCGGCGTACCGCTGTACTTGCCGCCGCGTGCCGAGACAACAATCACCTTCTTGCCGGTCACCAGGCCTTCCGGGCCGTTCGCACCGTACTTGAACGTGATGCCTGCGCGGGCGATCCAGTCGAAGTACGCCTTCAGTTGCGACGAAATGCCGAAGTTGTACATCGGCGCTGCGATCACGACCACATCAGCCGCTTGCAGTTCGGCGATAAGCGCTTCGCTCCTGGCATTGATTGCGCTCTGCTCCGCCGTGCGCTGGTCAGCGGGCGTGAAGAACGCGCCGAGCGTGGCGTCGTTGAGGTGCGGGAGATTGTCGGAGAGAAGATTGCGCACAACCAGCTTCGCGCCCGGATGCGCTTGCTGCAGCTTCACCGACACTTCGTCGGCCAGCAACGTGGATTGGGCGCCTTGCGAGCGGGCTGCGGAATTGATTTGAAGAATGGTCGTCATGATGATTCCTCTGTCTGGTCTGTTGAGTTCGAGCACGGATCGCGCTCTGACAGGACGCATTCTTCTTTTTTACGACGCCGGGAACAAGCTGCGCACTCATGACGGATTGTTGCAGCAATAGAACAATCCGCCTTCATCGCTGCGTTTAGCCCATCAACCTTTCAGCCAGCGTTCGCGCCATTGCTTCGACGGACCGCTGCCATCGGCGGTGGAAAGCACATAACGCGATACTTCCGGCGGATCGAGCTTGACCTGCGCGACGCGCAGCTCGTCGCGCCGGAATGCGTGCACTTCCACCTTCGCGCCCGGCAAATAGCGCGCAAGCAGCGTGTCGAGATTCGATCCCGTTACGCGCACGCCGTCGATTGCGACCAGCACGTCTCCCGCCGATAACCCCGCCTTCTGCGCCGCGCTGTTCTCATGGACAGCCGCGAGCACGCAATCCGCGCCATTGCGAATCCGCGCACCGAACGACGGTTTCGCCGCCGTGCCGTTGGTCGCGACATCGGGCGCGAACTTGATGCCGAAGGGCTCGAACAATGTATCGAGCGGCAGATCGCGCGTGCCGTGGACACCCTCGCGGAAGAGCTTTTTCAAGTCGGCGCCGGTGGCTTCGGCAAACAAGGCTTCCACTTCGCTTTCTTCGATACCCCGCGCCTTGCCGTGATAAAAATCCCGCCCGTAGCGTTGCCACAGGAGGCGCATGACATCGTCCAGCGACTTCTTGCCTTCGGTTTGCGTCCGGATCGACAGGTCGAAAGCGAGCGCGACAAGCGAACCCTTCTGGTAATAGCTGACGATAGCGTTCGCCGCGTTTTCGTCCTGCCGATAATATTTGACCCACGCGTCGAACGAGCTTTCAGCCACGGTCTGCTTGAGCCGCCCCGACCCGCGCAACACGCCGCCGAGCGTCTTGCCCAGAAGCGAAAAATACTCGCTCGCGCTGATCAGGCCGCTACGCACGAGCATCAGGTCATCGTAGTAAGACGTAAAGCCTTCGAACAACCACAGCAGCGACGTGTAATTTTCCTGCGATAGATCGTACGGCGCGAACGCAGCCGGCTTGATGCGCTTCACGTTCCACGTATGGAAATATTCGTGGCTGCAAAGGCCAAGATACGTTCGATATCCGTCCGTCACGTCCGGGCGCCCGGTAACAGGCAGATCGGCACGATTGCAGATCAGCGCCGTCGATGCACGATGCTCCAGGCCACCGTAACCATCGGCAACGGCGACCGTCATGAACACATAACGATCGACGGGCGCCTTCTTCGTACGCGGCTCGAACAACGCAATTTGCGATTCGCAAACACGCTTGAGGTCGGCTTCCAGGCGGTGCATGTCGAGCCCGGTCACGCGGCCTGAAATCACGATGTCGTGCTTTGCGCCGTGGGCATCGAAGGAACCGAGCGCGAACTCGCCCAGCGTCACGGGATGATCGATCAGCGCATCGTAATTCGGTGCTTCATAAGCGCCGAAGCCATGGCGCTTCGTACCGCGCGCCTCGGGCATTGCCGTCGCCACACGCCAGTTCGCGTATTGCGTACCCGAAGGCTTTTGAATATCGACGATACACGGCGCATCCGCCTGCCCTTCCACCGCGAGAAACACGCTCGTGCCGTTGAAAAAACCGATGCTGTCGTCGAGATGTGCCGCGCGTACCGACAGGTCCCAGCCATAGACCTCGTAACGCAGCGTGATCTGGCCATCGTGCGGCGCCGTTTGCCACGCGTGTTTGTCGGTTTTATCGATGGCGAGCTTTCGGCCGGCGGCGTTGAACGCCTGCAGCGTGACGATATTGCGGGCGAATTCGCGGATCATGTAGCTGCCCGGAATCCACACCGGTAACACGAAGCGCTGACCGGACGGATCGGGTTGCGCGACGGTCAACGTCACTTCGAACAAATGCGCTGCGGGATTTTTCGGAACGATGGTGTAACGGATGGCGTTCATGCGTCGAGGTCCTTTTGTTCTTGTCGCCGGGCGTGATTGTCTGGCCCGGCGTTTAGTGCCTGCGCGGTCTGTGGCGAAACGGGTCGCGCAACTTCATGAAAGCGAAAGAGGCGCGTCGCGCGCCTCTTTCGTCGTTGGTCGACTAATCGACCGCGAATTTCAGTGAACAGCCGACAATTCCTTCTCCAATCGATCTGCCGGCACCGCGCCGGGCAAACGGCGTCCGTCGGCCAGGAAAACAGTCGGCGTACCGGTCACGTTCATCGACTGGCCAAGCTTCAGGTTCTTGTCGATGGCGGTCGTGTCGCAACTGGCGGCGGCCGTGGGCGCCGTGTGGTCGAGCATCCAGCCTTCCCACGCGCCCGAGCGATCCTTCGAACACCAGATCGATTTCGACTTGACCGACGAATCCGGCGACAAAACCGGATACAGGAAGGTGTAGACGGTGACGTTATCGACGGACTTGAGCGTGGTTTCCAACTGCTTGCAGTACGGGCAATTCGGATCTGAGAACACTGCGATCTTGCGCGCTCCCGTGCCCTTCACCACCTTGACCGCGTTCTCGAACGGCAGCTTCGCGAAATCGATCTTGTTCGTTTCCGCCAGACGCGCTTCAGTGAGATTCGTGCGCGTGCGGGTATCGACGAGATCGCCCATCAGCAGATAGTTGCCGGTAGCGTCCGTGTAGACGATCTGCGCGCCGAGATTGACTTCGTAGAGTCCCGGAACCGGGGACTTCTCCACGCTTTTGATATCGGCGTCGCCAATGCGCGATTGCAGTGTTGCCTTGATCTTGTCGGTGGTTTGATCGGCTTGTGCCGCAATACCGATACCAAACACCGCGGCCAGCGTGGCAGCGGCGACCAGGGCGCGGCGAAGAGTGATTTTCATTCGAGTTTCCGTCAATCTGAAGTAGGTGGGATGTTCTTGGCCAGTCTTAACCAAGCGCCGCAGACACGAGCCAGCGCTTGATAAGCGGTTGTGCACCCACGAGCGCCATGCCTGTGTTGCGCAGCCCGCGAGCGAGCGTGCCGGGCATGGCGAAGAGTTTCTGCAAGCCGTCGCAGGCGAACGTCAATTTCTGGATGTCCTCGCGACGCGTGCGTTCGTATCGGCGCAGCAAAACGGGGTCGCCGGCCGAACGGAATGCTTCCTTGGCGGCGAGGGTTTCGGCCAGCGCGGCGACATCGCGCAGACCCAGGTTCATGCCCTGGCCCGCCAACGGGTGAATCAGATGCGCAGCGTCGCCCACCAGCGCCACGCGTGGGCCGATCAGCCGGTCCACGGTTTGCAGCGCGAGCGGAAAGCCCTGCGCCGGCGTCACGCACTCGAGCGCGCCGAGCATGTTCTGCGTAGCCTTCTCGACTTCCGCCGCGAGCTGGGCGGGATCGAGTTTGAGGAGGCTATCGGCGTGTTCGGTTTTAGCGGACCACACGAGCGAGACGTGATCGCCGGGTAACGGCAATAACGCAATGATCTCGCCATCGCGGAACCACTGGTAAGCCGTCTCGCCGTGTGGCTTTTCGCACTTGAAGTTCGCGACTACGCCCGTTTGCCGATAATCCCGGCGCAGCATTTTCGCGCCGGTCTGCGCCCGCACCCAGGAATGCGCGCCATCCGCACCGACCACCAGGTCCGCTTCGAGCGTGTCGCCGTTTGATAGGGTCAGATGGGCAGCGTCGTCGTGGATGGTCAGGCCCTGAGCGCGCGAATCGATCCACGTCAGGTTCGGCTGGAAACGCAGCGCCGCGTCGAGCGATCGTTCGATCAGCGACGATTCCACGATCCACGCCAATTGCGGCACGGCAGCCTGGAATGCGGAGAAATGCAGCTCGGCGAAGGCGTCGCCGAAAACGCGCATGTCCAGCACCGGCCCGAGCTTCTCGCGCTCCAGCGCCTGCCACACGCGCAGCCGTTCCAGCAGCGCCTGCGAGCTCGACGACAGCGCGTAGATACGGGAATCGAAGCTGTCGGCGGCGGGCGCGGGCGCGGCAGGCGTTGCCAGCAGCGCCGTGCGCAGGCCGGATTGCGTCAGCGCAAGCGCCGCCGTCTTGCCGACGAGCCCGCCGCCGACCACGACCGTATGAAAATTTCGTGATTGGAAAGTCATACGGCCATTATAGCCGCCGGGGTAGGCCGGGATTCGATGCGCAATGCGGTGTTTCAGCGGGTGCGACGCCCTGTAGCTGCCGTTCCCGCCCGCCCAGCCGACCCGCCCGTGGCGCTACAATAGCGGTTTTTCCGGCCCGCACGACGTGGCCGCCCGCTATGCGCGTGGATCCCGGGGGTTGTCCGGGGGGTTGTGAAGCCCACGACACGCGCATCCAGCGTTGACCCGCGCGGCGCACGCCGTTTCACCAGTTCGAAGGATTCCATGAGCCTCCAATGCGGCATCGTCGGCTTGCCTAACGTCGGCAAGTCCACACTGTTCAATGCACTGACCAAGGCCGGCATCGCGGCCGAAAACTATCCGTTCTGCACGATCGAGCCGAATGTCGGCGTGGTCGAAGTGCCGGACCCGCGGCTGGCGGCGCTATCGGGGATCGTCAATCCCGAGCGCGTGGTGCCGGCCATCGTTGAATTCGTCGATATCGCGGGCCTCGTGGCCGGCGCGAGCAAAGGCGAAGGCCTGGGCAACAAGTTCCTCGCGAACATTCGCGAAACCGATGCCATCACGCACGTCGTGCGCTGCTTCGAAGACGAAAACGTGATTCACGTCGCGAACAAGATCGACCCGCTCGCGGACATCGAAGTCATCAATACGGAACTGGCGCTGGCGGATCTGGCGACGGTCGAGAAGGCTCATCACCGTTACGCCAAGTCGGCGCGCTCGGGCAACGACAAGGAAGCGGCGAAGCTCGTTCCCTTGCTGGAAAAGATCCAGGCGCAACTCGATCAGGCGAAGCCCGTGCGTGCGCTGGACTTGAGCGAAGACGAACTCGCGCTGATCAAGCCGTTGTGCCTGATCACGGCCAAGCCGACCATGTATGTGGCAAACGTGAAGGACGATGGTTTCGAGAACAATCCTCATCTGGACGCAGTGCGCAAGCACGCAGAGGCCGAAGGCGCGCCGGTGGTGGCGGTATGCGCGGCGATCGAAGCGGAAATTGCGGATCTCGACGACGCCGACAAGCAAGAGTTTCTCGCCGATATCGGCATGGAAGAGCCGGGCCTGGATCGCGTGATACGCGCGGGTTACAAGCTGCTTGGCCTGCAGACGTATTTCACGGCGGGCGTGAAGGAAGTGCGGGCGTGGACCATTCATATCGGCGACACCGCGCCTCAGGCCGCCGGCGCTATCCACACGGACTTCGAGCGCGGGTTCATTCGCGCGCAGACAATCGCCTTCGATGACTTCGTCGCATTCAAGGGCGAGCAAGGCGCGAAGGAAGCCGGGAAGATGCGGGCCGAAGGGAAGGAATATGTCGTGCACGACGGCGACGTGATGAATTTCCTGTTTAACGTCTGATGTAATAATTCGTCGTCCGAGGTTGTTTGAGGTTGTCATTAAAAGCGGGGTCCCTGATAAAGGGATTCCGCTTTTTATTGCTTTGCGCCGGCCGACCTGCTCACCAACCGCGCGCAACCCACCTTGGACGGGGTACATGAAGACCGAACTGATTTACTCATTGACGGAGCATTTCGAAGCGCACGCTCAGCAGACCAGCAGCGGCGTTGAATTCTGGCTTGCCCGCGACCTTCAGCACCTGCTTGGGTATGCCAAGTGAAAGAACTTCGTCAAGGTTGTGAACAAAGCCGAAATTGCCTGCGAAACGTCTGGGCATGCGGCTGCAGACCATTTTCCTGACGTCAGGAAAATGGTCGACCTGGGCTCAGGCAGCCAGCGCGAAGTCGATGACATCATGCTCACTCGCTACGCCTGTTATCTGGTCGCGCAAAACGGCGATCCCAAGAAGCACGAGATTGCGTTTGCACAGACCTATTTCGCCGTCCAGACCCGCCGGGCCGAGCTGATCGAGCAACGTCTGCTCGACTCGGAACGTCTGGTCGCCCGTATAAAACTGACCAGCACGGAAAAGGAGCTATCCGAAGTGATTTTCGAACAAACCGGTGGAAATGACGATTTCGGCATGATTCGGAGCAAAGGCGATCGCGCCTTGTTCGAAAAATCGACCCAGCAAATGAAGTCGCACTGGAAGGTCCCCGCCAAGCGGCCGTTGGCCGACTTCGCCCCCACGATCGTTCTCAAAGCAAAGGACTTCGCGGCCGAAATCACGATCTTCAATTCCCGCGAGAACAAGCTTGGAAGCGAAGAAGCGATCTCGAGGGAGCACATCAACAACAATGGCGCGGTTCGCAAGACCCTGCTTGAACGCGGCATCCGGCCGGAAACCCTGCCTGCGGCGGAGGACGTGAAAAAGGTCGCGCGCCGGCTGGCATCGGAAGACAAGACACGCGCGAAGAATCCGGAAGCGCTCGATTCCTGATTGCTTCAGGAGGATCGCAGGACCGATAATGCGGCGATCCAACACGACCAGCGCAAGGATTCACGCTCTCGCGTCCAAAACAAAAACAATGACAACGCGTTTCTATCGCCGCACCGCCTCGGTCCTCCTCGCCGCCGCCCTCGCGTTCAATTGCGCCGCCTCGTTCGCCTACGCCTACTCCGCCCCGAACGAATCCGACCTCGATAACCACCAGACCTATCGCAATCACGACGGCGAAACCGTTCACTCCCCGGCGCATTCGCGCTCGGGCGAGGCCCCGGACGGCGCCACCGCCCGATGCCGCGACGGCACGTGGAGCTTCAGCCGCCATCGCAGCGGCACGTGTTCGCGCCACGGCGGCGTAGCGGCCTGGCGCTGAGAACACCCGGCGTCGGCGTCAAAGCAGATAAACGCCCGCCAGACAGCCATATTCATCGAAGTACAATGTCGTCACTTCCCGCGCGCTGCGGGAAACGCATTCTCGCGTACTGAATCCAGGGGTTTCCCGGCAGAGACTCAAGAACCGAAATCCGTCCGGCCCAAGCCCGCCGTAAAACCGAAAACCGCAAACCTCAAGACAACCGAATCCGCAAATGGCCCAATACGTCTTCACCATGAACCGCGTCGGCAAGATCGTGCCGCCCAAGCGCCAGATCCTGAAAGACATCTCCCTGTCGTTTTTCCCCGGCGCCAAGATCGGCCTGCTCGGCCTGAACGGTTCCGGCAAGTCGACCCTGATCCGCATCATGGCGGGCGTCGACAAGGAAATCGAAGGCGAAGCCACGCCGATGCCGAACCTGAACATCGGCTACTTGCCGCAGGAACCGCAACTCGATCCGCAGCAAACCGTGCGCGAAGCCGTTGAAGACGGCCTCGGCGAAGTCTTCAGCGCGCAGAAAAAACTCGACGCCATCTATGCGGCCTACGCCGAACCCGACGCCGACTTCGACGCCCTCGCCGCTGAGCAGGCCAAATACGAAGCCATCCTCGCGACCAGCGACGGCGGCACGCCCGAGCAACAACTCGAAGTCGCCGCCGACGCGCTGCGCCTGCCCGCATGGGACGCGAAAATCGAACACTTGTCGGGCGGCGAAAAGCGTCGTGTGGCGCTCTGCAAGCTGCTGCTGCAAAAACCCGACATGCTGCTGCTCGACGAACCGACCAACCACCTGGACGCCGAATCCGTGGATTGGCTCGAACAATTCCTGACGCGCTACCCGGGCACAGTCGTGGCGGTCACCCACGATCGCTATTTCCTCGATAACGCCGCCGAATGGATTCTCGAGCTCGACCGCGGCCACGGCATTCCGTGGAAGGGCAACTACAGCAGCTGGCTCGACCAGAAGCAGGACAGGCTGAAGCAGGAAGAATCGACGGAATCCGCTCGTCAGAAAGCGCTGAAGAAGGAACTGGAATGGGTGCGCCAGAACCCGAAGGGACGCCAGGCGAAATCGAAGGCGCGGATCGCGCGCTTCGAGGAACTCAACAGCCAGGAATACCAGAAGCGCAACGAAACGCAGGAAATCTTCATCCCTGTCGGCGACCGGCTGGGCAATGAAGTGATCGAGTTCAAGAACGTGAGCAAGGCTTACGGCGACCGTCTCCTGATCGATAACCTGAACATGAAGATCCCGGCCGGCGCGATTGTCGGAATCATCGGGCCAAATGGCGCGGGGAAATCCACGTTGTTCCGCATGCTGACGGGTAAGGAGCAGCCGGATTCGGGGGAAATCGTCACGGGGCCGACCGTCAAGCTCGCGTACGTGGATCAAAGCCGCGACGCGCTCAACGGCAACAAGACTGTGTTCGAAGAGATTTCGGGCGGCGCGGACGTGCTGACGGTCGGCAAGTACGAAACGCCGTCACGGGCGTATATCGGCCGCTTCAACTTCAAGGGCGGCGATCAGCAAAAGACTGTCGGCGCGCTCTCGGGCGGGGAACGCGGCCGCCTGCATCTGGCGAAGACGCTGATTGAAGGCGGCAACGTGCTGCTGCTGGATGAGCCGTCGAACGACCTGGACGTCGAAACGCTGCGCGCGCTGGAAGACGCGTTGCTGGAATTCGCGGGATCGGTGATGGTGATCTCGCACGATCGCTGGTTCCTTGACCGGATCGCGACGCACATCATCGCGTTCGAAGGTGATTCACAAGTGACGTTCTTCGACGGCAACTATCAAGAGTACGAAGCCGACAAGCGCAATCGTCTGGGCGAGGAAGCGGCCAAGCCGAAACGCCTGCGCTATAAGCCGATCGTCCGATAAGCACGGCCAGCGGCCAACAACGCACCGGATCGCCGCCCGCACGGGCGGCCTGGATGGGGGGACATCGGGATGGCGGGTACGAAGGCGCGACGCGTGGCGCTGTGGGCGGGCGCAGTCATCGCGGTGTTGCTGTTGGCGGTCGTCGGCGGCGGGTTTTTCGTCGCGCATGAAATGAAGGCGCGCGTGCTCGAAACGCTTGGGCCGCTCGGCTCGGTGGAGGATATCGATGTCGGGTATGCGCGTATCACGCTGAGCCACGTGCGCCTGCGGGGCCCGAAGGGCTGGCCCACGGACGACACGCTGCGCGCCGAACGCGTGACGGTGAACGTCGATATGCGCGCCCTCCTGAGCCACCGCGTGCATGTGCAACATGTGACGGTAGACGGCTTTTACCTCTCCGTCGCCCGTCTCCCCGATGGCAGCATCGAGTTGCTGCCCAATCTCCGCCAGTCGACGCGCGAGGCCCAGGCGGGTTCAAGCGAAGCCGCGGCACACGCGCAGGAAGACCGGCTGATCGATCACGTCACGTTTGAGCGCGGCGCGATGGAGTTCTTCGATGAATCCGTGCAAACACCGCCGTACAAGGTCCTGATTTCCGACGCGCGAGCCAATGTCGATAACCTGCATCTTCCCGCGCTCGTCGAGCCAACCAAGCTCGACATGAGCGGGTCGATCAAAGGACCGTCGCACACGGGCACGGTCGCGTTCAACGGCTGGATGAAAATAGCGAGCAGGGATTCGCAGACGCACACGACGTTGCGCAATGTCGATATCGCGACGCTCGATCCGTATCTGCTGAAGAAAGCGGGTGCGAAGACCGCCGTCACGGGCGGCACGCTCGATCTCACGCTCGACGCGACCGTGCACAACTACCAGATCCACGCGCCGGGTTCGGTCACGCTGAACCGGCTGCAGCTATCGGATGACGGCAATCCGCTCGACACTTTCCTCAGCATCCCGACCAAAATCGCGATCGCCGCGCTGAAAAATCACGATCAGATCAAGCTGGATTTCGAGCTCGACGGCGATCTGCGCGACCCCAAGTTCTCGCTCAACGAGAGCTTGATGAAAAAGCTTGCAGCGGGATTCGCGAAGGCGGTCGGCGTAAACCCCGAAGGGGTGGCTAAAAACACCGGTGGCGTGCTCAAGAGCATCGGAGACACGCTCAAGAACCTGTTCGGAAAATGATTACACGGGCAAACCGAGCGCTCTTAAGCGCGCTTCGGTCTGCTCAGCATTCGTGTGATGCACCGCATTCCAGCCAAGCGCGGTTGCGGCACGAATATTCTTCGCGTTGTCATCGATAAAAACGACTTCCTCCGGCTGAATGCCCGGAAGATGTTTTTCAATTTCAGTCCACATCAGCGCGAAAATCGCCGGATCGGGTTTGGCGACCAGCACGCGGCCCGACACCACCACTTCGCGAAACCGCTGCAGCACCGGGAATCGCTCCCACGCCCAGGGAAAGGTTTCAGCGGACCAGTTGGTCAGGCCGAACAGCGGCACGTCCGCGGCTTCGAGCTTGTCGACCAGCGCCACGCCGTCTTCCAGCACACCCGCCACCATTTCCTGCCAGCGCTCGTAAAACGCGCGGATCAGGGCTTCGTGCTCGGGAAACCTGGCAACCAGTTCAGCATTGCCGTCGGCAATGGTTTGCCCTGCGTCCTGCTGCAGCACCCAGTCCGACACAACCACGTTGTCCATGAACCAGCGCCGTTCGGTGGCATCGGGAATCAGACGGCTGTACACATACTCAGGATTCCAGTCGATCAGCACGCCGCCGAAATCGAACACCACTGCCTTGATTGCCATCCGTTTGTCGCTCCGTTCAGATTGCTTGCGTACGTTTTTCGAGCCACGCTTTCGCCGCGCCGGACACATGCGGCGAAACGCGTTCGAGGACCGTCGCGTGATAGTCGTTGAGCCACGCGCGTTCATCGTCGCGCAGCAGGGTCAGGTCGATGCAGCGTGTGTCGACAGGACACAGCGTCAGCGTTTCGAACTTGAGGAAATCGCCGAATTCGGTTTTTCCTGCGGGCTCGTTCATCACGAGGTTTTCAATGCGAATACCCCATTTCCCCGGCCGATAAAGCCCCGGTTCAATCGATGTGATCATGCCGTCTTCCATCGCCGTGTACGGCTCGGCCGGCGCATAGTGCGAGATGACCTGCGGGCCTTCGTGCACATTCAGGAAATAACCGACGCCGTGCCCCGTGCCATGGCCATAATCCGCACCTGCTTCCCAGATGGGCGCGCGGGCGATGGCATCGAGCATGGGTGAACGAATGCCGCGCGGAAAATGCGCCCGCGACAACGCGATGGTCCCCTTCAGCACGATCGTGAAATCGCGTTTGTGCTCAGCCGTAATCGTGCCGATAGGCACCACGCGCGTGATATCGGTCGTACCGCTCAGATATTGGCCGCCCGAATCGATCAGCAGCAAGCCATTGCCTTCGATCACCGAATGCGAGGCTTCGGTCGCGCGGTAATGCGGCATTGCACCGTTCGCATTGAAGCCGGCTATGGTCGCAAAGCTCAACGTCACAAAACCCGGCCGGCGGGCACGCGCGGCCGTCAGTTTTTCGTCGATGGTGAGTTCCGTGATCGTCTCGCGCCCGAGCGCATCTTCGAACCATGCGAAGAATTCCGCCAGCGCCGCGCCGTCCTGTTCCATGGTCGCGCGGATGTGTGCGGCGTCGGCAGCGGTCTTGCGTGACTTGGCGAATGTCGACGGGTTCACCGCTTCCACGACCTTCACTTCAGCCGGCACTTTCGCAAGCGAGCCGAACGTGATCCGGCGCGGATCGATGAGCAGCGTCGAACCGGCAGGCAACGTAGCAAGAGCATTCGCGACGGCGGAATACGGCTCAACCCGCACGTTCTCCCTCAGCAAAGAAGCCTTCAGGTCAGCAGGAATCTTGCCGTCGCCGACAAACAATGCGGCGTCATCCAGTCCGATCAACGCATGCGCGACGAACACGGGGTTATAGGTGACATCAGCGCCGCGCAGGTTGAACAGCCACGCAAGATCGTCGAGCGTCGAGATGAAATGCCACTGCGCGCCCTTCTCGCGCATGACGCGCCGCACTTCCGCCAGTTTCTCCGGACGCGCGACGCTCGCCTGGGGCGCGACGTGTTCGTACACACTCTCCGATGGCAAACCCGGCCGCTCGGGCCAGACGGCATCGAGCAGGTCCAGATCCGTGCGCAACAAGATCCCGCGCTCCGTCAGTGCATCTTTCAGCGTCCGCGCCGCTGCTACGCCGAGCACGGCGCCATCGACTGCCACCGTCTCGCCGGCCGCCACGTTCGCGGCGAGCCAGTCCACGTGCGGTGCGGATTGCTGCCCGGCCATCATCTTCATCAACGCGATTCCCGTGCCGGCCAGTTGCGCCTCGGCCTGCGTCCAATACCGGCTGTCGACCCACACGCCGGCGAAATCTGCCGTCACGACCAGCGTTCCGACCGAACCGGTGAATCCTGACAGCCACTGCCGCCCCTGCCAGTGCTCCGGCAAATACTCGGAGATGTGCGGGTCCGACGACGGCACCAGCACGGCAGCCAGCGCCTCACGCGCCATCGCGCCGCGCAGCAATTCGATACGCCGGGCAAAAGTCTGGCCATCGGGGGAATTCAGTCGATCGTTCATGGAGTCACCTGCAGAATTTTGTTACGTCGAACCTTCTGTTACGTCGAACCACAGGATCACCAGCGGTCAACGGGAGATCAGCTACGCGCCGCCAGACCTACCGTAACGGTCACGGTGACCAGCGCGAACAGCACGCACACGAGCCATTCGAGAGAATCGCCGTCGTGGAATGCGCCGGTGATATTGCCGAGCATTTTCGCGACCATCGCCGCCACCACGCCCGCGAGTCCGGCCGCCCATATCCGGCCGAATGGTCTTGAGACCGACCGCCGCAGCGGATGCAGCCATCCGGCGGCCAGCCCGACCACCAAACCGAGAAATACGATCCCAGGCCACCCCATTAGCAGCGCATTCCAATGGAATTAAGACTAAACCTATGGGTTGAATCGGATCGGTGAACTAGCATTTTCGGTTCTGTAAACCTAGAAGGTCTGGATGGCGTTTGCAGCGTAGCGACTGAGTTTAGGGGGCTGGAATGGCGATGGCAAGCATGTGCCGCGCCGTCCGGCCGGCCCTCAGCGCACGCGGCGACGTCGGAAATCATGCGAATCGCCATTATTGACGCGGACGTCCAGCACGCCGCACTCATCCGCCGGACGCTAGTCCTGGACGGCCATTTTTGCCACTTCTTCCCCACGGCACCCGTGTTGCTGGATCGAATGAGGCACGACACATTCGACCTGCTGATCGCGGCCAATGAAACGCGCGACATGATCGGCGCGGAAATCATCGAACGCGTGCGCCAGCTGGCGCCACAGCTTCCCATTGTGTTGATCGCGGCAAGCCAGAACGAGTCGGACATGGTTGCCTGCCTGAAAGCCGGCGCGAACGATTGCGTCGCCAAGCCCGTCCGCTGCACCGAACTGGCCGCTCGCGTGGAAGTGCTGGCGCGCCGAAGCGCGGTTCGCACGCCCGTTGCCGAGCACTTCGGCGAATATCGGTTCAATGTTTCGGAATTAAGCGTGAGTTTCGCGGATCAGCACGTCCTGCTCACGCCGAAGGAATTCCGCTTCGCACGGCTGCTCTTCACGAACCAGTCGCGCGCCGTGTCACGGGCGCACATCATGGAAGTGGTGTGGCCGCGCGGGAGCGACATGGCGTCGCGGACGCTGGATACCCACGCGTCCCGTCTGCGCACGAAGTTGAACCTCCGCCCGGACAACGGTTACCGGCTGACGCCGCTCTACGGCTACGGTTACCAGCTGGACCGGATTGAAGCGGAAGGCGTTCCAGGCGGCTTGTCTGGCGTAGGTTTCCAGGCTGGGACTGAAGAAATTCGTGAAAGGCTATAATATCGGGCTAAATTCCAAGGTATCCAAGGCCATCGGATCAGGCCCATAACATGCAGCTCCTCGCGATCGGAATCAACCACCACACTGCGCCTGTCGCCTTGCGCGAACGCGTGGCGTTTCCGCTCGAACAGATCAAACCGGCGCTCGGCGCGCTGAAAGACCTGTGGCTGGGGCCGCTGGGGAAAGCAGCGCCGGAGGCTGCGATCCTGTCCACGTGCAACCGCACCGAGCTGTATTGCGCCACCGACGACAAAGCCGCGCGCGACGCCGCCATCCACTGGCTGTCCAAGTATCACAACCTGCCGGTGTCCGAACTCGCGCCGCACGTCTACGCGCTGCCGCAATCTGAAGCGGTGCGGCATGCGTTTCGTGTCGCCTCGGGGCTTGACTCCATGGTGCTCGGCGAGACGCAGATTGTCGGCCAGATGAAGGACGCGGTGCGCACGGCGTCGGAAGCCGGCGCGCTCGGCACGTATCTGAACCAGTTGTTCCAGCGCACCTTCGCCGTGGCGAAGGAAGTGCGCACGACCACTGAAATTGGGGCGCAATCGGTTTCCATGGCCGCGGCGGCCGTGCGTCTCGCTCAGCGCATCTTCGAAAACATTTCGGGCCAGCGCGTGCTGTTCATTGGCGCAGGTGAAATGATCGAGCTCTGCGCGACGCACTTTGCCGCGCAAAAGCCGCGCGAACTTGTGGTCGCGAACCGCACCGCCGAACGCGGCGAAAAGCTCGCCGAACGCTTCAACGGCCGTACCATTCCCCTCTCCGAATTGCCCGCGCGCATGCACGAGTTCGACATCATCGTGTCGTGCACGGCATCCACGTTGCCGATCATCGGGCTTGGCGCGGTCGAACGAGCCGTCAAGGCACGCCGCCACCGGCCTATTTTCATGGTCGATCTCGCCGTGCCACGCGACATCGAACCCGAAGTGGGCAAGCTGCAAGACGTATTCCTCTATACCGTCGACGACCTCGGCGCGATTGTTCGCGAGGGCAGCGCGTCCCGGCAAGCGGCGGTGGCGCAGGCGGAATCGATTATCGACACCCGTGTGCAGAATTTCATGCAATGGCTCGACGCACGCAGCATCGTGCCGGTGATCCGCCACATGCACACGCAAGCCGACGCACTGCGCCGCGCGGAAGTCGAACGCGCCCGCAAGATGCTCGCGCGTGGCGACGACCCGGCGGCGGTGCTCGAAGCGCTGTCGCAGTCGCTGACCAACAAGCTGATCCACGGTCCCACGCACGCGCTCAGCCGTGCCAGCCACGAGAATCGCGACCAGCTCATCGACCTGATGGGCGGGCTTTACAAGCACGGCCATCCGTCCGGATCGAACGAACCGTCCGATCCGTCGGAAACTTAGCGCCCCTCTTTCGTCTCTTCTGCAGTTGCGCCGCATGTGAACATCTTTGCGGTCGCGTTCCTGATCGCAGTCTTCTCCGGAGCTTTGCTCCAGCCTTCCATGAAAACGAGCATGCAAAACAAGCTCGACCAGCTCACTACCCGGCTGGCCGAACTCAATGACCTGATGAGCCGCGAAGATGTGACCGCCGATATGGACCAGTATCGGAAGATCACGCGGGAAAACGCCGAAATCGGGCCGGTCGTGGAGCAATACGCGTTGTGGCGGCAAGCGTCGAACGACGAAACCACCGCCATGGAATTGCTCTCCGACCCGTCCATGCGCGATTTCGCCGAAGAGGAAATTGGCGAGGCGCGCGAGCGGATGGCGGCTATCGAGCGTGATCTGCAAGCCATGCTGCTGCCGAAAGACCCCAACGATGACCGCAATATCTTCATCGAAATCCGTGCGGGCACGGGCGGCGACGAATCTGCACTGTTCGCCGGCGACTTGCTGCGCATGTATCTTCGATACGCCGAGCGCAATCGCTGGACGGTCGAGATGATGTCGGAAAGCGTCTCCGATCTCGGCGGTTACAAAGAAGTGATCGTACGGATCGCGGGCCTGAACGTGTACTCGAAACTGAAGTTCGAATCGGGCGGGCATCGGGTGCAGCGGGTGCCGGCGACCGAAACGCAAGGGCGCATCCACACGTCGGCCTGCACGGTCGCGGTGATGCCCGAAGCCGATGAAATTGGCGAAGTGGTAATCAATCCGGCTGACTTGCGTATCGATACCTTTCGCGCATCCGGCGCGGGCGGCCAGCACATCAACAAGACCGATTCGGCTGTGCGCGTGACGCATCTGCCGACGGGAATTGTCGTGGAATGCCAGGACGACCGCTCGCAGCACAAGAACAAGGATCGCGCACTGAAGGTGCTCGCCGCGCGGATCATGGACAAGCAGAATCAGGAGCAGCACGCGAAGGAAGCGGCCACGCGCAAGAGCCTGATCGGCTCGGGTGATCGCTCGGAACGGATTCGCACGTATAACTTTCCGCAGGGGCGGATGACCGATCACCGGATCAACCTGACCCTCTACAAGCTCGACGCGATCATGGATGGCGATATTGACGAACTCGTCGCCGCGCTCGTCAGCGAACATCAGGCCGAGTTGCTGGCGGCGCTGGGCGATTCGGAATGACGACGGTTGCCGGGTTGTTGCGTGCGTCTGCGCTACCTGCGCTCGAAACGCGGATCCTGCTCGAACACGTGCTCGGCTGGCGGCGGACCGAATTGATCACGCGCGATGACGAAGAACTGGCCGAGGAAAGCGTCGTGCGCTTCGAAGCGTTGGCACAACGACGCGCGGCAGGCGAACCGATTGCTCAACTCGTGGGAACGCGGGAATTTTTCGGGCTTGAGTTCGAGGTCACCCCGGATGTGCTGATTCCGCGGCCGGAAACGGAACTGCTGGTAGAAATTGCGCTTGAGCAGATGGCAGGGATCGAAGCGCCGCGTGTACTCGATCTCGGCACGGGCAGCGGTGCGATCGCGGTGGGAATTGCTTTTGCTCGCGACGATGCCCAGGTCTGGGCAGTCGACCGATCAGCTGAAGCGCTGGCTGTAGCCGCCCGCAATGCGTCACGGTTGCTCAGCCCTGAGCGCAAGATCACCCTGCTGGAAAGCAACTGGACGGATGCACTCGAACCCGCGCTGCGCTTCGACGTGATCGTGAGCAATCCGCCGTACATCGCGCAAAACGATCCGCATCTGTCCGAAGGCGATCTGCGCTTCGAACCGCGCACAGCACTCACCGATGAAGCCGACGGGCTCGCCGCGATCCGCACAATCATCCAGACCGCGCCGTTTTTCCTGGCGACTGGCGGCTCGCTCTGGCTCGAACATGGCTACGATCAGGCCGCAGACGTACGCGCACAGCTGACGGCACGCGGTTTTTCCGACGTACGATCGGAGCGCGACCTGGCTGGTATCGAACGTGTCAGCGGAGGATTTTTTACGGCCTGATGCACGTGTCAAGCGACTGCAAACGGGCCACAAGACGTCCCAACCGCTTTCAGCCGCCCAGATTGAAATCCGCTATCATTTCAGCTTGTTAGCGCGTGAAATTTCGCTTGAAGTAGCGCATGCCTCACCGCTCGACCCAAAATCAACCCGCATTACAACGCCTCGCAGGAAAGACCATGGATACGCAAGAACGCATCAAGCAAATCGTCGAAGGAGCACCCGTCGTGCTGTTCATGAAGGGCACCGCGCAGTTCCCCATGTGCGGTTTCTCCGGCCGCGCCATCCAGGTCCTGAAGGCTTGCGGCGTGACCGATATCAAGACAGTCAATGTCCTCGAAGACGACGGCGTCCGCCAGGGCATCAAGGAATTCTCCAACTGGCCGACCATTCCGCAGCTTTACGTGAACGGCGAGTTCATCGGCGGCTCGGACATCATGATGGAAATGTACGAATCCGGTGAGCTGCAACAATTGTTCGCAGCCGCCTGAGATTGTCCGTCGCACGTTCTTCGCCTGCAGCGCCCGTGCCGCGACGGCTGATTGTCGCCATCACGGGTGCAACGGGTTCGGTCTACGGCGTCCGGTTACTGGAAAAGCTGCGCCGCATCGGCAGCGTAGAAACGCATTTGCTCATTTCCGCTGCCGGCTGGCTGAACATCCAGCACGAACTGGATTTCGATAAAACCACCGTCCACGCGCTCGCGGACGTGGTGCACAACGTCCGCGATGTCGGGGCGAGCATCGCATCGGGATCGTTCGCTACCGACGGCATGATCGTCGCGCCTTGTTCGATGAAAACGCTGGCGAGCATCGCGCTCGGTCTATCGGACAACCTGATCACACGCGCCGCCGATGTCGTACTGAAAGAGCGGCGCCGCTTGGTGTTGATGGTGCGCGAAACGCCGTTCAACCTCGCGCATCTTCGCAATATGACCTCGGTCACCGAAATGGGCGGCGTCATTTTCCCGCCGTTGCCGGCGTTCTACCATCGTCCGGCTTCTATCGATGAAATGGTCGATCAGACAGTCGACCGCGTGATCGACATGTTCGCGCTCGGAAGCCCGATCGCGGCAGCCTGGCCAGGACTGAAAGACGCGGATAATTAACAACACCGGCGACACAATTCATTGCCTCGCCGGCTGTTTATCAACGCATCGCGAGTCTTTATAGTCGTGGTAACGCCTCTTTTCGAGATTTGCTGCCATGACCCGCCTTCCGACCGTTTTCATATCCCACGGTGCGCCGACGCTGCCGATTGACCCGTCGATGCCTTCCGTCGAGTTCGCCTCGTTCGCAACGCACTTCGAGCGCCCGCATTCGATACTCATGCTTTCCGCACATTGGGGCACGTCGCAGCCGGTAGCGAGCGTTGCCGAGCAGCCGGAGACTGTCCATGATTTCTACGGATTTCCGCCTGCCCTTTACGAGATCCAGTATCGCGCGCCGGGTGCGCCGGGTCTTGGCAAGCAAGCCGCGACGCTGCTGACGCAAGCGGGCATTCCAGCGGCCATTACTGAGCACGGTCTCGATCACGGCGCATGGGTGCCGCTGTTGCTGATGTACCCGGACGCGGGAATTCCGGTCGCGCAGTTATCCATACAACCGCGTCTCGATCCGGCTCACCACTACCGAGTGGGCCGCGCACTGCGGGCGCTGAGGGACGACGGCGTAATGATCGTGGGATCGGGACAGATCACGCACAACCTGCGGACGGCGGATTTCAGCGCGCGGCCGGAAGACGCCGATCCGCGCGTGACCGAATTCACCGATTGGTTCGAGGACCGGCTGGAGAAACGGGACATTGAAGCGTTGCTCGACTACCGGAAACAGGCGCCCCACGCGGTGCTGATGCATCCGACCGATGAACATTTGCTGCCTATTTTCGGTGCACTAGGGGCAGCCGACGATGATTTCGAACTCGGCATTCAGTCGCTCGGCACATTTCAGAAAACGTTGGCCATGACAAATTACATTTTCAGCGACGCCTAAATCCCCACAAAATGCGGCGATTTGCCACGAATCGAAATAAAAAACCCGCTTGATTGCTCAAGCGGGTTTTTTTAATTGAGATAGCGATGTTTTATGAGCCAGCTATCACGCACCGACCTCGGCGAGGATATCGTCGTGGCTTTCGCGTTCTTCGAGATATTGGGACCGATACCCGGTTTGCACGCCCCAATAATAAAATCCCAGCGACATGATGGCCACCAACGCCATATCCCAGCCGTAGGGCAATAATCCGCGTCCGCCGAATTCCGTGCTGCCGATGAGCGAAACAACGGCCATCGCCGGCAAATACGCGATCAGCCACCACGCCGCCCTCAGATCATCGCTCCACTCGTGAAAACCGGTCTTGGACTGATAGTAGAAATACACCGGCAACGCGACCACCATCAGCAGGATGATTTCGCCGGTCAGCGGCCACTTTGCCCAATACAACACCTCGGAGGCGCACACGAACGCGAACGGCGCGATGATCGACATGCCTTTGATCATCAACGGCCGATGCAGGTCTGTCGCCGCGCGGCGCAACGCCATCAGGCTCACGGGGCCAGTCAGGTACGAGATCACGGTGGCGACCGAAATCACCGCCGCCAGCGAACTCCAGCCGCGGAAGAAGAACATGAAGACGAACGCGACGCCAAGGTTGAAGAACATCGCCGGGCGCGGCACGCCGTAGAGCGGATGGACGTGGCCCAGGATCTTCGGCAGCGTGTTGTTACGCTCCATCGCATAGATCATGCGCGAGGTCGTCGCCATGTAGGTCGTGCCGGTACCACTCGGGCTGACAAACGCATCGACGTAAAGGAGGAACGCGAGCCAGTTCAGGTTAAGCGCCAGTGCAAGTTCCGCGAATGGCGATGCGAAGTTGAAGTGGCTCCAGCCTTTCAGCACGTCGCCGGGACTGACCGCACCGATATACGCCACCTGCAGCAACACATAGATTACAAGTGCCATCAGGATCGAGCCGATCACCGCGAATGGAATACTCTTCGACGGATTACGCGCTTCGCCAGCCAGATTCACCGGGCTCTGAAAACCATTAAAGCTGAATACGATACCGCTGGTAGCAACCGCAGTCAGGACTGCGGACCAGCCATAAGGTGCGAAACTCGAACTCGTGCCAAAGTTCTCGCTGTGAAAACCGGTCAGCATAAGACCGAGAATAGTCGCACCGGGAATAATGAACTTGAATACGGTAATGGCGGAATTGGCGCGGGCGAATAATTTAACCCCCCAGTAATTCAGGAGGAAATATACGATCACCAATAATGCCGATAAACCTAGTCCGGTCGGTGTAAGCGATCCATCGACAAAAAGTGCATGCGCCCATTGATATGGCCAGGTACTCATGTATTGAATCGATGCTTCCGCCTCAATGGGAATCACTGAAACGATTGCAATCCAGTTTGCCCATGCGCTGACGAATCCAACCAGTGCCCCATGCGAATAACGCGCATACCGGACCATTCCGCCAGACTCCGGGAACATTGCGCCCAGTTCGGCATAAGTCAGTGCAATGGCAAGAATGACCACCGCGCCAATAACCCATGCGACGATAGCCGCAGGTCCTGCAATCTTGGCTGCTTTCCAGGCACCGAATAACCAGCCCGAGCCGATGATGGAACCCAGGCCGGTCAGCAGCAGCGCAACCGGCCCGATGTTCCGTTGAATAGAACTTTTCACTACGTCTCCTTCAGTCAGAAAACTTTCAAATACCTTATGCGGGGTTAATGCGGAACCTTCAGCTAAATTCGTGCCCCGCACCAACGTGGCGCGTAGTTTAACGGGTGTGCTCGCTTAACGCTCTATCTGTTACGACTGAGGTTTGAACGAATCCGGCGCATAGGAAAATATCTACCGAAAGATTCGTAATGTGACGTTCCGATGTCGTGAACCCGGCTCAAAAACCCCTGTTTACGGTCGGATATTATTTGACCTTGGGTTTGATTCGCCGTATAAACCTTCTTGCAGGATTTCAAGTGGCGAGTGAATTGGTCTTTCGTAGTTCGCCCATCACGGTACTCCGGTTGGTCCCATTGCCCCTTCCTTGATTTTCATGCACATTCGGGCTTCGGCCTTATTCAACATCTTTAGGAACAAGTAACATGGAAACCGGTACCGTCAAGTGGTTCAATGACGCAAAGGGCTTTGGATTCATCACGCCGGACGGCGGCGGTGAAGACCTGTTCGCACATTTCTCTGAAATTCGTGTGGAAGGCTTCAAGACGCTTCAGGAAAACCAGAAGGTTACCTTCGAAGTGAAGACCGGCCCGAAGGGCAAGCAAGCTGCAAACATCAAGCCGGCCTAAGTTTTATTGCCGCTTGAATAGCAGACAAAACCCCGCACTCGCGGGGTTTTTTCTTTTATGTCACGGGTTTATCAGTAATTAATGAGAAATTACTTTAAATGATTGTCCGGACTGTAATAGCAAGTAATACCGATCAGCCAAATAGCCGGCGCGCATAAATGCCGAGCCCGGTCGCCACGCTGGCCAGCCGGTCGCCGAAGACCGCCTCAGCCTCGGGGAACGCGTCAGAGAGCGATTGCGACAGGAAACCGAGTCCGGTCGATCCGCCCGTGAAGTAGATCGCGCCCACGTCCTGGGGCGCCACGCCGGCGCGGTGCACCGTTTCCCGCGCAGCCGCCACGATCCGCCGCGTCTCCTCCAGCCCTGCATCGATGAGTTGCTGCTCGGTGAAGCCGATACGCAGCGCCTCTTCCACCTCCTCCATCCCGATGGTGGTCTCACCGCCCGCCGCCACTTCGATCTTCGCGGCCTCCGCGTGCGACGCCAACGCGTGCCCGAGACGGCGCCCGACCACACGCATCAGGCGGTCGTGGTGCTTCGAGTCGCTGTAGAGGTGCCGCATCAACTGCAGTTCGTTGACGCGTTTCGGCCCGTAGACGGTATTGATCAGATGCCAGGTGGCGAGGTCGAAATAGACGCGGTTCGGCACTTCGCGACCTTCAGGCGCCATCGACTGATAACCCAGCTCACGCAGGATCGTCGCGAGCTCCACGCGACGGTCGAAGTCCGTTCCGGCCACATGGACGCCGTAATGCGCGAGCACGTCGTCTTTTCGCGACAACAACTTTGCGCGCGCCGGTCCGACCCGCACCAGCGAGAAGTCCGACGTACCGCCCCCAATATCAGCCACCAACACCAGCCCTTCCTTCGTCAGGCGCGCTTCGTAGTCGAAAGCAGCGGCAATCGGCTCGTACTGGAAATGGATATCCGTCAGGCCAACGGCTTGCGCCGCGGCCTGAAGCTGGTTCTGGGCGAGCTGATCCGCACGCGGATCGTCGTCGACAAAAAATACCGGGCGGCCCAGCACCGCCCGCGTGATCGGCGTGCTGGAAACGGCCTGCGCCTTCTGCTTCAGATGCTGCAGGAACAGCGTGATGACGTCGACGTAGCGGATCGCGGAGCCGTCGCCCAGGTCTGTGCTCGTCTCAGCCAGCGGCGAGCCGAGAATGCTCTTCATGGAGCGCATCAGGCGGCCGTCGAAGCCGTCGATGTAAGACTCGAGCGCGGCCCGCCCGTAGGCTTGCTCGTCCTCGTCCGTGTTGAAAAAGACAGCGGTCGGCAGCGTGGTGGCGCTGCCTTCGACCGGCGCAAGCCGGATCGATGCCCCGTCGGGCAATGCGACCGCTGAATTCGACGTGCCGAAATCGATCGCGCAATAGGTCATGAGGTGAGCGACGGCAGCGTGAACGCCGCCGACGTCGCAAACAAAAAGTGGAGCGCGTTTTTAGCACGTAACGCGCAGTACATCAACCGTCAATCAAAAACATTGCCGGGGGAACGGATTTTGCTCGAAAACCCGGTAATTAATGCTCTCTGCCGGAGGCGCGTGCAGCCGGTCATTCCCACGTTACCGGCCAAATGTATGAACAACAGCACGACTGTTCCCGCCGTTGGCGAAGACAAGGAAGCGCCGGCAAGGATTATCGAAACCGATCTGCCCGGACGGCTCGACCGTCTGCCATGGGGCCGCTTTCATACGCTGATCGTGCTGGCGCTCGGGATCACGTGGCTGCTCGACGGGCTTGAAGTCACACTCGCCGGCGCAGTTGCCAGCGCGTTGAAAACCAGCCACGTGCTGAAGTTCTCGAACGCCGATGTCGGGCTCGCCGGCAGCGCCTACATTGCGGGCGCGGTGATCGGGGCATTGGGTTTCGGTTGGCTTACGGACCGGCTCGGGCGTCGCAAGCTATTTTTCATCACGCTGTTCCTGTACGTGGCGGCGACGGCAGCGACAGCCGTTTCATGGAATCTCGCCAGTTTTGTGTTGTTTCGCTTTCTCACCGGCGCGGGGATTGGCGGCGAATACACCGCGATCAATTCCACGATCCAGGAGTTCACCCCCGCCCGCGTGCGCGGCTGGACGGACCTGGCGATCAACGGCACGTTCTGGGTGGGCGCGGCGCTGGGCGCGGCGGGTTCGATCGTGCTGCTCGATCCGGGCTTGCTGCCCCCCGATTACGGCTGGCGCGCGTGTTTTCTGATCGGCGCGATCCTGGGATTGCTGATCCTTTTCATGCGCACATGGATCCCGGAAAGTCCGCGCTGGCTGATCACGCATGACCGTGTGGACGAGGCGAAGGCAATTGTGGAGGGCATTGAGGGGAAGTTTCGCGAACATGGGGTGACATTGCCCACGGATCCCGTCAAACCACTGCGTCTGCACGCCCGCGATCACACGAAACTCAGTGAAGTGTTCCACTCGCTCTTCCATGTGCATCGGCGGCGTTCGCTGGTCGGATTGACGCTGATGACCGCCCAGGCATTTTTCTATAACGCGATATTTTTCACCTACGCGCTGGTGCTGACGGATTTTTACGGTGTGCCGGGGGATCACATCGGCTGGTATGTGTTGCCGTTCGCGGCCGGTAATTTCCTCGGGCCGATCATGCTCGGCAAACTCTTCGATATCGTCGGCCGGCGCAAGATGATCGCCTTTACGTACGGTATGTCAGGGGTTTTGCTGACTGCCAGCGGGTATCTGTTCGAGCAGGGTTGGCTCACGAGCACCACACAGACTATTTCCTGGATGGTGATCTTCTTCTTCGCATCGTCGGCGGCAAGTTCGGCGTATCTCACGGTCAGCGAAACGTTTCCTCTCGAGATCCGGGCGCTGGCCATCGCGATTTTTTATGCCTTTGGGACGGCGCTGGGCGGCATTGTGGGGCCGGCGCTGTTCGGCAGGCTCATTGACACGCATCAGCGCGGCGCCGTGTTTGCGGGCTATCTGATCGGTTCTGCGCTGATGGTGCTGGCGGCGGTTGTGGCAGGAGTCTGGGGGGTATCGGCGGAACGCAAGTCGCTGGAGGACGTGGCGCGGCCGTTGTCGTCGGCGGAGGACTAAGCGTTTCTCGTGCGATCGCGCGGCGTCTATTCGACCACCGCGCTTTCCAGCATTTACTGCCGTTCAAGACCGCTTATTTGAACGCCTTGCCCCAAGCGCCATCGAATGCGATTTCACCAATCGCCGCCCGCTCGCGCGGCGCGTTTTCGCGCTCCAGCAGGGCTGCGTCGAGCGAGGCGGGGTCCCCGTGATGTCCCAGCGAAATCATCGCGATCACTTCCACGTCGTCCGGGGGCGAAAACGCCTCGCGGAACGCGTTGGTATCGAAACCGGCCATTTGGTGGGCCACCAGGCCGAGCGCGTGTGCCTGAAGCACCAGCGACATACCCGCTGCGCCCGCATCGTACTGAGCCGTGCGGCTCACATCGCCCTTGGGCGTCAAGGTCTTCGCCAGCACGCAAATCAGCACGGGCACATTGGCGTTCCACCCTTGGTTGAACGGCACCAGTGTGGCGAAAGCCTTCTGGAAAGCTGCTTCGTCGTGGTTGCGGTCGAAGGTCAGGAAACGCCACGGCTGCATGTTGTACGAAGACGGCGCCCAACGTGCCGCCTCCAGCACGCTATGCAATTGCTCGCGGCTCACCGCCTGGTTCGATATTGCCCGCGGGCTCCAGCGGCCGGCCAGCAGCGCATCGATTGCGACTTCAGTAGGTGCGATTTTTTCAGTCATGCGGCAGTCCCTGGTTGGTTGGTCCGGACAGCATGCGCTAACACGCACGCTGCGAGACCATAAGAATAACCAAGCTGGCAGACCCGCGCTGCGGCATTGAAAATTCGCTGTTCCACAGGCACGCTGGCCCGCAGAGCCGCTCTCAGGTCGCCACCACCTGCATCGAACGCGGCGCCTTGTTGATCCGCAAGACCATCACGGCCGCGACAATACACAGGCTGCCTGAAATCATCGTCGCGACGGTGTAGGTGCCGAGACTTGCGCGCAGCATGCCTCCGCCAAGCGCCGCGAACGCCGCGCCGAACTGATGTGCCGCCACGACCCAGCCGAATACGATAGGCGCCGACTCCTTGCCGTAGACGTCAGTAGCGAGCCGGACAGTCGGCGGTACGGTGGCCACCCAATCCAGCCCGTAGAACACGGCGAAGACCGGCAAGCCGTAGAAGTCGATACCAAACGCGTGCGGCAGGAACATCAGCGACAACCCGCGCAAGCCGTAATACCAGAACAGCAGCACGCGGGCGTTGAACCGGTCGGACAGCCAACCGGACAGCGTGGTGCCGACGAGATCGAAAATGCCCATTGCCGCCAGAAGCCCCGCGCCTTGCACTTCGGTCATGCCGTGATCGGCGCACATCGCGATCAGATGCGTGCCGATATACCCGTTCGTACTCGCCCCGCAGATAAAAAAACTGCCCGCCAGCAACCAGAAATCGCGCGTCTTGCTCGCCATCCCCAGCGTGCCGAAGGCAAGCGTGATCGGATTCTTCTGCGCGGCGAGAACAGGCGGCGGCGCATCAGGGGCTTCGCCGAACGGGCGGAGCACGAGATCGGCGGGACGCTCGGGCAGCAGCCACGCCACCAGGGGCAACACCACCGCTGCGGCGGCAGCCACGACCAGCACCATGGGACGCCAGCCGAAGCGCTCGGTGATCGCCGCGAGCATCGGCAGGAACACAAGCTGACCAGTGGCCGAACTGGCGGTGAGAATCCCCATCGCCAGTCCGCGATGCGACGTGAACCAACGATTCACGATGGTCGCCGCCAGCGTGATGGCAGCCACGCCGGTAGCCCCGCCCACCAGCACACCCCATATCAGGATCATTTGCCACGGAGCAGTCATCAGCGTCGACAACCCCACGCCCGTCGCCAGCGTCCCCAGCGCCGCCAGCACCGTCGGGCGCACGCCGAAACGCTGCATCGCGGCGGCAGCGAATGGCCCGGTCAGGCCATACAGCGCCAGGTTGATGGAGATCGCGAGCGAGACCGTCGCGCGGCTCCAGCCGAACTGCTGTTCAAGCGGCAACATCATGACGCTTGGTGTTGCACGCGTGCCGGCGGCCGCGAGCAACACAAGAAACACGACTCCCACCGATATCCACGCGTAATGCATGCGGCCCGAAAGCCGTCTGGCTGCCCAATTCATCCTTCGCTCCGGTTTCTTCTGGTTATCTTTCGACCAACGTTCAGACGGACGTTACCGTCCGGTCACATTTAGGTTGCGAGCTTAGTGACTGCCCGGTAACATGTCAAGAATCCCCTCGAAAGTAAAGGATATGAGCGTGGTACGCGTATCGAATGAAGGCTCCGCCGCCAATAAAAAACCGGTCCGCCGGCACATGGACGGCGCTACCGCGCAGGAACAACTGCTCGACGCCGCGGAGAATCTTTTTTATCGCGATGGCATCCGGGCGATCAGCGTAGACGCGGTGGTCGAACGCGCCGGCGTGAACAAGATGAGCGTGTACCGGCAGTTTTCGTCAAAAGACGACCTGGTGGTGGCGTACCTCACGCGCATGGACACGCGCTTCCGGGAACGGATTGAAGGCAGCATCGCGAAGCATCCGGGTCAACCGGCCAAGGCGCTCGTGCAAAGCATTACTGACCTTGTAGAGCGGGCATCGAATCCGGATTATCGCGGTTGTCCGTTTGTGAACGTGGCCTGCGAATTCGCAGACCGGGAGCATCCGGCGCGGGTCTCGGTGGCGCACAACAAGCAGTATCTGATTGCCCGGTTGCTGGAGTTATCGACCGCGGCGGGTGCGGCCGATCCTCAATTTCTGGCCGATTCCCTCGCGTTGCTGGTAGAGGGCGTGTACACCGCGAGTCAGACTTTCGGCCCGGGCTGCGGACCGATGCGTACAGCGCCCGCCACGGCCGCACTGCTCGTGAAGGCGGCCTGCGGTGAAGACAGGATCGAACCGTGAACGAAGAAATTATCGATTCAACGCGGCATTGGCTCACACGCGCCGTTATCGGCCTGAACCTGTGTCCGTTTGCCAAAGCCGTGTATGTGAAGGACCAGATCCGCTACGCCGTCAGCGAGGCGCACACGTTAGAAGATGTGCTCGCCGATATTGAAACCGAACTGAAGCAACTGGCGGACACGGATCCGGAACAAACCGACACCACGTTGTTGATCGTCCCGCACGCGCTCGGCCGTTTCAGCGACTACAACGACGCCCTCCATTTCGCCGATACGCTCCTGAAACAGCTTCGGCTGGAAGGTGAACTACAGATCGCGAGCTTTCATCCGAACTATCAATTCGATGACGCCGAACCCGACGACATCGAAAATTTCACGAACCGCGCACCCTATCCGATCTTCCATTTGCTACGTGAGGCCAGCATTGAACGTGCGGTCGAAGCGTTCCCCGATGCCGCCGATATCTACGAGCGCAACATGGCCACGCTGCGCCGTCTCGGCCACGCCGGCTGGCTCGAACATATGAAACGCGACCCCGGCGTCAGCTCTTGAAATCGAGCCATAACATCAGGTCGTAAAAAACCGCTCGCGCATCTCTTCCAGACCGAGCGTTTCAAGCACGTCGGACAAGCGCTGGGCCGGTTTTCCGCGCGGCAGATCCTTGAACTGCGCGATGATCAACTCGTTTTTCATCGAGTGCTCCCAGCCGACGAGTTCCGTCACGCTGACCTGATACCCATGCGACTCCAGTTGCATGCAGCGCAGCACGTTCGTGATCTGGCTGCCGAACTCGCGCGTGTGCAACGGGTGCCGCCACATCTCCGTCAGCACGTTCTTCGAGAGCGAATGGCCTTTGTTCTTACGTAAAACTGCGGCCACCTCAGCCTGACAACACGGCACCACCACAATGGTTTTCGCTTTCTTCTGCAAAGCGAAATGAATCGCGTCGTCGGTCGCGGTATTGCATGCATGCAGTGCAGTGACGACATCCACGGTCGCGGGCAAACGGTCTGACGTAATCGATTCGGCCACCGATAGATTCAGGAACGACATACCCTCGAATCCCAGCCGTGCGGCCAATTCCTCCGACTTTTCAACCAGCTCCGAACGTGTCTCAATGCCAAAGATATGTGACCGATCGCGCAGAGCCTTGAAGTAGAGATCGTAGAGAATGAACCCAAGGTAAGACTTTCCCGCTCCATGATCGACCAGCGTCACCGAACCCTCTTTTGCATGAATTTCCGCAAGCAGGGGTTCGATGAACTGAAACAGGTGGTAGACCTGTTTCAACTTTCGACGGCTGTCTTGATTCATCTTGCCGTCGCGCGTCAAGATGTGCAGCTCCTTCAAAAGTTCGAGGGACTGACCGGGACGAATGTCGTGCTTGGCCGATGTTTCCGGCGTTTTGTCGGACGAATCCGTTGATGCAATTGGCGCGTTCGGCGCCCGGGACTTCTTGGCCATCGTCTGGATACCGTAGTGATTCTGTAGGCGGGGCACGCGGAATTTCGGCGCGAAGTGTGCGCTAACCGCTGGTTGTATCGATGTAAATCGGCAAGTTTACCCAAAAGCGCATAGACGCTCCCGCATGACGCAGCATCGGGAACTGACAAAGGTTTCGAGTCGCCTCGACACGGTACTGAGGAGCCTCGGTTTCAGATGGAACATTTCGTGCATTTAGAACGGGACAACCAACGGGATGGACGGATATTACGGCGGCACAAGGCCGCGACTTTCATAGCAAGACGCCCTGGTAGCAAGGCAGGCGCGACGAATCGATGACCTCGGCAACGCTTGAGGCAACGGCCGGTGAAACGCACCGGTGAATGTCGACGTACAGCCTGTTACGTAACACCTAACGCACACGGCGCGTTCCCGCGGGGAACACGCGAACACAAAATGAGGACGGCGATGGACCCAATCCGAGACAGTAAAGCCGAACAGCAGTTTCAGGAAATGCTTGCAAAGCTCACGTCAATGCCCGAGTGGAGCGAAAAGCAGCAGCTTGAACTCGAAATGGCCCGAGAAATTTCCGGCGAAATGCTACGGCTCGCAGAAGTCATGCGCGACGGCACCACCGACATGGAAACGTGCCTGACCATGCTCAAGTACGCGAAAGTGATGGATTTCGTGCTGACGACCCTCGCCTCGCGGCGCGAGATCGCGCCGCAGACGCTGCGCGTAATCTTCAAGCTCGCCGGGCTGAAAGTGGACGAGGCTTATCCTGGTTGAACCGCTGCTTGCATACTGGTTGTACGTTGTTCGGCGGCCAGTCCCGATTGATCACGGACTGGCCTGATGTATGTCAATGCTTGCGGCGCGTCATCAGCCGCTCGTACGACGCCTTCAAATGGCGCTGCATCGAAGCCTGGGCCTGAATGGCATCGCGTGCTTCGAGCGCGTCCAGTATGTCCTTGTGCTCGCTTAACGCAGCCGCCCAGGTTTCCTCCCCCTCAAAGTGCACACGCAATTTCGACGACAGCGGACTATGCCGTTCATCGAAAAGTCCCGCTACCGTGCGCACCAGCACATCGTTTCCCGACATCTGCGCTATAGCTAAGTGAAACGCACGGTCCGCGGCCAGCGGAATCTGTCCGTTTGCCACTTCCCGCGCCATGTTTTCGTAAATCTCGCGCAACGCCTTGAGCGCCTTCGGTTTGCCAAACGCAGCCACATTCGCCGCGATAGCGCCCTCGATCACCATTCGCGCAGTCATGATTTCAAGCAGACTTTCGCCGAACTCCGTTCCCGGCGGCAGATTTGGGCCCGAACCAGAGGCGGACGGCGCACAGATATAAACGCCCGACCCCATCCGGATTTCAACACGACCTTCCAGTTCCAGCGCGACCAGCGCCTCTCTCACCGACGGCCGCGACACCCCCAGCATCAACGCCAGTTCGCGCTCGGACGGCAAGCGGCCATTCGGCGCAAAGCCTTGCTCCTCGATCAGCGCGCGCAGTTTATCGGCGATCTGGAGGTAGAGACGACGCGTCTCAATGGGTTTGACAGCCACAAAAGCTCCTTTCCTGGACAGGCTGGCCGCATTGGCGGAGAGGCTGAATTCTAAACAAGGATGCTGCTGATGGTCAGGCCAAACCCCTACCCGAAGCCAATTGGCTTGACCAGTTCCGTTTTATGAAATTAACATGCATTCTGGTAAGGCCAAAAAAATCATCCTATCCCCATGAAAACTGTTATCTGCGAACAACCCGGCTCGCTCGTCCTGATTGACCGGCCATCGCCCGAGCCCGGTGTCGACGACGTCTTGATCCGCATCAAGCGTGTCGGCGTGTGCGGTACGGACCTGCATATCTACACGGGGAATCAGCCGTATCTATCGTATCCGCGGGTGATGGGGCATGAGTTGTCGGGAATCGTGGAATCGGCGCCCGCTGGCGCACGCGTCGCGAAGGGTGATCAGGTCTACGTGATGCCTTATCTTGCGTGCGGGAAATGTATCGCGTGCCGGGCTAAAAAGCCTAATTGCTGTATGAACATTCGCGTCCTGGGCGTCCATACCGACGGTGGCCTGGTCGAGCAACTCGCCGTACCGCAGGCATTTGTGTTCAAAGCCGATGGCGTGACGCTCGATCAGGCCGCGATGATCGAATTCCTGGCCATTGGGGCGCACGCGGTCGCCCGAGCCGACGTGCAGCCGAAGCAGCGGGCCCTGGTGGTTGGCGCCGGGCCGATCGGAATGGCGGCGTTGATCTTCGCCAAGCTTCGCGGCGCGGAAGTGACCGTACTGGATGGCCGCGAGGATCGGTTGCGATTCTGCGAGACGCTGCTGAATGCCGACCATATTGTGCGCCTGGATACGACCGGCGCCGCCGCAGACGCAAAACAGCTTGCGGATCTCACCGGCAACGAGTTTTTCGATATTGTCTTCGACGCCACGGGCAACGTGAAAGCGATGGAACGCGGCCTGGAATTCGTCGCACATGGCGGGAAATACGTGTTGATATCGATTGTTAGCGACCGGATCTCGTTCGCCGATCCCGAGTTTCACAAACGCGAAACTACCCTGCTTGCCAGCCGTAACGCCACGCCAGACGACTTCGAAACCGTGCTTTCCGCAATGCGTGCAGGCCTCATTCCGACGGCGGCGCTCAACACGCATACGCTCAAGTTAAGCGATTTGCCGAGCGAATTCTCCAAGCTGCTCGATCCGTCGGCAGGTGTGATCAAAGCACTGGTCGAGTGCTGACACGCCGATATAGACAACGATGAGTAATCCGATTCTCCAGTTCGGCACGAGCCGTTTTCTTCAAGCGCACGTCGATTTGTTCGTTGCGGAAGCTGCGCGACGTGAGCCATCGAAGGCGCTCGGACGGATTACCGTCGTGCAGAGCACATCGAATGCGGCAAGCCGGGCGCGGATCGATACGTTGCGGGCTTCGAGCGTGTACCCCGTGCGAATTCGCGGCCGGCAGGGCAATGCGACCATTGACGTCACCGTTCAATGCGACGCGATCACTGAAGCCCTGAACGCCGCGGATGACTGGTCGACGCTGCGCGAACGCGTGCGGCACGACGTCAAGGCGATCGTGTCGAATACCGGCGACACCGGCTACGCTTCCTTTGACGAAGACATTGTGCGAAACCTTCAGGAGAACTCCGTCCCACGAGGTTTTCCGGTCAAGCTCGCGGTCTTGCTGCACGACCGGTTTATCGCGGGCGCAGAACCGGTGACCTTGCTCCCTTGCGAACTGATATCGCGCAACGGCGATACATTGCGCGATATCGTTATCGATATTGCAAAGCAGCGGCAAGCGGACGACGCTTTCATCCGCTATCTGCAGAACGATTGCATTTGGGTAAATTCGCTGGTCGACCGCATTGTCTCCGAGCCAATTCATCCTGTTGGCGCCATTGCCGAGCCCTACGCGTTGTGGGCAATCGAGCGCCAACCCGGCATGGTCCTGCCGTGCGAGCACGAGGACATCGTCCTCACCGACGATCTGGCCCGCTACGAGCGCCTCAAGCTTCTGCTGCTCAACCTCGGCCATACGATGCTCGCCGAACTCTGGCTCCAGGATCGTGCCCCCGCCGACACCAACGTCCGCGACGCCATGCGCAACGAAGCCTGGCGCACGACATTGGAATCGACGTGGCGCGACGAAGTGCTCCCCGTCTTCGATGCCCTCGGCGAACACGACGTCGCACGCGCCTATCTCGTCGATGTCCGCGACCGCTTCGAGAATCCGTTCCTGGATCACCGGCTCTCCGACATCGCGCGAAATCACGCAGAGAAAAAACAACGCCGCTTCAAACAGGCTGTCGAGCTTGCGCATCAACTCGGTTTGAATATTGAACAGCGACGGCTTATAGCTGCGCTGTCTTGAGGAATACCTACCATGCCTGCTGATCACACTGTTATCCGCCTACATCCCAACGACGATGTCGTGATCGCGACGCGCCAGCTCGTGTCGGGCGCACGCATTACGTCTGAAGCCGAACCCCTCGTGGTGAGCGGACTGATCCCGCCGGGCCACAAGATCGCTACACGCGACATCGCCAAAGGCGAGCCCGTGAAGCGCTACAACCAGATTATCGGCGTCGCGCTGGATGCCATCTCGCGCGGCCAGCACGTGCATGTCCACAACCTGGGCATGGCCGATTTCGAGCGCGAGCATGAATTCGGTGTCGACATGCGCGAAACCCATTTCGTCGATAAACCCGCTACATTCATGGGTATTCGTCGCGAGGATGGACGCGTGGCCACGCGAAATTACATCGGTATCCTGACGAGTGTGAATTGCTCGGCCACGGTGGCGCGGGCTATAGCAGATCACTTTCGCCGCGATGTTCGTCCTGAAGCGCTCGCCGATTATCCGAACGTGGATGGCGTGATCGCGTTGACGCATGGGCTGGGTTGTGGCATCGACTCACTTGGTGATGGCATCGCTATCCTGCGTCGCACCCTCGCCGGTTACGCCGTGCATCCAAACTTCCATTCGGTGTTGTTCATCGGCCTGGGCTGCGAGACGAATCAGATCTCGGGCATCCTCGGATCGGCTGGCTTAAACGACAACGGCGCGAAACTGCGCAGCTTCACGATCCAGGACAGCGGCGGCACGCGCAAGACCATCGAACGCGGTGTTGCAATGGTGAAAGAGCTGCTCGCCGATGCCAACCGCGTCAAACGCGAACCCGTGCCGGCGTCGCACCTGGTGGTCGGATTGCAGTGCGGGGGCTCGGACGGTTATTCGGGGATCTCGGCGAATCCGGCGCTAGGCGCGGCCGTCGACCGTCTCGTACAGCATGGCGGCACAGCGATTCTGTCGGAGACGCCCGAGGTCTACGGTGCGGAACATCTGCTTACGCGACGTGCAGTAAGCCGGGAAGTCGGCGAAAAACTCCTTACGCGCATCAAGTGGTGGGAGGAGTATTGCGCGCGAAACGGCGCGGCGATGGACAACAATCCATCGGCGGGAAACAAGGTCGGCGGCTTGACGACAATTCTCGAAAAATCGCTAGGCGCGGTGGCGAAAGGCGGTACGACGAAGCTCGTGGAGGTCTATGAATACGCTCAACCTATTAATGCGAAGGGTTTTGTGTTCATGGATTCGCCTGGCTACGACCCCGTCTCGGCAACGGGCCAGGTTGCTTCGGGTGCGAATTTGATCTGCTTCACGACCGGACGTGGGTCGGCTTACGGCTGTGCGCCCTCGCCGTCGCTAAAGCTCGCTACGAACACGGCGCTGTGGGAGCGGCAGGAAGAAGACATCGATATCAACTGCGGCGGGGTTGTCGACGGAACGGCGTCCATCGATCAGTTGGGAGAAGCTATTTTCCAGATGATGCTGGATTGCGCGTCGGGGGTGGCATCGAAGAGCGAGGCGCACGGTTACGGGCAGAACGAGTTCGTACCGTGGCAGGTAGGTGTGATTACCTGAGGGTCTTCGATTGGCGCGAGGCGCTAAGCGGCCGTCGTGTTTAGCGGCAGCGCCTCGGCTATTTGGGCGTGACCTAACGATCGCTGGTGAATCAACGTACCAACCGTAGTCGACGCGACGCCTCAACCCGCCATCATTTTCAACGCTAGCGCCTCGGCCACTTCTATCCCATCGATTGCGGCCGAATAAATACCACCGGCATATCCAGCACCTTCGCCCGCAGGATAGAGCCCATCGACATTGACGCTTTGATAATCGTCTTTTCGACGAACCCGTATTGGCGATGACGTGCGCGTCTCGACGCCCGTCAGCACCGCGTCGTGCATGGCGAACCCGGGGATCTTTTTGTCGATCTGCGGCAACGCCTCGCGAATCGCCTCGACCACATACTCCGGCAATGCGCTGGTCAGGTCGGTCATACGCACGCCGGGTTTGTACGACGGTTCGACTGTCCCTAGCGATGTCGATGCCCGTCTCGCAATAAAATCACCGACCAACTGCGCTGGTGCGGAGTAGTCACCCCCGCCCAGCTCGAACGCCCGCTCTTCCCAACGTCTTTGAAACGCGATACCCGCGAGCGGGCCACCGGGAAAATCCTCCGGCGTAATTCCGACCACGATCCCGGCGTTCGCATTACGCTCGTTGCGCGAATATTGACTCATGCCGTTCGTGACCACCCGTCCTGGTTCAGACGCTGCCGCCACTACCGTTCCGCCCGGGCACATGCAAAAGCTGTAGACAGCTCGACCGTTACTGCAGTGATGGACGACTTTATAATCGGCCGCGCCCAGCAGTTTATGTCCCGCGAATTTGCCAAACCGGCTCCGATCAATCAGTCCTTGCGGATGCTCGATCCGAAACCCGAGCGAAAAGGGTTTTGCTTCCATGTAGACGCCGCGATCGCGCAGCATCTCGAACGTATCCCGGGCGCTATGCCCCACCGACAACACGACGTGCTCGCAAGGTAGCGTTTCGCCGCTGGAAAGCGTGAGGCCGCGAACCTTGCCTCCTTCGATCTCGATATCTTCAACGCGCGATTCGAAGCGTACTTCGCCGCCGAGTTGATGAATCGTCGCACGCATTTTCTCGACCATCCCCACCAGTCGAAAGGTACCGATATGCGGCCGGCTCAGATACAGAATGTCCTCGGGAGCACCGGCAAGCACGAACTCTTCGAGCACCTTTCGGCCATAGTGTTTCGGGTCCTTGATCTGGCTGTATAGCTTGCCGTCCGAAAACGTCCCGGCACCGCCCTCACCAAACTGCACATTCGACTCTGGGTTCAGCACGTTTTTCCGCCACAAACCCCAGGTGTCCTTGGTCCGTTCGCGAACAGCCTTGCCACGTTCCAGGATGATGGGACGAAAACCCATCTGTGCCAGGATCAAACCGGCGAACAAGCCGCACGGTCCCATGCCGATCACGACGGGTCTCGGCGATGTCATTTGTGCCGGCGCCTTCGCGACGAACTTGTACGCCATGTCCGGCGTCACACTGCAATGCGGCTGATCGTTCAGATAACGAAGCGCGGTGACTTCGTCCTTCACGTCGACATCGACAATGTAAGTGAGCTTGATGTCGGAGCGCTTGCGCGCATCGTGCGCACGCCGGAATACCGTATAGCGGATCAGGCCATCGGCAGGGACATGAATAAGCGCGAGACGTGAGCGAATTGCCGACTCGAGTTCGCTTTCCGAATGCTCAAGCGGCAGCTTGATTTCGCTTAGACGTAGCATGGGGACCTGTTTTGCAAAAGCCGTAAGGACATCCGGCTAAAGCGCTATTTTAGCGTGTTGAAGAAAGCGTAAGCCGGTGATGGCGGGATGTTCAGCGCGAGTTGGTTCAATTGTGGAACCTGAAACGCAAAAACCCCACCTTTGAGGGGTGGGGTTTTTGTATAGCTGCGGAGTTGCTTGGCAGCGCATGAGGAGCCT
>NZ_FCOK02000049.1 GCF_001544555.2 Caballeronia udeis | reverse complement strand
CGCTTGCCGGGCTTTTTTGCGTCTTTTTAGCGTGTTTTGGATCTCAAAACACGTTTCTCCCGAGCAACACTTACAGCGTAAACCTCAAGTGACTTATCAAGAAAACTTGCTCAGGCCCCGTCTGACGGGCTAGTATCGCGAGACCGCCATTACGGCGAGCGCTCATGTTCACCCTCGGCTCGCCCTTCCGAATGCGTCGACTCTGGTCACTGCTGCTGCTCACCCTCCTCGTTGCCGCGTGCTCCAGCGCGCCGACGCGGATGTCGCGTGCACCGGCCGCATCGAACGCTACCGCATCTAATCGCACTTTCGCCACCCCCTCCGGCTTCCCGAATTTCGTGGACCACAGCGTTGGGCGCGAGGAAATTTCCATCCAGGCAATGTCGCTCGTGGGCGTGCCGTATAGATGGGGAGGCAATACGCCAGAAGCGGGTTTCGATTGCAGCGGGCTCGTGCGCTACGTGGTGGATCGGGCGGCATCGGTGAACCTGCCCCGCACGACCGCGGACATGAGCGTGCGCGGCGAATCGATTGAACCCGACGAAGTTGCCCCCGGCGACCTGATTTTCTTCAACACGACGGGCCGGCCGCATTCGCACGTCGGCATCTACGTAGGTAAGCTGCGCTTCGTGAACGCGCCGTCAACGGGCGGCACGGTACGGCTCGATTACCTCACCAATCCGTATTGGGCCAAGCGTTTCGATGGCATCCGGCGCGTCGCGCCGCCGAAAGCCGCTCCGGCTCCATTCGATGCACCGACGTATCTGGCGTCGCCCGTCCCTGTTCCCGCACCGGCGGATGGAGCGTCGAGCCGTTCACCAACACAAGTTGCCGCCCAGGCCAGCGATCGTTATGAACCGCCGCCTGCGGCAGCCATGGCCGCGCCCGTTACGCAGCAACAACCTGCACAGGCTATGACGCCACCACCCGCAGGCTCCTACCGTACGGCCGCCGCCGATCAGTTCGAACCGCCGCCGTCCTCGTTGTCCGCGGCGCAGCGTCAATCGCAAGCCGCAAATGCAATTTCGCCGCCGCGCGAGTCACAGGCTGAATCGAACGCCGTTGCCGCGGCATCGAATGCGCCCGATCCCATCGCCGCCGCCGCCGATGCCTTCGAACCGCCGCCGCCCACTGCCCGGCTGGCAGCGCAACAGGTGCGTTCGGTGCAAGAACAACAGTCGTCATCGGTTGGCCGGATTCCCGCCTCCGACCCCACTGCCCACGTGATGCGCGCCTCCACGAATTCGCTCACGCCCACGCGCCCCGCCGCTACCGACGACCCCATCGCGAAGTTCGCTAACGGCAGCTACTAGGCTGTCATCCTGCGAGCGCTTCAGCGCGTTTCTCCGGGCCGCACACATTCCCAGCGTCTGCTATCGTGTCTCGATAACGATTCCATGCATCATCGAATCGACCATCGGCCTCGACAGGAGTGAACTCATGGACTTGGGACTCGCCGGCAAGATCGTGCTCATCACGGGCGGCAGCAAGGGTATCGGCTTCGCGTGCGCGCGAGCATTTGCAGCGGAAGGTGCGCGCGTAGCGATTGTTTCGCGCGATCCGGCAAACCTCGCGCGCGCGCGCGAAGAACTCGCGAAAGATGGCTTTCACGTGCATCTGGCGCGTGCCGATCTTCACGAAGCGCACAGCGCGCAAGACGTGGTGGAAGAAGCGACGGGCGCGCTCGGCCCGATCGATATTCTCGTGAATTGCGCGGGCGCCGCCAAACGCTATGACCCGGATCTCCTCGATGCCGCCGGCTACAAGGCCGCGATGGAAGCGAAATATTTCCCCTGCATCTACCCTCAGCAAGCCGTGCTGAAGCAAATGGCTGAACGGCTGAAGGCGAACCCCAAGGCCGAGCCGGGCGCGGTGGTGAACATCATCGGAATGGGTGGGAAGATCGCGAGCGATATTCATATCGCGGGAGGCGCGGCGAATGCGGCGCTGATGCTGGCAACCGTCGGTCTCGCACATCATTACGCAAAGTTGGGCATTCGCATCAACGCGATCAATCCGGGCGCGACCTTAACGGAACGCGTGGAGGAAGCACTGGCGCTCGAGGCGCAGAGACTGGGCGTCACGCGAGATGAAGCGCTGAAGCTAAGCCAGGCAAAGGTGCCTCTTGGCCGATACGCAAAACCCGAGGAAATCGCAGACGTTGCGCTATTTCTGGCAAGCCGCCGGGCCAGTTACGTATCGGGTGCGATCATTCCAATGGACGGTGTCAGCGCGCCGTTGATCTAACGCAAAGCGCGGGTGACTGAGGGTGACTTATCCAAAAGTCGCCCGCGAACTGCTCGTTGTTTTCAAGGAAGAAAGCGATGTCCGAGCCACCAAGCGGCGGCGGCCATCACGGCTGAGGCTGGAATGGTCAGGATCCAGGCCCAGACGATATTCCCCGCCACACCCCAGCGCACCGCGCTGAACTTCTGCGTCGCGCCAACACCGACAATCGCGCCGGTGATCGTATGCGTGGTCGACACGGGGATACCCAGGAACGACGCAATGAACAGCGTAATCGCCCCGCCCGACTCCGCGCAGAACCCACCGACCGGCTTGAGCTTCGTGATCTTCTGGCCCATCGTGCGCACGATGCGCCAGCCGCCGAACAGCGTTCCGAGCCCCATCGACAGATAACATCCGCCGATCACCCAGATCGGCGGTGCGTCCGCCGCCGCTGACCAATATCCCGCCGCAATCAGCAGCATCCAGATAATGCCGATGGTCTTCTGAGCGTCGTTGCCGCCATGCCCGAGGCTATACAACCCCGCCGATATAAGCTGCCAGCGTCTGAACCGCCGGTCCACCTTGGAAGGCGGCGTGCGGAAATACATCCACGACACGATCAGCATGAACAGCGACCCAAGCACGAAACCCAGCAGCGGCGAGATGAAAATGAACGAGACGGTCTTGAGCAAGCCGTCCATATTCAGCGAGCCCCACCCCGACTTCGCCCATGCCGAGCCGACCAGGCCACCAATCAGCGCATGCGACGAACTCGACGGAATGCCGTAGTGCCACGTGATGATGTTCCAGCCGATCGCCCCGACAAGCGCGCCGAAGATTACGTATTGATCGACGATAGCCGGGTCGATCGTTCCTTTGCCGACGGTGGCGGCAACCTTCAAATGGAAGATGAAATACGCAATGACGTTGAACGCGGCAGCGAACGCCACGGCTTGCTGAGGTTTCAGCACGCCGGTGGATACGACTGTTGCAATGGAATTGGCTGCGTCGTGGAAGCCGTTCATGAAGTCGAACACGAGTGCGACCACGACGAGCGTGATGACAGCCCAGAGGGCGAGTTGAATCGAATGCATCGTTTATGGAGTGAGTGGCGCGGCTGAAATCAGGCGTTTTCCAGCACGATGCCTTCGATGATGTTCGCGACATCCTCGCATTTGTCGGTGATCGTCTCGAGCAACTCGTAGATTGCCTTCAGCTTGATCAGCGTCTTGACGTTGTCCTCTTCGCGGAAGAGTTTCGACATGGCCGAGCGAAGCACGCGGTCGGCGTCCGATTCCAGACGGTCAATTTCTTCGCAGATCTTCAGGATTTCGCTGGCGCGTTTCATGTCGGCCAGAAGCTTGACGGCTTGCTGTACTCGTTCAGAGGTCGCCGTGCAAATGTGCGCGAGCTGGCTCATTTCCGCGGTCGATTCACGCACGTCGTAAAGCGAAATGGCGGTGGCGACGTCTTCCATCAGGTCGAGGATGTCGTCCATCGTCGTGATGAGTTTGTGGATTTCGTCGCGATCGAGCGGCGTGATGAAGGTCTTGTGCAGCAGATCGATGGTTTCGTGCGTGAGCTTGTCCGCACGTTTTTCGTTGCTCTGGACGTTCTGCTTATGGACCTCCATCTGGTCCATGTTGTCGATCAGCAATTCGAGTTCGTGACTTGCGTCAACGATGCACTTTGCGTGCGCATTGAAGATTTCGAAAAATTTGCCCTCGGTGGGCATGAATCGACCGAACATGAAAATCCCGGAAAGTAGCTCAAAGTGGCACTGACATAAAACTGCCACATTGTACCTTCGCGGGACCCCCGCCGCACCCTGAACGGGGTCAAATCGAACGTGAACGGGGGATAAGTTCCCTAGTCCCCGTAGAAATTCTGCGCACCGGCAAAATTCTCGAACTTCGTATATTGACCTTGGAACGTGAGTCGAACAGGGCCGATCGGGCCGTTACGCTGCTTACCGATAATAATCTCGGCCGTGCCCTTGTCCGGGGTATCCGGGTTGTAGACTTCGTCGCGATAAATAAACAGGATCACGTCCGCGTCCTGTTCAATAGCGCCGGACTCACGCAGGTCGGACATGATCGGACGTTTGTTCGGTCGTTGCTCCAACCCGCGATTCAACTGCGAGAGTGCCATCACGGGAACATCCAGTTCCTTGGCGAGGCTTTTGAGTGAACGCGAGATTTCGGAAATTTCGGTCGCGCGGTTTTCACCAGCAGAACCGGAACCGGACATGAGCTGCAAATAGTCCACGATGATCAGGCCCAGCTTGCCGCACTGCCGCGCCAGACGGCGCGAGCGCGAACGCAGTTCCATCGGGTTCAGGCCACCCGTTTCATCGATAAAGATCTGCGCCTCGCTCATTTTCTGCACTGCATGCGTGAGCTTCGGCCAGTCTTCATCAGTGAGGCGACCGGTACGCATCCTGTGCTGATCGAGACGGCCCACCGAGCCCAGCATACGCATGGTGAGCTGCGTGCCCGGCATTTCCATGGAAAACACGGCCACCGGCAGACCATATTCCACGGCCACGTATTCGCCAATATTCATCGAGAACGCGGTTTTACCCATCGACGGCCGGCCCGCCACAATGATCAGTTCACCGCCATGCATGCCCGAGGTCATACGGTCCAGATCGACGAAACCCGTTGGCGTGCCGGTCACATCGCTGGGATTCGCGGTGTGATACAGCGTGTCGATCCGCTCGACCACTTGCGTGAGCAACGGTCCGATCTCAAGAAAACCCTGCGTGCCGCGCGCGCCGCTTTCCGCGATCGAGAACACCTTCGCCTCGGCCTCGTCCAGCAGCTGACGCACTTCCTTGCCTTGCGGATTAAACGCGTCGGCGGAAATTTCATCGGCGACCGAAACCAGGCGGCGCAACACCGCCCGATCCCGCACGATTTCCGCATAACGGCGAATGTTCGCGGCGCTCGGCGTGTTCTGCGCGAGCGCGTTCAGGTACGCCAGGCCGCCCACTTCCTCGGCCTTGCCGGTGTTCGTCAACGCCTCGTAGACGGTGATCACGTCGGCCGGACGCGTGGTGGCGATCAGCTTGCCGATCGCCTCATAAATGATCCGATGGTCGTAGCGGTAGAAATCGCCGTGCGACATCACGTCCGCAATACGGTCCCATGCGGCGTTATCCAGCAGCAAGCCGCCAATGACGGACTGCTCGGCTTCGATGGAATGCGGCGGGACCTTCAGCGCATCCAGTTGCGGATCTTTCGACGGTGCGTTCATGGGGAGGAATTATCGGCGAAATGACGGGCGGCGGCGAGGCCGGAAAAACAAAAAGGCGGGAACCGCTCGCGGTTCCCGCCTTTCCTTTACTACGGCTTTACTTTTACATCGTCGGCAGGGCTAAGCCCGACCGGCAAAACACTTAAGCGTGTTCGCCGAGCACCGACACCGTGACGTCGACAACCACGTCAGTGTGCAGTGCAACCTGGACGGCGTGATCGCCAACCAGCTTCAGCGGGCCGTCGGCCAGACGCACTTGCGACTTTTCGACTTCAGCCAGGCCTTGCTTCTTCAGCGCTTCGGCGATGTCCGCGTTCGTCACCGAACCGAACAGACGGCCGTCGACGCCAGCCTTTTGCGAGATCTGAACGGTCGCGCCGCTCAGCTTTTCGCCCAGGGCCGTTGCAGCTGCCAGCTTTTCAGCGGCAACCTTTTCCAGGTCAGCACGGCGCACTTCGAATTCGGCGATTGCGTCCTTCGTTGCACGGCGGGCCTTCTTGCCCGGGATCAGGAAGTTACGTGCGTAACCGTCCTTGACACGAACGATGTCGCCCAGGTTGCCCAGGTTGACGACTTTTTCCAAAAGAATGATTTGCATTTGGCTTTTTCCTTATTGCGTCGTCTGATTAGGCCTTGTGCAGGTCGGTGTACGGCAACAGCGCGAGAAAACGAGCGCGCTTGATAGCCGTATCGAGCTGACGTTGGTAGTGAGCCTTCGTTCCTGTCAGACGAGCCGGCGTGATCTTGCCGTTCTCACCAACGAAGTCCTTCAGCGTTTCCGTGTCCTTGTAGTCGATGTACTCGACATTAGCCGCGGTGAAACGGCAGAACTTCTTGCGCTTGAAGAGCGGGTTTTGTTGCTGACGACGTTTGTCGAATTTCTTACCAGTCGGGCGGGGCATGTTCAGTCCTTTCCAATATCCTGCAATTCTGTGATGTGAAACACCAGGGTTCGCGCGTTGCGGCTTTTCTTGGCCATGAAGCCCGTGAAGAGCGTTTCTACGCCCATTGTCAGGCCTTCCAGCTTGCCGCTCGCAGCACCGGCCGCAACCGCCGGGAGTGTCAATTCGATCTGGCGGGGAATGCCCGCTTCGACGACTTCCGTACGGTGATGCAACGTGCAGCTTGCTATGGGGACGCCGGCGGGGGTGTACCGCACCGGTTCGCGTTCCACGACGCTTGCTGTCAGTTGCAGCCGGTTCACTTGATTCCTGGTGGCTTGACGACTTTCAGAGTCGCCCTAGCTAAGATTAGCTTGCCTGCGCTTCAGTCGACGGCTGGCTGGCCGCCTTCTTGGCTTCTTCGCGGTGCACTTCCTTCATCATCGGCGACGGGCCGGTTTCGGCCTTCTTCATCTTGACAATGAGGTGACGCAGCACAGCGTCGTTGAACTTGAACGCGTGTTCCAGTTCTTCGAGCGTTTCCTGGCTGCATTCAATGTTCATGCACACGTAGTGAGCCTTCGCGAGTTTCTCGATCATGTAAGCCAGCTGACGGCGGCCCCAGTCTTCGATGCGATGGATCGAACCACCGTGAGTCGTGATCGTGGTCTTGTACCGTTCGATCATGGCGGGCACTTGCTCGCTTTGATCCGGATGCACGATAAATACGATTTCGTAATGACGCATTGTTACTCCTTGAGGATATAAAGCCACCCGGGCGTCGGACCGGTGCGGCAAGAGAGAAGCCAGCGATTATAGCGAGATACGGCCGGCCACACAACTGATTTACGCATTTCGCGTATTACTTCCGCTGTGTTTTCAATGGCTTAGCGCCCATGCGGCCCAGCGACCGCGAAAGTCACCTTTCGCGGCTCCAATAATCCGGCTGTGCGTAGATTTTCTTCAAATAATCAATGAAGTAGCGCACTTTCGCGGGCACGTAGCGCTGCTGCGGATAGACCGCGAGGATGTCGTAGTCGGGGAGCGCGAACTCGTCCAGGACGGTTTCCAGTTCGCCATTTGCCAATTGCCGCTGGATTTCCCAGGTCGAGCGCCAACCAAGTCCATGCCCCTCCGACACCCACCGGTGCAACAGTTCGCCGTCGTTGCAATCCAGGTTGCCCGAAACACGCACAGTAACGAGTTTGCCGTTGCGGCGAAAATACCAGCCGCGGTTCTGCCCGCCCTGCAAATTGAACGCGAGGCAGTTGTGGCGCGGCAGGTCATCGAGTGATTTCGGCTTGCCGTGCTTCCTGAAATACGCCGGCGTGCCGCAGACCACCCGGCGGTTATCGGCGAGTTTCACCGCAACGAAGTTCTGATCAACCGCCCCGCCGATACGGATCGACAGGTCGTACCCCTCGCGGATCAGGTCGGCCACGCGGTCGTTCAGGTTGAACGACATCTGCAACGCGGGTTTATCGACGAGAAAACCGGGCGCGTGCGGCGCCACGTGCATTCGTCCGAACGCCGCCGGTGCCGAGACAATCAGATGGCCGTCGACGGTGCGCTGGCCATCGGCAAGTTCGCCTTCAGCCTGATTCCAGTCGGCGAGCAGGCCACGGCAGCGTTCGAGGAACGCCGCGCCCTCCTCGCTTACCACTAGACGGCGCGTCGACCGGTACATCAGCTTGACGCCCAGACGCTTCTCCAGCGCATCAATACGCCGCCCCAAAATGACCGGCGACACCCCTTCCTCCAGCGCCGCCGCAGCCAGACTGCCGGCCTCGGCGACCTTCACGAACGTCTCAATCTGCCTGAAGCGGTCCATTTGCCTGTCTCCATTGTTCATCCGTTCCATACTTTTTGTATCGGATCAAACGACTCTGGCTGATCTTATCAACACTCCGGCATACGCATAAAGTCCCCTCAACGACATTGCGCAAGGGCGCGATGCAGCAGAACACAATGGAAGGAGACACTCATGACGAAAATGCGAGCAGTCGACGCAGCCGTTCTCGTGCTGGAAAAAGAAGGGATCGAAATGGCGTTCGGCGTTCCGGGCGCCGCGATCAACCCGTTCTACTCCGCCCTGCAACGGGCCGGCAGCATCGGCCACGTGCTGGCACGCCACGTGGAAGGCGCGTCGCATATGGCCGAAGGCTATACGCGGGCAGCGCCAGGCAACATTGGTGTGTGTATCGGCACGTCGGGACCGGCGGGAACGGACATGATCACCGGCTTGTATTCCGCCCAGGCCGACTCCATCCCTATTCTCGCTATCACCGGTCAGGCACCGCGTGCGCGTCTCTATAAAGAAGACTTCCAGGCCGTCGATATTGAATCGATCGCCAAGCCGGTCACCAAGTGGGCCGTGACCGTGCGCGAACCGGCGCTCGTGCCGCGCGTGTTCCAGCAGGCATTCCACCTGATGCGCTCGGGCCGTCCGGGTCCGGTGCTGGTCGACCTGCCGATCGACGTGCAACTCGCGGAAATCGAGTTCGATATCGACACGTACGAACCGCTGCCCGTCTACAAGCCGAAAGCAACGCGCGCTCAGGTCGAAAAAGCGCTGGCGATGCTGACGGCGTCGGAGCGCCCGTTGATCGTGTCGGGTGGCGGCGTGTTGAATGCGGCGGCCGAGGATCTGCTGGTCGAATTCGCTGAAATCATGAACGTGCCGGTGATCCCCACGCTGATGAGCTGGGGCGCAATCCCCGACGATCATCCGCTGATGGCCGGCATGTGCGGTTTGCAAACGGCGCACCGGTACGGCAACGCCAGCATGCTCGCGTCCGACTTCGTGCTGGGTATCGGTAATCGTTGGGCGAACCGTCACACGGGCAGCGTCGAGGTTTATACGAAGGGCCGTACATTCGTTCACGTCGACATTGAACCGACGCAGATCGGCCGCGTGTTCGGACCGGATCTGGGCATTGTCTCCGACGCTAAATTCGCGCTCGAATTGTTCGTCGAAGTGGCACGTGAGTGGAAGGCCGCGGGCAAGCTGAAGGATCGTGGAACGTGGGTCGGCGAGTGCCAGGAACGCAAGCGCACGATGCATCGCAAGACGCACTTCGACAACGTGCCGATGAAACCGCAACGCGTCTACGAAGAGATGAACAAGGTCTTCGGCCGCGATACCTGCTACGTCTCGACGATCGGTCTTTCGCAGATCGCCGGCGCACAGTTCCTGCATGTGTACAAGGCGCGCAACTGGATCAACTGCGGCCAGGCCGGCCCGCTCGGCTGGACCATTCCGGCAGCGCTCGGCGTGCGTGCCGCGGACCCGCAACGGCCGATCGTCGCGTTGTCCGGCGACTACGACTTCCAGTTCATGATCGAAGAGCTTGCCGTTGGCGCGCAGTTCCGGCTGCCGTACATCCATGTGGTCGTGAACAACTCGTACCTCGGCCTGATCCGTCAGGCACAGCGTGGCTTCGACATGGACTATTGCGTCCAGCTCGCCTTTGAGAACATCAACGCGCCCGATCTGAACGGCTATGGCGTCGATCACGTCGCAGTGGCCGAAGGGCTCGGCTGCAAGGCAGTGCGCGTCTTCAACCCGGAAGACCTCGCCCCCGCCCTGCGCAAGGCCCAGGGCATGCTCGCGGAATTCGGCGTGCCGATCATCGTGGAAGTGATCCTGGAGCGCGTGACGAACATCGCGATGGGCACGGAGATTGATGCGATCAATGAATTCGAGCCGCTGGCCGAAAGCCAGCAGGACGCGCCCACGGCCATCGCGCATAACGCCTGAGAGAGAACAAAACCATGCCGAAATTTGCTGCAAACCTGACCATGCTGTTCAACGAGGTGCCGTTCCTCGACCGCTTCGCAGCAGCAGCGGAAGCGGGCTTCGAAGCGGTTGAATTCCTGTTCCCGTATCCGTACCCGGCAGCAGACCTGCGTCAGCGTCTCGATGCGAACAATCTCGAGCTCGTGCTGCACAACCTGCCTGCCGGGAATTGGGAAGCAGGCGAGCGTGGCATAGCGTGCCTGCCCGATCGCGGCGAAGAATTCCGTGAAGGCGTGACGCGGGCAATCGAGTACGCAAAGGCGTTGAACGTGCTGCAACTCAATTGCCTCGTTGGGATTCCGCCGGCATCGGTGAGCCGTGAGGAAGCGCGGGCAACCATCGTCGAGAACTTGAAGTTTGCGGCCGCCGCGTTGAACAAAGAAGGCATCAAGCTGCTGGTCGAGCCGTGCAATCACTTCGATATCCCCGGCTTCGCGCTGAACCGGTCACAGGAAGGGCTGGACGTGATTCGCGACGTGGGCTCGGACAACCTGTTCCTGCAATACGACATCTATCACATGCAGCGCATGGAAGGCGAACTGGCTGCCACGATCAAGCGCAACCTGCCGTCGATTGCGCATATTCAACTGGCCGATAACCCCGGCCGCAACGAGCCCGGCACGGGCGAGATCAACTATCCGTTCCTGTTCTCGTTGCTCGATTCGCTGGGCTACGACGGCTGGATTGGTTGCGAATACAAACCGCGCGGCACCACTGGAGCCGGTCTTGGCTGGCTGCAGGAAATCGCCGGCTGGAAGACTGCGCGAGCAGTGGCATAACTGGAGGAGAGACACGCAATGGCAACAATCGGATTTATCGGCCTGGGCATCATGGGCGCGCACATGGCGCGCAATTTGAAGAAAGCAGGCCATTCGCTGGTGCTGAACGGCGCGTATCCCGTGCCGGACGACCTGCGCTCGCTGGGTAAAGTGGTTGCCAGCTCTACCGACGTCGCCCGGACAAGCGAAATCGTCGTCATCATGGTGCCGGACACGCCCGATGTCGCTAACGTCCTGTTCGCCGAGGACGGTGTTGCGCAAGGTCTGGAAAAAGGCCAGCTTGTTATCGATATGAGCTCGATCTCGCCGATCGAGACGCAAGCGTTCGCGAAGAAAATCAACGCGCTCGGCTGCGATTATCTCGATGCGCCGGTGTCAGGCGGCGAAGTCGGTGCGCGTGAAGCCTCGCTGACGATCATGGTCGGTGGGCCGGAAGCGGCGTTCGAACGCGCAAAGCCGCTCTTCGATGTCATGGGCAAGAACGTGACCCTCATCGGCGATAACGGCGCCGGACAGACCTGCAAGGTCGCGAACCAGATTATCGTCGCGTTGAACATCGAAGCGGTGGCCGAGGCGTTGCTGTTCGCTTCAAAGTCCGGTGCGGATCCTGAGCGCGTGCGGCGTGCGTTGATGGGTGGATTCGCGGCATCGCGGATATTGGAAGTTCACGGCGAACGCATGACGAAGCGCACGTTCAATCCGGGCTTCCGGATCGAATTGCACCAGAAGGATCTGAACCTCGCGCTGGAAAGTGCGAAGAAACTGGGTCTTGCTTTGCCGCATACGGCGAGCGCGCAGCAATTGTTCAGCGTGTGCGTGGCGAACGGCGGACGCGAGTGGGATCACTCAGGAATGGTGAAGGCGCTGGAACTGATGTCGAATCATCAGGTTACCGAATGAACTGCTCGAAAACCGGCTGACGCCTATGCGTGCGCATAGCCGGTTGCAGAAAGTGCAATAAAGCGGGGTCCGTCAAGCGGCGCCCGGTGATGACGTGGAAGCCTTGGTCGGTCAGACGTCATTGCCGGGTGTCCGCCTTGCCGGATCTTTCTTTGCTTTGTTGACTCAAGCGTGTCAAAAAATATCCATCCACACAGTATTACAACTCCATCGGTGAAACCGAGAACTATCGGTTAGTTCTCGCGACTAAAGGACTCGGCCTTATCGTGCCGATTCACGCGGTCATTACAGGAGTTGCAACATGGGCATTTTCAGTTTCATCAAGGACGCTGGCGAGAAGTTGTTCGGCGCTGTATCAACTACAGCAACAGCCGCACCGGCAGGAGCAGCACCGGCACCGGATGTCGCCGCGCTCAACAAGACGGCTGGCGATGCAATTGCAGCCTACATTCGCACGCAAGGCCTGAATGCCGACAACCTGCAAGTCAGCTTCGACGGCGCGTCGCATACGGTCACGGTGAGCGGTCAGGCCGCCGATCAGGCGACCAAGGAGAAAATCCTCGTGGCAGCAGGTAATGTGCAGCATGTGGACAAGGTCGACGACCAACTCACCGTGCTGAACCCCACGCCTGTTTCGCAATTCCATACCGTAGTTTCTGGCGACAATCTCTGGAAGATCGCCGACAAGTACTACGGCAGCGGCGCAAAGAACGACGTGATCTTCGAAGCCAACAAACCGATGCTCAAGAGCCCGGACAAGATTTACCCCGGACAGGTTCTGCGGATTCCCGTCCTGGCTTGAAGACCGGGCGAATGGTTGAACAGAAACGCAACTCGAGGGTCGCGTTTTTTGTTGCATCGGTTTTCAGGGGCAGTTTTGGCAGCGCGGCGGCATAGACCGGCAGACAGCTTTGCCAATACACTACTCGCCTACATCGAACGCTGAAGCGGGCAAAGCTTTGATGCCCGGCGAATTCGCGACCAGGTTTCGAGGAGGTCATGTGAACGGTCCTGATCCAAACAACAAACATCCCATGAAGGGATTTCCGCAAGTCTGTTTCATCAAAAATACCGTGCGCAACCCGAACATCTTGATTGGGGACTACACGTATTACGACGATCCCGAGGATTCGGAGAACTTCGAACGAAATGTCCTGTATCACTACCCGTTCATCGGCGACAAACTGGTGATCGGAAAATTCTGTGCGATTGCCAAAGGCGCTCAGTTCGTCATGAACGGGGCGAATCACAAGCTCTCGGGCATATCCACTTATCCGTTTCAGATTTTCGGCAATGGCTGGGAAAAGGTCACACCTGCGATCAGCGACCTTCCCTATAAGGGCGATACCGTAATCGGCAACGACGTATGGATTGGCTACGACGCGCTTATCATGCCGGGAGTCAGGATTGGCGACGGCGCGATTGTGTCGTCACGATCTGTCGTCACCAGCAATGTTCCCGCCTATACGATCGTGGGAGGCAACCCGGCAAAACCGCTTAAGGAACGATTCGCGTCCGGTGTCGCTGCCAGACTCCAGGCACTCGCTTGGTGGGACTGGCCAATCGAATCGATTACCCGGCATCTCGCGCATATTGTGTCCGGCGATGTTGAGCGCCTGAGCGACTGCGCGAAGGGAGGCTGATTTTGTTCCCGGGTCCGCGCAGGCTCCGCCAAGAACGACTGACCTGCATCAGCCGCGTCGCCTTATCAAATCATCTTTTCCCGGAGCACTGCATTCTGGGCCGCACGTCTGGTCGACAGCATATGAAAAAAACCGTGGATGCCTGCCCTCAACTCGTCCGCGCATTCGAACTCCAGGTAAGTCACCTCACATAAATCATCGAGCTCCCGAATGAGCGTTGTCTTGATCGGAGCATGCTTCCAGACGAGAAACAGGATCGGGGAACATTGCCCCTTGAAGATGTGATAACTCAGTTCAAAGGCGCTGCTCTCACTCATGCCGACCCTGATATTGATCAGGGCATCGGCCTGGTCCAGCAACTTCAGCCGATAGTCACGAAAGTTCTTCGGCGTAAACGGCAGGTGACGGTTACGCTCAAACGATTCCCTGAAGGTGTCAGCACTTTCAGCGCTGGTGCCGGTGAGATAGTTGAAAGGACAGCGCGGGTCATTGGCGGTGTCGATTATTTGCAGTATCTGTTCGATCAAGCGCTGCTGTGACTCACCCGACTCGGTGAATGGTTGCCTGATAAATAGCCTGAGTGAAGTGTCACCCACAGAAGAATCGGGACTTTCTGTCCGCAGCGTTGTTTGCACAAGCGACCGGTGCAGCTCCTGCAGCGAATACACAGCCATGGGATGTTTCATCACTTGTCCCGTCAATCCGGGTTGCGAACCGGCGCACCCTATATTTCGATAATCTGAAAATCGAAAATTTAATAGGATTACGAAATATATAAAACCGAAGTGAAACACAAATCAAAGCCTGATTAACCATGCCCTGTGTTTCCACCAGTATGCCGCTTCGCTGTTTCGGGTGATCGCAGGGACTATCAGCCTCGAAAATCCTGGCTCAAGTCTAGTGCATGGACACGCACTCTCCAAGGGAATTTGACTGCCGTTACGGTGCATCGAGAGGTTATCGCGGCAATGGTTTCACCAGGTAAACGTGTTGCCGATTGCGATCATATTTTCCGAAACGCATATCAGTCTTTGTGCGAAATACTGCATCACTTTTCCAGACCGCATCAACATCTGAAACACGCGAATCCGCCATTGCCCCCCTGACTATTTCACGCGATGGCCGCTTCCGGCACGTGGCTCCTGGAAAACGAGCGCGGCTGGATCTTTTTGCCTTTGCTGAAGCGCACTATGATCTCCCACACTATTTCGCACTGTTCCAATCACCTGTCGGGAAACGCACGACCATGACATCAACACTCCCTCCTCAGATCAGATCGGTGGTCGTTGCTGACTTTGATGCGTGGTTGACGCTATGGCGCGGTTATCAGGCTTTCTACAAGACCGATATCCCCATGGACACCACGCTGCGCACATGGATGCGAATGCTCGATCCATCGGAGCCGGTATTTGCTGCAGTGGCGGTAATGGATGGCCGCGTAGTCGGGATGGTGCACTGGATCATGCATCGGTCGTGCTGGACTACCGGCGACTATTGTTATCTGCAGGACCTATACGTGGAACCGGATATTCGCGGAGCCGGGATTGGACGCAAGCTGATCGAGCATGTCTATGCCAAGGCCGAAGAAGCACAATGCTCGCGCGTCTGGTGGCTGACGCATGAAACCAATACCGACGCAATGCAGTTATACGACCGCATCGCGGACCGGTCGGGGTTTGTGCAGTATCGGAAGATACTGGGCGGATAGAACGCTAGCGCCGGAAGTCCGGCGTCGCCACGATCAATAGGTATCGAACACGCGCTGCAGGTCTGCCGACGCAGTGCCCGCCGCCAACGCCAGCATCAGCAGCACACGCGCCTTGTACGGGTTCAAAGCGTCTGCCGTGATCGAACCAAGTGCATCGTCCGGCGCGGCGCCATTGCGCATCACATGCCCCGCTCCTACCCGCGAGGACCGCACCACCGCCACGCCTTGCCTGACGGCTTCGGCAACGGCCTGTTGAAGCGTTGAATGAAGTGAGCCATTGCCCGTCCCGGCGATCACCAGGCCTTTGACGCCGGCGGCAATGAATGCATCGATAGCGGCGCGCGACGCCCCCGCATAACTCGTCACGATCTCGACCGCGGGCAGATCAGCGGACATCTGGAACGGGCTGCGCAGCGTATGCGGCCTCACCACTGAGCGCTGGAATTCCACCTGGCCGTCCTGCACCCAACCAAGCGCACCGCCTTCGGGGGACCGGAAGGCGTCGACGGCAAAAGTGCTCGTCTTGGTCACATCGCGGGCGCAGTGAATCTGGTTGTTGAACGCGACCAGCACGCCCTGCTTCCACGATACCCGGCTTGCCGCCACCGTCACGGCGTTGAGAAGATTCAGGGGGCCATCGGCGGACAAGGCTGTCGCCGGCCGCATGGCTGCCGTCAGCACCACGGGCTTCTCGCTTTTGACGGTCAGATGCAGCAGGTAGGCGGTTTCCTCGAGCGTGTCGGTACCGTGCGTGATGACAATCCCGTCGATATCGTCCTGCGCCAGCAACGCGTTCACCCGCGCGCAGAGTGTGGCCCATAGCGCCGGAGTCATGTCCTTGCTGTCGATGCTCGCTACTTGCTCGGCGTGGATCTGCGCGACTTGCGAGAGCGAAGGCACGGCGCCGAGCAGTTTATCGACGCCGAGTACGCCGGCCTTGTAACCCGAGGTTTTCGAGGCATCGCCGGCCTCGCCGGCGATGGTTCCGCCGGTGGCCAGCACCGCAATCCGCGGCAATGAAGTGTGTGAGGAGTTCATGGCCGTAATTGTAGCGGAGCGGCGGCCGGCTGCTTTTTAAGCCGTTGAGCTTTTCAAGGCTTAGGCAGCTTCCCGCAGTTGCGCCGCGATCTGCGCTTCGTCGAGTTGCGGCGCGAACATCTCGATCAGCCTGTACGCATACGCCCTCAGGAAAGCGCCCTTCCTCAAGCCCACGCGCGTGGTGCTGGCTTCGAACAGATGTTGCGTGTCGAGCGCGACGAGTTCGGTATCGCGTTTTTCGTCGAAGGCCATCGCGGCCACAATGCCGATGCCCATGCCCAATTCCACGTACGTCTTGATCACGTCGGCATCGATAGCGGTCAGCACCACGTCCGGCAGCGCGCCCGCTTTCGCAAACGCCTGGTCAACATGCGAACGGCCGGTGAAATCGTGGTCATACGTAACGATCGGATATTCCGCGATCTCGTCGAGCGTGATGTTCTCGCGGCCGACCAGCGGATGCCCCTTTGGCACGACCACCGTGTGATGCCACGAGTAGCACGGGAACGTGACGATATCCGGGTACCGGTCGAGTGCTTCGGTCGAGATGCCAATATCCGCTTCGCCATTGATAATCATCTGCGCGATCTGTTGCGGGCTGCCCTGACGCAGCGCGAGATGGACCTTCGGGAACACTTCCGTGAACTGGCGGATCACTTTAGGCAACGCGTAACGCGCCTGCGTGTGGGTGGTCGCGACCACCAGATGGCCGTTGTCCTGATCGGCGAACTGGCGGGCCACGCGGCGCAGGTTCTCGGCATCGAGCAGCATCCGCTCGATCACCTGATGCACCTCTTTGCCCGGCTCGGTCAGACCCGTCAAACGCTTGCCGCGTCGAATGAAGATATCGACGCCGAGTTCGTCCTCGAGGTCCTTGATCTGCTTCGATACACCCGATTGCGACGTATAAAGCACGTTCGCGACCTCGGTCAGATTCATGTTCTGCCGGACGGCTTCGCGTACGAAACGCAATTGCTGGAAGTTCATGTCAGCCTCTCTTTTTCAGTATGCTTGATTCAGTAAGCTCAATGCGCCGGGAACACACGCAGAACACGCGGCACGGCGGTCACGCCATCGCCAATATTCAGATTTAATCCACGCCAGGTTTCGCGATCCAGTTCCGCTTCCAGCACATTGCCTTCGGCGCCTTCCAGGTCCACGCGCACCGAGCCGCCGAGCGTGACGACACGGCGGACATCGACCACGATGCCATCTCGATGACCGCTCGCCGTCGGGAACAGTGTCAGGTCGTGCGGCCGTACGTAAGCCACCGCAGGACCCGCGAAATTCGCCTCGGTAACGATCGGCTGCGCGGCGCCTTGCGCCACAAAACCGTTCGCATCCACACTGCCCTTGAGCCGGTTCGCCGCGCCAAGGAACTCATAGACGAATGACGTCTGTGGATGATCATAGACATCTTGCGGACTGCCGACCTGCTCCACGTGACCACGATTGAGCACTACGATCCGGTCGGCGACTTCAAGCGCCTCTTCCTGATCGTGCGTGACGAAAATAGTCGAAATATGCAGGTCGTCGTGCAAACGCCGCAGCCAGCTGCGCAGTTCCTTGCGGACCTTGGCGTCGAGTGCACCGAACGGCTCGTCGAGCAGCAGTACTTTCGGTTCGACTGCCAGCGCCCGGGCCAACGCAATCCGCTGCCGCTGCCCACCGGAAAGCTCCGATGGAAACCGCTGCGCCAGCCAGTCGAGCTGCACGAGCTTGAGCAATTCATGCACTTTCTCGCGGATCACCGCTTCGGACGGCCGCTCCTTGCGCGGTTTCACGCGCAGGCCGAACGCCACGTTCTCGAACACGGTCATATGCCGGAACAGCGCGTAATGCTGGAATACGAAACCGACCTGCCGCTCGCGCGCGCCCACGGCCGCGACGTCCTCGCCGTTCAGCACGACCGAACCGGTGTCCGCGTATTCCAGCCCCGCGATCACGCGCAGCAGCGTGGTCTTGCCACAGCCCGACGGCCCGAGCAGCGCGACGAGCTCGCCCGACGGGAAGTCGAGCGAGACGTTGTCCAGCGCGACGAAATCGCCGAAGCGCTTCTGCAAATTGCGAACGATGATGCTCATGGTGATTTTCGCCTTCTAGTTCTGGATTGACGCGACCGGCATATCGGCGGGCCGTGCCTGCACCGCTTCAATCGATTGCGACATGCGGCGCTCGGCGAGCAGCTTGAGCGCGAGCGTGACGAGCGCGAGCAACGCAAGCAGCGACGCCACGGCGAAAGCTGCCGAAAAGTTGTACTCGTTGTAGAGGATCTCGACATGCAGCGGCATGGTGTCGGTTTGTCCGCGAATGTGGCCCGATACCACCGATACCGCGCCGAACTCGCCCATCGCCCGGGCATTGCAGAGAATCACGCCGTACAGCAGACCCCACTTCACGTTCGGCAAGGTCACGCGGCGGAAGATCTGCCAGCCCGACGCGCCAAGCACGTGTGCGGCTTCTTCCTCATCGTTGCCTTGCGCCTGCATCAGCGGGATCAGCTCGCGTGCGACAAACGGGAACGTGACGAAGATCGTCGCCAGCACGATGCCGGGCACGGCGAAGATGATCTGCACGTTGTGATCGATGAGCCAGGGGCCAAACCACCCCTGTGCGCCGAACATCAGCACGTAGATCAGCCCTGAGACGACTGGCGAGACTGAAAACGGCAAATCGATCAGCGTCGTGAGGAGGGCTTTGCCGCGGAATTCGAACTTCGCGATGGACCACGACGCCGCCAACCCGAACACCACGTTCAGCGGCACCGCAATAGCGGCAACAATCAGCGTGAGTTTGATGGCTGACCACGCGTCGGGGTCTTTCAGCGAATCGAAGTAGTAGTCCACGCCCTTCGCAAACGCCTGCGCAAACACGGCAACGAGCGGCACGACAAGAAACAGCGCCAGGAAAATCAGCGCGATGATCGTCAGGACCCAGCGCACGGCGCGCGGTTCGGTGACCGGATCGAGCTGGTGTTCCGTCACGCGGGACACGGTCGCGCCTACCGCATTCTGGTTGGCCGCACTCATGCTTTCGCCCCGTCGATATGCAACGCACCGGCCGAAGCGGGTGCGGGACCCGCTCCGCCGCGGCTCGTACGCCGTTGCAGGAACCATTGCAGCGTATTGATCAGCAGCAGCATCAGGAACGACACGCACAGCATTACCACGGCGATCGCGGTCGCCCCGGCGTAGTCGTATTGTTCGAGCTTGGTGATGATCAGCAGCGACGTGATTTCGGACTTCATCGGTACATTTCCGGCGATGAAAATCACCGACCCGTATTCGCCCAGTGCACGCGCGAACGCGAGCGCGAAACCGGTCAGGATTGCGGGAAACAGCGATGGCAGCACCACGCGGCGAAACGTCAGCCAACGCGTGGCGCCAAGGCACGCGGCCGCTTCTTCCTGCTCGCGCTCGAAATCTTCCAGCACGGGCTGCACGGTTCGCACGACAAACGGCAAGCCAATAAACGTCAGCGCCACGAGCACGCCCAACGGCGTGAAAGCCACCTTGATCCCGAGCGGCGCGAAAAACTGGCCGATCCAGCCATTCGGTGCGTACACGGCGGCCAGCGCGATGCCGGCAACAGAAGTCGGCAACGCAAACGGCAGATCGACGACGGCGTCCACCACGCGCTTGAACGGGAACGTGTAGCGCACCAGCACCCAGGCCACCAGGAAGCCGAACACGGCGTTGATCAGCGCGCCGCCGAGAGCCGCCGTAAACGTCAGCCGATACGACGCCATCACACGCGGCGAAGTCACCGCGCGCACGAACGTCGCCCAGTCGAGCGTGGCCGTCTTGGCGAAGGTCGCGGCGAGCGGAATCAGCACCACGAGGCTCAAATACGCCACCGTGATGCCGAGCGTCAGGCCGAAGCCCGGCAGTGCGCTGGGCTTGCGGAAAGTGAAAGTCGTCATGCGTGAATCATCCAGTTCCGCCGCGCCGCGGGGACGGCGCTTCGGGGTCGAGCTTCGGGTGGGTTTCCTGGCCGTCTATGCGGCCGTGGTTTTATTCAAGCTTCTTTTACGACTACAGCACCGCGAGCGCGCAAGCGCCGGCGATGCTGCCCTTCAAACCGCCATGCTTACTGCGGCTGGTAGATCGAATCGAACACCCCGCCATCGGCGAAATGCGTCTTTTGTGCGTTGGCCCAGCCACCGAACGAGTCGTCGATGGTGTAGAGCTTGATCTTCGGGAACTGCTTCGTCAGCGCGGCGGGAACAGCCGTGGAACGCGGCCGATAGAAATTGCGCGCGGCGATCTCCTGACCTTCTTCGCTATACAGATACTTGAGGTAAGCCTCGGCCAGTTTGCGCGTGCCGTGACGATCGACCACCTTGTCGACGACCGCCACCGGCGGCTCGGCCAGGATGCTCACCGACGGCACCACGATCTCGAATTTGTCCGAACCGAATTCCTTCAACGACAGGAACGCCTCGTTTTCCCACGCGATCAGCACATCGCCCTGACCACGTTGCACGAAACTCGTCGTCGCGCCCCGTGCGCCCGAATCCAGCACGCCGGCATTCTTATAGAGCTTGGTCACGAAGTCCTTCGCGGTCGTCGCGTTGCCGCCTGGCAGATGTTCTGCATACGCCCACGCCGCAAGGTAGTTCCAGCGCGCGCCGCCCGACGTCTTCGGATTCGGCGTCACGATAGACACACCCGGCTTGAGCAGATCCGGCCAGTCCTTGATCTGCTTCGGGTTGCCCTTGCGCACGAGGAACACGATCGTCGATGTGTACGGCGACGCGTTGTCCGGCAAGCGCTTTTGCCAGTCCTGGGCGACCAGTCCCTTGGCTGCGAGCGCATCAATGTCGTAAGCGAGCGCCAGCGTCACGACGTCAGCCTGCAAGCCGTCGAGAACCGAGCGCGCCTGACCGCCCGAGCCGCCGTGCGATTGCTTGAACGTGATGGTTTCACCGGTTTCAGCCTTCCATTTCTTGCCGAATGCCTGATTGAATTCCTGGTACAGCTCACGCGTCGGGTCGTACGACACGTTGAGGAACGACGTGTCGGCATGCGCTTGCGCGATCATTCCCGCGGTCATCCCGCTCGCCGCCGCTGCCCCGATCACCGCCGTGGCAAACAGCTTCCTTGCACGTGCGCCCCACCCCGAATTCCGACTCAGCATTGCCCCGTTCTCCGCCTTATGTGTTTGAGCAGCCGAGTCTATCGACGGGCTTTCATTATTAAAAATAATTGTTATTCATTCTTTTAGATGAAAAAGTGCTAATGACGGCTGGAAGCGGCGTTGCGGCCATCAAACAGGCGTTGAAGCACCGGATTTTGGGCTCCGTGTGGTTCTGACGACGCCGAACTTAAAGTAAAGCTTGAAAAGCGTCGAATACTGTATAAAACTACAGGTATCTGTTCATCCATACAGTGGACGACCGGCCATAAAGGGGCAAAAGCACGTGACCAAAATGAGCAAACTGACTGCGCGGCAGCAAGAGGTTTTCGAACTGATCCAGCGTGCGATCGAACGCACGGGCTTTCCGCCCACACGCGCCGAGATCGCAGCCGAACTTGGTTTTAGCTCCGCTAATTCCGCCGAAGAGCATCTCCGGGCGCTGGCGCGTAAAGGGGTGATCGAACTGGCCGCGGGTTCATCGCGCGGCATTCGCTTGCTGACCAATGGCGGCCTTGACGATGGTCCTCATCAGTTCACGCTGCCCCATGCCAGCATCATGCAATTGTCGTTGCCGCTGGTCGGGCGCGTGGCGGCCGGTAGCCCGATCCTCGCGCAGGAACATATCTCCCAGCATTTCGCCTGCGACCCGGCGCTGTTCTCCAGCAAGCCGGACTATCTGTTGAAGGTGCGTGGTCTTTCCATGCGCGACGCGGGCATCTTCGACGGTGATCTGCTCGCCGTGCAGAAGAAAAACGAGGCGAAGGACGGGCAGATAGTCGTGGCCCGGCTCGGCGACGACGTCACGGTGAAACGCTGGAAACGTCGTCCGGATGGTGTTGAATTGATCGCTGAAAATCCTGATTACGAGAACATCTTCGTGGCGTCAGGCAGTGATGACTTTGCGCTGGAAGGTATTGCGGTCGGGTTGATTCGTTCCGGCGAGCTTTGATTTCTGGTTTCTGATTTTGCAGGGCGGCGGGTGTTCCGGGTGTTCCCGCTCCCAGCCGCGCTGCCCTTGAATTCCGGCCCTATAAAGCGTGACGGACATCGCATCCGCGATGAACCGGTGCGCGTCCTATTGTTATCGATCATCGGTTATCGGAGAAACATCATGGAACGATTCGCCCGGCTGTTTTCTGCTTCTTTTTTATCCGCATCGTTCGCGCCGACGGCACGTGCGCCGCTGTCGTTTCGGCAATTCCGCGAGTTCGGCCGCTTGCGGCACCTGCGCTCGCTGATCTCCTGCAAGACACCAAAGCCCGCCGACACCCCCGATCTCTTCGACGAACTGCCCGTCCTGCCTTCGCGGCAACCGGCATTCGCCCGGGTATCGCTGAGTGCATCGGTGCATACGCAGGCCGAACAACGTGCGCCGGTGCGGGTTTATCGCGGTGAATCGCGGGTCATCATGGTCGGCAATATTGCAGCGGTATCGCGCATGATCGACCGCTGTATCGACGAGGAGCGTGCGGGCGCTGAAGGCGGATTACTCGCCTGATTCGAAGAAACAATAGAATTTACAGGGGTGAAGCAGGGATAATTCTGGCGCCGTTGCGGTCCATCTGAAGGGTCGAGTCGTTTCTGGTTTCTACTCTCTACTCGTGCATTCGAGCCGCATCCACCTCATCAGCCAAAAGGCGCCTTAGCGTATGTCCCGTACCAGCAAGTCCGTTGTCATTGCGTTGTTGGTTGTTATTGTCGTGGCGGTACTCGGCTGGATCTATGCGTCGCCGTATATAGCGCTCGACCGGTTGAAGCGCGCCGCCGACGCCCGTGACGCTCAAACGGTGAATCAGTATGTCGACTTTCCGCTGCTGCGTGAAAGCCTGAAGGACCAGGTCGGGCAGTTGTTGACGCGAAAGATCGACATACAGAAGAGCGGCAATCCGTTAGCGATGATCGGCGCCATGATTGGCGCAGCGCTAATCGGCCCGCTGGTTGACTCGTATGCCACGCCCGACGGCGTGGCCGCGATCCTCAATGGCATTCCCCCACGAGGCGATCCGGGCGAGAAACCACCGGTTCCGTCCGAGGCAAGCGGCGCTGTTGCCGTGGCTCCGGGAGCCGTGCCAGCGCCTCAGCCGCAGCCGGCGCCCGCCCAACCGGCGCCTACCGTCGCTTCGCCGCCCGCACCGAAGCCGCCGCCGCAAACTACGGCGGGGTATCGAAGTTTCGATACCTTCGCGGTGAACTACCAGCACGGCACCGGCGACGCACGCTATTCAGCCATTTTTCGGCGCTACGGGTTGTTCTCGTGGAAACTGGTCGCGGTGGAGCTGAACGGCAGCTAGGCGATTGATCGGCTTTCCCACAGCAACAGGACTGTTCGCCCTGTTGCTGCGGGTTGATAGCCTGATCCTGATAGCCTGATAGCGAACCCCGGCTTGGCCGTTTTTTTGCTCCGGGCCCGCGCCCTCAGCCCACGCCGGCGGGCCGCATCAAACATTCGCCTCGGCTTTCGCGGGCATCGCGGCGTGTGCAGCGTCTTCCTCCTCGGCAGATGTACCCGTTGGCGACACTGCCACCAAAATGCTGCATGACACCCGATCCATCAGCGGCGTGTTGCCCGAGCCCATCCACCAGCGCGCGAGACCCGTGCGGCACCGGTGTCCCACCACCACCAGATCCACCTGCAAGCTCTGCGCGAGCCCCGCGATTTCATCGATAGGATGGCCGAACGCAAAGTGGCCCTGCGCCGGAACACCCCGTTCGGTCAGCCACTCCACGCCTTCGCGCAGGATGTCCCGGGCGGCGTCTTCGAAACGGCCGCATGCCATATCGGTGAGGAGGCCGGCGCTTTGGGCGATGCTGGAGCGCATGTCGACAACGGCAAGCACATGCGTTTCGGCTTTCAGGTCAAGCGCCAGATTCGCGCCGTCACGTAACGCCTTGCGCCCCTCGCGGGAACCGTCGTAACACAACAGGATTTTTCGGTAGCTCGCCATGGTGGTTCTCCGCGCTGCATGAAGGCAGCAAAGGGCATCAAAAAACGGTCGTCATAGTCTTGCAGATTCTGCCCCGTGGGCCGGGCGGGCGACAAAACCCGGGCCGCGTTGCCTTCATCATGGTGCGTCCCTGAAACGGTGGCAACGATGGAAAACGCTAATGCGGCCCGGTCGCTTGGCGAACGCCAAGCGGACACCGTGCCAGGTCCGTGAGTCCCTTGATGGGCGGGCCTTCAGGTCATTAGCCCAAGCTTCGCGAAAGCGTCCGGCGACCACAAAATGGCCCCCGTGCGCGCCCGCAGTGCAGTTCAGACAGAGGGACGCGCCTCGTTGGTGCAATCGATTAAACTAGTTAGCTTGTTTTAAGAGCCAACTTCCGACCCAACACCTGAGTTCGCGCATGTCAGATGCAGCAGTGTTACCCGCCGACGCAAACCGCACGACTGCCGCGCCGGGAAATCCGGCGATCGAGTTTATTGACGTCGAAAAACATTACGGTGACAAGACCGTCGTCAACGGCCTGTCGTTCCACGTTTTGCCCGGCGAGTGTTTCGGCCTGCTTGGCCCCAACGGCGCGGGCAAGACCACCACGCTCAAGATGCTGCTCGGCCTGACCGCGCCGGATGCAGGCACGATCCGTCTTGTGGACGAACCCATTCCCGGTCGCGCCCGTTATGCCCGGCGCCGCGTGGGCGTGGTGCCGCAATTCGACAACCTCGATCCGGACTTCACCGTCCGCGAAAACCTGCTCGTTTTCGGCCGTTATTTCGGCATGAGCGGCAGCGAGATTGAAGCCGTGGTGCCGTCGCTGCTCGAATTCGCCCGGCTGGAAAGCAAGGCGAACGCACGGGTAGGTGAGTTGTCGGGCGGAATGAAGCGTCGGCTCACGCTCGCGCGCGCACTCGTCAACGATCCCGACGTGCTGGTCATGGACGAACCGACCACCGGACTCGATCCGCAAGCGCGGCACCTGATCTGGGAACGGCTGCGCTCGCTGCTTGCACGCGGCAAGACGATTCTGCTCACCACGCACTTCATGGAGGAGGCCGAACGGCTTTGCGACCGGCTGTGCGTGATCGAGGAAGGCCGCAAGGTAGCGGAAGGCAAACCCGACGACCTGATCCAGCGGGTGATCGGCTGCGACGTGATCGAGATCTACGGTCCCGATCCGCAAGCCCTTCGCGAAGAACTCCTGCCGTTCGTCGCCCGTATGGAGATCAGCGGCGAGACCCTGTTTTGTTACGTCGATGACCCCGCGCCCGTGCATCAGCGCGTAAAGGGACGGCCTGGCGTGCGTTATCTGCACCGGCCGGCAAATCTTGAAGATGTGTTTTTGCGCCTGACCGGGCGCGAGATGGTGGACTGATCGATGTCGAGCGAACCGAATGTGAACACCGCTGAGTCCCCTGAGTCCTCTCCTAGTGCAACGCGTACGGTGCGCCAGCCTCAACGCGAACCGCTCCTCAGCGCGATGCCCGCGAACGCATCGAACTGGATGTCGGTCTGGCGGCGGAATTATCTCGTCTGGAAAAAACTCGCGATTGCGTCGATGTTCGGCAACCTCGCCGATCCCATGATTTATCTGTTCGGACTGGGTCTCGGGCTCGGCCTGATGGTCGGTCACGTGGACGGCGTTTCGTACATCGCGTTTCTCGCGGCAGGGACGGTGGCCTCGAGCGTGATGATGTCGGCGAGTTTCGAGGCCATGTACTCCGGCTTCTCGCGCATGCATGTGCAGCGCACGTGGGAAGCGATCATGCATACGCCGCTGACTTTGGGCGACATCGTGCTCGCGGAAATTGTGTGGGCCGCGAGCAAGTCGGTGCTTTCCGGCGTGGCGATCATGCTGGTGGCCGGCGTGCTCGGCTACGCGAGTTTTCCGACCATGCTTTATGCGTTGCCCGTGATTGTCCTGACCGGTCTGGCGTTCTCCAGCACGGCGATGATCGTGACCGCGGTGGCGCCGAGTTACGACTTCTTCATGTTCTACCAGACGCTCGCGCTCACGCCCATGTTGCTGCTATCCGGCGTGTTCTTCCCGCTCACGCAATTGCCGGCGGTGGCGCAAAACGTCTCGCTATTGTTGCCGTTGTCGCACGCGGTCGCGCTGATCCGGCCCGCGATGCTCGACCGGCCGGCAGAACATGTCGTGCTGCATGTGGCCGTACTTGCAGCCTATGCCATCGTGCCGTTTTTCATCTGCGCGGTATTGTTCCGTCGACGGATGATGCGTTAACCGCGTGACCGGAAGGTAAGACCGGTCGAAGCTGTTTCAATAAAGAGAAAAGCCGTTCCAACTCACGTTGAAACGGCTTTTTTACCCATCTTCAACCCGCTTGCCGCTCAGGAAAATCCAGCAAAAAGATCACTTCAGTCCGGGCGTGAATTCCTTGTGACCACCGAACCCGAAGCGCATGGCCGACAGCATACGGTCGGCAAACGAATTTTCTTCACGCGACCGGAACCGCGAATACAACGCCGCCGATAGAACTTGCGCCGGCACTGCTTCCTCGATCGCCGCCTCGATCGTCCAGCGCCCTTCGCCGCTATCGGCCACTTCGGCGGAGTATTTATCAAGCGTGCTATTGCCGGCCAGCGCACCCGCCGTCAGATCGAGCAGCCACGACGACACCACGCTGCCACGCCGCCAGACTTCGGCAATATCTGCAATGTCCAGATCGTAGCGCTGTGCCTCTGGCAACTCGGTCGACGACTTGTGCTTGAGGATGTCGAATCCTTCCGCGTACGCCTGCATCAAGCCGTACTCGATCCCGTTATGCACCATCTTCACGAAATGGCCGGATCCCACCGGACCCACGTGCATATAGCCGTTTTCTACACGTGTATCGCGGCCTTCGCGATTCGGCGTGGCGGGAATATCGCCGCGCCCGGGAGCCAGCACGGAGAGAATCGGATCGTGCCGCTGCACCACGTCCTTGTCGCCGCCGATCATCATGCAATAACCGCGCTCGAGGCCCCACACGCCGCCGGACGTGCCGACATCGACGAAATGGATGCCCTTCTCCTTCAGCTTCGCCGCATGGACAATGTCGTCCTTGTAGAAGCTGTTGCCGCCGTCGATGACCGTGTCGCCCGCGTCAAGGATCTCGTAGAGATCGTTCAGCGTGTCTTCGGTGATCTTGCCCGCCGGCAACATCAGCCAGACCGAGCGCGGCGCGGCAAGCTTCTTCACGAGATCGCCCAGATCACTCGCACCGGTCGCGCCGTCGGCCACGACCGCCTGCGTCGCTTCGGGCGCATGGTCGTACACCACGCAGGTCTGCTCGCCCCGCATCAACCGGCGTGCAATGTTCGCGCCCATACGGCCTAGTCCAACGATTCCGATCTGCATGATGGCTTACTCCTTATGGCTGGTTTTGGCGCGTTCGATCTGCTTTTTCGCTTCGTCGTAGACGTGTTCCGGCGTGAAGCCGAATTTCTTCTTCAGGTCGGCGAGCGGAGCCGACGCCCCGAACGTATGCATCACGATCTGCGAACCGAGGCGGCCGACATAGCGGTCCCAGCCGAGCGCGCCTGCCTGCTCCACGCACACACGCGCGGCGATATCCGGCGGAAACACGGAATCCTTATAAGCGTCGTCCTGCCGTTCGAACAGGTCCCATGACGGCATGGAGACGACCCGCGCCGCGATTCCCTCGCTCTTGAGCTTCTCATAGGTGTCGACGCATACCGACACTTCGCTGCCTGTCGCCATCAGGATAACTTCGGGTTTCTTGCCGCCTTCAGCGTCGGCGAGAACATACGCGCCTTTGTGAACCCCCTTCGCCGATGCATACTTTGACCGGTCAAAAGTCGGCAGCGGCTGGCGCGAGACCACAATGCACGCCGGCCGTTGCGGTTCGGACAATGCGGCACGCCACGATTCGGCGACTTCGTTCGCATCGCCCGGACGATAGGTGCTGAGCCCCGGCACCCCGCGCAATGACGCCAGTTGCTCGATCGGCTGATGCGTCGGACCGTCTTCGCCCACACCAATGGAATCGTGCGTGAACACGTAGATCACCGGCACTTCCATGATCGACGAAAGCCGGATAGGCGGCTTCATGTAGTCGCTGAAAATCAGGAACGTGGAACCGTAGGGCCGCAGGTTCGACAACGCGATGCCGTTGCAGATTGCGCCCATTACGTGCTCGCGAATACCGAAGTGCAGGTTGCGGCCGGCGTAGTTGTCGTACTCGAAACTGCCCGCGCCTTCGAACTTCATATCGGTTTTCGTCGATGGCGACAAATCCGCTGAACCGCCGATCATCCAGGGGAAACGCTTTGCAATGGCGTTCAACACCTTGCCCGATGATTCCCGCGACGCCATGCCCTTTGCATCGGCGTCGAATGTGGGAATATCCGCGTCCCAACCCTCCGGCAACGCGTGCGCTTCGATCTGCGCAAACTCCTTCGCCAGATCCGGATACTTCTTCGCGTAGTCATCGAAACTCTTTTGCCACGCAACGCGTGCCGCCTTGCCACGCGTGCCGATGCCCTCGTTGAAGTGCTCGTACACACCGTCCGGCACGAGGAAACTCGAGTCCTCCGGCCAGCCGTAAAACTTCTTGGCGAGCTTGATTTCATCTACGCCCAGTGGCTCGCCATGCGCCGCGGAGGTGTCCTGCTTATGCGGCGCACCCCAGCCGATAATGCTCTTCACCACGATCAGCGTAGGTCCGTCGGTGTTGGCCTTCGCCTGGTTCAGCGCGGCTTCGAGCGCGGCGCCGTCGTTGGCGTCGTCAACGTGCATCGTGTTCCAGTGGTAGCCCTTGAACCGCGTTTCCACGTCGTCGCTATACGCAAGGTCCGTGTGGCCTTCAATGGTCACGCGGTTGCTGTCGTAGATCCAGGTCAGATTCGACAACTTCAGATGCCCCGCCATGGAGGCCGCTTCGTGCGAGATGCCTTCCATCATGTCGCCGTCGCCGCACAGCGCATACACGTGATAGTCGAAAATCTGCGCATCCGGCTTGTTGAAATGCGACTCGTACCAGCGCCCGGCCATCGCCATGCCGACGCTATTTCCCAGCCCCTGCCCGAGCGGACCCGTCGTGGTTTCAACGCCTGACGTCATGCGGTATTCCGGATGGCCCGGCGTCTTGCTGTCGAGTTGCCGAAAATGCTTGATGTCATCCAGCGATACAGCCGGACCATCCGTTGGCTTACCGGCGTGATCGACGGCTTTCACCCCGGTCAGGTGCAGCAGCGAGTACAGCAACATGGACGCGTGGCCAACCGACAGCACGAAGCGGTCGCGATTCGGCCACAGCGGTTCAGCCGGGTCATAACGCAGATGGTTTTGCCACAGGTGAAAGCCCACCGGCGCAAGCGCCATCGGGGTGCCCGGGTGACCGGAATTGGCTTTTTGCACGGCGTCCATGGACAGCGTGCGGATGGTGTTGATGGCGAGGGTGTCGAGATCGGAAGAGGACTTCGAGGGGGTTTGTGGCATGAGCGACGACTCCTTTGCGTAGGGCGCGCTGAGGCACGAGAGGCACCACAGCGGCAACCGGGACCTTCGAGCAAGTGTAATGCCATGACAACTGGCGCGTCACCAACGAGCAGCGAAGCGCGCGCCAGCCAAGCACTGGCGCGGCTTATGACAGACGATTACGACATCAACCGAGACAACAACTTTACGCTTGAAACCATGCAAAAACGGATGCAGCGGGTAAAAAATCGTGGCCGTTCTCACTCAGCGTACGACAAGCGTATGACACTTTTCAGCGAAACGATCAGGGTGCGGGATTCGGCTGGGCTTCGTGAAGCGCATCGATTTCGGCCAGGATCTCATCCGACAATTTCACGTCCAGGCTGCCGATGTTCTCGTGCAATTGCGCGAGCGTCGTTGCGCCGATCAGCGTGCTGGTGGTGAACGGCCGGCTGTTCACGAACGCAAGCGCGAGTTGCGCCGGACTCAGGCCGTGACGCCTGGCGAGTTCCACGTAAGCGCTGATCGCCTTGACCGCATGCGGCTTGCTATAACGGGCAAATCGCTCGAACAGCGTGATGCGAGCGCCCGCCGGACGCGCACCGCCCTCGTACTTGCCGGATAACCAGCCGAACGCCAGCGGCGAATACGCCAGCAGGCCGACGCCTTCCTTGTGCGTGAATTCCGACAGCCCCGTTTCGAACGTGCGGTTCACCAGGCTGTACGGATTCTGGATGCTCACAATTCTCGGCAGGCCGAGTTTGTCGGCAGCCTGAAGGAATTGCGCGACACCCCAGGGTGTTTCGTTCGATACCCCGACGTAGCGGATCTTGCCTGCCTTCACGAGATCGCCGAGCACCGTCAGCGTCTCTTCGATAGGCACCGTGTATTCGTCGTTGACCCACGGATAGTTCGCGCGTCCGAACGTCATGGTGCTGCGGTCGGGCCAGTGCAACTGGTACAAATCGACGTAATCCGTCTGCAGCCGTGCGAGGCTGGTATTAACGGCTTCGGTCAGGTTGGTCCGGTCAAACTGGTTGCCCGCGCCGCGGATGTGCCGCGGGTTGTGCGGCTGGCGTGCGGGTCCCGCGATCTTGGTGGCGAGCACGATCTTCTCGCGTGCGCCCGGGTTCGCTGCCAGCCACGTGCCGATGTACGCCTCCGTGCGCCCTTGCGTCTCAGGGCGCGGCGGCACCGGGTACATCTCGGCGGCGTCGATCAGGTTGATGCCGGCATCGAGCGCGGCATTGAGCTGCGCGTGCGCATCGGCTTCCGTGTTCTGCTCGCCCCAGGTCATCGTGCCCAGTCCGATCAGGCTGACATTGACATCCGTTCCACCGAGTTTCCGGTACTCCATTGCTTGCTTCCCCATGTTGGTGTTCAGGTTTTAAAGGCGCTCGCCGAGTGTCGACGCTACCATAGCGCGGCCCTTGCTGCATCGATGCCCATCGCCACGTCGCGCTCCCGGCCCGGTAAGCTATCGGCATGCGCTGCAGTTGCCTTTCATTAGCTTTTCAATATCGCCGCCTTCATTCAAGATCCGAACACGAGAGACGCCTTCGATGCAGGCCCCCGACCTTTCCCGCACCACGTCCGGCGCGGCGAACCCACGCGGTTCCTCCGTCATCGTGATGCTGGTCGCGGCGACCTTCTTCATGGAGAACCTCGACGGCACGATCATCGCCACGGCGCTGCCGCAAATGGCGCGCTCGTTCGGGCTACACCCCGTCGACCTGAGCCTCGGCATTACATCGTATTTGCTGACGCTTGCCGTATTCATCCCCATTAGCGGCTGGGCCGCCGATCGCTTCGGCCTGCGCACCGTGTTCGGCAGCGCGATCGCCGTGTTCACGGTTGCGTCCGTGCTCTGCGGCATGACGTCGACGCTGCCCACGTTCACGGCGGCACGTGTACTGCAGGGGATTGGCGGCGCGATGATGGTGCCCGTCGGGCGGCTCGCTGTATTACGCGCCACGCCCAAGGAAGGCTTGATGCGCGCCATCTCGATCATTACCTGGCCCGGTCTTGTCGCGCCCGTGATCGGGCCGCCGCTGGGCGGGTTTATCACCACGTATTCGTCATGGCGCTGGATCTTTTACCTGAATCTGCCGCTCGGGGTGATCGGCTTGATCGTGGCGCTTCGTTACCTCGATAACACCCGCGATCACGCCGGCCGCCGCTTCGATTTCCTGGGTTTCGTGCTATGCGGTCTTGCCTGCACGACCCTGCTCTACGCAATGGAACTCGTCGGCCGCAACGACACGCCCTGGGCGCTTGCAAGCGGGCTGATCGCGCTCGGCGTGCTCGCGGGCGTGGCGGCATGGTGGCATGTGCGCCGCGCGGCCGAACCGCTCCTCGATCTCAACGCACTGCAGATCAAGACCTTCAGGGTAGCGATGGGCGGCGGCTCGCTGTTTCGCATCGCCATCAGCGCGGCGCCGTTCCTGTTGCCGCTGATGTTCCAGGTCGGCTTCGGGCTGAACGCGTTCGAATCCGGGCTGCTGACGTTGTCGGTCTTCGCCGGCAATTTATCGATGAAAGTCGTCACCACGCCGGTCATGCGGCGCTTCGGCTTTCGTCCGGTGCTGATCGTGAACGGATTCCTGGCGGCTGCGTCGCTGGCGATGATGAGCTTGATATCGCCCACGACGCCGACCTGGATCATCGTCGCCGTGTTGTTTGCGAGTGGCCTGTCGCGCTCGCTGCAATTCACGGCGCTGAACACCCTCAGTTTCGCCGATGTCGCGAAGGCGCAGATGAGCGGCGCGTCGGCGTTGTCCAGTACGCTGTTCCAGTTGACGATGGGGATTGGCGTCGCGGTGGGTGCCATCGCTTTGAGACTCTCGGAATGGATGCATGGTCACGACGCGCAGACTGTCGTGCCGGCAGATTTCAGTATCGCGTTCCTGATCGTGGGGGCGGTGGGATTGCTCGGGGTGGCGGATCTGTTCAGCCTGCATCGCGATGCGGGTGCGCAGGTCAGCGGGCATGGAGGGAACAGGTGAGGCTGGTTAAACCTGAACATCAGGGAAAGCTATCGCACACCGGGTTAGACAAGACGACGCGGCAAAACAAACTCGGAAAAAACAGAAGCCGTTTCGAATTTTGTTATTCGGAACGGCTTTGCCTGCGGCGTAACAAGGTTGAAAGCCGCGATTGCGTAAACTGAATCCGGTGATATTATGTATATACGTAAACGTATATCAATCGGAGCGCTGTAAGATGAACCTGCAAATTGCAAAATGGGGCAATAGCCTTGCGCTGCGCATTCCTGCCGAATACGTGCGCCGCATTGGCGTGAAGGAAGGCGACCACGTTCAGGTTGACTTGACTATCGACGGCGGTCTTAGCATTCGCGCTTCTAAATGGAACCGCGCCGCTTTCGCTCGGGAGCTTGAAACGACCCGCGAGGCAATGCCAATATCGCAGCCTGTCACGGAAGAGTTGCGGCGCGGAGCGCGTTACTGATGGCGACTTACGTAGACACGTCTGTGCTGGTAGCGTTGTGTGTAAATGAACCCATGAGCGTCGCTGTTGCACGTTGGTATGCAGCGTGCACCGAAGAACTGACCTCCGCCGCATGGTGTGTGACTGAATTTGCAAGTGCCCTCGGCATCAAACAACGGACAGCTCAAATATCCGCCAGGCAAGGGGCGTCCGCATGGCAGGCGTTCGAGCGCCTTTGCGCAAGCGATTTGCAACTACTGCCCGTTGAGCCGTCTACGTTTCATCGCGCCGCCGTGTTGACCTTGGACGCAGCAACCGGGCTTCGTGCTGGTGACGCGCTGCACCTTGCTGCCGCGATGGATGCCAAAGTAAAAACGATGGCAACACTCGATGACGTGCTGGCCCGCAATGCCAAACGTATGAAAATCAAGCCTCTTGATTTTTAAGCGCCTGAGGTATCAGGCAAAGCGGCGGCGCGGGTGCTGTTTCGGAAACGCTTCTCAGCGAGTTGCCGTGATCGATTGCCGATCCGTTTGAATGCCCCACGCACGCTCGCAAGTTTTAGCCAAATCAACATCCAGATTTGGCTAAGACCGTACCTGAGTTGTATATCGGCAGATCTTGACCAAATCTGACTGCACAGTAGTTACATGGATTCCAGAAAACAAAAAGCCCAACTCGTGAAAGTCGGGCTTTTTGCTTTAATCTTTTGGGGTGGCTGATGGGGCTCGAACCCACGACAACAGGAATCACAATCCTGGACTCTACCAACTGAGCTACAGCCACCACTGTCTTACTTCTTACCGCCTCTCTAGCTCACCAAGAACTGGCTTGCTGAATCGAGAAACGAGATTATACGAACAAAGATTCGCTTTGCCTAGTCCCTTATTCGATCAATTCGACAGCATCTCGCAGATGAGTGCGCGCTTCATCGAAAATGGCCATATCGCCGGTTGCGAGGCGGCGGCTATCCGAGAGCACGCGACGCCAGCCACGCGCACCCGCCACGCCTCGATACAAGCCCAGCGCGTGCCGCGTAATGCCACCGAGGAACGTCCCGCGCGCCACTTCCTGACGCGCGTAGTCGATCAAGCCGGTCTCGACTTCCTCGCGCGACAACACGGGCGTTTGCACGCCGTAAAAACGCGAATCGACGCCTGCGAGCACGTAGGGGTTGTGATAAGCCTCGCGGCCAAGCATCACGCCGTCGACATGTTTCAAATGCTCTTCCACTTCGTCCAGCGTCTTGATACCACCATTGATCGATATCTCCAGATGCGGGAAATCGCGCTTCAACTGGTACGCATATTCATACTTCAGCGGCGGAATCTCGCGATTCTCCTTCGGGCTCAAGCCCTTCAGGATCGCATTACGCGCGTGGACGATAAACACCTCACATCCTGCATCCGCAACCGTACCGACGAAATCCCGCACGAACGCATAGTCCTCAACCGCATCCACGCCGATCCGATGCTTGACCGTGACCGGAATCGATACCGCATCACGCATGGCCTTCACGCCATCCGCGACTAGTTGCGGCTCGTTCATCAGGCACGCGCCAAAAGCACCGCGTTGCACTCGCTCGGACGGGCAGCCGCAATTCAGATTGATCTCGTCATAGCCCCATTGCTCACCGAGCTTCGCGCTGCGGGCGAGATCGGCCGGTTCGCTGCCGCCAAGCTGCAACGCGACAGGCGCCTCGCCTGGCGTGAACGCGAGATGGCGTGCGACATCGCCGTGCAGTAGCGCGCCGGTCGTGACCATTTCGGTGTAGAGCCACGTATGCCGCGTCAATATCCGATGGAAAGACCGGCAATGACGGTCAGTCCAGTCCATCATTGGAGCAACGCTGACGCGGCGCGGGCTGGGTTTTGATGCTGTTGACATGGGGAACTGCTAATTTTTAAGCGTGAGACGCGTTTTTTTGGCGTCGAATACACAATTTTACCGTAACGCTCGGCACTGAGCATTGGCTGCGGTCCGCAAGCGGATCAGCTGCAAGATCCGGGGCTCACCCCGCGCAAATCGATCTTGCCTTGCCGCTGAAGCCCTGACTGCTGACTACGCCGCACCAAAAAAACGAATCTTCCACCCTCTCCGATGTCACAAAACTAAACGGCAGCGCCTTGCAGCGCCTCGACAGAAACGCGCGCGCCGATCCGGAGAAAACCATGAAATCCCGCGCCCTTGGAACCCTGCCTGGCATTGTGGCCGCGGCGGCTTCGTTGATTGCTGGTGTCAGCGCTGTAACGACCGTGCAAGCCCAGACTGTGCCTCCTGTCGACTCGGCGTCGATGGTAAAACCACCCCCCGCGCCGGGAGCATCTGATGCGCCCAAGGCCCCGAATGCAAGCGGATCGCGCGCCTACAACCCCGACAACATGCCGATGAAACGCCCTGCGCTTCCGGCCAACGGCGACCGCATGCTGCACAACAATCCGGCGAGCGACGCGATCGCGAAATAACCTCGGCACGAGCGTGGCTCGGCGCACGTGACGCTTCTCGTCGAAGTTCACCTGCCGCAGATAGGATCCGCACGTGGCGCAGGCCTGCTGCCGATCTGCGTCGATAAACCGGAAAATATCGAGCAACATTGGCAAGCACCCCGTTGCATCTACCGCAAAGCTCCACCTGATTGCACCATAACGCGGCATACCCGCCCCTATAATGACGCCACCTTAAAATATTGGCGCAGCCGCGGCTAGCGTCCCAAGCGGTGGTTTTTAATGCAAAAAGTCATTCTGCCGTTCGTTGCGGGCTTTCTCGCCGCGCTGTTTTTCCGTGAAGCGACCATCGCGTTGCTGCATGCAGCCGGGGTGGTCGATCCAGCCGGTTATTCCACAGTTCCGTTCCTTCCGCTGGGCATTCCCGAATTCATCGTCAACGCATTATGGAGCGCGGTTTTCGGCATCCTGATGGCGTGGCTGCTGCGGGTCTCGCCCGAGCGCGCGGCGCCGTGGGTCGGCGCGCTGGTATTCGGCGGCATCGTGCTGACGGCCGCAAGCGTGTTCGTGGTGGACCCGCTGCGCGGCATCTGGCCAAGCGGCAACATGCTTCCCCGCCTCGCGCTCGGATTTGCATCGAATGCGATGTGGGGCTGGGGCGCGCTCGTCTTCCTGCGCGCCTTCACGGCCGGCAGCGAAGCGGACTAATCTGCGAGCGCAGCCAGCGGATGGTCGGGCCCGGTCCACGGGCTGTCGAACATCCGCAGCACCTCTTCCCGCGTCACCGCTTCCACACGCACCACCTTCCACGCGGGCTGGTTGTCCTTATCGACAATGCGTGCCCGAATGCCTTCCATCACGTCGCCATGATCGAACGTTGCACGCGTAAGCCCGAGGTCGCGCCGCAGCGTCTCGGCCATGCTGGACGATTTCGCGCGGTCGACAAGTTCCAGCGAGACATCGATCGACAACGGCGAACGCTCGCGTAGCTCGGCAGCCGTATGCGCGGCCCATTCGCCTTCCGGCCCGCTCGTCGCGCTCTCCAGCGATTTCAGACACGCCGCGCCGTTGCCGGACGCAAAATGCCTGTCGATAAACACCCGGTCCCGCTCAAGATCACTCGCCTTGCCCGCGTCCGGCCGACCCTCTGCCTCGATAAACCGCACGACGTCCGCGCCCGTCGCGAAGGTCCTTTCCTTCAGCGCATCTACCAGCCCGGCCAGCGAGTCGTCTTCCATGCAGGTATCGGCGAGACCGGCGTAGAGCGCATCGGCAGCATCGATCGTCGCGCCCGTCGCCGCGAGATAGCGCCCGATCGCGCCCGGGGTGCGCGCGAGAAACCAGCTAACGCCCACATCCGGAAACAGGCCGATACGCGTCTCGGGCATGGCCAGCTTCGTCGACGCGGCAACCACCCGCACGCCGCCCGTCTTCCTCGCGCCTTGCGAAATGCCCATTCCCCCGCCCATCACCACGCCGTTCATCAACGCGATATACGGCTTCGGATACGTGAAAATCGCATGATTCAGGCGGTATTCATCCGTGAAAAATTCGTCGATGACCGCGCGCTCACCCGCCTTCGCCGATTGATACAGGAAACGGATATCGCCGCCCGCGCAGAACGCGCGCGGATGCGGGCTGTAGATGACCACCGCGTGCACCGTCGCGTCGTCGCGCCAGGCTTCGAGCGCGCCGTGAATGGCATGCAGCATGGACGTGGACAGCGCGTTCAGCGCTTTCGGACGGTTCAGCGCGACAAAGCCGATCCCCTTTGCGCGTTCAATACGAATTTCGTCGATGGATTCAGTCATATGCAATGCAGGTTTCTATTCGTGTGAGGGGAAATAGAGCGGGAAATGGAACCGGAAAGCACGTCAACCCGCGGTTGCGGACGGCCGTCGACGAACAGGTTTCTTGTTCACGCCCGGCAAATACAGATTCAGCATTTCATCTATCAGCGTACCGGTCGGCGCGGCGAAAACTGTCGGGGCCGTCAAGCTCAACGACACGATCCCGTGCAACGCTGCCCACAACGTCCCGGCCCGGGCGGCAGGGTCATGAACAAGCGCCAGCGTCCGGGTCAGCACGGAGAGCACCGTCTCGCCGGCCGATGCCATGTCGCTGAACGCGTCATCGGTATAGGCGGGATTCTGCATGAAAATCAGCCGATACACCTCGGGATGTGCCTGCCCGAACTTGACGTATGCATGCGCCATGGCCCTCAAGCGCTCAACCGGCTCTGCTATGCAATCGTGCACGCGCAGTGCCTCAAGCAGCTGCGCGTGACCCTCGACGCAAAGCGCATACGCAATCGCATCGCGGCCGGCGAAATGCAGATAAAGCGAAGCGGGCGAATAACCGATGACCTCGGCAAGCTTGCGCATGGACAACGCGTCAAATCCCTGGCGCACGACGATTGCCCGCGCCGCATCGAGGATATGGCTGCGTAATAACGGCTGATTCGGGAGGTGGGGCTTCGAGCTGACCATCCCGCGCATTTTCCGCAGGACGGGATCCAAGTCAATTCAAACCTGAACGGTGTTTAGCCCGATGAGCGCTAATTCACGCCAGATCAGATTAATGGCTATAACCGCCGGTCAACTCACCAAGCCCGGCGGAAAGTGCCCGCTTTTCAACAACACGGGCGCGCCCTGGCTGATCGACAGATGTTCCCGCGCGACCGCTTCAATTGTCGGACGAGCGGCGTCGAAGGCGCGAATCCAGCCGCCGCTGTCTAAACTTTCCACACCAAAATGATCCTCCAGCGCCTCGACCGAGATTGCGCACGGCACGCGCTCGCCATCGACCAGCGCGGCAAATACCACAGTGAGATTCGTGTCGCGATACGCGGGTGCGTCGGCTGGGAAAAGGATGTTCATGGCTGCCTCGCACGCAAGAAAACAGATCGCAACGATGGTACTCGCGGAGCAAACCTGCAGTCTACCCCGCAGGTGTCATGCTTGCGCGCATCAGCCCTGCAGGCACATCGACGATCATCAGGGAGACGGCGTCGGGATCGGCGTAGTCGAACCTCAGATGCCGGCTCATGTCTCTTACCCGCTCGCAAAATTGCTCCTGCGCCGGGTGCGTGGCGAGATCGAACAGGCTCAATGCTTCCGTCTCGAACCGATAGTGCACGCCCCACGCAATATTGCCTGGGTGACTTGCCATGCCGCCGGTGCGCCAACTCACGAACAAACACGGTTTTTGATCCGTGCCGATCTCGCTGATATCCGCGCCGCTCGGGAACAAATCGAGCAGCGCCTCGGCTACACAACGCATGGCCGGGTGACGGATATTGAGCGTACGCATCAGCTATTTCTCAGCAATCTGTCAATGTAAGCGCGCGCCGACGCGCCAATGTAATACCCCCGATACGGGCGGTTGACACGTTCTGCCATGGTCTTCCTCTCGATGTTTTATAAGTATTCGTGCGCTGCCCGCGCCTTCAGTAAGGTTTTAACACCGGCAATTAGTTCGCTGCCGTTGCAACCTGTTGCATTTTCCTGCTACGCCTTCGCCAAGGCGACTGGAAAGCAAGCCGCTGCGCTACGCATCGCAAGGCACGCGCCAGCAAGCACCATTTCAAACACATTGATGGAGACCGGCTTGATCCAGGTCAACACGGGCGAATTTTTCCGCGGTCAGCGGTGTGTGGGAAAATGCGTTGCGAAACGTGAAACGCATTTGAGAATCATGTCGTGAGAAAGCGATTTGAAAAGAAGGATCGGCCGCGTCCACGCGTTCCGCCTGAGCTTTTCACGGTTATCCGGCGTTTGTCACCTGAGGAACACAATGAAGCAATTTGCACGGCGCCTGCCGACCCCCTCCCCATTGCGTATGGCGCGAGCTCTACAGGCGGCAGGCCTTGCCCTGGCGGCCGCGGGCGTTTTAGGCCTTGGCGGATGCGCATCGTCGACCGATGCGTCGCTGATTCATCTCCCCGATGGCCAGAGCGGCTACGCCATCAACTGCAGCGGCGCCGACGCCAGCACGACATGGGCGAGTTGCTACGTCATGGCCGGCGAGAAATGCGGCGCGACCGGCTACACGATCGTATCGAAGGATAACGAGGAAGGCGGACCATCGGGCGGCAGCATCACCAACGTGGTATCGGCGAATGTTAAAAACCGTTCGATGGTCGTACGTTGTAACTGATGTTCAGCGTCCTGCCGCTAAACATGTGAGGTCAGTGTGGGCTGACCCTCGAAAACACGTTCAGCACAACCACGCCCGCCACGATCAGGCCCATGCCGAGCACGGCGGGCAGATCGGGGATCTGCTTGAATAGCACCGCCGCCACCAGCGTGATCAGCACAATACCCGCGCCTGACCACACGGCATACACAATGCCAACGGGCAGCGACTTCAGCGTGAGCGAGAGCAAGTAGAACGAGATGCCGTAGCCGATCACCACGATGACGGACGGCACCAGCCGCGAGAATCCCTCCGATGCCCGCAAAGCCGATGTCGCCACGACTTCGGCGACGATCGCGACCGCGAGCAGCATATAAGGCGATGGACGCATGGGTTACGCCTTGTCCGATGCAAACGCGAGCGTGCTTGCGTCGTGACCGAGCACGGCGCACAGCGCTTCGACCACGAACTCGTGATCCTTGCGTTGCGGCAAGCCCGATACAGTCACCACGCCGATCACCCCGGCTCCTTTTACGGTGAGGGGGAATGCGCCGCCGTGCGAAGCGTACTCGGCGGCGGGGAGACTGTACTTATCGGCGAGGGTGGCGGATGCCTGCTGCAGGCTCAGGCCGATCGCGTAGGAACTCACGCGAAAATGCTCGACGGTGCGCGCCTTGCGTTGCACCCAACGGGCGTTATCGGGCGTGGTGCCGTCGAGGGCGGCGAAGAACAGCGGCTGTCCGAAGGTGCGCACTTCGATCGCCACCGCCGCGCCTCGTGCAACAGCCATCTCGCGCAATTGCGAACCGATTTGCCATGCGCGGTTGGAGTCAAATTGCGGGAAGACAAGCGTCTTCTCCTGATGAGCGATGGTCTGGAGATCTTGAGCGATATTCATAAGCAATGGCTTCCTGGCGAGTGAAAAGTCGGGCGACGCGATCTTGATGTCATTCAGTGCCCGACGTGAATGACACAAATTGTGACATGCCTCGGCGAAGGGGCTTGTATTGGAGCGTCATTTAACTGCTCGGCGACGACTGATACGTTTCATTAGCCCTTCGTTTTTCAATCCTCCATTTTCTTATAAATTCTTAATTCGGCTTAATTCACGCGGCTATCTCAATTAATTCGGGTAGCTAATATGTTGTTTAAATTACATCGCGAGGTTAATTAGGAGCATTCTCATTAAGGCATTTCATCTCGCTCAGTAGAGTTCGAACCTTGTCCACGCAGCCATCAGCGAGTCCACCTGGATTCGGCACTGGCGCTGACCCGGTATGCAGATCTGATCTCTTTAATCTGCGTGCTTGCGTCACGGATCCGAATCAACTCTACGCAGGAATGCAAAATGAACAAGGTTTATAAGTCAGTCTGGAATGAATCCGTTGGCGCATGGGTCGCGGTCGCTGAAACGGCTGCTGCGCGTGGCAAAAAATCATCGGGAAGGGCTCGCGCGTCTTTGGGTCTCTCAGCGATGGCCGTGGCTGGCGCCAGCCTCGGATTGCCCTCCGCGGCAACCGCAGACCAGGTCGCCATAGGCGCGGGATCAGTGGCGAGCGGAAGCAACACCACGGCCATTGGTACCAAGGCCATATCGAGCGGCGCAAACGAATCCATCGCCATCGGTTCCGACGTTCAGAGCACCGCTAACGATGCGGTCTCAATAGGCTCGCAAATCCGCAATGCAGCAGCATCATCCATTGTTATTGGCAGCAATGACGTCGCGCTCGATGCAGCGTCCACGCAAAGTGTTTTATTCGCACCGGATACGGGCGCAGTAACAAACTCCGCCCATTCGTTCTCGTTCAACCCATATGGCGGAACCGGCACGTCGAACTCGAGCGACGCCATTAATCTTTCCGGCACAGCCGCGGGCGCGATCGGCGGCGTGACGATTGGCTCAAAGTCGTCGGTTACCGCAGCCAATACAGTGGCGGTGGGCGCATCGGCAGTCGCGTCCGCAACGGACGCCCTTGCACTTGGTCATGGTGCAAAAGCATCGTTCTCCAATTCCGTTGCGCTGGGCGCCAATTCGGCTGCGACTCGTGCGAACACCGTCTCGGTTGGTGCTGCGGGCAAGGAACGCCAGATCACCAATGTGGCACCGGGCTCGGAGCTTACCGACGCGACCAACGTCGGACAACTCAACGCGCTTTCCGATGTTGCCGTCAAGTACGACACCAACCCGAATGGCTCAGTGAACTATCAAAGCGTGACGCTTGGCGGTTCAGCCGCCACCAAGCCAACCAAAATCACGAACCTGATAGCAGCCGACCTTGCCACATCCAGTTTGGACGCGGTCAACGGTTCGCAGTTGTATGGAACCAACCAGCGCGTAGGTTCACTCGAAACGTTCGAAACGAATATCAACAACGGTGGCGGCATCAAGTATTTCCACTCAAATTCGTCGCAGGCCGATTCGTCCGCGACGGGAGCGGACGCGGTCGCCATTGGCGGCTCGGCACAGGCATCGGCCAACAATTCGGTCGCACTGGGCGCCAACTCGGTCGCGAATCGCAAGGATTCCGTGTCGGTAGGCGCGGCCGGCAACGAGCGCCAAATCACCAATGTGGCAGCAGGTACACGAGGTACGGATGTTGTCAACGTCAACCAACTGCAGAGCGTGACTACCCTGCTCGGCAACGGCGCAACGCTGAACGCCGACGGCACGGTCAATGCCCCTGTCTACACCGTCGCTGGCGCCACCGCCAACACCGTGGGCGACGCCGTCACCAAGATCGACACAGCATTGACGAGCAAGGTCGCGTACGACTCGACCAGTCATACGCAAGTGACGCTGGGCGGCACGGCCCCGACCGCGCAGGTCAAGCTCACCAACGTGAAGGCCGCTGATCTGAACGCGACCAGCACCGACGCCGTCAACGGTTCGCAGTTGTTTGGAACCAATCAGCGTGTCGGCTCGCTCGAAACGTTCGAAACGAATATCAACAACGGTGGCGGCATCAAGTACTTCCATTCCAACTCCACACTTGGCGATTCATCGGCCACAGGTGCAGATTCGGTAGCGGTCGGCGGCGCAGCCGTCGCATCTGCGAAGAATGCAGTGGCGCTCGGCTCGAACTCGGTTGCAGACCGTGACAACACGGTATCCGTCGGCGCGGCAGGCCACGAACGCCAGATCACCAACGTGGCAGCGGGCACCGCGCCCACCGACGCAGTCAATTTCGGGCAACTGACAAGCGTATCGCAGGATGTCGCAAAGCTTGACAGCTTTGCGGTGAAGTACGACACCTTGGCCGGCCAGCCAAACTACGAAAGCGTGACGCTCGGCGGCGCAGGCGCTACGAAACCGACCAAGCTCACGAACCTGGAAATTGGCGACCTGACCTCGACCAGCACGGACGCCATCAACGGCTCGCAGCTGTACTCGACCAATCAGCGCGTTGGCTCGCTCGAAACGTTCGAAGGCAATATCAACAACGGCGGCGGCATCAAGTACTTCCACACGAATTCGCAACTCGTCGACTCATTGGTGACGGGGAAGGATTCGGTCGCTATCGGTGGCGCAGCCAATGCATCTGCGGACAATGCGGTCGCACTTGGCTCGAACTCGGTTGCTGATCGTGCGAACACGGTTTCTGTCGGCGCAGCAGGCAAGGAACGTCAGATCACCAACGTGGCAGCGGGCACCGCGCCCACTGACGCAGTCAATGTCGGCCAACTCACTGTGGTGTCGAATAACCTCGACACGCTCGGCAGCTTCGCCGTCAAGTACGACACGGACACGGACGGCACACCGAACTACGAGCGGATCACGCTGGGTGGCGCAGCGGCCACGAAACCCACGTTGCTGACGAACCTGGACAACGGCAAGTTGACAGCCGACAGCACCGACGCCGTGAACGGGTCGCAGTTGTATGCGACCAACCAGAACGTCGCCGCGCTTCAGGACTTTACGAACAACGTCAACAACGGTGGCGGCATCAAGTACTTCCATACCAACTCCACACTTGGCGATTCATCGGCGACGGGTACGGATTCGGTGGCTATCGGTGGCGGCGCCTTGTCGTCGGGCAAGAATTCGGTAGCACTCGGTTCGAACTCGGTCGCGGACCGGGACAATGCGGTATCGGTCGGCGCGGTTGGCAGCGAACGTCAGGTCACCAACGTCGCGGCCGGTACGGCCACCACCGACGCAGCCAACGTCGGGCAGCTCAACGCCGTATCGAGCAGCGTCACCTCGCTTAGCGCAAGTGCGATCAAGTACGACACCAACGCCGACGGCGCGCCGGACTATGCCAATGCAACACTCGGCAACGGCAATGCGACAGGCACCTCGCTGCATAACGTCGCGGCAGGCACGAGCGACAGGGACGCGGTCAACCTGAGCCAGGTGAACAGCCTCATTGGTCAGGTCACGAACATTGCCAACAATGCGTATAACCCGCTCTTCACAGCAGACGGCGATCGCAACTCGGAAATCGCCACATCAAGCGGCAGCTATTCCGTCGCATCGGGTGCAAACGCGGTGGCGTCCGGCGTCAATGCGGTAGCGTCCGGCGCAACGTCGGTCGCAAGCGGCGCCAATGCTGTTGCGTTGGGGGCGAATACATCGGCTACGGCAAGCAACGCGGTCGCGTTGGGCGCAGGCTCGGTGGCGGATCGTGCGAATGCGGTATCAGTCGGTACGACAAACGCCGGTGGCCAGCGTCAGATCACGAACGTCGCGGCTGGTACGGACGGTACCGATGCCGTCAACGTGAACCAGATGCAGCAGTCGGTGAACACGGGCGTGAAGTCGGCGAAGGGTTACACGGATGCACTTCGCTCCGACATGAACAGCAGCCTGTCGATCGCGAACAACCACATCAACAGCGTCGGTGCGATGAGCAGCGCGATGGCGATGATGGCGGGCAGCGCGGCAGCCGTCGCCGACAAGGACAACCGCTTCGCGGCAGGCACGGGTGTGTATCGTAACAAGGCAGCAATCGCGCTCGGGTTCCAGAAGCGCTTCGGGACCAACATGGTCATCACGGTCGGCGGTTCGACGACCGGCGAAGAAAGCACAGGAGGCGCAGGTTTCGCCTTCGGGTTCTAAGCAGCATACGAGCAACCCGGCAGCGTAGTGGAAACACACGGCCGCAGATCTCTCCGGTGAGATTTGCGGCCGTGTTTTCATATGCGCTCAACGCTGTTCGGATAACGTCACCCCGTTACTCGCAGCGCCTCAGGACATGAGAGCACGAACAGTCTCGACGCTCCTCACCAACTCAAGCTGTGCTCGATCAATCCATCAAAACCCAGGCAACATGACAAACATGTTGCACTGCGACGCCCGTTGTCTTATAATCTTTTTCGCGGGGTGGAGCAGTCTGGCAGCTCGTCGGGCTCATAACCCGAAGGTCATAGGTTCAAATCCTATCCCCGCAACCAAGGATTAAAAGTCAAAAGCCCGGTTCTCCGGGCTTTTTTCATTTCTTGCGTGAACGCTGTCTCAGCCACCGGGTTCTGGCTGCTCCTGGTCTTGTGCTGCGCTGAATGGTCGCCATGGAAGCGCACAAAGTCGCTCATGCACGCGTGGCATAATCAGCGGCTAAACCCGCTTTGGAAGCCAACGTCAGTCTCATGCGCCGTCGCCTCGTCCGCAAGTTCGGCAGCCTCCTCGGATTGCTTGCGATCCTGATGACCGCGCTCGCTCCGGCCGTGTCGCAAGCACTTGCCTCCGGCGCGCAGCCCGAGATAATCCTGAGCGCGTTCTGCTCGGCAACATCACCGAGCCCGCAGACCGGCACTGACAAACCCACTTCTTCCCAGCACTCCGCGGCAGGTCATTGGAACGCATGCGGGTACTGTAATCTCGCGGCGCATTCACCCGCAGCACCGCTTGGCTCAAGTGCATATCACGCGCATGCCACATTGGGACCGTTGCCCGATAACGCCCCTGCACAACCCTTCCCGCCGTATGCGCCAGTCTTCGCTGCACAACCTCGTGCACCGCCAGTCTTCGTCTGATTCTTCTTCGCGCTGCCGCCGGCTAAGTGGCCGGCACGCACCATTCGTGTCACCCGGATCAACCGAGATCACACAGGATCAGCATGAACACGTCCCTCGTAAACATGGTCAGGCATGGCGGCCTTGGCGCCCTGCTCCTCGCCACGGCTCAACTGGCTCTTGCGCATGCGCATCCCACGCAGCAAACGCCCGCACCTGGCGCGACCATCGAAGCACCGCATGAAGTAACCATCGATTTCACGGAAGGTCTCGAACCCGCATTCAGCACGCTGACTGTGGTCAATGCAGCGGGCAAGCAGGTCAACAGCGCGAAATCAGTTGTCGATGCGACCAACAAGAAACATATGAGCGTCGCCCTCGGCGATCTGAAGACAGGCGCGTATCAAGTGAAATGGACTGCCGTGGCTGACGACGGTCATCGTACGCAGGGCCATTATCTCTTCAACGTAAAGTGAGCTGAACATGAAAAAGAACACCCTGATTCACGCCGGTTTGCTGGCTTTTTGCGCTCTTGCTGCAACCGGCGCGCAAGCCGTGACGCTCGAAGTACACGATTGCTGGATCCGTTCGATGCCGGCTAAATTGCCGTCGTCGGGCTACTTCGTGATATCGAATAGCGGCGATAAACCCGCTACCCTTACCGGTGCCGAAACGCCCGCGTTCGGCATGGCGATGCTGCATAAGTCGACGAGCAACGGCAGCACATCGACCATGTCGATGGTCGAATCCGCCGAGGTGCCGGCGCACGGTACGCTCGCATTCGCCCCGAGCGGTTATCACCTGATGCTCGAGGACGCACCCAAGCCTGTGAACGTCGGATCAACCATCCCGTTGAAGCTGACGTTCGCGGATCAATCGAGCATCGAGACGACCTGCGTGGTGAAGCCGGCGTCCACGCTCGGCAAGTAAACTCACTAATCTCGCAGCAGCAAAAAAGCGTGCCGCAATCAGATTGCGGCGCGCCTTCTTACTCAGCAGGACCTACAGCGGACCGGCTTGACGAAACGCAGAAGTCCGGCGGCCAGATCCACTCGGAATGCGCGCCTCTATGCGCACCTTGGCGCATATGTCAACGCCAATATCGCGAACGATCAATAAGGCAGATCACCGAATACGTCCATTCCCGCCACCTGCTTTGCGGCCTTGAGCCACGCCTTGAGTTGCCTGATGTCGTCGAACGCCTGCAGATCTTTCTCCAGCGCGCGTATGTCCTTCTTCAGCATCGAGATATCGCTATCCAGATTGCGCACGATAGTGCCGGGGGCGACAACCTCAAACGGCGCGATTCCATAGCTATTCTTGAACGCGGCTTCAACGTGCATGATCTCTTGATCCAACTCGCCGACTTGTTCCTTCAAGATCGTGTTGTAGTGCTTTAGCCGGTCTTCGCTGATGTTATTGATCGCGTTCTGATCAATGTGTTCCAGTTCCAACTGCAACTCCAGCAGTTGCAGCAGATTGTTGTTTGCATAGGCCTGGTTCACACGCTGCATCAGCGAGGTCTTCCGGTCGCGTTCCTCGGGGTCAGTCTCACGATCAGGATGCAGCGCGCTGGCCAGTTTGCGATACACCTCGCGAATAGATTGACTGAGCTGCGCCTGCTCGGCTTGCGCTTGCGCCTCCGCTGCGATTTGCTTGGCTGTCTTTTTCCGCTTGGCGCGACGCTCTTCCCGCGCCTGGCTTTCAGCGAGATCCTGCGCCTCACGCTGCTCAATCTCCGCCTGCACGCGCTTATACACAGCTTCAGGTGAGCTCATATCCAGATCGTCGCCCAGCTCCACTCCGAGCATGTCTTCCAGCACCCATTTCATGTCCTCCAACTCCGACGCCGCCTCACGGTCGTAATCGGATTGGCTGTGCTTGTTGTATAGCGCCTTTAATTCTGGATCGCCGCTTTGCGCAACAAGATCGCTGGCAAGCTCCGCGATCACGTCGGATGCCGTGCGACGTTCTGCTTTCGTCAGACCCTTCTGGTCGCACACCTGATCGAGACGGTGCACTAACCGGATCCGCAAATCCTTCAGCGTCCGTTCGAGAGGCGTAAATTCGCCGACAAATTTGTGGTGGAACGCGGAAACAACGCCCTCCCATGCAGTAAGCCGGGCACGTCGTTTCTCGATTTGCTTGATCAGCGCGTTAAACGCCTTTTGCCCCTTCGACAGAGCGGTCCGGTTGTGATCCGGGGCTATGCCGACGAACTTCAGGTTCGTTCTGGTCACTGTGTACGGTTCCTTCGATTGATATGGGCGCGAGTTTTTGGCAATTTTAGCCAAAAACTGCTCCTAGCCGTGTCAGTCCCTCGTCGCGAGAACGAGCAGGAACACCGCTGATGGATACCCCTGCATGCTGAATCTGGATCACACTGAGCGACGCGCGATCACAATCGACCACTATGGGCGCACGGTATCGCGCGCTCATAGTGATTGATGCGAGCGACGTAAGCACGCCGCGCATCTCCCAATCAATGCCCCTTGAAGAGATCCATGATCTCCTGGCGCTCGGCCGGGTTCACGCTGGGCGGCGGCACGCTCGGGGGCGTCAATCCACCAGGACCGACACCGCCCACCGCATCGCTTGCACCTTCGATCGGATTCGCTGAATCCACGCCGATGCTCGCGACAAAACCGTTGCCCGGCGTTTTATCGGCGAAAAACAACTCGCCGTCGACGGTCGTCAAGCCGTCAGGCATCGCCATCTGCTGCTGTGGGATCTTGGCGAGCGCCCGTTGCATGTACTCCACCCAGATCGGCAACGCAAGCTGTGCACCGAACTCACGGCTGCCAAGCGACTTCGGCTGGTCGTATCCCATCCACGCGATCGCCACGAGTTGATGCTGGTAACCCGCGAACCAGCCGTCCTTCGCATCGTTGGTCGTGCCAGTCTTGCCCTGCAGGTCGTTACGCTTTAGCACGTTGGTGCCCGCGCCCGTGCCACCGGTCGCGACCGAATGGAGCAAGCTATTCATCACATACGCGTTGCGCGGCTCGAGCGTTTGCGGCGCGTTGCTGCCGGCAACCAGCGGATTGGCGCGCGAGATCACCGTGCCGTGTGCATCGGCTACTTCGCCGATCAGATACGGATTGATCCGTGAACCGCCGTTGGCGAACACCGAATATCCACCGGCCAACTGCAGCGGCGTGACAAGGCCGGCACCGAGCGCGAGCGGCAGATAGGGTGGTGTTTTATCGACATCGAAACCGAAGTTCTGCGTGACGTAATCCTGTGCGTACTTCGTGCCTATGTACGAAAGGATGCGGATCGACACAAGGTTCTTCGACTTCTGCAAGGCCGTGCGCATGGACATGGGACCATCAGGCTGGTCATCGTCCTTCGGCTCCCACGCCTGGCCACCCGGGCTGGTCGGCGGGAAATACAGCGGCGCGTCGTTGATGATGGTTGCCGGTCCAAGACCCTTTTCCAACGATGCCGAATAGATGAACGGCTTGAAGCTCGATCCCGGCTGGCGCCACGCCTGCGTAATGTGGTTGAACTTGTTCTTGTTGTAGTCGAAGCCACCAATCAGCGCGCGAATCGCACCGTCCTGCGGCACGAGCGAAACGAGCGCACCCTCGACCTGCGGCAACTGCGTGATGCTCCAGTTGCCCTTCGCGTCCTGTATCACGCGCACGATGGAACCCGGCTTGATCCGCACCGCCGCCGATGCGTTGCTGCGCAAACCAGCGGCGACAAAACGCAAGCCGTCGCCGGTGATGGTCGCCGGATCGGCATTGACGAACGTCACGACCACCTGCTTCGGATTCACCGATGTCACCACGCCCGCGATCAGGTCGCCGTTATCGGGATGATCGGCGAGCGCGTCGTCGATCGCTTCGTCGCGGTCATCCTCGTTCGTCGGCAGATTGACGAAACCTTCCGGCCCGCGATACCCATGGCGCCGCTCGTAATCCATCACGCCCTTGCGCACGGCGTCATACGCCGCTTCCTGATCGGCGGAGTCGATAGTGGTGGTCACCGAAAAACCACGCGTGTATGTTTCGTCGCGATATTGCGCGTACATCAGCTGCCGGACCATTTCCGAGACATATTCCGCGTGGACGCTGTACTCCGTACCAGCCACGCGCGCGTGTATTTCTTCGGCGCTGGCCTGGTCGAATTGCGCCTGCGTGATGAAGTTCAAATCGAGCATGCGCTTCAGGATGTACTGCTGACGCACCTTCGCACGCTTCGGATTGACGACCGGGTTATACGCCGACGGTGCTTTTGGCAAGCCCGCAAGCATCGCGCATTCGGCAAGCGTCAGGTCCTTGAGGTCCTTGCCGAAATATACCCGTGCCGCCGATGCGAACCCATACGACCGCTCGCCCAGATAAATCTGGTTCATGTACAGCTCGAGAATCTGGTCCTTGGTCAGCGCGCGTTCGATCTTGTACGCGAGCAGCATTTCGTAGATCTTGCGCGTGTAGGTCTTCTCGCTCGAGAGGAAGAAGTTACGCGCGACCTGCATGGTGATCGTACTGGCACCTTGCGACGCTCCGCCGTGCATGATGTCGCTCAGCCCTGCGCGCGCAATGCCAATGAAATCGACGCCGCCGTGCTCGTAGAAGCGGTAATCCTCGATCGCGAGGACGGCCTTCTTCATCTGGTCGGGAATCTCGTCGAAGCGCACGATCCGACGCCGCTCCTCGCCAAATTCGCCGATCAGCACGTGATCCGCGGTGTAGATCCGCAACGGCACTTTCGGCTGATAGTCCGTGATTGCGTCTAGCGAGGGCAGATTCGGCCCCATCACCACCAGCGCATACCCGATGATCAGCGCGCCGACTATTGCCGCGACGACAAAGAGCCCGACGAACCACAACACGATGCGCAGCGCGATCGAGGGTCCGGCTGAAGACTTGGCGGGTTGACGGTAACGATTGGGACCATCTTGATCCCGGTCATCGCGTGGAGCGTTTGAGGAATTCGGTCGTTTGATGATTGGCATGACTTGGATTGAACGGCGCGCCCCTAAGGCGCCCGGTGCGCAACGCCATGAAACCGCGTAACGATAAATGTTGGGGTGAGCGAAAGCCGTGGCCGGCTCCGCCGTGTAGCCGATGTGTAGCGCTGCGGCCTGATCGACACAGGGAAACGCTCAAAAAAGCGCTTCCCGGGAATGGACCTGGACTGCTGCGTCGCGTGCCGTTGCCCCCGGACTGGCTGCGCGTTTCTGCGAATGGATCGTTATCGTATTGTAAGAAAAATTGCAACACTGACGGCCCCGCGCAGAATAACAGCGCATTTTAAAGAATTCGAGCGCCGAGCACCGGCAGTGAAGGGATTTTTTTGTAAGTAAATCCCGTATAACAGGCCGCCGCGACGGGTGTGTCCGGCAAGGCCGTCCGTCCGGCGTTATCGCGGAGAGGGTACTAGCACCACTATCTCAATATTGCAAGCGCTCGATGCGGATAGCGTCCGAAGCGCGGCTCGGGGAATGTGCGCACGCGCACGAGACGATGGCAAAACGATATGATGGAAACGTTGGTTGCGTGGTTTGCCGTACCGCCGCGTACGCCGAAAGCGCATCAAATGGCGTTGCCCGTGTCGGATATCGGCCGTTCTGACTTGCCCAGCCCTGCTTAGCGAGGCGCTCATGACTACCAAACCCAGCGAACGCATCGTTGTTTTTGTCACTCCTGCGCAGAAACTTGCGATCACCAGCTCTGCGGACGCTCTTGGCGTCAGCGTCAGCGAACTCATGCGGCGCGCCGTATTGAGCTTCAATGCGACCAGCGAACAGGTGAAGGCCGCAAGTCTTGTAGACCGATTGCGTGCGCCGAAAACGCCTGACCCGCTGAATGTCGCGCTGCGGCAAGTCGCTGAACGAGCCGCCGCGCGCGAGGCCCGGGACGCGGCGCTTGTAGCGAAGGTGGCCAGCAAACGCACGTTGGCAACTGAAGGGCCGAAGCCTTTGGCTGCGCTTGAACCGGACCCGGACGACGTGCTGCCGCAAACCTGCGATTCCGGAGACGACCTCGGTGCACCGGATGAGTCGGACGAAGACGCGTCGTTTTCCAGGCGCTCCTGACCGGGCGGCCCGGAGGTTCAGTCGCGTTTCGAGTTGAACTCCCCGCGTGGTGATAGCGACCACGCCTGGCCACTGCGCCCCATGGGGCGTGCATGGGACGAGCGTCGCGCTTCAGCCTCGGCATCGCCAGGTTGGTGAGATTGCACGCGGCATACGCGACGATTCCGAACACCGCTCCGTTCACCAGTCCCGCGATATGGATCACGTAGAAAATAGCCGCCCCGTCAGAATCGGGTTTCGGCAAAAATAATTCGCCAATCTCGCATTGATACAAATTCCGCAGGGTCACACCAGGCCCGATGGCGTCGAGAATCCGGAAAACGATCGTAGTAACGGCGAATGCAGCGGCCAACGTCATCGGCATGGCCGGCGTTCTTATCTCGTTGAAAAACCTGAATTTCCGTGACGGTATTCGCTAAATCAAACGCATGGTGTACCGTTAAGATAATCCTGTTAAGCCCGGTTTAAGCCGTTGCATGGTTTAATACAGCGGCAAAAATCAGATGCCGTGCAAGGGCGTTGTCATGATGACCAAGGATCATGCTCAGTCGGCGGAACCAGCCGTCAATGTGCGGATTCCCGCTTCGCAACAAAATGTATCGGCGAGCTTGTAATCCGTGCGCCCGGCCCGATTTACCCGACGCGCGACGCCGTGGGCGCCGCGCTTAATCAGACGTTGGCGAACGTTCACAGAATGTTCATCGAACGTTGCTGCCTGGCAGCCGACTTCATTTCCAGGAGGAAACTCATGTCGCTTTTGGATTCCATCTCGCGCACCGTCAAGGGTCTGCTGAACGACGCCGCCGACACCGTGCAGGACCCGTCGCGCGACGCTCGCCAGATCGTGCGCGAGCTCGACGACAGCATCGCGAAGGCCGAGAACTCGCTGATCGAAATCGAGGCGCAGGTCGCCACGCAACAAAGCAAGCGCGATGTTGCTGCCGAGAAAGCGAAGAAGTACGAAGACGGCGCCAAGCGCGCGCTGCAAAGCGGCGACGAAGCGCTTGCCCGCGAAGCTTTGGGTGCGCAGGCAAACGCTGAAACAGAACGCGATGCACTGGCCGCCGAGCTGGTTACCCTGGTGCCGTCGGTGGATCACCTGAAGCAGCAGATCAACGACATGCGCCAGCGGCGCAACGAGCTCAACTCGCGGTCGAACATTCTTCAAGCCAAGCAGCAGATTGCAACGGCGAAAGATGTCGCGGCAACCGCGCTGGGCGGTATTGGCGGCAAGAACCTGTCGGAAGACTTTCAGAAGCTGGAAGACAAGGTCCAGTTGTCGAACGCACGCTCGGATGCCCGGCTGAACTCGGCCGATCAGAAGAGCGGCAAGGCACTCGAAGACAAACTCGCAGCGCTCACACATGGCCCGTCTGTCGAAGACCGCCTGGAAGCGCTCAAGAAGCAGATGAACACGCCGGCGCAGTAAAGTGTCGGTTCTCAGGCCGGCGCGACGGTTTCGCGGCGGCCTGAGACTGAGGTAGGACAAGAACAAGCCAGGACAAGAGCAGGACCAAGGCTTGCGCCCTTCGGGGCGGACGCCGGACAGCGCAAATCAGCAGGGAGGTCAGCCTCCAGGCTGCACGCGGTCGGTTGAAGGCGCGGCGAACGGCGCAAAAGCGCAGTTGGCCGCGAGCAACATTGGGGTATTGCATCGAAATGTCGCATGGAATGGAGACGGGTGCGAACGCCCCGGTCCGCTGATGAAAAAATATGTGATGGCTGTAGTTGCTTCGCTGATGCTGGTCTCAGCGGCGGCCTTCGCCGCCGTGCCGAGCGCCGGCCAGATCGAGCAGTCGATGACACAAGGAAACTGGAGTCAGGCCGACGCCCAGTTGCAGGAAGTGCTGCAGGCGCATCCGAACAACGCCAAGGCGCACTATTTATACGCGCAAGTGCTGGATCGCGAAGGCCGTTCCTCCGACGCGCTCGCTCAGGTTCAACAAGCGCGCACGCTCGACCCCGCCATTAAATTCACTGACCCGGCACGCTTCAATGCCATGGAAGCGCGTATCCGCTCGGATGCAAACCGCGTGAATTCATCGACCAATACGTCTAATTCGACGTCTGCCTCGGTCACGCGCAATCCGTTCAATCAAGGTGCCGTAGCGGCTCCCGAAAGACACGGCCCGTCAATGGGCATGTGGGTGATGCTTGCGGTCCTGTTCGCCGGGATTGCGCTCGTGCTGCGCTGGGGTCTGAAACGCGCGCGTTCCAACGACGACGGCCAGGCCGACGCCGATCGACGCACGCAGTTGAAGCGCGCGACCGAACTGCTCAACGACGTCCGGTCGCTGAAGCTCGACGTCCGTTTATCGACCCAGCCGGGTCACGAAGCGATGCTTCAGGAAGTCGAAGGCATCGAGACACAACTGCGCCAGATGGTCGAAGCGCTGTCCAATTCGAAAAACCCGGTGCCGCCGTACGCGATCGAAGATTTGTCGAACCAGATTGACAGCGTGCGGGCCCGTTCGGAAGGCCGGCCCGATCCACGCGCAACAGCCGCCCCGGCAAGCGCCGATGGCCAATCGGTTTATGCGCAGGAAGCTGAGCGCTTTGGGCGCAACCCGCAAGGTCAGCCGCCTTATTCGCCTTATCCACCGCAACCGCAACAACAGCCGCCGGTCATCGTGCAGCAAGGCGGTGGGTTTGGTGGCGGCATGGGTGGATTGCTGACCGGCGTGCTGCTGGGTGAGGCGCTGTCCGGCGGCAACCGCGAGCGTGTGATCGAACGCGAAGTTCCGGTCGACGACGACGAATTGCGCCGCCGCCGAGGTGGCGACAACAACGGCGGTGGGCTCGACTTCGGCAACGGTTCGAACGACTGGAGCGACAACGGCGGCGGCGTCGACCTGGGCAGCAACGATTCCGGCAACTGGGACAACAGCTGAACTGACTGCCGGCCGCGCCGGCTACGCTGAATGTTAAAAAGCTCCGAACGAAATCACGCAGATTCGTTCGGAGCTTTTTTGTTGGTGTGGCCGGATTCAACGCATGTCCAGGCCAATACCGTCTTCACCCGCCGCCGAGAAAGCGCAGCAACGCCCACAGGAATTTGAAGAATCCCACGATAAATTCCCAGATGCGCTCGAGTTGATCCCAGTTCGCGATGCGCAGGAGTGCCTCGAACATCATGTCGACCGGGTGCGCTGCACGACAGGCTGCGATACGGATAAAAACGAGGGGTGGCAAGGTAAGCGAAACAGCGGGGCGAGGTTCATGACCCGCATGATAGCCGTTACAAACCCCTGTCGTAGATAACGCACCCTTACTCCGCGTTACCGCCCTCCGGTTCGACTTCGTCGGTGAGCGCTTCTTCCAGACGCTGGAAAATCCGTCTGGTCGCGCCGCGTGCATGCAGCGCGAACAGCAGGAGCGACCGGCCGGTTACCTGATAGACCGCTCCCGAATCGAAGTCTTCCAGCTCTTCGCGGATTGGCGCGTTGGTGTCGATCAGGCAACTCCACTGGTCACTGCCGGGAATCTCGGGCAGCGTCAGGTCCACCACGTCGTGATGGGCGTTGAAGACCAGCAGCAGCGTGGCGTCCGATGCGGGACGGCGAATGCCCGTTGCTTGCGCGCGACCGTCAATCACGAGCCCGAAACAGCGCATTAACGGATCGTCCCATTGTTCCGGCGTCAGCTCCTCGCCCGACGGGCTCAGCCATTTCACGTCGGAAAGTTCCAGGTCTTCGTGAAACTCTCCTGTCAGGAAACGTCCACGACGCAGTACCGGCAGCGTGTGCCGCAGGGTCGTAAGTTTGCGAACGAAATCGTTCAACGCACGGCCGTCGTCGTCGATGTCCCAGTTGACCCAGCTGATGTCGTCGTCCTGGCAATACGCGTTGTTGTTGCCTTGCTGCGTGCGGCCGAATTCATCGCCGGCGAGGATCATCGGCGTGCCTTGCGAGAACAGCAGCGTAGCCAGCATGTTGCGTTTCTGACGCTCCCGCAGCGCGCGGATCTCGGGGTCATCGGTCGGTCCTTCCGCGCCGCAATTCCACGAGCGGTTGTCCGAGCTGCCGTCGTTGTTGTCCTCGCCGTTCGCCTCGTTGTGCTTCTCGTTGTACGAGACCAGGTCGTTCAGCGTAAAACCGTCGTGCGCGGTGATGAAGTTCACGCTTGCCCACGGACGGCGGCCACGATGGTTGAATTTATCGCCGGAACCGGTGATACGAGTGGCCAGTTCCGCCGCGACACCCTCTTCGCCCTTCCAGAATTCGCGCACGGTATCGCGGAATTTGTCGTTCCACTCCGCCCAGCCGGGCGGGAAACCACCGACCTGGTATCCGCCCGGGCCGCAATCCCAAGGCTCGGCGATCAGCTTCACGCTGGAGAGAATCGGGTCCTGGCGGCAACTGTCGAGAAACCCGCCGCCTTCATCGAAGCCGTAGGGCTCACGGCCGAGGATGGTCGCAAGATCAAAACGAAAACCATCCACGTTCATCTCGGTGACCCAGTAGCGCAGGCTGTCGGTGACCATCTGCAGCACGCGCGGATGTGACAGGTTGAGCGTGTTGCCCGTGCCGGTATCGTTGATGTAATAACGCTTGTCTTCGGGCAGTCGATAGTACGAAGCGTTGTCGATACCCTTGAACGACAACGTCGGCCCGCGTTCATTGCCTTCGGCCGTGTGGTTGTAGACCACGTCGAGAATGATCTCGAGGCCGGCTTCGTGGAAGCGGTCGATCATCTGCTTGAGTTCCGCGACCGCGCCCGGTCCTTGCGCAAAGAAGCGCGGATCGGCGGCGAAAAAGCCGATCGTGTTGTAGCCCCAGTAGTTGGTGAGGCCTTTGTCGGTGAGATGACTGTCGTTCACGAACGCATGAATGGGCAGCAATTCAACCGATGTCACCCCCAGGCTCTTGATGTGCTCGATCACTTCCTTCGTGCCCAGTCCCTCGAATGTGCCGCGCGCATGTTCGGGTACGGCCGGGTGGCGTTTCGTGTAACCGCGCACGTGGGTTTCGTAGAAGATGGTCTGCTCCCAGGGCACCCGGACGCGCGTCGGGTGGACCCAGGAAAAGCTCTGGTCGACCACCTGGCACTTTTGCACGAACGGCGCGCTGTCGCGTTCGTCGAACGTGAGGTCATCGCCGTCAGCATTCAGCGTGTAGCCGAACACCGCCGGGTCCCACGTAAGCTCGCCCACATGCGCCTTCGCGTACGGATCGAGCAACAGCTTGTTTGGATTGAAGCGATGCCCGTTTTCAGGCTCATACGGACCGTGCACGCGATACCCATAGACCGCGCCCGGCTTCAAACCGAATAAATAAACGTGGAACACTTCATCGGTGTATTCAGGCAATTCGATGCGTTCGAGTTCCTTCTCGCCGTTTTCATCGAAGAGGCACAGTTCGACTTTCGTGGCGTTCGCGGAGAACAAGGCGAAGTTGACGCCCTCGCCGTCCCAGGTCGCGCCCAGGGGAAACGGCGAGCCTTCGGCAATGCGGATATCGTGCGTCGTGTTCATGTATGCGTGTGTCCAGGTGTTGGGAACGTCAACCGAAATCAATATGTGCCCGGTGCTTCAACCCGCCGCGCCGTTAGCGGCTTGCGAGGGTTACGGATTGCTCGCCGGGATCGGACGTCGGATTATTGCGCCATGCACGCAACGCCATCACGAGCCCACGGGCAGAAAGAACAGCAGGTTTCGTGCCCATTGCGAAGCGTCCTTTTCGGACAGCTTCCGGCGGCTGCCAGACACTCGTTATTATCGTGAGGAGCGGTTTCGCGTTTAAGACCGACGACAAATTCTCCATGCGTGCTTGTGGAATCCAGGACTGTACGAAATCGCTACGGGCGAGCATCGTGCTCATGCGTCCCGAGCACGACCATGAAATTGCTGGCGCCTTGCGCTATCGATCAACCGAGGAAAACTGTCTTGCCCACCCATCCCGCCGCATCCTCGAATCCAGCCATCAGCCTGTCCGGTCCGTCCCTCGGCAGCGCTGAGGAAAGCCGCGTTCTTGGCCGCTCACTGCGCGACTCGGTCGCCTTCGACACGCACGCAGCCTGGCGACCGGAAGCCGACCGCCCGGACCCCGTGGCGCGTGTGCTCGCCAACAACGCCGGCCGGCAAGTACGGCTGATCCCGCTGCGGATGTCACGCATGGCCGCGTCGCCGTTTGCGTTCCTGCGCGGCGCCGCGAGCGTGATGGCCTGGGATCTCGCGCACACGCCGTCTATCGGTCATCACGTAATGATTGACGGCGATGCGCATCTGAACAATTTCGGCCTGTTCCGCACGCCTCGGCAGGACGTCGTTTTCGACCTGAACGACTTCGACGAAACGCTGGTCGCCCCGTGGGAATGGGATCTGAAGCGGCTCACGGCCAGCATCAACGTGGCGGCATCCGAAAACGGCGTTGACGTCACCGGCCGCGAGCGAGCGGTGCGCACCGCCTGCGCCGCCTACCGGAGCACGATGTCGACGCTGGCCCAGGTCCCCGCCTACGAACTGTGGCAGATGCGCTCGTATGCGAGCGTGTTGCATATCGAAGCGCCTGTCACGCTCGATCCGGCCGAGAAGGCGACCATTGCCAAGGCCGTCGAGCGCGCGACCAAGCACAGTCACGCGACAATGCTGGCCCGCGTCGCCGAGCCGGAAGGCAAAAGCTGGCGTTTCCGCGACGATCCGCCGATCCTGACCCGTCTTGACGCAGCCGAGAAAAATCACGTTACGGAGGGGCTGCGGGGCTATTTGCAGACCATAGCGGGCGAATGGCGGACTATGCTCGAACGCTACGACGTGGTCGATGTCGCGCATCGCGTGGTGGGTGTGGGCAGTGTCGGGACGCGAGCCTATTTGCTATTGCTGCTTGGCCGTGCGCATGGCGACCCGCTGTTCATGCAGGTGAAAGAAGGCATTGTGCCGGCCGCCGCACCATTCGTGCCGCCGATCGCCGAACCATTCGGCCATCAGGGACGGCGCGTCGTGCAGGGCCAGCGTCTGCTACAGAGCTCCTCCGACCCATTGCTGGGCTGGACCACCATTTCGGGCCGCGACTTCTACGTGCGGCAGATGAAGAACATCCGTGGCTCGATTCCGGTGGACTGGCTCCATGGCGCGACCTTCGACTTCTACGCGTGGTGCCTCGGCTTGCTGCTCGCGCGCGCTCATGCCCGCACCGGCGATGCCGCGCTGATTGCCGGTTATTGCGGCAACTCGGACCGCATGGATGCAGCCTATGCCAAGTGGGCCGAAAGCTACGGAGCGCAGACCGCCGCCGATCATGCCGCGTTTGTCGCGGCGATCGCGCAGGGACGCGTGATAGCTGCACCGCCCGAGAAAGCGTAACAGTGCGATTGTGGAAAACGGGGGCAAACAAGCAGAATCCAACCGCCAAACCCTATCCGATCAGCCGATGATGTCAAAAAACCCGGGACGCAATTGCTACCGATTGGCTATCATTGCCGTTATCCGTTTAAAAAAACGGTGAAAGCTTGAACAGAAAAGCAAAGCCGGGACGGCGGCTGGAAATACGGACGTCGTTAATTGGCACATCCCTTGCTGCTGATTCTTATGATCTTTAATGGAGGAAGCAACGCATGAGCATGATTGAGGAGTTCAAGAGCTTCGCTCTCAAGGGCAACGTGATGGATCTGGCTGTCGGTGTGATTATCGGCGGCGCGTTTTCGACCATCGTCAATTCGATCGTCAAGGATCTGATCATGCCGGTCGTGGGGCTGGTCACGGGCGGACTTGATTTTTCCAACATGTTCATCAAGCTGGGCAACATCCCCCCCACGTTCAAGGGCAATCCAGACTCGTACAAGGACTTGCAGACGGCGGGTGTCGCCGTGTTCGGTTATGGCTCGTTCATTACCGTGCTGATCAACTTCATCATCCTGGCGTTCATCATTTTCCTGATGGTCAAGTTCATCAACAAGCTACGCAAGGCCGAGGAGCCGGCACCCGCGCCTGCCGTAACGCCGGAAGACGTGCTGTTGCTGCGTGAGATCCGCGATTCGCTGAAGGCTTCGCCGCGCGTCTGACTTGAGCGCGTCAGCCAAGCGTCTGACCTGAGCCTCCACAGGACAGGCGGTGTTCCAGAAAAGCCCGTGACGTCGTCGCGGGCTTTTTCGTTTTTTGGATGCAATCAGGGAGTTGGTGGCATTCGTGACACTCGTTTGAATTTTCTGGCGATTTTTCATCGCAGCGGGGTTTCGTAGGTCTATTATTGAGACAGAAACATGCGAGCCGCAGCAGGGTTATCGGCATGATTCGTGCGCCACCGTGAGAGCCGGTCGAGCATGACCGACTTGGCGGTGTCCTAAACTGAATCGCCGTGAATCCACCACTTCGATGTGCTATAAAAGATCGACGTGTCCAGACAAACGAGCGGCCCGCCAGACGGGAGTGGCCGCATGAGGACGCTGCGTTTTTTGCAATTCTTTTTCAGGCGAATTTTTATGTCCTTCCCGAAAAAGCGTAGACGCGCAAAGGTCGACGGTGACGAGTCTTTCCTCGCCGTGCTCAGGCATTTCAAGCCGTTTGGCCAACTCGATACCAAGATTGCACGCGCCCGCGCACAGGATGAACCGGTGTTGTATGCGCATGTTCTGCCGGGGCTTGATGTACTTCTTTGCAGCGTTCGCGGCGCGCAACCGCCGTATCCGGCCGTGGATGAATTACATCGCCGGTGCGTTGAATGTATTACGAACGCGCTGGAACAGCCGCTCGACGGGCTCGAGAATGGCGGTTACTGGTATGAAGCAAACGGCTTCGGATTTCTTGTGTTTGCCAGCCGGGCTCGGACCCAGATTTTGAGCGAATTCGGCGCGTCCGCGACTGCGAGGTCCAGGCGCGGCGCGCGGCGGCAGGACGCGGGGGATGCGGCTTCTCGACCATTGAGGTAGGTTTTTCGCTCGCGCCGGTGGACGGGGTTTTGGCGGAGGGGTTCTGGGGTTAGCGGTCGGGGTCGGTGCCGGGTTGCTAGATTCCGGGGGTAGCGGTCGGAGTCTATGTCGGGTTGCTGCTTTCGGCCTTAGCGGTCTGCGAGAGTGAGATATTCTCTTTATCACTATTAGCGGATGTGTGAGCCCCTCCTTCTCCGAACACGGATACCCACACGCTTCGCCACCAGTGATTGAACCTGCCCAAGGTTCACCCCGCGCTGCGCGCGAACAATCTCGCACGAAATAATCCCCACCACCTCCGCACTCCCCCGTAGAAAAACCAAGTGCGCTCCGTCCCCCCTTGGCGCATGATTTGCTCAATCCTACGAAGGCAAATCAACGTGCAATGCCATCAACACGACACCCAAGGAGAAGACAATGAGCAATCACGTCTACAAACAAATCGAACTCACCGGGTCGTCGACCCAATCAAGCGACGATGCAATTCGCGTGGCACTCGAAAAAGCCTCAAAAACCCTCCGCAACCTGCACTGGTTCGAAGTCATCGGCACCCGCGGCCAAGTCGAGGACGGCAAGGTCGCGCATTGGCAGGTCACGCTTAAAGTTGGACTGCGAATCGACGATTAAGATTAATCGCGACGCAGACAATAAAGGCCGCGCTTAATCAAAGCGCGGCCTTTTCTTATGACGGAAACGATGACAAACAACCGGTAAGTTTTGCGAACCGCAAATCATCCCGCAGCCTCGCCTACCCCCACCGATTACTTACTTCGGCAGCGACCCATCCACGCCTTCCACATACCAGTTGATACGCTGTAGTTCCGGATCGGTCAGATTCTGGCCTGCCGCAATCTTGACCGCACCCGACTGGTCCTTCACCGGACCCATGAACACGTCCCACTTGCCGCTCTGCAGTTGTTCACGCTTGGCCTCCACAGCCTGCATCGCCTTCGCCGGCACCACTGCCGTGTTGATGTCCTCAAGATTCACCGCCTTTTGCGGCATCCCCAGCCAGACCGGATCCGTCTTGACCTTGCCATCCAGAAGCTGCTGGACCATCGTGTTGTAATACACCTCCCAATGTTGCACCACCGAGCCCAGATGAGCGCTCGGACCAAACTTCTGCATATTCGAATCCCACCCGAATGCATACACCTTCTTCTCTGCAGCCGTCGCCAGCGTCGCGTTCGAATCAGTGTTCTGCAACAACACGTCAGCACCCTGCCCAATCAGCGTCTCCGCCGCCTGCTTTTCCTTGCCCGGGTCAAACCAGCTATTAATCCAGATCACCTTCGTATGGATCTTGGGATTGACCGAACGCGCGCCCAGCGTATATGCGTTGATATTGCGAATCACTTCAGGAATAGGCACCGATGCAACAAACCCCAGCGTGTTCGTCTTCGTCACGTAACCCGCTGCAACGCCGGCAAGATAGGCACCCTGGTACATACGGTTGTCGTAGACGCCGAAGTTCTTGGCCTTCTTGTAGCCCGTCGCGGTCAGGAACGTAATGTCCGGATAATCGCGCGCCACCTTCAGTTCAAAGTCCTGGTATCCAAAACTGGTCCCCACGATCACCTTGTTACCCTTCGCGGCCAGGTCGCGGAACACGCGCTCCGAATCCGCCGATTCCGGCACGTCTTCCACCCGCGTGATCTTGATCTTGTTACCGTACTTGGCCTCCACTTCCTTCGTGCCGGCATCGTGGGCAAAGGTCCAGCCTGCATCGCCGGGGTTTCCGAGGTAGACGAATGCAACGCCCGGCGCATCAGCAGCCCGTGCAGGGCCGGCGACCATCGTGGCGGATAGCGCGAGCATCGTGCCCACGGCTCCGGCTGCGCCCAAGGTGTTCAGCCAGCTTTTCTTCATCGTGATTCTCCTGTCGATGGTTCGATGATGTTTGTAAAAATCATGCTGCAATATCAGGCCGTGGTTCGGACCGTCAGCTAGCCGCAAAAAACGGCTTGCCGAGCGACGCAGGTGCATTCAACTTGATCGTGTTCGGATTGCGCGAGATGAGCACCAGCACGACGATGGTCGCAACGTACGGCAGCATGGCGAGGAACTGCGTCGGGATGGGCACGCCAATGGCCTGCGCATAGAACTGCAGCGCCATCACCGCGCCGAACAGCAACGCCCCGATCAGCAACCGCCCCGGCCGCCACGTCGCGAACACGACCAGCGCCAGCGCGATCCAGCCGCGCCCCGACGTAAGCTGTTCCTGCCACAAATGCAGATAGACGATCGAGTAATAACCGCCCGCAATCCCCGCCATGCCGCCGCCAAAAAGCGTCGCGCCGTAACGCACGCCAACCACTGGAAAACCCACGGAATGCGCGACCGATGGCGACTCCCCCACCGAGCGCAGCACCAGCCCGGCGCGGGTTCTATACAAAAACCAGCCGATCACGCCGAACATGATGAACGCGAGATAACCGAGCGGCGTCAGCGTGAAAAACGCCGGGCCGATCACGGGAATGGAGGTAAGACCGGGAATGGGCAGCACGTCGATAGTCGCGCGCACCGCCGCCGACGTATAAGGCTTGCCGATATACGCCGAGAACCCAATGCCGAATATGGTCAGCGATAAACCCGTGGCCACCTGGTTCGCCAACATGGTGATGGTGAGGAACGCGAACACTAGCGACATCAGCACGCCCGCGACAATCGCGCCCACAATGCCCAGCCACGGATTGCCGGTGATCGCGGTCACGGCATAACCGGTGACGGCGCCCATCAGCATCATGCCTTCCACGCCAAGGTTCAACACCCCTGACTTTTCCGCGACGAGCTCCCCGGCGCCGGCGAACATCAGTGGAATGGCAGCTACAACGGCGCTTGAAGAGAGCGAACCGGCCTGATTGATGTCCATGGTTTTATCTATGAATGTGCATGCGCCGCGACCCGGCGCCGCACGCGATAGTTGACGAACAGGTCTGCACCGAGCAGGCAGAACAGCAGCAGCCCCTGGAACACGCCGGCAAGCGCCTGCGGCAATTGCAGCGACGTCTGCACCGCCTCGCCACCGAGATACAGCAACGCCATCAGCAGGCTCGCCAGCACGATGCCCACCGGATGCAAGCGTCCGACAAACACCACGATGATCGCTGTAAAGCCGTACCCCGGCGACCAGCTCGCCTGCAATTGCCCGATCGGTCCGGCCACTTCACCCATGCCGGCCAACCCGGCCAGACCGCCGCTCAGGAGCAGCGAGGTCCAGATGGCCTTTTTATCGGAGAAACCGGCGTAGCGGGCTGCCAGCGGCGCCAGGCCACCCACGTTCATCCGATACCCCGCGAAGCTCTTGCGCATGAACAGCCACACCAGCGGAATCGCAATCATCGTCAGGAACACGGACGCATTGATCCGCGTTCCCTTCAGCCATGCCCAGCCCCAATCGCTGTAAAGGCGTGGGTATTGCGCCGAATCGCCGAACATCGCCGAGATCGGGAAGTTCATGCCCTCGGGATCGCGCCACGGACCGCTCACCAGGTAGATCAGCAACTGCGTCGCGACGTAGGTGAGCATCAGGCTCGTCAGGATTTCGTTAGTGTTGAAACGGCTCTTGAGCAACGCGGGAATCGCAGCCCACGCCATGCCGCCTATCACGCCGCCAATCATCATCAGCGGCAGGATCCACCAGCCCGTGGCGTCGCCAACATGAATCGCTATGCCACCCGCCACGATCCCGCCCAGCAGCATCTGCCCTTCAGCGCCAATGTTCCACACGTTCGCCCGATATCCCACCGCCAGCCCCAGCGCTATCAGGCACAGCGGCGACGCCTTCAGCACGAGTTCGGACCAGCCGTTCACGTTCGACAACGGTTCGATAAAAAAGCCGTGCATCGCGCGCAGCGGGTCCTGGCCCACGAGCGTAAAAATCAGGAAACCGATAATCAGCGTCAGCACCGCGGCGACCAGCGGCACGGCAAGCTGCATGGCGCGCGACGGAGTGGGCCGCGCTTCGAGTCGATAAGGAAAATTCATTATGTCGGGGCCGTGGTGTCGAGGGCGACGGGGTCGGCACGATTGCCATCGAAGAGACCCGCCATGAAGAGGCCGATTTCTTCCGCGTTGGTCGAACCAGTCTCGCGGACCGGCGAAAGTTTGCCGCGCGCAAGGACGGCGATGCGATCGCAGATATCGAAGAGTTCTTCCAACTCTTCCGATATCACGAGGATCGCGACGCCGCGTGCCGCCAGATCCAGTAGCTGTTGCCGGATGAAACCTGCTGCGCCGACATCGACGCCCCAGGTCGGTTGCGCGACCACCAGCACCTTCGGCTCCTGCAAGATCTCGCGTCCCACGATGAACTTCTGCAAGTTGCCGCCTGACAGGCTTTGAGCGAGCGCGCCGTTGCCGCCGCAGCGGACGTCGAACGCGCTGATGCAGCGGTCGGCGAACGCACGCATGGCCTTCGTGCTGATCCAGCCGCCGCGCACCATGTGTTCGCGATGCCCGGTCAGCAGCGCGTTTTCCGCCAGCGACATGGCCGGCACCGCGCCGCGCCCGAGCCGTTCCTCGGGCACGAAGGCGAAGCCGAGTGCACGCCGTCCGGCCGCGCTGTAGCGCGCGGCCGGACGGCCGACGATGCTGATGGCGTCGGGGGCCACATGTTTATCGCGGATCTCGCCTGAGAGCGCGGCCAGCAACTCGGCCTGCCCGTTTCCCGACACCCCAGCGATGCCGAAAATCTCCCCCGCGTGCACCGAGAACGAGACGTCCTGCAGCGACGTGCCGAACGGATCGGCGCTCGCCACCGACAGGTTCTTCACCGCGAGCTTCGCCTCGCCCGGCGTATGTTCGCGACGCGTGTAGTCGGGCAGCGAATGGCCGACCATCAGTTGTGCGAGCGATGCGTGGGTTTCCTTGCGCGGATCGACGCGCCCCGTGACCCTGCCGCCACGCATGACGGTCGCGGTCTGGCACAGCGCCTGGATTTCGTCGAGCTTGTGGCTGATATAGAGAATGCTGCATCCCTCCGACGCCAGCCTTCTCAGCACCGTAAAGAGCTTCTTGACCGCTTGCGGCGTGAGCACGGACGTGGGTTCGTCCATGATCAGCAGGCGCGGGTTCTGCAGCAGGCAGCGCACGATCTCCACGCGCTGGCGTTCGCCCACCGCGAGACTATGTACGTGGCGTTGCGGATCGACATCGAGCCCGTAATTCGCCGATACCTCGCGAATCCGCTTGCCGAGCGTCTTGAGATCGAATTTATCGTCGAGGGCTAGCGCAATGTTCTCGCCCACCGTCAGCGTCTCGAACAGCGAAAAATGCTGAAACACCATTCCGATGCCCAGCTTTCGCGCCGCCGCCGGACTGCCGATCTCAACCGGTTCGCCCTCCCAGAGGATCTCGCCTTCATCCGGACGAACCGCGCCGTAGATGATCTTCATCAGCGTGGACTTGCCCGCGCCGTTCTCGCCGAGCACCGCGTGGATTTCACCCGGTTCGACAATGAGCGTGACATCGTCGTTGGCCTTGACGGCGGGATATTGCTTGCTGATGCCGTGAAGCGCGAGGCGCGAAGTAAGCACACCGCCCGGCTGAATGGATGAGGAAATGGCGTCGCCCATATGGACTCAGAAAGTGCGGAAATTGCGCAAAACCGGGATGACCGGGATGGCAGCAACGGAAACTTGCAGTCTGCGAGTAAAAGATACCCAAAACGGTGCGGGCCGTCGATTGCTCAAAATAGTGCGCGCAATTAGCAACAGCACGGTGTTGCATAGCTTGCAACGAATGTGCTTGAGGGTATGCCCAGCTTGACGGAAACAATGTGTCATATTAAAAACGATATGTTCTGCACCCTGGTCGATCAGCCTGACCGTATATTGGAGAGAAGATGAGTCAGCAACGCGAAGCGATCGACACTTACCTGTTACGCGTCCTTCACACCCTTTTGATGGAGCGCAGCGTCACGCGCGCGGCCGTCAAGCTCAATCAGTCACAACCTGCGATCAGCGCGGCGCTCAGGCGCCTGCGCGACATCACCGGCGATCCGCTGCTCGTGCGCGGAAAAGCGGGCATGGTGCCGACCGAGTACGGCCTGCGCCTGCTCGAACCCACACAAAACGCACTGCGCGAAATCGAACGCATCAAGGTTCAGCAACACAACTTCGAGCCGGCAACTTCGGTGCGCTGTTACCGCATTGGCTGCCCGGATTATCTGAACGTGCTGTTCGTGCCCACCGTGGTGGAGCGCTTTCGTGTAGCCGCGCCCAACGCCACGCTCGAATTCCATTCGCTCGGACCCGCCTTCGACTACGAACTTGCGCTGGAGGAAGGCAAGCTCGATATTGTGGTGGGCAACTGGCCCGAGCCGCCTGAACAGTTGCATCTCTCGAATCTCTTCGTCGACAAGATTGTTTGTCTCGTCAGTTCGAATCATCCGTTTGCCCGCCGCGGCGCGCTCACGCTCGATCAATACCTCAACGCGCCGCACTTGGCGCCTACGCCGTATTCCGTTGGCCAGCGCGGCGCGATTGATGTTCATCTGGCGCGCGAGCGGCTCAAGCGCCATGTGGTCGTCACGCTGCCCTACTTCAATCTCGCGCCGTACGTGCTGATCAAGTCGGATCTCGTGTTCACCACCACGCGTCTTTTCGCCGATCACTACGCCAAGTTCCTGCCGCTGACCGTGGTACCCGCACCGCTCGACTTTCCGCCGATGCAGTACTACCAGCTGTGGCACGAGCGCTGCCATTACTCCGACGAAGTGCGGTGGCTGCGTCACCTTGTTGCCGATGCCACGCGCTCGCTGATCGAAACGCCTTGAACGCCGTTAATTCGCCATTGCCATAAGCTGACCCGCCAGCCGGTTGTGACGCTCGACGATCGGTCCAAGATCGACCGTCGTCAGTTGACCGTGACGCACGACCACCTTTCCGTCGATAACACTTGTCGATACCTGCGACGGCGCACAGAACACCAGCGCCGCGACAGGGTCGTGCAACGCGCCGGCGAAGCCGTGCTGGCTCAGATCGAAGGAAACGAAATCGGCCGCCATGCCCGGAGCCAACGCGCCGATATCATCCCGGCCCAATACTTTCGCGCCACCCAGCGTCGCGATTTCGAGCGCTTCGCGTGCGCTCATGGCGTCTGGACCGAAACCCACACGCTGCAATAACAACGCTTGCCGCACTTCTGCGACCATCTGCGCGCCATCGTTCGATGCCGATCCATCCACACCTAGTCCAACGCTCACGCCCGCGTCCCGCATCGCCCGGACAGGTGCGATGCCCGACGCCAGCCGCATGTTCGAACACGGACAATGTGCGACACCCGTACCCGTGCGTCCAAACAACTCAATACCGGCGCGGTCAAGCTGCACACAGTGCGCGTGCCAGACATCCGGGCCGACCCAGCCCAGATCTTCCGCGTACTCGGCCGGCGACATGCCGAACTTCTCGCGGCTGTACGTGACATCGTTCACGTTCTCGGCCAGATGTGTATGCATCGATACCCCGTATTCCCGGGCCAGCACCGCGGAGTCGCGCATCAGCTCACGGCTGACCGAGAACGGCGAGCAGGGAGCCACGACCACGCGCAGCATCGCGTAGCGGCCTTCATCGTTATACGTTTCGATCAGGCGCTGTGTGTCCTTCAGGATTGCATCTTCTTTCTCGACCACTGAATCGGGCGGCAAGCCGCCGTCCTTCTGCCCGACGCTCATGCTGCCGCGCGCCGCGTGAAAACGCATGCCGATCTGCTGCGCCGACGCGATGCTGTCGTCCAGCCGCGCACCGTTCGGATAAATGTAGAGATGGTCGCTCGACGTCGTGCAGCCCGAGAGCAGCAATTCGGCCATGGCGGTCAGCGTCGACACCTCGATCATCTCGGGCGTCAGGTTCGCCCATATTTTGTACAGGCTGGTGAGCCAGCCGAACAACTCGGCATTTTGCGCGGCCGGGACGGCCCGCGTGAGGCTCTGGTACATGTGGTGATGCGTGTTGACGAGGCCGGGAATCACCAGATGGCCTGACAGGTCGAGCACCTCGTCCGCGTGTTGCGGCAAGTCGCTCGTCGCGCCTACCTGCGTGATCCGGTTGTCTTCGACGAACAAGCCGCCGTTGGGAATCTCGCGCCGCGTCTCGTCCATGGTCACGAGCACGCGCGCGTTCTTCACCAGCAATGTCCGGGGTTTCTGTTGCATGTCGATCTCCGCTATTTCTCTGTTTTACCGAGGGCGCAAAAGCACAAAGTCAGCACTTGAATCCGCGCCAATTACCCGGTTACCCAGCGTCGATCGCCGTCTTCGGGATGCCCAGCGAGCCGCGCTGTGTAAGGCTGCGGTGGCCGCTGTGCAAGACGCTACTGTCCGTAGCCAAAAAGCCCGTGACAATGCGGACACTGCCATAGTTGTCTTCACAGACTCAATATGATCGTGAATTTTGGCTCGCGTAGCATCGCCGGGAAGCGGTAAAAAGGGCTGAAACGCTGACGTTTTCTTTACGAAAGCGCAATAAGCAGGCAGCCGTTATGTGCTGGTGATTATCTTGCCTATCGCGGGCGTTATGATCACTGCAACTTTTTACAATGCTGTACACGGCGCGCATCCTCTCACGCCGACGGGTATGTAGCCACGCTTGTGGAGCCTCGATCCGCCGCTGATTGTCAGAACACAGACGGTTCGATGCGCAGCCATTCCTCGCACACTACAAGGACAAAGCGAATGGGCAAGCTCACAACCCACGTACTCGATACCGCGCACGGCCGCCCCGGCTCCGGTATCAAGGTCGAACTTTTCGTGCTGACCGGCGACGTCCGGCGCGCGCTTCTCACCACACATACCAACTCGGACGGCCGTTGCGACGCGCCGTTGCTACAGGACGACGCGTTTGTCGCTGGCGAATACGAACTCGTGTTTCACGCGGGCGATTATTTCGCAGCGAGCGGCGTTGATCTGCCGGAGCCACGGTTTGTGGACCGGGTGGTGCTGCGCTTTGGTATTGCCGACGCCACGTCGCACTATCACGTGCCACTGCTTGTATCGCCCTGGGCATACAGCACTTATCGCGGTAGCTGAGTTTTTATCTGACGCGCAGTGTGCTGGCTGACGCTTGTGCCTCTTGCGTCCGTCCGATGAATCAATAACAGAATTCGTAGTGGAGACGTTTCATGCAAGGCTTTATTGTTGACTGGCTGAATCTTGCTTTGCGCTGGCTGCATGTGGTGGTAGCGATCGCCTGGATTGGCGAATCGTTTTATTTCGTGGCGCTCGACAACAGCCTGAAGCCGCCGAAAGATCCCGCTGCGACCAAGCGTGGTGTGTTTGGCGAGTTGTGGCACGTGCACGGCGGCGGCTTTTACAACATGCAGAAGTACACGGTTGCGCCGCCGAACATGCCCGACGACCTGCATTGGTCGAAGTGGCCTTCGTACACCACGTGGATGTCCGGCTTTGGCTTGTTCATGGTGTTGTATCTGTTCTCGCCGAGCACTTATCTCATCGATAAGAACGTGCTCGATATGGGGCCCGTGGTGGCGGTTTCATCGGCGCTGGGCTTCCTGCTCGCGGGATGGATCGTGTATGACTCGCTGTGCCGGCTGCTGGGCAATCGCGACGGTTTGCTCGGGATCTGCGTGGGCGCCTATGTGATTATCGCGGCATGGCTTGCATGCCATGTGTTTGCCGGGCGTGCTGCGTATTTGATTACGGGCGCGACGTTGGCCACGATCATGTCGGCGAACGTGTTTTTCGTGATCATTCCCGGTCAACGCAAGATGGTCGAGGCCATGCTGAAGGGCGAAGTGCCCAATGCCATTTATGGCAAGCGCGGTAAGCAGCGTTCGGTGCACAACACGTATTTCACGTTGCCGGTGGTGTTCGTGATGTTGTCGAATCACTACGCGATGACCTATACGCATCCTTATAACTGGGCTGTGTTGCTGATCATCATGTTGGCTGGTGCACTGATTCGGCAGTTCTTTGTGATGCGTCATCGTGGGCAGGTGTTGTGGTACTTGCCGGTGATTGGTGTGCTGCTGATGTTTGGCGCGTTTGCGTGGACCATGCCGAAGGCGGTGCCGACGGTTGCGCCAGTGGCGGGTGCGCCGGCGATTCGCGTAGCCGATATTGAGCCGATCCTGCAGCAGCGGTGCGCCACGTGTCACGCAGCTCATCCGACGATGATGGGGGCTGCGCCGGCGGGGGTCTTGCTGGATACGCCGGAGTCGATTTCGTTGAATGCGCAGCGGCTTTATCAGCAGGCTGTTGTGTTGAAGGCAATGCCGCTAGGGAATGTGACCCAGATGACCGATGGTGAGCGCTCAAAGATCGCCGCGTGGTTTCAGGGTGGTGCTTTGAAGTAAGGCCCTGGAAATTGCTCGCGCCGGTGGACCGGGAGGTCTGCTGGCGCTGTTGGGTTTTGGTCGTTGCGAGAGGTTAGCGAGTGGATTGGTGCGAGGGTTCTGCGGTAGCGGTCTGAGTCAGTGCCGGGTTGCTAGATTCCGGGGGTAGCGGTCGGAGTCTATGCCGGGTTGCTGCTTTCGGCCTTAGCGGTCTGCGAGAGTGAGATATTCTCTTTATCACTCCTTCTCGCGAATCCTGACATGAACACGCTTCGCCACCAGTGCTCTCGGGCAAGCACCAGCACCCCACGGTCAGCACGGCCTCACGCGTTTTTGGGACCTTGTTTCTCCGTGGGTTGGCGACGTGGTTCGACGTGCGTACAAATTCGGTCGAAGGTTGTTCGCGGATAGCGCGGGATGTCCCTTGGGCAGGTTCAGTCACTGGTGGCGAAGCGTGTGGGTATCCGTGTTCGGGAGGGTGTAATTAGTTTTGTGTAAACGGTCATTTGGCAGGAGACTGCCAGCATCCAGGAGCAACGATGACCGTAG
>NZ_FCOK02000048.1 GCF_001544555.2 Caballeronia udeis | reverse complement strand
CTGTAATTATGCGCAGTTCACACCACGGACCTGCTATGCATAGCCCATCGCAGAAGGACAAACGAGTCTGCGTGGCGTGCAACTGCGCATATCCCCGAGATCGTCATAGTTTCTTCCCTTGCCGCGCAGGCGAACTTGCCTCGGGGCAGCCAACTGCAGATCGTCCCACCGAAGGCCCGCAGCTTCACTGACCCGAGTACCGCCGTTGTAGAGGAACAGCAGCAGCGTATAGTCGCGCCATCCGTCACAGGTGCGTTTGTTCGGCATGTTGATGATCAATCGAACATCTTCCGCCTCAAGGTAGGTTGCTGGCTGCTGGCGCGCTTTCTTGGCAGGAATGGCCAACACCCGTATGTACTGTTGTGAGTGAGTCAGGTCATTGCGCAGCAGGTGCTTGAAGAAGCCTCGGATCGCTGCACGTCGGCAGTTGCGCGTCGCCGCCGAATTAGATCGCTCAGCTTTGATGTGATCCAGGAAGCGTGTCACGACGTTAGCGTCGAGGTCGGCAAGCTGCAAGGAGGCGACACCGCGACCGTTCTGCTCGGAGACGAACTTGAACAGCAACGTCAACGCATCCCGGTAGGCGCGAATGGTATGGGCGCTGGCGCCACGTTGCCGCGGCAGGTACTCGGTGAAGTATGACTGCACATGAGCGAACAGGCTGGGCGACGGCGTGCGGCTCATCGCATGCAGCGCTTGCTGCGTGAGCGCTGTTCGAAGCGCTGCCTTGCCAGTTGTAGCAGTTGCGGCGTGGCCTTGAGATAGACCTCCGTGCCGAGCACATTCTGGTGCCCGAGGTAGGCAGACAACCATGGCAGCTTCGCATGCACGTCAGCACCTTCGACGGCCCACGCGGTCAGCCGATGCACTACGAAGGCATGCCGGAACTCGTAAGGTCTGGCGCCCGAGCGCCCGCGCGGTGGCTTAAAGCCCAGATTCCGCAGCAGGCCTCGCAGCGCATCGGACGCTGCGCGCAGGGTGAGAGCCGATCCATCGCGACGGATGAACAGTGTCATGGGATCGTCCGCACCGCTTGCCGCCAGTACCTTCTCGCGGTACTGAAAGTACTGCCGCAATTCCGCGGCAAGATCGTCGCGGATCGCCAGGATGCGCGAACGCCCCTTGCTCCGTTGAACCGTCAAGACAGCCCGGCGCAGATCGACGTCGACCATGCGCAGTCTTGTAGCCTCGCCGAGCCGCATTCCGGTGCAATACAGCACGAGCGTGAGAACGCGCAACATCGCGCCCCACATCATGCTGCGACCCTCGTGTCGCGTGGCGGCGTTCACCACGGCGAGTATCTCTTCGCGGCTGAAGATGTATGGTACGAACACCGATTCCTTGACAGGTGCCAGTGCGTGATCAGGCACGAAGCAGTGCGCGTCGCTACGGCGACGGAAGAGACAAAGCTGGCGAACGACGCCGAACTCGTTGCCCACCGTGATGGCCTTGCGACCTTCGATCCTCACTACCTACTCCGACACCGCCCGTTCCAATGATACGGAGCGTTCGCCGTACTGGCCACGAACGAAGCGCACGAAGCCATTGAGCACGAACTCGGCACGCAGGTAGCCCATCCCCATAGCTCGCTTGAACGCCAGGAACTCCTTTGCGTCACGGGCCAGGACAGCGGCGGTGATCTTCGTGCTCATCGCGGTACCGGCAGCGAGACTTCGCGCAGCGACTGCGTCGCGATGCGCACGTACGCCGACACCGACTCCGGGTCACGATGGCCGAGCAGATCCGACAGCACTCGCGCCGTGGTGCCAATATCGAGTTGCTGTGCGGCGTTTGAATGCCGCAAGACGTGGCTGCCGAGGTAGGGAGCCTGGATGCCGGCGATCGATGCATGCTTGATGAGGATGTGTCGCACCGCTGACGAGGCTGTGAACGCGCCGAATGGCACCTTCATCTGAACGAACACATGCCGCGTTGGAGTATGAGGCGGACGCCCATAACGTAGGTACCGTGCAAGCACTTTGGCCACTGGGGGAAGCAGTGGCAGGACGAAGTTGACCCCCGTCTTGGGGCGCGACATCTGCAGCGTTGAAACAGCCGACACCATTACACATTACTTGGCGGCAGCCTTCACAATCTCAATTAGCCGATCTAGTACTGGTTCCGAACGACCCTTGATCCAGCCAAGCAGAAAACTGGTCTTGTACTTCACGTCTTTTAGCGGTATTACGGCGACGCCGGAAGGATACGTAAAGTCCTGGCCTACAACCGCGAGCCCGATACCCATGCCCACAGAGACGAGGTTTAACTGCGAGGCAATCGAACTTACCTCTTGCACAATTTGAGGTTCAAATCCCGCCGGCTTGCAAAGTGCGTATAGTGGTCCGTATCCAGGGCTGACGCTCGAATGAGGCACGACTACAAATTGCTCCCCGGCAAGTTCGCCTAAAGAGACAGACTTCTTTCTAGCTAGTGGATGGTCTTGCGGGACCACAGCGCCGAGGCTGCCCGTTTGAATAGTCAGGTAATCGAGCGCTGTCCCATCTCGCGCAGGCCCAATTGAGCCTCCCTTTTTTCGAGGCGCGACGGACGCAGGACCGAAATGCATAAACCCCACGTCGATTTTGCCAACAGCGAGCGCCTTGACCTGCTCCGACGTCGGAATTTCGAACAACGAAAGCGTAACGTTAGGATAACTCTCGTGGAATTCCTTGATCGCTGCCCGAAATAAAGGATGAAGTAAGGTCAAGGAGCCATATCCAACGTTGAGTGCTCCACTCTTACCCTGACCCACGAGCTTCGCCATCGCAAAAGCTTGGCCAAGATCAATCATTATTGTTTGCAACTTAGGCAGCAAGACACGCCCGGCCGCAGTGAGCTTGACACTGTGGGCGAGCCGTTCAAAGAGTTGCGTACCTATTTCATTTTCGAGGTCGATAATTAATTGAGAGACCGCCGGCCGGGTCACGTGCAGTCGCTCGGAAGCTCGACCAAAATGCTCCTCTTCGGCGGCCGCAACGAAATAACGCAGGTGTCGAAGTTCCATGGGATCTATCTTATTGGGTCTTCAATGAAGACGGCTATTGGGACTTGGAAGGTAACGGATGGTAATTTTTCCGTTTCCTTTCTCGACAGGAAGGCGTCACGGAAATGCGATAGTCGGCTTGCAGCCTCAAACACGCCGTGACATACCGGAACCGATCTGTCGAAATCAGAATGCCACCATGCTCTCTCGATATCCCGAAAGGGGCCGCCCCAAAACTCAACTGTTTGAAATTCTCCCGATCGAGCAGCACCTGGGCGCAGTTCCCAGTGTCATCGCCACGGGTCGACATGTTGTAAAGCAACGGCAAGTCACCAGCTTGCGTATCGGTAAAGGGCATGATCCATTGTTCCTTAGAGCGCCATTTTTCGTCAGATATTGACAGTATACCGACCCATATTTTGTCAGTAAGCACCCTACCTCGGGCATTCAGTTTTACCCGCGGTCCTGCGCCGTCAGTCGCCTTACGCATAACGTCGGGAAAAGCTGGAGCGAGTCCAAGTCATAGGGTTTACTCGCTCTGCCCGGTGCTACAAATCAAATTGGCTTGTCCAACCCCGCAACCGTAACATTGAAGCTGATACGCAGATTTAGCGGGGCCCACCTCAGCGGATCGTGACAATCGGTTCTTTCTAAAACCGGGTATCGAAACAGCTAGTTCGGTTCAGTTGAGCGCGGACCGCAGCGTGAAGCGCGCCAGACGCTGCGCGTCGAGGGAAAATGCCATAGGCTTGGTGTCGCCTGAAAGCATTTCCCTGATATCAGCCCTGCGTTTTAGCCCTGCCATGATATTTCGAGCAGTGCCATGCAGGCGCTCGGTAACGCGGAGAGTATCCAATGCCAAGTAGCGTTAGCAACACGCGTCTGTGAGGCTGGTGCTGCAACTTTTAATGTTGTTCAGCTAAGTTGCAAAGGCTTCCGAAAGCCATAGAGCAAGACGATTCACGGAACGACATCACCGGCGCTATCACTTCCCTCACGCCGTCGCCGCCCCTACGGCAATCGTCACCGGCTCCACTTGCGCGGAATGACGGGTCGAACAACACAACAACTGTTAGCAAAAAAATAATGCGCGGTGCTTGAGTCGACGTATCAGAATCGTCACCCGCTTGCTCTTGACGGCATGGAAGATATAAGCCGCATACGGGGTGGGCGCAAACTTGCAAACAAAACTTTCCGCTCGGAGACGAAAGCACAGCTTACCGAAGTGAGCAGCATAGCTGACTTGACTTAAAAGGTGGGCCTTTTAGAATTCGAACTGTGATGAGCCCAGTCCCAAAGGCCACTAGCCACTGTGAATCAGATACAGGGTCGAGACGCCACTCGCGGCGAAGAGAGACGGATCGCCGAAGAAAAATGGGACGTTTGATCACATTCCCCCAACTTCCAACATCTCCAAGCACGTCTGCTTCAACGACGAAGTAAAGCCGCGGCCCAACAAGTTCGGATGCCTTCAGGGCCGCCCATCTATTCGATCGCAGCGAGCGTTTATGACCCATATCCCTCTCTGACACGACAAGAAATAGAGACAAAAACGGAGACAAAAGATGGATGAATCAACCAACGCGTCGGTCGGAAAAAGCGACGCGACAGAAATATTCGCTTCGCGCGTCGTACCCGCCCCCTCGCTCAGTTCTCAGCGCATTGTCCTAGACAGCGTGTATTCCTGGTATGTTCTTGGGATCCTCACCGTTTCATACTCATTGGCCTACATCGATCGCCAACTACTCAACCTACTTGTCGATCCGATTAAGCATTCGCTACTTATCTCGGACACTCAAATTAGCTTGATTCAAGGGTCTGCATTTATCGCAGCCTACCTTCTTGCGTCTCCGTTCTTTGGGCGCCTTGTCGACTCTACAAATCGAAGAAACGTTTTGCTATTCGGCGTTTGTGCATGGAGTATCTGTACGGCGCTCTGCGGGAAGGCAGACACTTACTCCGAACTGTTCATTGCTCGCTTTGGAGTTGGCGTAAGCGAGGCGTGCGCCTTTCCAGTCGGATGCTCTCTGATAGCCGATTACTTCTCCGCACGACGCGCGGCGCGTGCGCTTAGCATTCTAACCCTTGGTCCTTTGCTGGGCGGCGGGTTCTCGCTCGTTGCAGGTGGCCTCGTTATCGCCTTTGCGGACAGCGTGCGGCAGCACGTCCCAGAGTTTGCGAATCTTGTGACTTGGAAGCTAGCATTTGTCCTTGTTGGTTTGCCGGGTTTTTTGTTGGCCTTGGTGCTCTTGACCGTTCGGGAGCCGACGCGCCGAGTAGCGTTAAAGGCTATAGCCGACGATCGAAAGTACACTTCACGCGAGGCCGCGGCGTATATTTGGGCGCGACGCGGATTTTACATGCGAATCTATTTCGGCATCGGAATGCAAGCAATAGTGGCGCTGGGCGTCCCAACCTGGCTCCCATCATTTCTTATCCGGTACCACCACGTCCCGCCCGCCCTTGTCGGATATCACTTTGGGCTCCTAGTTGTGACTTGTGGATCAATTGGAGTAGTCGTTGGTCCGTGGGTTTCCCGCCTGCTTGAACGCAAAGGCTACGATGATGCGGCGCTTCGTGCATCGGCAATGTCAATGTGTCTGATGACAGTTGCTTGCGCGGCGATTCCGGTGATGCCCGGCCCGATCAGCGCGTTAACCGCTGCCGCTTGCGCAATCTTTTTCTGGAGCATTCCAGCGGCAAATATCACGGTCGCAATGCAGCTTGGAACACCGAACCGGATGCGCGGGGTCGTTTCCTCGTTGTTCACATTCTTCGCACAACTGATTGGATTCGGGATTGGTCCGACGGCAATAGCTTTGATTACCGACCGGATATTTCATGATCCAAAAATGGTAGGCGCGTCACTCGGCATAGTCTGCTCTATCGCGTCCGCGGTCGCCGTGTTGTTAATCTTCTCGGCGCTGCCTCAATACCGAAAATTACTTGACGACGAACGCCACGTTCGACCCTCATAGTGCCTTGAGCGCACGCCGCGAAAGGAGGCGCCCACCCGACGCATGTTAGATTGTTCAACCCGCGTTGACGGCGCGCGTCGTAGATCTAAGATAGTGGGACACGCCCCTTTTGGCCATGTTTTTACGCCGCTTCAAGCGCTCAAAGTGTTGCGTCGGTTTCGGCTGTCCGGCTATCTGCCCGCATGATAGGTACTCAAGCGGTATTTCCTCTCCTTATCCAGCCGGCTCGAATCTATCGCGCTTACCGCGACGAGGTTGATTCACCGTAACCATCCGACCTTGGGCTCGATGGCATGGGGCAAGCCATGTGGTGACCAGCTACGTTGAACGGGCAGCGATGCGCAAAAACCCGCCTCGTCGAGATAGAGCAGACGGCATTGGCCGTCGCGTGCGGCTACCTGAAGCTTGTCGAGCGTGGTGCGCTTCATCTCGAATTGTTCCTCGTTGCGCTTTTTTTAAGCGCGTAGCGGTCGCCCTTGAACGAGAAGCCCGCTCGCTTAAGCGCCTCGCCGAGCGTTTCGATGCCACATGGCAAAGACTCGCCAAGAACGTCCTGCACGCGCTGGGCAATCTGGGCTAGGGTCAACGGTTCGGCACGGGCCACTTCCAGCGCCGTGGCGAACATTGCTTCAGAAAGTGCACGGGGCCGGCCGCCGTTATGAGCACCCGTGAGCGTGTACACGCCGCCATCGCGCCATGCATGAGCCCTCGTTGTAGACCGACTGGTCACTGACGTCAAGCTGCCCAGCGATGGTCTTTGGCTTGACCTTGCGACCCAGCAGAAGCAGCCCCGCGGCCCGCGTACGCGCGTCCCAGTGCCGATGATTGATCCACAGCTGCTGCAACGTCACTTCCTCGGCTTCGCTCAGTTCAACAACACACCTTGTCCACTTCGTCCTCTATCCATCGATAGTGCCTCCGGCCAGACAGCAGCGTGAAGCAGAAGTAAACTTCTGCTTAGCGGTTATCGGTGAGTCGTTGGTGCATCCACTCTCGATCGCGAAATGTATCGTGTCGAGTTGGATTTTCGAGCGCATTGGTAAGTTTTACCTGGCGGTGACCGTCCTCGGAGTTCATCCACGCCCTGCGCTATATTGCAAATACACTAGTGCTTCTCCTCTGTGGCAGGGCGAGTGGACGTTGAATCGTGGGATTACTTGATGCTTCGAAAGCGCAGCGGCGCTTTCTGTGCCGAGGCGACTTCATTCCCGTCGACTTCCTCGATGACTGCCAGTAACCATGGCTTACCCGTGGATGTAGAAAAGGCAACTTGACGGCGTTGGCGATTCGGTCGGAGACTTTGTCATCATCGAATGTCTTTTTGGACGACCACATGGATCTCGCATACCGACTTGCTAGCAACGCCGTTTCACGCAATTTTGCCGATCTTCGGCCCGCGACAGTTGACGCCACTGTCGACGCGCTCGTAGACAGCATAGCGTGCGCTCTGGCGGGTACCAACGCGCCTGGCATGGCGCAGGCCCGAGATGCGATGAGCCGTTGGGGAGAAGCTGGAAGCACGATATGGGGGGGATTCGGCGAAGCCCCCGCTCCGGTGGCCGCCTTCCTAAACGCCGGTAGCATGCACTCTCTGGACTACGACGATACAGATGACAAAGTGCCGCTGCATGCAAACAGCGTGGTGCTTCCCGCTTTGCTCGCGGACCTTCAAGAGAACAGAGAGGACTGCGACGGACACGAGTTCCTCACGGCACTCGCTGTCGGCCTCGATGGTGCTATGCGGGTCGGACGCGCCGGAGGGCCGAAGGGGTCGCGGGGCTGGAACTACAGCGTAATCAGCGGCGGAATGGGCGCCGTCTTGGCAATCGCACGTCTCCGCCGCTGGGATACTAAGACCACTGTAAGTGCCCTCGGTCATCAACTCGCGCAAACCGCGGGAAGTTTGCAGTCCATAATCGATGGGAGCTTAGCCAAGCGCTTTCAACCTGCGCTGATGGCGAAGAACGTGATCCTGTCTGCAGCTCTTGCGGGGGCAGGCGTCGATGGCCCACACAACGTCTTCGAAGGTAAAGCTGGCTTCATCAACTTGTATCAAGATGGGCAATTCGACCGGGATTTCATCGAACTCGGCCTTGGTGAGTGCATGCTGGTCGAGGATTTGAGTCTCAAACCCTATCCTGCTTGTCGCTTCACCCACGCGCCCATTGACCTCGGGTTGCAACTTCATGCACAGGGCGTACGGCCGCTGGATATCAAGCACATCCGCATTTTAGTGAGTGGACAGGCAGTGAACATGGTAGGACGTCGTTTTGACGCTGCGACGGCGGGTGTTGTCGACGCGCAATTCAGTATCGCCTACACAGTCACGGTAGCACTTGAGCGCGGAGCAGTTCGTATCGCTGATTTTAGCGAGGAGATCATTCGGGATAGCAAAGTAGGTGCATTTGCAGCTGAAAAAATCACAATCGAGGCAAGCGATTCGGTCCCCCACCTCGGTATGGTGCCGGTCTCCTTCGAAGTGGAGTTTGCCAACGGTGAACGCACTACCATTAACACCGAAACCGTTTCAGGTAGCCCCGAGAAACGCATGACACCCCAGCAGTTTGAAACCAAAATCGCTGACTGCCTTAGCTACAATCACACCCATGTCCGAGCCGACGAACTTGTCGAGACGATTCGTCAGTTGCCGAAGGGCGGATCCGTACCTGCCATGCTTGCTTTGCTTTCATAGTGAACGCGTGTGGCATGCCTTTTGCGACTCGCCAGCGGGGAGAAAGTTAAGAAATCACGTTGTTGATCTTGTAAGAAATGCGGGTTCTTTTCTGATGCGTGGCAATTGACGAGATATTGCAGTGCCTGGATACAGCAGCCAAATAAAGGAGACGACAATGAAACAGGGAAGTGGGCCGTCAGGGCGCTCTCGTATGGTGAGAGTAGCAGCGGCTAGCTTTGTCGGTACTCTCATAGAGTATTTCGACTTTTTCTTGTTTGGCGCAGCCGTAGCGCTGATTTTCAACAAGATATTTTTTCCGAATCTTGATCCGCTTCTAGGCACTCTCGCATCGTTCGCAGCTTTCGGCGTAGCATTCGTTACGCGCGCATCATCCTGTCCGGCATCGAAGTGTACATGATCAGGAAAGGGCAGATGAAAACGGCGGAGGGCGTCGTTCCGTCTGCTGCTGAGCAGTTTTACTGCTTGGTCATTTAAGGTATCCTAACAATATTTCTTTGCCGTTCCCTTCTTATTGCGACACAACCCTAGACACTCTGTTGGGATTCGGATTGAGACCGCCCTCATAAACCAGGCTGACGCACCGTCAACAAGTTTTGTACTGACGTCACCCCAATTACGCCACGCGCGATTTTCTCGGCCAGCTCGATTTGCCCGGGGTCCGGCACCGAACCTTGTAGCGTGATCACTCCGCCCCGTGCCCGAACCAGGATATTCTCCACGCTTAGGCCTCTCGTCTTGGATAAAGTCCGACGAACGCTTTTCTGAAGAGCACGGTTGTCGGCCTTAGCGCTTGCTATAGAAGCAGCCTCCCGCGCTGGCGTCGTGCCTACGTTTTGCGCGACGACGTTGAGCGACGCTAAGGCAGCTAGTACACCACAAATTCTCTTTGCAATCGTAAGTTTGGTCATCGTCTCTTCCTTGAACAATATTTCTCAACCTGTTCGCCAAATTAACCGTGCGCCCGTAGCATGCACATTCAAATCTGGATGCGGTGAGATGCCTCTGCAAGGCAGCATGCCGATACGATAATATCGAGTCTAAGTCGGAAACTGGTCGCGCCACCTTAAACCACGTCACGCACGCGCTCGGACAACGTTTTGCAGATCCCCTAAAATGTGTGCGTGATTCCGATTGTCGCGCCTAGCGTATTGCCTTCGACTCCTTCTTGCGCTCCATCGCGCTCCAATCCGATCACCTCTTTGCCATGGTTATTCGCTATTCCGACCTCCGCATACAGAGAGGTGGTCCTTGCCAGGGAATATGTGGCTCCCAATGCGGCCATCAAGGCGTGATTGCCGGAATCGTGCGGATCTCTTATGATCCAAATACCCGGATTTATATCTATCGTCGGCGAGACGTGATAATCGAATCCGATATTCCAAACATTGTTGTCTCCCCCACTGGTCGTTCCATCGATATCCTGCCTCGGGGCCTTATAGTTGGTAAATGATGCCTTCACGTTCACGTTGGCAAAACGATAACCCACACCAACCGTCCGGCCTTCGAATGGCGTGTCAAAAAAGGTATTGTTCACCACTGCATCACTGCTTTGACTCACGTCATCAATGGCGGCATTGACCGTCAGCCCGCCGTAATCGTACCGGAGACTCGCGGAATACTGGCGCCCAGCCGCGAAGTTCCCGGGCACGCCTCCCAATGAATATATAACGCTGGCAGTCAGCCCTGCAATCTTTGGACTGGTATAGCTTACCGCGTTAGAAACGAAGGCGCCACTGAACGTGTTGTTACTATAGATATTGATCGCGCTGGCGAACTGATCAAAGCTGCGTGGATCCGAGTCATAGAGCGCCAATTCGAAAGGGGATAACTGCAGGCCGACCCTTACTTCGCCGAGGTTGTTCGAAGAAAGCCCCACCCATGCCTGTCGACCAAAAAAATTTCCGTCCGTATTGTCAAAACCCCCGTTAGCCAAGGAGATTCCGCTTTCAAGCTTGAAGTTCGCCTTTAGCCCGCCGCCCAGATCCTCTTGTCCTCGAAGTCCGAATACGGACGGTTGGCTGCCACTATTGACGAGCTCCACTTGCTTGCCCGCACTTTGACCGGTCGTTTCGTTGAAAGATTTGTTCGTAAACACCAGTCCGGCGTCGACTCTCCCATAAAGGGTGACGCTTCCTTGCGCCCATGCGGCGGAGCCGGGCAACAACATACCGAAGATAATCAAAATCTTCTTTTTTATTACGTAAGCTATCGGATATTTTTTCATTTCGTCTCCTGCTATATGTTTCGTATGACTAACTTATTCAGTAAAAATAAACAAACCCGCGCCAAGAGCGCGGGGTATTCCGGATGGTGCTGAAAAGCTTGAACTGCCGTAGATCCTCTCGAGGTTTGCCTTGGTTCTGAACGTGTCTTTCGACTACCGACCAGTTTCCGCCTTCGCCAACCGTCGCGACGAGTAGCCGTCCGTCCAGAACTGGCCGCCCCACAAAGCCTTCTTGACGCTCGGCTTACGCCGGAATATTTCTCGCCGTGATGCTCTTGAACGCCCTCCCAATCTGACCTGGCGCGATCTTCGGATGAGCCGTACACAGCAGGTGAATGTGATTTCCGTCGCACCCGATCCGCTCGAATTCCATGTCGTAGCGCTTGCTAATCTCCCGCGCCGTTTCCGTGATGATCTGCACCATCTCTTCATCCAGCAGCGTCTTGCGATACTTCACCGGAAACACCACGTGGTAATCGATCTGCCACGCGCAATGGCTCGCTTTGTGAACTATGTTGATTCAGTTTTTACCAGACTTGCTGAAGGGGTCTCGGCGCTTGTTCGCCTTTCATGCGTCGCTGCTGTGCGGGTCGAGTTGTGCTCTTTCGGAGCTCGCGTTCGCTTGCGTCGCGGATATTTCTTCCAGCGCGAGGCCGCGCGTCGGCACGCCCAGGATCATCACGGTGAGGGCGCCAACAGCAAGCACGCATGTCGTGATGCCAAATACGCCCGCGAAACCCAGCACCGGATAGATCAACCCGACCATGATCGGGGCGATGGTCGCGCCGATCCGTCCGAAGGCCGAAGACGCACCCATGCCGGTTGCCCGCAGATGTGTTGGGAAGATCTCGGGGGTATAGGCGTAAACGCCGCTAAATGTGCCGTTCATGAAGAACGAGAGACAGATGCCTGCGACCGCGATCTGCCAGGTAGAGTGGGACATTGCCATCCCGATTGCCGACACTCCGCCTAGCGCCATGTAACCGACGATGCTCGCCTGGCGACCGAAACGCTCGTTGATCCAGGCCGCCGACAGGTAGCCCGGAATCTGCGCCGTGTACATGAGCAATGAAAAACCGAAGCTCCTGGTGATCGTCATGCCGTGCTGAACGAGCAGGCTAGGGATCCAGGTGAAGAACGCGAAGTAACTGAAGGCGATCGCAAACCACATCGTCCACGACATGGCAGTCGTGCGGCGGAGTTTGGATGACCAGATCTCTCTGAGGTTGCTGAAGAACGACGAACTAGATGTTGGTGTTACCGGTGTGCTGATTGATTCCACGAACGGTTCGAACGAACGGCCTTCTTTCACGGCCCAAGCTTCGATCTGATCCAGAATAGCGCTTGCTTCCGCAAGACGGCCTTTGGTCTCCAGCCAGCGAGGTGACTCAGGTAGCGCGCGGCGCCACCACAACAGAACAAAAACGGGCAACGACGTGATGACGACGACCACACGCCAGCCGTTTTCAACGTGGGGGATTATCAGGTTGCCGAGGACTGCGGCAAACACAAAGCCCAAGGAGAAGAAACTGGCGAGTGCTCCGGTGAATGCGCCACGGGAGCGCCGCGACACGAACTCCGAGAGGAACGGAGAGACGATCGCGCTTTCCGCACCGGTCCCGAACCCCGCGAAGATACGCGTCGCGTAGAAGGCCTGCCAGTGATTCATCTGGGAACTGATCAGTGAAGCGAAACAGAAGATGAAGAGCGCGCTCATCATGACGATCCTGCGACCAAAGCGGTCGCCGCAGAGTCCCGCCAACAGCGCTCCCGCGAAGTACCCCAGATAAGTGCTGCTGGCGATCAGTCCTGTCTGGAACGACGACAACGTCCACGCCACACTGATGACCGGCAGCACAAAGGCCATCGATGCTGAATCCATCGCGTCAAACATGTACCCCAGGCCTCCCATCAGCAAGAGCCGCTTGTGAAAGCCGCAGAACGGCACCCGTTCTAGCCGGGCCGCAATGTTAGACATACCGGGTCTCCTGATTCTTCGTTTCTGTTTTTCCCCATGCACCGTCAAACGCACTACATGCGTTCAGCGATGAGAGGTGTTTGTTAGCAGCTCTAAGTCTGTTTGTCAGACAGTATGCAATGTAGCTTCCGACACTTCAATATCGCACGGAGACTACCCCAGCAGACGCATGATCTTCGCCACGTCGTCGACCTGCTCCAGCGAGTTCACGAGGTCGATGAACTCCTGCACAGTCGCGTCGGGCACGGGCTTGGCGGCATGGCGCATACATTCCCATACTTTTGCGCTCACCTGCGCAGCGCTCATCGGGTTACTCGGCGAACCTGGCGCGTGCTCGATCATGACCTCATGGACGGATCCGTCGGTCATCGTGACAATCACCCTCGCGGAGCCGGCTTGGCCACTGCATGCCCGCTCGATGGCGTCATCGACGTACACGTGAATGCGGCTGGTCAGTTTCAATATGTCCGGCCTGCGGATCATGTCTTCGGTAAAGCTGTCGATGACAACCTTGCCGTCGAGGACTGCTGCCGCAACTGTGTACGGAATGCTGAACTGGGCGGTAGTCATCGATTTGGGCACCCGCTTCACCTCTATAGGTTCGCCCGCGATCATGTAGTTGAACGCATTGACGCCGACATTGATTTTCTCGATGTTTTCCACACGAATGGCATGGCGCGACATCAGCTCAAGCATGCCCGGAATCGCAGTATGTGTATGGGCGCAGGAAGGATAGGCCTTCATGCCGATACCGACCCCTTCGAAGCGCCGGCCGAGATCGCGGGTCAACGGGATCGGGTCATATTTGCCATTTGCGTAGAGGTTGAAAAAGCCGAAGCGCCCTTCGAAACTGTTGCGCTCGCCGGTCCAGCCTCGCTGCGCCAGCATCGCCGCCAGCACGCCGCCCTGGGCCGCCAAGCCCGATGACAGGCGCTTCGTGAGCGCACCGTCGATCGCGCTTTGGTGGTTTCCCGAGGATTGCGCATGGGCGATTCCGAAGGCATTAGACAGCTGCTCGGCATCGAGTCCAAGAAGCTTGCCCGCGGTCGCTGTGGCGCCGAAGTAGCCGAGGACGGCAGGCAGAGACCAGCCGGAGCTTTGCTCTTTCCAGGCTCCGGCCATCCGGATCATGACGTCCATCCCCAGCGCCACCGCGGTGATAAGGGTTCGCCCGTCGACTCTGCCCACCTTCTCCGCGACCGCCAGCGCCGTGGGCACCACCGTCACCGCGCTGCAGGTGCTCAATTCGTAGTGCTCGTCCATGTAGTCGCGCGCCCGCGCCATCGCAGAGTTCACCATGGCTGCGGTCCCCGCAGGCACTTTTCTGACTGAACAGAAAATCTTGCACTCCTCCTTGCCGCCGAGGTCGTCGGCAAGAGCCACCAGGATGTCGGAGCCGTTGGCAGTCGTGCCGGCCACTCCCACGCTGAGAACGTCAAGAATGGTCCGCTTGGTGTGGGCGATGACTTCGGCAGGCAGATCGTTGAACTGGATTCGAGCCACGTTGTCCGCCAGCTTGACCGCGGCATCGACATGTTCAGGGGATTTTTGGTTCATGGGAACTCCGGTTTGACCGGTTAATCAAGCTTGAGATGGCGAGAGCAACATCGTCAACGGGTTGAGATTTTTCAGGCTCTCAAGGTTCTCCACCGTCTCGATTAGGCGTTCAACCCTTCCGCCCCATGAGACCGATCCGGGATTCACGCTGAGCGCCAAGTCCCTGAACTTTGCCCTGATGTCGTCATCCGTAAACCGGCTTTCCGGTGCCGGATCGCCCCATGCATACAGCGCACTGCCGCGGTAAACCTGGCCACGCGCCCTGACCTCGACAGTCGGGGGAATGTACATGCCCTTGTGCAGTTGGTTCTTTTCCGCGTCCTGGCGCTCCGCGTCGGTCTCTATCTCAACGAAAACGCGCCGCCTCAATTCCTGGACGCGCTTATCGGACACGGTTTGCGGCGTGTGCCAGTCCGCCCGGCCTACCCGGAGAGATACCATCGCTACGTTGTGCGGATTACTGAACTCGGAACTGACAGGCCCGATCGGGTCCTGGGCGGCAAATCGGGGTGAAGCCACAGAGGCATGTCCCCTGATAGTCACTCTTTCGATCTCTTCCGCCTTGAGCTTGTTGTCTTCGAAAATCTTCGTGAACGCCGTCAGCGCGGAATGGGTTCCGCGGCAGCTTGGCCAGCCCTTGTAGCTGGTTTTCATCAAGTGCCAAGTCTTGCCCAGTTCGTTTGCGATCGATGAAAAGTCCAGAAAGTCCGGAGAAACCCCCAGGCCGGCAAGAACGCCCATGTCCCCGTCGTACATGTCTTCAAGGCCCGTGGAACCCTTTTGCGCCAACAGCGCCGCAGACAAGCCGATCTGGGCGCACCAGCCTGTATCGCAATACTTAAATGTGGGCAGCGGCTTGGCTGTCTCCGTCCATTTGCGTATGGTCCCGATCGGTGTGTTGCCGCCCGTGATGCACAGTGCATGGTAGGCCCGCTCGGCGTCCAGCCCGAGTCCCTTGATGCTGCTTCCCGCTGAAGACGCTGCGACAAGCGCGGCAGGCGAAAACCACTTTGCATATCGTCTTTTTCCATCCTCAACCACGGTGGCCGACCCGGTCGGATGTATGTCCTGGCAAACCAGGGCTGCGGCGACGACGCCTGCGATCTCGTAGCCCGCCACAAAGGACGTAATGAAGTCTTTCCCCGATCCCCCGCCATGCTCGCAAAGTGCAAGGGAGGCAGCCACCGCGCCATTGGCGAAATGCCCGGACCCCAAGTAGGTGTCGTCCATGTCCAGGGCGTTTGCGATGCGTGAATTGGCATACACGGCGTTCAGGCGTGGCAACTTTCTGCCAGTGCCGATCACAGTCGCTTCGGCTGCGCCTCTCATCTCGTTGACATACTCGAGAGCGATCCTGCCGATCTCATGATTTATGCCTCCAAGCCCACAGCCGATCACGTCGAGGATCATTCTCTTGGCTTCATGCACCACGTCGGCAGGCAAGTCCTCGAAGCGTAATGACGTGGTGAAGTCGGCAAACTTGCGTGTAACGTTGCTCATGTCTCATTCCTTTTAATGTGTGGAGCGCATTCTACTTACCCCGGTTGAGCGAACCGAAGTAACCGGAGATGGTTCCGTTGCTGGATCGACGCATCGGTTCGCGATGCCGTGTAAGCTCGCCTTCGGGCGGCTCGATTTAAGATGACGTCTGTCCCCTCCTCTGCCAGCAGCTGCCCACAGTAGGGGCCGGCGATGAGATGCGTCAGTTCGATAACCTTCACTCCTCGGAACGGAGACACGCCAGCAATGTTTGTGCACATTTCAACGTTCGTCGATGTTTGCATGGCTGGAGTTTCCGTCTCATCAAGGTCAATGTCGAGTTGGCTTTTTTGTGAGTCACGGTAACTTCGGCTAACCGTCATCCGGTCGAAAATTTCGCACCCAAAAGAGGTAACCGTTGACCGCAAACGGACTTGAAAACAATATGAAAGCCCGTACAACGCAGAGCTGACCAGCGCCACTCAGCTCTGCAGGTGATTGCCTGGCGAAGAAGTGAGCATGGAAGCCGGCCCCGGTACATATCGTCCCGCGCCGATTCGAAGCGAAGCATCATCCGGAACAAAAAACAAGGGCGCAAGGTTTGATGAGGTCAACTACGACACAGCCATTGATGTCTGACAACGACATCGGCGGCTGTGCGGCGGATGACTCAGCTTTCTGGATCTACGGTTACTTTTTAGTTCGCCCCCCTTCCGAAGCATGCGCTGCCGCCATCGCCGTCCATGCAGCGAACGCGTGCCGCAGTTTCGCTTCTGAAAGATCCGGCGGCGATACGCGTCTCGACGCTCGCACCTTGATATAGCCGGCGTCAGCCGGCGCGGGCGCAGGAGGTGAGCCAGGCGCATGAAGCCAGGGGCTACCGGTGCCCCCCGCCGCCTCCGTGAAAACCGCCTCCTCTAAAGAAGCCCTCCCCTCCGTGAAAGCCGCTGCCTCCGTGAAAACCACTCCCGCCATGAAAGCCGCCGCGGATGTCGCCGTGCGGTCCGACGTGGACGTGATCCATATGTTGGAAGTGGTGAAAACGATCGACGAAGATGAACGACGCGCCGAAGCCGAACGCCACAGGTGGCCCGTAAAACCACGGGTCGTAATAGGGGTAGTACGGATACGGGGGCGGCGGGGAAACGTCACCCATCACGCAAGGCCCGATATGTTCTGCGTGGTGCCGTCGATATCCGCCGTGCCGCTGACCATGCGGCACGTGGGCGACACGGGCGATGTGGTAGTCGTGTCGTTCAGCGAATCAGCCTCACCGGGCTGCGACGCCATCGGCGTCGCGCACGCGACACAGCTGCAAAGCACCATTCCGAGTCCAATAAAGTTTCGCATGAATCCGTCCTGCTCGACGGTCCGGTACCACGACGCGGACCGCCGCGTCGTCACCGTGAAGACCCCATCGGTTCGCCTCGCAGAGCGCGTTGCCGGAGCATGTGAATTCGCATGTGAAGATGTGCACGACGACGCGGACCTGCTGAATATGAAACGCGTCGCCGGCTGACGTTATTCCGCTTGCTGGCCACCAGTTGCGGCATCCGTTTGTTACGCCGTGTTTCGTGTCAGATCAGGCAACGCTGGACGGAATACGGCCTCTCTGCCGAAGCTCGACCAGGCCATCGGCGTGGCGTCAGCGCAATCTATCGTCCGAGTGTTCAGATTTGATAAGAGGACTTGGAACACACGGCGACCATGCGGCTCGGTCATGGACCGCAGCAAATTCGTCACTGTTGCGAGGGTAAATACGTCGCTTGGGCGTTTTAACGGACGAACTCCTTCGCTAACCTTGCTGGTCAAAGGAGTTACCGCGTGCGAAGTGAATTTTTCACTGACACAGAAAAAACCGGCAAAGTCTATCGCTCGCGCTCGTTCATGAAGACCTGCCAGGCAGGGCACCGGCGAGCTCCACCATGGTGACAACGGCCGCTTGCTTCGCGATGACAGTGTCCAGCAGCATCGCATGCACCTCTGCATCTGGGTCGGCGCAGCAATCGCGGACGACGACCAAACGGTAATCCAGATCGCCGGCGTGGCGAACGGTCGACAGCACGACCCCGCTGGTGCGGACACCGGCGAGCACCAGCGTGTCGATGTCGTTGGCGCGCAGGAGCGTCTCCAGGTCGGTGCCAACGAACGGGCTGATGCGGTGCTTGACCACGATCGGTTCCCTTTCTCGTGCCGCTGCGGCCGGATGGATCGCGGCGCCTTCGCTCCCGGCCACCAGCATTCCGTTTGCCTTCAGCACGCTAAACACGGGGTTACGGGGGCTGACCTCGGGATGACCGGGCCGGAATGCGACAACGACATGGATCACGACCATGCCCGCATTTCGCGCCGTGGCAATCAGATCAGGCACGCACGCGATCGCTTCGGCCGACTGCGCAGCCGTCATGAACCTGGTGAGGACATCGACCTGTAATCCATCACCAGCAGCGCGGAGCTCCGGGGATCGATGTGCGATAGCTCAGGCATGGGCATTCTCCTTGAATGCAAGTATTACTCGTATTTCTCAAAGAAAGAATACGACCACTACTCATATTCAGTCAAGGTGCGATTCGATTCGGTTCTGAAATACCCTTCTCGCAGAGACGGGAAGCTTACCGACCGAGTGTCTGGTGGACAACCGACTGCCAGCCTTCGCTAAGGAATGCGCGAGGCGGCCGGGCCGTTCTGACGGGCGCCTCGCCCAAGGGCCCATTCGGCGTAGGCGCGGCGGGTGAGAGGGCAAAGGGGCTCGTCGCCCCGGGAGGGCGCCATGGCGCTTGTGTGGACGGGAATCGGGTTTTTCGCGGGCATTCTGCTGATGCACTGCTTTGCCGCGACACGCATCGTGGCGGATCTGGCTGCGGGCCCGGGCGCAAAGGACGCTGGCGAACCATCTGCCAGTTGCCTCATTCGGTCAGGCCCGCGAAAAGCATCGCTCGTCGCGGCGCCCGCTGTTCGAATCGCTTTGTTGCGCGCCGCCGCGACCACCGACCCCTCAGTGCATGCGCTGCGAATGATCAGCGTTCAGGCCGACGCGCTCACTGAGGGCGAACTGCTAGGCGAAAGGCGTGGCCTTGCTCTTCTCCGTCAAGAAGCGTCGGTCGCCCAAACACCTCATGACTAGCTCGCAACGGCGGTCTTAGGAGCCCCGTTTGTCGAAGCATTCACAACCGCCTGACACCCCGAGCAAGGGTCCGCGTGAGTCCGCGCTTCCCGAGCCCATGATTGTCCCGCGCGCCCGTTGGGTGCCCTCGCTCGTCTGGCTCATCCTCCTGGTCGCCGCGTCGATCTCCATCGGGCTCGCGGTTAAATCAATCTCCAACCGCGGCCCGGCGATCACCATCAGTTTCGTCAACGCGGAGGGGTTGGAGCCTGGCAAATCCAAAGTCGAATACAAGGACGTCAACATCGGCTCGGTCGAGACGATCACGCTGTCCAAAGACCGTTTGCGCGTCCTGGTCAACGTACAGCTCCGAAGGAAGCCGAGGAATTCGCAGTCGAGGGCACGCGTTTCTGGGCCGTCCGCCCGCGCATCACCGTAAGCGGCGTGTCGGACTTGGGTACCCTGCTCTCGGGCCGGATACATGCAACAACGCCGAAAAAAGCCCCCGGCACCGATGCGGTGTCGGGGACAAGCTCAGGGGAAAGTGAGCACAACTCGCATTATAGGAAATTTACACGAGCTTTGCTCATATTCAGTGCGACGTGGCCGCGACGGAGCACATTGCGCGTTGACTGCCGATTCTGCCAATCTAATCATGACACAGTCTCATCTTATCCTTCAAGGTAGCGTTCGGACGCCGCATGGAAACACGGGCAAGGCATAAGGATTCAAGAATGAAGTACGCCAACGGAGCTGTGCTCGAGGCTCTCCACCTGGCTCAATATCGCCAGATACCGTGGCATAAGCGGCCTGCAATTTTTACGTCACTGCACTCGCTTGGCCTGATCGACACCGTCCTTCAGCAGCCACCCGTTGATCCGAAATATTTCACGCCGACGCCGATCGCCGTGCTGACAGAAAAAGGAAAGTCGGAAGCCGAGCGTCTGGAAGCCTGCAAGCGAACGCAGGACTGGGAGTATGAACAGCTCGCGGATTACCTTTGCAAGGCATCGTCGTTGTCATGACGGCGCTTTCCCATGTGGAGCAAGGCCGCGCTGTCGACCTCGCGAAGGGCGTCAAGAGCGCCGTCGATGCACAAGCCGGTATTGCGCATAAACACTACGACGCCCGCGCCTCATGAACGCGACTTTCTGACGGTCCACTACTCGCTGGCTTTGCATGAGCGTGTGCGTTATCGCGGCGGCGTTGGGGTCGTTCGGGCTCCTTGAATCGCGACGCCATGCTGTGCGAAGCGTTAGAACGGCTGGCGATACTCCGCAGAGGCGCGGATAGCGTCGGTAGGCTACAGCCGGACGACGCACCGGCCCCTGCAATCCACCGACGCGAGATCTCTCGAAAAGCCAGAGCGTGCCGTTCACAAGCGGTGTGGCCCGACGAAACGCGGACCGGGATCGGAGTCGCCCGTAATTTGCGCGATTTGGACTCAACGAACGAACTGACCCAAGCTTCGGGCCACTACTTCCGATACGCGCGCCGTCCACGGGCAGACTGACAACGTCCAATTGCATTTCTCCCGGCCTGCCGAGCAGATCACGCCCTCGACGTGCCCTTCCAAATTGGAGCAATCGTGACCCGACAGAAAGGTACCCAAAGGCGTCGTTTCCTGTGGCGAAGCAACGTCGGAGCAGACCGACCTGAGGAGTCGTCGTTGAGCGTTTCCCCCACTCGGCGCACCGCGATATTTGGACTCGCCCTCGTTCTGTTGAGCGTGCCTCTTCTCGCCTTCTGGGGAGCCTATGAAAGCTTGAGCGCCGGTTTCGCCGCGCAAGCCGCCAACGAGGCGGATAAAGCTTTCGAGGAAACCCGCTACAGCGTCGCATGGGAGGAATCGGCCGAACGCAAGTACTTCCTGGACCCACGTCCGGAGGTTCTGCGCGAGCACAGCGAGGCCGGGGAAGCACTTGACGCTTCGCTGAAAAAGGCGCTGGCACTCGAACCCGGCAGTAGCGTGATGCTGCTTAGCCTGCTCGAGAAGCATAAGAAGTATCGTTCGTTCGCAAAGACGATGTTCAAGGCGGTCGATCATCATGACATCGTGAGAGCCAATAAGATCGACGAGGATTTGGCCGATCCGCTCTTCGACGAGATCGAGCAGCAGGTTTTTGCAGCAGCGGCGCAGCACCGCGACGATGCGACGATGCAAATCGACCGGCTCGTTGCCGTGCAACGAATCGTCTTGGTATCAACGCCCGTGGTTCTGGCGATCGGGGTGGGGCTAAGGGCAACTTGCGATGACGCGTAAATGCCCTGGGATGTTCGGAATGCCGGGCTATTTGGAGAAACTCGGCCGACTGCAATCGCGCGGCAAGATCGGTAAAAAAAGCGGGAAGAGACATGGTCGCCAATGAGGAAAAAATCTCACTGCGCGACGCGCCTTTAAAGGTGTGTCAAGTGGTTTTTAATCTATTTATAATTTATGTACGGGATCCTTAACTTCGGTGGATTGATTCTGCAGGACCGACTAGTTCCGGGTCAGACGCACCACTTCCGGGGATAGATCATATTACCGCTTCAATCTGAAGAAAAGTTCAAGGGCAGGTCACTTCGATCAGAATTTGAGTCGCATACCTACTCGCACCAAAACCTGATTCCCCGTACCTGAAACTCCAGAATCCAGAGGATAAGGTGCGAACGACGCAGGACCTGCATCGCTATTCGCTCGTTGATAAGCCCCAAGAACGTAAACATCTGTTCGCTTCGACAAAAAATAATCCGCCATCAACTGCAATATCTGGAATTTCGGTTTTATATTTCCAACATTTTGAACAATATCTGTATAATAATATCCAGCACTAAGCACCGTCGCGGGCGTCACATGATAGACGCCATTGATTTGATAATTATTAACATCTTCACCGTTGTTAATGAAATTCTGTGTAGAACCCTTGAATTTGACGTGACTGTAGACGAGATTCACTGTAGCAGGACCGAACGTATAACCTCCGGCGGCGGCAAAAATCTTCTGACTGGTAACGGTTTTTAGCACGGGTGCGTTTACGGGCGCATTTGTAATAGCACCGGTACTATTTGCCCCCAAGCCGTTCATGCTTGAATAAGCAACAGCCAAATTAATCGGCCCGTGCATATATGCGGCCCCGAAATTCCATGCACGGTTGGCGGCAAAACCCGTTCCTGCAGCGTCGCTACTGGGGCTGTTGCTGAAAGCGTAGAGGCCACTAAATTTCAACCCACCATAGTCAGCACTTGTATATTTTACAGTGTTGTTCAGGCGAATCGTGTGATCGGTATTGTCATTATCGAGCGGAGCGCCTATACCTGTTTCAGTGAGAATTGAAAGAGGCGCAATGAAATCGGTGAGCAAATCATATTGACGCCCAAGCGTGATTGTACCAAATCTTTCACTACTGAAACCGGCGTATGCTTGACGCCCGAACAATGCGCCGCCTTGCCCTAGCGTTCCGTTCGTGACATCAAATCCATTCTCTAAGGTAAAAATGGCACTCAATCCACCGCCTAAATCTTCCCTTCCCTTCAGACCCCAGCGACTCCCCTGCACGACGCCACTTGTGAGCGCAATATTATAATGACCTCGAACGTTGTTGATATAATTCACGCCCACATCGATAAGGCCATATAATGTTACGCTGCTTTGCGCGTAGGCGCAACTTTCCATAGCAAAAAATGATGCTATAATAGCAATAGATGTCTTCCTCACGGTCGTCTCCTTTAGATTAAAATCATTTTTGGAAGATTACATTTAAGATTAATACCTCGAAACCTCGCTTCCTGAATTACCAGTCCACGTACTGGCTTTATCCTTTTGCCAAACCGGCGGTTTTATTCTAAAAAAATACTGAAGTCACAAAGATATCGTTAAATCGGCCCGAGCCAAGCTATGGCGATAAACTTGACATCGTCGGTTAATTTCGTCGTCTTCTCTTGTTTCGTGCCTTCCGCTCGATCAAGCAGTACCTCCGCCTCTATCACCCTCAAATTGTCAAAAATCATTACATCCGTCCGCTCCAATCAGTTGTTACGAACGGCAATCAAATGACATTTCATCCTCTACGTCGGCTATTTACGTCGCTTTAGTCTGCCCAACTGGCCGTGACCTCGTCACTCCCGGCTCCTGATAATTGCAGGCTTAATTAGTTATACTGATTATAATGATCGTAACAGTTTGGCTCCTTAGGCGGCCACATCAATGGTGGCGACATTCACTCGAAACCGATCACCTTCTTCTCATTGGCAATTTTGCGTCGATAATACATTGGAGATCGCGAACCATGCGTCCCTGGAATAGTCGCCGTTGGGCGTCCAGTCCGAATCGCCGTGGCCACGTGCGTCAAGCGCTATTACCTGATAGCCGGCAACCCCCAGCACCTTTCCTGTTCCGCCCCAAGCATGTAGCGTCTGCCCGACTCTATGCAACATCAGCACTAGCGGACCGTTCGAATCTCCCCGGGTATGCGTGTTCCTGTTTTCATAAGCATCCCTGCCACAGTATGACCGTCGCCAATATTCGCCATCGGACGGTTTCCTGATTCGACAATCTCTTTACCGAACTGACGTACTTTAACGTCCAGATCGGTCAGCCGATTACGTCTCCTAGCGGCATCCAGTCAATTTAGTTTCGATCTACGGAAGAAGTATGTCGAGTTGTCTTTTCTGGTATCAAGGGTAAGTTTTTCTTACCATATCAGATAAGGAGAAGCACGCTCGCCGACGGGGAAACAGCGCAGATGTTTATCTCCCGGCGGTCGGTCAAATTTCCCCGGGTATGGTCACTTCAAATTCCCCCGCCTGACGACCGTCGACTGAGCTGACGGGAGAAGTGTTGCAGGACGTCTATCTTCGTCTCCTTCGAACAAGAAGGAGTTCACGGAGTGAACGTCTTGAAGCCGCACCTGCAAAGCACTGTATTCACCTTACTCGAGCGTAACAAGAGCCAGCGCCAGATCCAGCGGCTCACGGGCATCCACCGCAAGACGATCCGTCGCTATCAGGCGATCTTCGAGTCGGAGAAGTCTGGGTCGGTAAACTCCCCCATGATGACCACCGGCTCTGAAACGGCCGTCACGCAAACTTCCCCACCGCCGCGACCACCGGCTACCGACGGTTCCAGCAAGACCACAACGTTCAATTTCACCCGCTCCGCAAGCGAACCGCATCGCGAATGGATCGAACAGCAGGTCCGCCTGAGACGCAACGCGCAGGCGATCTATCAGGATCTGGTCGATCAGTTCGCATTCACCGCGAGCTACGAGAGCGTCAAGCGTTTCGTGCGCGCCTTGCGCCACATTGATCCCGAGCAGTTCGACCGTCTCGCGTTCGGGCGCGCAATGCGTGCACAGTGCGCTCTAGATAGACCGTGTTCCACAGCACGATTGCCGCGGTCACCAGATTCAGGCCGCTGGCTCGGTATCGTTGCTGCTCAAAGCCACGGTCGCGGATTTCGCCAAGGCGGTAAAAGAAGACAGCGCGTGCTAGCGCGTTGTGCGCTTCGCCTTTGTTGAGTCCTGCATGCACGCGTCGGCGGAGCTCCACACTTTGAAGCCAATCCAGTATGAACAGCGTGCGTTCGATGCGCCCCAGTTCTCGCAAAGCAACCGCCAAACCGTTCTGGCGCGGATAGCTGCCCAGCTTTCGTAGCATCAACGATGCCGTCACGGTTCCTTGTTTAATCGACGTGGCCAGACGCAAAATCTCGTCCCAGTGGTTGCGGATGTGCTTTTGGTTGATGGGGCCGCCGATCATCGCGGTCAGTGCCGCATAGTCAGTGGGCTTTCCAGGAACGTATAGCTTGGTGTCGCCAAGATCGCGGATGCGCGGCGCGAAACGAAAGCCGAGTAGGTGCATGAGCGCGAAGACGTGATCGGTGAATCCGTTTGTGTCGGTGTAGTGCTCCTCAATGCGCAAATCAGATTCGTGATACAGCAGACCGTCCAGGACGTAAGTCGAATCTCGCACACCGACGTTGACGAGCTTCATGCTGAACGGTGCGTACTGGTCGGAAATGTGGGTGTAAAACATCCTTCCTGGTTCATCGCCGTATTTCGGATTTATGTGTCCGGTGCTTTCAGCACGGCCACCGACTTTGAAGCGCTGACCGTCAGAGGAAGATGTACTACCGTCACCCCAGTGGCCGGCGAAAGCTTGAGAGAACTGCGCATTGACCAATTCCGCCAGCCCTTGGGAATAAGTGTCATCGCGGACATGCCATGCCTGTAGCCACGATAATCGTGCATACGTGGCGCCAGGGCAAGACTCTGCCATCTTGGTCAAGCCAAGGTTGATTCCATCGGCAAGGATGGCCGAGAGCAGTAGCGTTTTGTCCTTGACCGTCTCGCCACTTTTGAGATGCGTGAAGTGCCGGGTGAAGTCGGTCCATTCGTCGACCTCCATCAGCAGTTCGGTTATCTTCACCCGTGGCAGCATCATTGACGTCTGGTCAATTAAAGACTGCGCAGCGTCGGGAACGAGAGCATCGAGCGGTGTGATTTTTAAGCCAGATTCCGTGATGATTGCATCGGGCAGATTATTCGCGGCCGCCATTCGATTCACGATCGCCAACTGTCGTTCCAGCTGTTCTCGCCGCTCGTTCAAGTACTGGTCACAGTCGGTCGCGACAGGCAGCGGCAAGTTGCTGAGGGACTTGAGTTCGGCGTACCTCTCCGTGGGCAGCAAATATTCGTCGAAGTCCTTGAACTGCCGCGACCCTTGTACCCAAATATCGCCCGAGCGCAGAGCGTTTCGCAACTCCGACAGCGCACACAACTCGTAAAAGCGGCGATCGATACCGTCTTCCTTGAGAATCAGAGCTTTCCATCGTTTTTTGATGAAATCGGTTGGTGCATCGGATGGAACCTTGCGTACGTTGCCAGCGTTCATGTCCCGGATCAAATCGACGGCGTCGAGCACATCTTTTGCTGCCGGCGCAGCCCTCAACTTCAGCACATCGAGGAGTTCCGGGACGTAACGGCGTAGCGTCGCATAGTGTTCGCCGAGATGATGTAAGAAGTCGAATGCCTCCGGCTGCGCAAGCTGCTGTGCTTCGTCAATGCTCTTTGTGAACGCCTCCCAAGACATGACGGACTCGATTGCTGCGAACGCATCGGTGCCGCTCTGCTTAGCTGCTAACAAGGCATTGCCCACTTTCCAGTATTGTCGTACCTTGTCGTTGATCAATTTTCCTGACTGCTGAAACTGGTTTTGATGTTTCTTCTTCGCGAAATTGAAAAGCTTCCCGATAATGCGGTCGTGTAAGTCCACGATTTCGTCGATGACTGTCGCCATTCCTTCGGTCGCCAGAGCAACGAGCGTCGCGTAACGACGCTCTGTCTCGAATTTAGCAAGATCGTTTGGAGTCATCTGTGCGCCTTCGCGAGCAATCTTGAGCAAGCGGTTTTGGTGTACCAGACGATCGATGCCAACTGGCAAATCAAGCGCTTGAAAGATCTTCAGGCGCTGGATATGAAGGACCATCTGACGAGAGTTGGCCTTGCCCGGTGACAGACGCAGCCACGCAAGCCACGTCATGCGGCTCTCGGGCTTACGTTGAAGGAGTAACTGGTCGAGCTTTTTCCGGTGATCGTCCGACAGCGACTCAGTCAGCGTCCGATAAATCCGACGGGTCGCTCGTGTGATCGCTTCAGAACATACCCGTTCGATGACGTTCGCGCTCGGAAGCAAGACGGATTCTCTTCGCAAATGTTCGATCAACTCGCCAGCGAGCACGAATCCCTTGTCGGTCTGCGAGGCCAATTCAACCACCCACTGCACGGCCGACCGGTAGTGCACCCGTGTGAACGGTTCTACACGAAGGAACACCTGCAGCTCCAGAAGGTGCTCCTGACGTGTCTGCTCACGCCGACCGTATTCGGCCCAGTGCTCCGAAGAAAGAGTGAGCTGCCGCGCGACTATATCTAATAGCGGTGAAGGTGGTGATTCGCTCGCAGCCAAGATGATGCCGGGATAGCGCATATAGCAGAGTTGCACGGCAAAGCCCAATCGGTTCGCTGCGCCTCTGCGCTGGCGAATCAATGATAGGTCGGACTCGCTGAAGGTGTAGTGGCGGATCAGGTAATCGCGACCTTCTGGGAGCGAGAGAAGGCTTTCGCGTTCGGCGTCAGACAAGATTGATCGACGGGGCATCTGCGTCCTCGGCAGTAATAGAGATGGTCTGGGAACGGGTTCACACACGGATTCTCGGATTTTGGCAACTCGGTGCAATGGTGGAAAAATCGATACTATTCAGATAATCCTTCTTATCACAATGGCATAAACTGGCGATCATGAAAACGCGTCAGTTCTCGCCCCCGCCCCACGACGTTCCGCAACCCCCGGTTTTTCCGGGTGAAGCCGCACTCGCTGCACTGCGTGGCTGGTATGCGGGCCTGTCGTCCCGCGCGGCGGTGGACCGCTACCTGCCGCACGACAGAGCTCCCGGTAAGTCCGCACGGGGCATCCTTGGCCAGATCCGGCAACAGCTGATCGCGTTCGCGCGCCATCGCCAGCGCATCGACTTGGTCGATCTGTTTCAGCATCCCATCAACGAACGGCTAAAGCACGCGAGTACTGTTGCCCACGCGATCGATGTTCTGCGCTCTTTGCGGGTGCCGCAGCCTCGGGTCACCGATGGCATCGATTCATGGCTTTCACCGCGGACCGTCCGGACACTACGCGCTTACGGCATCCATACGCTAGCGGACCTGACGGTACGTGTGCCACGTCGACGCCGCTGGTGGAGCGCGATTCCGGGGCTAGGCCAGGCTGGCGCCCGGCACATCGAAACATTTTTTCAGTCCCATCCTCAACTAACTGAACGCGCACGGGCGCTGATTGCAGTGTCCTCTTCCAGAGTTGTTGTCCCCTGGGAGAGGTTGCAGTTGCCGCATGAGGTCGACGGCTCTCGCGGCGGCTTCCGGGGACCGCAGCACGCCTGCACCCTCAATGCGACGAACGACTACGAGGCAGTGCAGGCGTGGCTCGCGCTGCACGAAACGCCTGCTACCCAGCGCGCCTATCGAAAAGAGGCAGAACGTCTGATCCTGTGGGCAATCGTCGAACGCGGCCGTGCACTGTCGTCGCTCACGACGGAAGACGCGATTGCTTACCGCAGCTTCCTGCGGCGGCCAACGCCACGCGAACGGTGGATTGGACCGCCCCGGCTGCGTCACGCGCCCGATTGGCGGCCATTCGCAAGTAGCCTTTCAGCCCGGTCCACCGCGTACGCGCTATCGGTACTCGGCGCGCTTTTCCGTTGGCTGATGGAACAGCGCTACGTGCTGGCCAATCCCTTTGCCGGGTTAAAGGTGCGTGGCCATACTCGCGTCGTGTCCCTTGACGGCTCTCGCGGCTTCACCGAAGCGGAATGGTTGCTGGTGCGCGTGATCGCCGACCGACTCGAATGGTCATATGGCTGGGAAGCACCCGCCGCACAGCGGATTCGCTTTATGCTCGACTTTGCATACGCCACGGGCCTGCGCGCAAGCGAGCTGGTCGGTGCAACGCTCGGTGACATCCGTGTTGACGAAAACTATGATCACTGGCTGCATCTGATCATCAAAGGCAGCCGGCCCGGCAAAGTGGCGTTGCCTCCGCTGGCCCGCACGGCGCTTGATCGGTATCTGTTCCAGCGCCGATTGCCAGTTACGCCGGCGCGCTGGAATTCCTCGACACCGCTCGTCGTTCGTACCGAGCAGGACAGCGTGGTCGGCATTACCGGCACACGTCTGTGGATCGTCATGCGGCGCTTCTTTGAGCAGGCCGCCGATGTCATCGGTCCCGATAATCCGGCGACCTCAGAAAAGCTACGCCGCGCCAGCCCGCACTGGATGAGACATACACACGCCACACATGCGCTCGCCCGCGGTGCCGAGCTCACCACCGTACGCGACAACTTGCGCCATGCGTCGATCGCCACTACCTCGATTTATCTACAAGGAGACGATCTCAAGCGCGCCAGGCAGATGAATCAGGCGTTTGACACGCGGTAGCGGAGTCCAACCACAATTCGCCGACAGCTTAGCGTGGTTCAAACTCCGGTTTATGAAGCCGCCTCAAGATTTGCCCTTCGAGCAGTTCGACGGAGACCTCCCGCAAACGCTGTTGGAGTTACGCGTCTCTCACTTTGATAAAATAGTCATCAGATCCCATTTGACCACCCTTGAGAGCCACTAAAAGAGGTGTACGTCCGGGCCGATATAGTTCGCAGAGCGGTGCGCCTGGAGTTATATGCACCGCGACTTTGATTGCGACCGCGCCGAGCGCCCGCGTAACGCGGCCTGAGGTGTCCCCGCCCGCAATGGCAGCCCGGTCAATTTGACGGATACTGAGCAATTCGGACAGTATTTCGCCAAGGCATTCGCCAATTCGACTTTCAAGTTCTGTGGGGTCTCCTCGGCGCGTGTCGGTCCTAGCGCCTTTCGCGGAATAGATAATCGGGTCGTTACCGCGCGCGATCGCTTCTGAAGCGGCGCGCACTGTCGTAGCGATCACGTTTTCTATTTCGGGGTCGAGCATCAGCCGGTCGACATCAAGGAGTACAGGAACGAATCCCGCTGCTACGGCTACGTCGATCTGGCTCGAAGTGGTTTTTGAGCAGCTCCCTGAAACGACGACCATGCGATTGTGTTTGTGCAAACGACATTCGCTATGACGGGCGGATGTTGACACAAGCGCACCACATTCCACCAATGCTGTCTCGACACCGCTCGATCCAACGCAAAACACGGTTCGCTTATCGGCCTCATTGTTGATCCAAGATCCGACGCTTTTTAAATCATCAACGTCTGTCGTATCGAAGACATGTGCGGAGCGAACGGTGCTTCCGTGCTGCGGCCACCGCCCGGCTCCCATGTCAGCAATTGACGTCAGGGTGACGTCAATTGCTGCCTGCATCCTCAGCACCTCGGCTAGATCCGACTCATGCATAGGTGTTATCGGGTGCTGACTCATCACGGGATGGCGATCTAATTTAGGAACGAAACGAACAACTCCTGCCGACAGTTTCACAGCCAGTCGGTTTCGAAGCTGCATGACGCGAGAGGCACACAGCCGCCTCCTGTAAGCAATACCTGCTGCTCGAGCTTCACCCCTTGAGATCCATTTTCTGCGCCGATGTAGCTCTCTACACAGAGCGTCATGCCGGCTTCAAACAGGCCGTCATAGCCCGAGCTATCCCAGTCCACCTGGTGCACTATGTTCGGATACTCGTCGACCATGCCGATGCCATGGGCTACGCAGCTATACCGGTTCTTCAGATAGATTTCCGGTATCTTCCAAGCCTTTTCAGAAAACTCTCGAAACGCCATACCCGGGCGAATCAGATCCATGTTGAAATGTACTTGCGAATAGGCAGCTTCATAGAGCTTGCGCTGCTCATCAGATGGACGAGTGTGTCCCACCGTCCATGTGCGAGATATATCCGAGCAGTAGCCATTCGGACCAACCATGTCCGTGTCGAAGGCGAGCAACTCGCCACCTTGCAATACCCGAGCGGAGCATTCGTGCATCCAGGGGTTGGTCTTGTCCCCTGAAGCGAGGAGCCGCGTTTCGATCCACTCTCCGCCATGCCGGATGTTCTCGTAGTGAAGGTTTGCCCAAAGGTCCTGCTCCGTCATCCCCGGCCGAAGCTCCTGATGCATGCGTTCTATTCCTTTTTCGCAAACGTGTAGCGACTCCCCTATGAGTACAAGTTCGTCAACCGATTTGACCGAGCGGGCAATCTCCATCATTGCCTGCCCGTCCAGGAGCGTCAGGCCATTCTTAACTAAATAAGCGGCCCCGATAGGGTCGAGCCGGTCGACCGCGAGGCGGAGTTCGCCCGCAGCACTCTCGCGCATGACGTCAACAATCTCTGCGCCCCAGACGCTGGCGCGGCGCTCGGCGTCGTTCCCAGCACTGAAAAAATTCCAGGCGACAGCACTGCGCAACTCAAAGTCTAGGGTCAGCCCGTCCCATACATGGTCACAGCTATGGAATTCCCAACCAATGACGCGACCATCGGCAAATACCATGACATAGCGAGACGGATTGCGCCCGGTCCATATCTGCATATTCGACGTGTCAGTTGCATAGCGGATGTTCACCGGGTCATAGAGCAAAATCGCGGCACAGTCATTCTTCTTCAGCACTTCAAGCACACGTGCCAATCTGTACGCCCGAACATTAAACAACGTGCTTTCTGTTCTTTTCAGATTCGCGACACTGCTCACGTCAATCATATGACTGCCGGACATGCAAACCCTCCGGAGAGGTAGCGCTTCGTTGTTGTGTGGTCTTCAGTGAGGGCGTAGCGTTTGCTTCGCGCCCATGCAGAGGAATTGGACCGGCAGAAGCAGCCTCGGCAGATACCCAGGATGTGCTGCCGCTCCTGCACGTCTGGCGGTTACAGCTCAAGGACCAAGTCCGATGTAGGGCGGCTGCAGCACAGAAGGCGGAAACCCTTCTGGACTTCGCGCTCCCGGATACCCCCGTTGTGCTTCATATCGACGGTACCCTCGAGCACCTTGGTCTTGCAGGTACCGCAGACGCCTTGAGTGCAAGAGGACGCGATCACGACACCTGCCTTTTTCGCAGCCGAGAGCACTGTTTCCGACACACCCATCGTGAATGTCTTCGACGATCGGGACAGCTTGACCGTGAACGTATCTTGAGCCCTCTCGCGCTCAGGCGCAGCAGGCTCAGGCGCTACTGCTGCCGAGATGTCGAAGCTTTCTTGATGATAGCGTGCCGGGTCATGTCCACCTTCGCGAAGCAAATCCCTTACGGCACTCATGTAGCCTGCAGGACCGCAGGTGAACACCTCGCGATCCGCGTAGTCCGGAAGCCATTCCGACAGCAGTTGGATACTCAATCGGCCCGTCGCGCCGACCCAAGTTTTTTCGTTGCCGATGCCTTCGCACACGAAGAAGACTTTGAGCCGCGGAGACAGCTTCACCAGTCTTTGCAATTCCTCGCGAAAAACAATATCGGCAGGCGTTCTCGCGCTGTGCACAAACGCGATATCGCGGTCGAGCCCGAGGTCTACACTAGCCCGGGTCATCGACATCAGCGGCGTAACACCCGAGCCAGCCGATAGGTAAAGTGACTTCGGAGCAGCAGATGCCGTAGAAGTGAAAGCGCCGGACGGGCCATATGCGTGCAACTGGTTTCCCGGTTTCATATTTTCATGAAGCCAGTTCGACATGACACCCCCCGGAACCCGCTTGACTGTAATGGACACCAGGTACGGACGCGTCGGAGGCGAGGAAATCGTGTAGCAGCGCGCAACAGACTGGCCCTGTACGGTCCCCGACACCGTCATGAACTGACCCGGCTCGAAGCGCACGGGCAAACCATCTTCCGTGCGAAACTCGAACGTCCTGACGTCGTGTGTTTCTTCAACAATGCGGCAGCAGATCAGCGTCTGCTGCTCACTACTCGGCCACTGTCTCGCACCGCTTTCCCACGTGCCCGTGCTGCTGAGTCGGTCAGCAGACTCCGGCATCCGGTCGAATAATCTTTCTACAGAATTCATGATGATTGTGCTCTGACGCCGTGCGCGTTCAGTCGGGCCGCATACCAGCGCGAGAACTGGTCGACATAGACTTCAGTGAACGGTGAAAACATGCCGGGTGCGTATGCCGGGTCTTGGGTACCCTCGTGCGTGATTTCGACGAGATGCTTGTCCTGCGTGTTAGTCGCAACCCAGACTTCCGTCAAATCCGAAATCGTGTAATCCGCACCTTCTACCGCAGCCGCGTGGACGAGCCATTTGGAGCGCACCAGCGTCTTATCTGGGGCAAGCGGGATGATGTAGGTAATCACCGCGTGATCGCTCATGACATGCGTCCACGAGTTGTGCGTCCATAGGTGCGTATCCCCGAGGTCACGTCGTGTGAGATTGCCTAACAGCTTTGTGCTGGCAACCTTTGTGCTGATAGTCTGAGATTCACCCGCGCCGGCAATAACCAGCTGCTGCGTCCGGAACTGGGTGACCGCATCCTCGTCGAGCCACTCAAAGGCTTCGGCAACGAATCCTTCACGCTCCCAGCTTGCCTGGCACTTGGCGTTGCGCGCCTTGTACTCTTCAAGCGCGCGAAGAGATTCATCACTGAGGTTTTCAGGACAGAAACCAAAATCTTCGGGCAGGAACGACGCTGTCAACTCCGGATGAGTGGCTTGGCAGTGGTAGCACTCGCGGTTATTCTCCATGACGAGCTTCCAGTTGCCGTTTTCGATGATTTCTTGCTCGAAGGCAATCTTGGTGTTCTGCAAGTCGTACGGCGCGAAGCGCGGCGCCATCGTCGCTTCCAGCTTCGAGATGTCCTCCGGCGGATTCTCGTCGAGACAAACAAAAATGTGCGTTCCGACAATCCTGGTGTGCACCGGAATGAGACTGCGACAGGTCATGTCGAAATCCTTACCCATGTGCATCGTATGGCGCAGGCTGCCGTCGAGATCGTACGTCCACTGGTGGTAAGGACACACCAGCATGCCTACGGTCGACTTCCCAGCCTCCTTGAGGCGCGCCCCGCGATGACGACAGACGTTGCGATACGTCCGGACGTTCCCGTCGTCGTCCCGGACAATGATGATTGAAGCCTTGCCGATATCGACGGTCGAAACATCCCCTGGCTCGGGAACGTCGGCAGTGACTCCAACCAGAATCCAATGCTTGTGGAAAAAGACCCCGACGTCTGTCTCAAAAACGTCCTGTCGACCAAAGAGCTCACCGGGCATACCGTGCCCGGGCTGACGGCTACGGATTAACTCACCATGAGTCTTGATCTTCACTTCAGACATCGTCCTTCTCCAACGTTCAGGGGTGTCGGGATTTCGATTGTTCCCGCTATGAAACCCAGTATTGGAGTGACGAAAAAGAGCGTCAATGCGCTTTATTTTCGTTCTGGCATTACTTTAAGTTATGCAGTCCGATATGCGTAAAACGCTTGCCAGATGGGGCTTGACGAGCGTCAACCATCAACGGAGTCTTCCCGAAGCCAGTCGATCAGGCCATCTATCGCGGGCGTGATAGTACGCCCGTGAGGCACCACGACGAAGTATGAGTCGCTTACCTTAAACGAGGCGAGGGGTAGCCTCGCGAGTTCACCCGCCGTGAGCATGTCATGGACGAGCCTACCCCAGCCAAGAGCGATGCCGTGACCGAAACGGGCGGCCTGGATTGCGTCCGTATAAAGGCTGCATCGCAGAGCAAAATTCAGCCGCTGGGGTCTGAAGCCTACTGCATGGAACCACGCCTCCCACCCCATCCATCCTTCCGAGGTCGAGTCCGATTCGATGAGCGCCGCGTTGGCGAGGGCCTGCAGGGATTCGGGCGACCCTTGCGACTCTAACCATTTTGGCGAGCAGACCGGAAACACCTCTTCGTCGAACAGCAGCGTGGCCGTGCCATCGCCCCAGCGTCCGTTCCCAAACCGTACCGCGACATCAATCTCCTTGTGCCGGAGGTCCGAGGTAAACATCTGTGTGGAGAGGCGAAGTTGAAGCTGCGGCTGAGACTTTTTCAGAGACGAAAGCCTGGGCAGGAGGCGAAAATATGAAAAAGCCGAGGTTGCGGCGAGCACAAGTTCCTGCTGGACGGGACCGCTCGCAAGCCGGTCGAACACTCCGGCAATCTTTTGCATTGACTCGGCGACGACCAGATACAGCTCTTCGCCCTCATCGGTCAGTTTGATAGCGCGGTAGAGGCGCTGGAAGAGGCGACTACCAAGGGTTTCCTCCAGGAACTTGACTTGCCTGCTTACGGCGGCCTGCGTCACCCCAAGTTCGTGCGCGGCAAGAGTGAAGCTGCTGAGGCGCGCAACCGCTTCGAACTCGACAAGCGCGTTGACTGAAGGAATAAGATGCCGATAACCTCTGGTTGCTGTCGACCCTGGTTTCATATTGCCGTTCAAAGAATGTTGGATTGCTAAGATTCTATTGTTCGTTGGGCGTGTTTTCAGCAAGGTAAGTCGGCACTAGTCAGCTCCCTGCAGATACAACCAGGATTACAGTTCTGACTCGCTATTCGTGACCACGAGCACGGTGCATCCTTCCCGTGAGTGCGACCAGTGTGACGTACCTGCCGCGTACGTCACAACCTGTCGGGCGGTGATGTCGGTGCCGTCCTGGTCGGTGTAGACCCCATCCATGATCAGCAGCAGTTCGGTAGAGGTATGAGTATGCAGGAGCGACCGAGCACCCGCGTCCAGGCGCATCCAGTAACTGGTCCATAAACCAGTCTCATCGTCGACTATCGGAATAATCCAGAACCCAGGATGACGCTTACCTTGAATCATCATGGGCTGCCAGTCACGCTCATCAAGCGCGTGGATTAGCCGACCGTCAGGTGTCGAGGCGCTGTGTTGTATTTCCAGTGCCACTTTTGAACGCTCACTTTTCATAATTTATGGGCATGGCTGAGTGAGCCCCATCTCTTCCAGGGCCTGAGTTTCCCGATATGCTACGGGTCTTACTCCAAAGCTCTTTTTGAACTCCCTGTTTAAATGGGATGCGTCGGTGAAGCCACACGAGGCAGCGATATCTGCGACCGTCCGGTCAGAACTCGTCAGCAGCCACGCTGTCATTCGCATCCGAATCTGCCGATCGTAGGCTACGGGAGACTGCCCAGTTTCCGCCTGAAACAATCTCTCAAGCTGGCGAACCGATACCTCTAGTCTTCTCGCAAGGTCGGGCAAGGTCAGACGTTTGCCGATGTGCTGCTCCATTAACAGGATTGCTCTTCGAATTTTCGGATTTGATGCCGGTTTCAGTCCTAGCGGATACGGTTGCGGTGCATTGCCTTTCTGCGCGTCATCTACCAGCAATATACGAAGTGCTTTTTGAACGATGCTCGCTTCGAAATGCCGAAGCAGGATTGCCGCCGCCACGTCAATCGACGCAGATCCTCCCGAACACGTGATGCGACGCCGATCAATCACGAACAGCCGGTCAGCAACGAGGTCTGCCTCGGCCGCCTGCGGAAATCGCTCAAGAAAGTCCCAGTAGTGAAACCAGCTCACGCAAATTCGGTAGCCGTTCATGATATCGGCTCGCATCAACGCGAATACGCCCGTGCATATTCCGACGACCGTTGCGGAACTTTCGCCTGCTGAACGGATAAAACGGATTGTCGCTTCGCTCGCTGCGGGACCGGAATGCAGCAACCCGCCGACTATGACCACGTAGTCGAATGGCTCCGCCTTGTCGAAGGTCGCCCATGGTACAACCTGAATTCCGCAACTGGCCCTGACCGGCAGGATATTCTCGCCAACTACCATCCAAGAACAGCGCACCGGCCGACTCATATCCCCTCATCGCTTGCTAGCCTCAGAAGGTCCACAAATCCTGAGAAAGCCGTCAGCGTAAAGTTTGGCAAAAGCACAATTCCAAACCTTAGGGGTTTCGACGGTTCATCGTAAATTTGTAATGTATTACTAATCATATTTCTCGCTCGACCCGCTAGTTTCTTTGGTGGGTCGATTGGTTGGCCCTTACCAGATAATGGCGGGGGCAAGCACGAACCTACAAAGCCTTGCGTTCTTCGCCGGTTTCGCGCCAGCTCGCCATCATTTCCTTTACCTCGCTGATCAGCCATTCACGGAACAACTGGTATTCGGGCCGCTCAGTGGCCTTCTTGTGTGTAATGAGGTAGTGGTGCCTATCGTGAAAGACTATCGCGTCCCGCACCGGACGCACAAGTGTGCCTTGGTCAACTTGACGATGGACCAGGTGATGCCACCCAAGAAGCGTTCCTTCGCCGCCCTCAGCCGACGAAACAAGGAGCCGGTAGTCGTTACTCTCAAAGTGCTCGCCCGGCGCATACCTGTCCGAGCCGTCACCTTGCTGGAACCAGTTGCTCCATACGCGCCAATCAACGTGCTCACAAACCTGCGCGCGTCCCAACAAGGATAAATGGAGGGTGGAATGCGCAAGTAAGTCCAGCGGCTTTAACGCTTTTCCCTGAAAGTGGCTTTCAAAGAACCCAGGGCTGCAGACTGGATAAACAACATCGTGAAACAGCGGCTCCACGTCGTATTCAAGTTCGCGCGGCGGATTCTTCGTGATGATGACATCCGGCTGCATGAGCTCGTCGAGTTCCATGAAGTGCTCGGTGACCATGACGTTAAGCTTGATTTCTGGAAATTGTGCCCGGAAACGTGGCAGCCTGGAGGACAGCCAGAGGGCCGAGAACGTATGCGAAACGCATATGCTCAATGCCTGTTTATCCGAGCGCCGCACTGCTTCAGCCGCCTCGGCGATATTCATGATCGAGAGGTAGGAAGCGTTATACAAAATGCGGCCTGAGTCCGTCAGTGCAATGTGTCGTCCTGTCCGCTCGAACAACGGGACATCCAAAGCGTCCTCAAGCTCCTTGATCTGCCTGCTCACGGCCGCCTGAGTGACACACAAGACCTCCGCCGCCAGAGTAAAACTCTCGTAACGAGCCGCGGTCACGAAACATCGCAGCGCCCGCAACGACGGCATTTGTGCTAGTAACCGATCGGCAAACAGTTGTTTCTTCTGCATTGGGTTCACCTTCAACGCGGTCAGACTCTGACAGACCGCAAACCGGCGGCAGGCGGATACTTGAACTTTACACCGACACTACAGAACTCTCGCCCCGCCTATGGCGAACCACCACGGTGTCGAGGGCTTTACTAAGCGAATTACGGGCCAAATCGCCCACGATGTGGCGCAGTGAGGTTACGGTGAGTCGCCACAGCTCCTTTTTATCGCCCCTCTATGCGCCTCAGCACGTTGTCCAGGGCCTCCGAGTAGGGTGCATACGTCCCCTTGCCGGACAACTCGCCATGAAGCTGCTCGTTGATGCCACCGGGTGTCATCGAGTCCCGAACCAACGCGGAGAACGGCTTGTCACTGAACGACATTTCGTGAGCAAGCCCGACGCTGTAGCCCGCCAGATAGGCCCGCGCCGAGTCGTAGTCGATTCCTTGCGCAACCAACCAGGCAGCCTGGGTTTCGAGGACCGCGTAGAAGCTCGCCATGGTTGCCGTAACGGCAGACAGCGCATCGAACTTACTTTCGTCTGTCACTTCAACTGGCGTGCTCACGTACGCGAAAAGTCGGCGTGTCACGTCGTCCGGTGGACAGATTGCGGTGCTTCCCTTGGCTGCGGCAACAGCCGGCAGCGGTATCGCGCGGATAATCGCATGCCCTTTTCCGATCATCTTCTCCAGGTCCGATAGGGAAACGCCGGCGATAAAGCTGATGACATGATGGCGGTCTTCGAAGTCCAGTTCTCCGAGCACCTCCGCGGCAATTTGCGGTACGACAGCCAGGCAGACGATGTCGCTGGCATCGAGTACTTCCTGGTTCATGCCGCAGACCGATATGCGTCCATCAAGCGCCGCCAGCTTCGACGCAATACCCGTGTTCTGTGGCGATAGATAAATATGCTCGAAGGGCGCGTCAACGTGCAGGAGTCCAGTCACGATCGCGCGCGTTATGGTGCCAGCTCCTACGAATCCAATTCGCATAGTCTCGAAGTAATGAAGTGAACGAAGCAGACTCGGTCTGTGCCGCAAGCATAGCTAGCCGCCTCTCAATCGAGTCGCAGCCAGGTCGTTTTAAGCTCGCAGTACTGGTCATGCGCGTACACGGATTTATCCCGACCACCAAAGCCCGATTGCTTGAAGCCACCAAACGGTGTTGCCAGGTCACCCTCGCCAAAGCAGTTCACTGTAACCGTTCCGGCGCGGATTCTGGCGGCGACCTTGTGCGCGTTATTGACGTTGTCCGTCCACAGCGAAGCGGCAAGGCCGTAGCAGGTGTCGTTCGCTATCTGCACCGCCTCGTCAATGTCGTTGTACTCAATGACGCAGAGCACCGGGCCGAAGACTTCGTCCCGGGCTATGCTCATCTGGGGCGTCACGTTGTCGAAAATAGTCGGATCGATATACCAGCCTCCCGTTTCGACGAGCACGGCATTACCGCCATGCACCAGCCGCGCACCCTCCGACTTCGCCTTCTCGATGTGACCCAATACCTTCTCATAATGTTTCTGCTCAATCAACGCACCGAGCTTCATCCCGGGGTCCAGTGGCTGCCCGGTCTTCCATCCTTCCAGCACGGCTATGATCTTCCCGAGCAAAAGGTCCTTCGTGCCGGCTGGCACCAGCAAGCGCGAGCCCGCACTACAATTTTCCCCCATGTTCCAGAACGCAGCGGCAACTGCCTGCTCGGCGACAGCGTCCAGATTCGCGACGTCCGGCAGCACGACCTGCGGATTCTTTCCTCCGCACTCCAGGATGACCCGTTTGAGGTTCGTATCAGCTGAATACTTCAAAAAGCGCTTGCCGGTCTCGGTTGAACCCGTGAAGGCGATGAGGTCCACGTCGGGGTGGAGGCCGAGCGCCTGGCCTGCGGTTTCACCAAACCCGGGTACGACATTGAATACGCCCGGAGGCACTCCGGCTTCCACGGCAAGGTCGGCGATTCGCAGCGTCGCAAGGGAAGTCTGCTCAGCCGGCTTAACGATTACGCTGTTGCCAACCGACAGCGCCGGACCGATTTTCCATGCAAGCATCAATGCGGGAAAATTCCACGGAAGGACTGCGCCTACGACCCCGATGGGCTCACGAGTAATCATGCTGACCACATTGGGTCCCGACTGGGAGAGCGCGTCGTATCGCTTGTCGGTCACTTCCGCGTGCCAGCGGATGCATGCGGCAGATTCCGGGATATCGAGTCCCAGACACTCCGAGACAGGTTTGCCTGCTTCAAGCGCTTCGAGAATGGCTAGCTCGTCGGTGTTTTCTTCAATCAACTGAGCCAATCGAAGGAGTACCGACTTTCGATGTGATGGCGCTGCCTTTGACCAGACACCCGTTTCGAACGCGTCTCTCGCCGAGGCGACAGCCAGGTCAACGTCCCTCGCGTCACACTGCGCGATATCTGCAAGGACCTTTCCGTTCGAGGGGTTCAATGTCTGGAACGTTTCATTGGACACTGCGCCACAGCGCTGGCCGCCGATGAATGCACGCCCATCCAGCGAAAGGGTATCGGCCTTGTGCTTCCATTGCTCAAATGTCGTCATTTCAAATCCTCAATCAATTAAAGTTCGGCTCCCGCCACGAATTCCTTCAGCCATATCGCGGTTGAAACGGCAACGTCTGCAATCGGGCGCATGGGAAGCGGCCGGGGATGCGCCTGGCTCAAGAGCTGCCGTGTCATGTCGTTCGACATGCCTAGCGCATACTCGGCAATCACCTTTCCGGACGCCGACCCTCTGCTAAGCCCCAACCCGTTGCATCCAATCGCCTGATACAAGCCGTCCGTCGTCATGCCGAACAACGCACCGCTGTTCGCAGACAGACAGAGAGCGCCACCCCACGTATATTCGAGCGCGACATCTTCAAGCATCGGGAACCGACGGTCGAACGAGCGTTGATGCAGGGACTTCGCCTTGCGCAAATCCGCCGGCGAAACCTCCAGCCCCGGCCGGAAAACAAAGTGATTTCGAACGCAAATGCGGTCGGTGCCTAAGCGTCGAACGGTGGTCCCCATCGGGTCTGCCGGAATCAACGCCCAGGAGTTGATTCCGCCAAGGGCCTTGACCTCGACTGGCGTCATCTTTCTACTCAGCGAGGCGAAGGTGTACACGGGCAGCAAGCCGTTTGGATGTCCGCCAAACGTTGCGGCGTATGCGTTGATGCAAAGGACAACCTTCCGGGTATTGATTGTTCCGCCCGCAAAGGTAAGCACTTTTCCCGACTCCCTGTGCTCCAACCGTTGAACCGGACTGAGTTCAAATACCTCCACGTTTGACGGCATCGTGGTGGACAGTCCTCGCATTAGTGCCGCGGGCTGAACGGTGCTGCATCCCGGCGTGAAGATCGCGCCGTGGTAGAAAGCGGTGCCGGTGACCTTGCCGATAGCCGCTTCATCGAGCCACTCGAATTGCTCGTCGATGCGCCGCAAACCCTCTGCGAAGTGCTTGAGCGAATCCTTACCTCGCTTGTTCACCGCGCCATGGTATTTACCGTCGTCTCGCCAATCGCACTCAATGCCCTGCCCTTTTACAACTGACCTCACGTAGTCAATACCATGACGCTGCATCCGAACGTCGGCCTTGTCGGCGTCAACGCTTCTGGAGTAGCTCTCGCTGCTTATGTCATGCGGCAGGTCAACAAAAAAACCCGAATTACGTCCCGCGGTCGAGCGGCCGATACGATCGGCCTCCACAAGCGCCACCGTAGCGTCCGGCGCCAGTTCGGCAAGACGCCTCGCCGCGCAAAGTCCCGTGATACCCCCGCCGACCACTACAAAGTCAAAGTCCCGGCTGCCCTGGAAACGATTCAACGCGGCTGGCGGCGGCAAACTTTCCCACCAGCCGTTTACGCCATCGGCTGCTGGTAACCGGGCGAATTCGAGTTTCGAGGCCATGCAAATCAGCGTCCGTTGCGAAGCAGCGGCTGTACGAGCTTGGCGAAATCACGTCGCTCATCCTCGGTAAGGACACCCAGCGGCGCACGGGCATTACCCACCGGCGTGCCCGCCAGCTCGCATCCGTAGCGGACATACTGAATGAATTTGCCACCACGCTCGAGCAGTTCCAGAACCGGAAGCAGTTGGGTCATCAACGCACGACCGGTGGTGAAATCGCCTTTCTTGACACAGGCCTCAAGCAACTCGACGTGGACCTCAGGCAGAAAGTTTGCCGCGCCCGCGACCCAGCTCCGCGCGCCCCACACAAAGAATTCGAGGGCCTGGTCGTCCATCCCGCAGCTGAGTACCAGCTTCTTGCCAAAGTGCGTGGCGAGGTGATGCAGGTGGGAGATATCGCCGGTGCTTTCCTTCATGGCAATGAAATTCGGGCGTTCAAGCACTTCTCCCAGCACACGGTCACTGATCTCAGTTCCCGTGCGTGCGGGGAAGTTGTACAGCATGATGGGCATGTCGAGGCTGTCGTCAATCGCGAGCAGATGCTGCAACAGCTCATCTTGCGTCGGCTGGGCGTAGTACGGCGCCGCCACCAACAGGGCCGAGAGCCCTGCGCTCTTCGCTTGCTGTCCTAAGCGAAGCACCTCACGCGTCGTGGTAGCGTTAATGCCCGCCGTGAGATACGTCTTCCCGCCCGCGGCTTCGGCGACCGTATGGAAGGTCTGAACACGCTCCTCGAAGCTAAGCGCGTAGTATTCGCCCGTTGTTCCCCCAACCCCGAGGCCGGAGAGACCGCGTCCAGCCAAATCAAGCGCGTGTTGGCCCAGCAGTTCATGGTCAATTTCACCGTCCGCTTTAAACGGTGTAACCAGAGGTGCGTGTACTCCCTCGAAGCTCATGTTCATTCTCCTTGTTCAGGCAGCCGCTGCAGACGTAAGCGCTCTTCCGAGCTGCATCGGATCTCGTGGGCTGCCGTGTTGAAAATCAATTGACTGGTGTTTAGACCAAAACATCCGTGTGTGAATAAATGGGAAAGCGGCTGCACAATTCGCGGACCCGGCTCTTCACGGAGCGCTCGACGATTTCATCGCCTGTCGGCTGCTTCTCGAGCGCGGACAGGACTTCAAGAATGAGGGTGCCAATTTCATCGAACTCCGCCGTGCCGAAACCGCGCGTCGTCCCGGCCGGTGTGCCGAGCCGAATCCCCGATGTGACGGTAGGGCTCTCGGTATCGAATGGAATACCGTTCTTGTTGCACGTAATGCCAGCTCGTTCGAGAGCCTTCTCAACCTGCGTCCCGGTCAAGCCTTTTGAACGAAGGTCGACGAGAAGCAGATGGTTATCTGTGCCGCCCGTCATGAGGTTCACCCCGCCCAGCTTCAGGACTTCCCCAAGTGCGTGGGCGTTCTTCAGAACCTGGTCGATGTAGCTTGTGAATTCCGGACGCAAGGCTTCGCCGAAAGCGACCGCCTTCCCTGCGACGACGTGCATGAGCGGACCGCCCTGCAATCCCGGGAAAACAGCGGAGTTGATTTTCTTGGCGATGTCGGCGTTGTTCGTAAGAATGAAGCCGCCTCGCGGACCGCGAAGTGTCTTGTGCGTGGTGGACGTCACCACATCAGCAAAACGCACTGGATTAGCGTGTCGGCCTGCGGCGACAATACCCGCAATGTGCGCCATATCGACCATCAGCATTGCACCAACGCTATCGGCAATTTCCCGGAACTTCGCGAAATCGAGTGCGCGCGGATAGGCTGAATAACCCGCGATGATCAGCTTGGGACGATGCGCCTCTGCCAGCCGGCGAACTTCGTCATAGTCGATCCGGAACGTCTCGGGGTCTACGCCGTATTGCACGGCATTGAACCATTTCCCGGACAAAGCCGGACGCGCACCATGGGTCAGATGTCCGCCTGCATCCAGCGACATGCCGAGAATGGTGTCGCCCGGTTTCAGAAGCGCGAGCATCACGGCTCCGTTCGCCTGCGCACCGGAGTGTGGTTGCACGTTTGCGTATTCACATTCGAATATCGCCTTCACGCGGTCTATCGCCAATGCTTCAATGCGGTCGACGTGTTCGCACCCGCCGTAATAACGCTTTGACGGATAACCCTCGGCATACTTGTTAGTCAGCACGGTCCCCTGTGCTTCCATCACGGCAGCCGACACAATGTTCTCGGATGCAATCAGTTCAATCTGGGTCTGCTGGCGACGTAGTTCCAGCACGATTTCAGACGAGATAACCGGGTCACGGTCCTGCAGGGTCTCTGAGAAAAATCGAAGGTTATCGTTCACAGACATACTCCGTGATATTCCAAAGGCAAATTCCACATCAAGCATCGAACTGCGCTGCGTCACCGCAAACGTAGAAGCACGGCTGACGTTCGACACAACGCATTCGAGCCTGTCGACTGAGCGGACGCGTCATGAGATACCAAGGCCCCATGCAGCGCCCGCAAAAAACTGTTACTGCTGCAACCAGGCTGCCAGCTTGCCCGGATGCGCTTCGACGAACTTCTTAGCTGCGGTGGCGTAGTCGTTGGTGCTATTACCTTCGAGCTCAATGGCTTCCACGTCAGCAAGCGTCAACTTGAAATGCTTCATGAACACGTCAGCCCGCGGAAATTTGGTCGCAAATTGCTTGGAGCCAAACGCATGAACTTGCTCTTCGCCACCCAACGTGCCTTTCGGGTCTTTCAGATAACGCATCGACCACTTCTGAAAGAGCCAGTGCGGGCTCCATACGGTCGCGACAATCCACTGCTTCGATTGGTAAGCTCGCTGGATCGACGCAAGCATCCCTGCTTCACTGGAAGACTGCAGGTTGTAGCCTGCCAGGTTGTATTCCTTGATGGTCTTTTCGGACGCTTGCATCAGTCCACCACCCGGTTCGATGCCTTGAATTGTGCCGTTCACTTTGCTCTTGACATCTGGCTTATTGAGGTCGGTAATCGACGAGAGCTCGGACTCTGGCACATACGTTGGAACCGCCCAGCCGTTTCTGCCGCCGGTGTAAATGATGCCGACGTCATCCATGCTGTCCTTGTACTTCGCGTAGTACGTCGCGTGCGTAACCGGAAGCCAACCGCCCACCATCAGGTCCACGTCGCCGCGGGCAACACCCTGGTACTGAATGCCGATATCAGCTTGAACAAACGTGACGGGCTGCTGGAGTTTGGTCTCCATGACGTACTTCGCGACATTTGCAACGGCCAAAACGTCAGCCCAGTTGGTGATCGTAATCTTCACCGGTTCTGCCGCCGCTGCCGCGCCGCCGTAGAAGCCGACTGCACACAGCGCAGACATGGCAATTTTCACCATGCAGGATTTTAGAATATCAGTTTTCATTTGGTACTCCTCTTTATAAAAAATGGTTTATTTTTGGTTCTGTATGCGAGTTTTGATGCTTGATGCATGCGTGACGGAAGTGCGTGTCCACCACGCAAAACAAACTATGGTTGGGGCTGCACTGCTTCACGCGGCGTTTGCTTCGGCGCCCGCGTTTTACTTCTCCGCTTGACCGATTTGATCCCGAAGCTTTCTGTCAACCTGTCAAGAATGATGGCGAGCAAAACGACGCCAAGACCGCCCTCAAATCCAATGCCGATATCGAGTCGCTGAATCCCGCTGAGAACATATTCGCCCAGCCCACCCGCTCCAATCATGGAGGCGATGACGACCATCGAGAGCGCCATCATGATGGTTTGGTTGATACCTGCCATGATGGAAGGCAGCGCGTTCGGAAGTTGAATCTTCCATAGCAATTGCGAGTCGGTGCTGCCAAACGACCTGCCGGCCTCCATGAGCTCCTCCCGAACCTGCTTGATTCCAAGAGTGGTAAGGCGAACCACCGGGGGCATGGCAAATATGACCGTTGCGATCACCGCTGGTACGCGACCGAGACCGAACAGAATCACCGCTGGAATCAGGTACACGAATGCCGGCATCGTCTGCATGAAGTCCAGGAGCGAACGCAAGACAACTTCAGCCCGGCCGTTGCGCGCGCCCCAAATTCCCAAAGGAATACCTATTATCAAGCTAAAGAGTGTCGCCGCAATCACAACCGCAAGTGTAGACACCGTTTGCGCCCAAAGCCCCATGAAGTGGATTGTCATTATCGCGAGGCCGACGAAGACCGCGAACACGACTCCTCTGCGCCACAGAGCAAGTGCCACAAACGCAACTAGCATCACGACAAACGGAATCGCTGCGAGACCGTCTTGAAGGAGCTTGACGACCGCGTCCAGGGCTGCGGAGAAGCTGTCGAATCCGCCACGGAAATGCAAGAACAGGAAGTTGACCGCGCGCTCCGCCGCCTGCCCGATAAATGACGAGTTCATACTGCCCTCCGTTCCATAACCTGTTTCAGAATCGTGCGGCACGACACGACGCCGGCAAGTTTGCCTGCGCCGTCCACGATGGGTACGTCGTGTTCCTGCCTGAGAGCAATGCTCGACAGTTCGTGCAGGTCGGCGTCCATCGACACCGCGAAGATGTCGCGAAGCAGTGCGTCCCGAATCGGCGAGCTCCCGCACTTGCGCAAAGACGCCGGCGTGACGCAGCCTTGATATCGCCCCGCCTCATCGCAGACATAACCGCATTCCACACCCGCGTCGATAAGCTCATCCGCATAGCGGGCGGCGGACACGCCGGTGTCACAGTTGATGACGCCTCGCTCAACCTTTGAAAGGAGACTTGAGGCTTTCTGGAACCGCGAGACGTCAACGTTGCGGAAGAAATTTCGAACATATTCGTCGGCTGGCGACTGGATGAGTTCAGCGGGTGTACCGACCTGCACCAATCGGCCATCCTTCATGACACCAACGCGCCCGCCAATCTTGATTGCTTCCTCAATGTCATGCGAGATGAAGACGACCGTTCGTTGCTCCTCTTTCTGCAGCCGCAGAAGTTCGTTCTGCATTTCGAAGCGGATCAGTGGGTCGAGCGCCGAGAACGCTTCATCCATTAGAAGCACGGAAGGGTTCACGGCGAGCGCACGCGCAAGACCGACGCGCTGCTGCATGCCGCCTGACAACTCCGTTGGGTACAGCTTCTCATACGAGCCGAGCCCAACTCGCTCCAGTGCCCGGCGTGCAACCTCGTGACGCTCCGTCTTTTTTTGACCGGCTACTTCGAGGCCGTACGACACGTTTTCGATCACGGTGCGGTTAGGCAAGAGGGCGAATGATTGAAAAACCATTGCCATTTTTTTACGGCGCACTTCTCGCAACTTGAGTGTCGACATCGGCGCAATGTCGCGGCCCTCAAGCACGACCTTGCCCGAGGTCGGCTCAATCAGGCGATTCAGCAGTCGGACAAGCGTTGACTTGCCGGAGCCAGAAAGTCCCATGATCACAAAAATCTCTCCCGCGCGAACACCGAGACTCACGTTGTGGACAGCGACCATGTTGCCGGTCTGCTGGAAGATTTCGTTCCTTCCGAGTCCTTGCCGGAGCATTTCAGCTGCACGTTCGGGCTTGGGGCCGAAGATCTTGGAGAGATTTTGAACAGTGAGAATTTCGTCGACGGACGCGGGCGACACGACCGAAGAAGTGATACTGGAACTGACTTCGCCCGGATATACCGACTCGTCCGATGCGAATGTTAGGTTTGGGGACATTCTGTCATTCCAACTAGCAAGTTCAAAAACCTGAAGGCGCGATTTAACATGGATATGCACGGCAAGCGCACAAGGCCACTTAATCGGTTATAGGTCAGGGATGAGCATGCGGCTGTCGGACACCTGCGCCGATAGCCATTTCGCAAGCAAAGACAGATAGCCTCGAGCAGCCGAATAAAAGGCGGTTTTTCGCACGAAACGTAGAATCTTTCATTGCCGATCTTCGGTTCGTCAATGTTTCTTGCGTTGATAAGAGAGTACCCCGCCAAATAGACTAAACCAGCTACATTTTCTATACTCTTTCCCCTACCTCTGGTAATGGGTCGGCTGTGTTAGTCGACTGGTAAAATTGTGAGCTTGCCGCAGAAGTCCGCCCGGTATGGCCTTTGGGCCCGCGTTGCACACGCCATTCGTCGTGCCAACCTGCACGTGCTCACGTCCCGCAAAGGATCGAAGGTGCGGCTCGGCGCCGTAATGGAAATTAGCGACTCCAACATGGCCAATCGTTTCTATGGACAGAAACGTATGGACGATGCCGAAGCAAACCGGTTCACCGAACGCCTTGGTTTGCCGACTGGCTGGTTGGACGTACCACGTTCAATAGCGGACGTCCCTGAGTCGGTGTCGGATTTGCTTGTTTCCCCGTCGCGTCGCCATGCATCCGATCAGCAAGCGTTGCCTCCCGCGATTGAGCCAAAGGCGACCGCAGAGAAGAAGTCTGCAGGTACGAAGGCGAAAACTGCGGGGGCTAGACTCGCCTTACCCCCTGATGCGGATGGCACAGGCGGTCCAACAGGCATCGCCGCTGAGACGAATGTGGTCACGGGGCAATTGGATCAAGCGGTCCCGTCGGCTGCCGATCCGGCCATTCGGCAAACCGTTGATAACGATGTCTCGTTCTCCACCGCCCGTCAGCAGTTTGCGCCGGCCCCCGTAACGCAGATCGTCACCTCGCACCGCTCCTGCCGGACAATCCGACCGGTAGCAAACTACATGAGGCAACAGGTCAGCGGAAGTTGCAGTTTTGGTGAGTCAATGCGCCGTTTTTGCGACAACTATGATGGCCGGTGGTGAGGTGTCGAAGGCGGCGTAGCCGCCGTAGACGACGAACCACCGGCAGCGCTGATTCGGCGGGGAATAGGATGGTCGACTGCAGCTAAAGAGCAGTTCGCCAATGTCTGGAACCCACATCACCGATCGACAGGTTCATCTCTACATGACCAAGCGCAAAGACCACACACAGGAAGTTGCCGCCGCGAAAGCAGGTATGAGCGTGCGCACGGCTCGCCGCGTAACCAAAGCGACCGAGTTGCCCTCGCAGAAGCCAGTACGCGATTGGCGGACGCGGACAAATCCCTTTGCCGACGTTTGGGACACCGAAATCGTGCCGTTGTTACGCTGTTCGCCGAAACTCAAAGCCATCACCCTTCTGCGCAAGTTGCAAGAAGACCATGCTGATCGTTTCCCCGAGAGTATGCGTCGCACGCTTGAGCGTCATATCAGCCAATGGCGCGCGCTCGAAGGACCCGGCAAAGAGGTGTTCTTCCCTCAAACCTACCAGCCGGGCGTGCGAGGATTCCTGATGCAAAAGAGGCGCGACAAGGCCTCTGCCAAACGCTTCTTCAAGCACGCCAGCGTTCAGACCCGATACGGCGCAAGATCGTCACCGATCATTTGCACAGCTATCCGGCGGCAATAGCCGAGATCCCGGAACCCGCGAACGTGAAACACCTGCTGGTCAACGCGGCTACCCACCTGAATGCCGAACCTCCACCTCGCATCCAGAGCTGCGGCGGCACAGACAATACATTACACCAATATTTTTCCACATTGAATATTTTTTTCCAATTTCAACAACCATAACATGATGTGCATGAAATCGAAATTTTTGGCATGCTATTGGTTTATGGAAAGGTTTATGCGGAAAAATCTCATTGCCCACGATCCACCCGGTCTGAACAAGCCCGGTCAAGCCGTTCGCGCCCTGCGGAACAAGCTCGGGTTAACGTTGCAGGAGGTCAGCGAACGGACCGGGCTTGCCGTCTCGACCATCTCGAAACTTGAGATGGGACGGGCCTCCATGTCCTACGAAAAGCTTTCGCTTATGAGCTCCGGGTTAGGCATCAACATGTCGGAATTGCTGGGCCTTCTCGCTGACAGCGTGGAAACCGAAGCTGCCCCGTCGGTTCCGGGCAGACGTATTGTCCAGCGACTCGGTGAAGGTCTGGTCGTGCAGACCGATTCCTATGCGCAGACGTTTCTGGCAGTGGAACTGCTCAACAAACAACTGGTACCTCTGATTGCCGAGGTCCGGGCCCGTTCCGTTCAGGAGTTTATCGCCGAATTTGGCGGCCTGATCAAGCATGCCGGCGAGGAATTTACCTATGTGCTGGAGGGGGAAATCGAGTTTCACTCGGAGTTCTATGCTCCTGTGCGGCTAAAGCCCGGTGAGTCGGTCTACATCGATAGCAGCATGGGACACGCTTACATTGCAGTATCGGACGGCCCGTGTCGCGTTCTCTGTGTCTGCACAGGAGAGGCCGATCACGTCATCGGGCAGTTTCAGAAGCAGGAATGAGTCGGCCCGTATGTAGTGACCGGGTTGTGAAACCGCGCAATTGCATTCGGCCAATACACCGCACGAGTCTCGCCTACAGGCAAATTCACGAACCCAAGCGTGACCTTGCATCCGGTCATGCATGCCTTATTCTCCCAAGGGATTGTCGGCACGCGGCCAGTAGTTGAGGTTGCGAGCGCGGTACGGGATATTGACAAAATCAAATGTCTTGGCACCCGGCGTCGATACATACAGCACTACCCGGGCGATCGGTGCAAATTGCGCGTGGAAATGTTGCGTGGATTTGACCACGATGATGCGCTTGTCCGTAAGATCAATTCCGAGACCTGTAAAAGCCGTATGTGCAAAGGTTTGTTCGCGTACCGTCATCAACACGATATCGATGTTGTCGTCCGTCGATATCCTCGCCGCCAAGCCCAGCCGGCATTCCGTGCCTTCTATGTTTTGATGGTACTCGTGCTCAAGCGCGCATCATTACCGTCAAATCTAGTGGCGTATCGGAACTCACCCCGGACTCGCCGCCGATGCGAAGCGTGAGCCGCGTGCCAACACCCGCTTCCTTGCAAGCCTGGATCGCACCGATATCGTGAACACAGCCAAGCGCCACGCCGGTTATACCGCGCTCGACGAGCCGCCGCAAAGTGAACGTACTGCCGCGTATCGCCCGATCGCCTGGATTGTCAGCGACGTCGGCAAGTACAACGGGACCCCGAGCGATCGCCAGCGCGCGATCCAGCGCCGCGTCGATCGGCAATGCCACCGGACGTGCCGCTTCACGTCACGCATTTCCCATAATTCTTGACCCAACTGCGCGGCGATACGCTGAGCGTTGACCTCGTCGTTGTCCATGATCACCCAGATCCTGGCGCCCGCCTCGGCCAAGTCGCCCCATGGAAATCCATGACCGAACGACACGGACAGCGCACCTTCTTTCCCCTCCAGCGACGGCATACGCTTGACGAACCTGATCATCGGTTCGCGGGTAGTATGCCATAAGCCCACCATGCGGCAATCGTGGACCGCGGTCTTGGGATGAGCAGCCTTCCGCAGTCGCCACGGTGAGCACGTACACTTCTCGCAGGCGCTCAATACCACGGCATCGACGGGGAGCACCGCTCGCAGATCCGCCAGAATTCCCTCGCGAAAACCTTCGTATACCTACTGCACAGTACGACCCGATGACTGTGCCATGGTCGACAGGCTTTCGACCAGTTCATGACCTTGTGCGCTCGCCAGTCTGTGCAATTCTGCCAATCCCGACTCGAGCACGCCGTCCGAATTGCTGGTGTGTTGTGGGAACGAAACGGGCTGCGCTTGAACCATACGCATCATCCACCTCAATGATCTGGCGAGGCCTGCACAACGCGGATTCCACCGTACCGCGACAGCGAATGAGTGCTCCCTTCCGCTACCGGCATGCATGAGTTCGCGCATGCCGGCAAACGCGTGGACCAGACAGGCGCTCAGTTGTCCTGCTTGCGCTCGAATGTGAGATTCCGTGTGCGCTCCGTGTTTAACCGGAAGCCGGTCATCCGCCCGTCCTGCTTTGCAAAACTCAACGCGCTGAGGCCGCCCATCAGTGGGTGCGCGACTCGCGCAACCATCTCTCCCAGGCAAATCAGCTCGTTCTCGATCTGCCCGTATGGGTCGCCGCAGCGGAGCACGAAGCGTTCGCCGTCCCGTACGACAACGGCCGTGCAGTCAGCATCAGCGCTGTAGTACTGCCCGACGGCCGCCGTCGCGAAGGCTTCAACGTCGGCGGTATCTTTCGACACCCTGCGGTAGACCGCCGATTGCCCGCCGAACCTGACCGTCAGCTCTCCGCCCCGCGCCGCCTCATCCAGCCCGATCACGATGTCGCCGGTGCTAAAGCCCGGCGAGACGACCTGGCCACCGGTGCCCCTCTCCAGCGGAAGGGTCTGCGCAGAACAGCACACTGACAGCTTCAGCACCTCCTTCTCGTCAATCAGGCTGTAGATCATTCCGGTATCCGCTGACCACCAGTCGCCAAGCAGATCCTGGTAATCCGCCGCCGCGATCGTGGGCGTTCGCTCGGCCAGATGCTCGGCCAGGATAAGGTCCAGCGCCTGCTCGGCCAGTTCGACCGGATTGCATCCGCGAGCACCGTTGGCCAGGATCACGATCTCCAGTCCATGATCGGGAGCCGTGAGCAACTGACTCGACCCGCCCACTACACCTCCAGCATGATGGACGATGCGCACGCCCCGATAGGAGTGGATCATCAGACCCAGCGCGTAGCTGCCGACGCTTCCATCCGGAAAGGTTGGCAGCTCTGTCAGCGCGGCCCAGGTCGCCGGCGAGCCGAACTTGTCCCGCGTGCGAAGATGCTCGGCCCAGCGCAGCATGTCGTCGACCGTCGAAACAATCGCGCCTTCGCCACGAATCTCCTCCGACATAAACAGACCACGCCGCCAGCCGCCGTCCGGCGCTCGCGTATGCATGGTCGCGATGCCGGGCGTGATCACATAGTCGCTCTGGATCGAGGCAGTGTTGACCATGCCAAGGGGATTGAACAGTCGCTGCTTCAACTGCTCCTCAAACGACGCGCCACCCACCCGTTCGATGGCGATCGAGACCAGATGATAGCCGCCGTTGTTATAAATCATCGCCTCGCCCGGCGCGAAGTTGCGGCCCGTCTGGCGCACCTGCGTGGCCAGTGCGGTTCCCTTCGCCGGTACCGCCAGGCCGCGGGACAGGAAGCCAACATCAAGATAGCAACGCGAGCCGCCACGGTGCTGGAGGAGTTGCCGGAGCGTAGGGTCGCCGCCCGGGCCGGTGAGTTCGGCAATATAGCTGCGAATCGACGCGTCGAGATCGAGTTTGCCGTCCTCTGCCAGCAGCAGCGCCAGCAGACCGGTGAAGTGCTTGCTGGTCGAGCCGATCCGCAAGCGGGTGGTCGGCGTATTCGCCACGGCGTGCTCCACGCTCGCGAGCCCGAAGCCCTGCCGGTACAGCACCTTGCCATGCTGAGCAATGCCAACCGTCAGGCCGGGCGCATCGCTGCGGTTGAATGGCAAAAACATTGCGTCGAGTGCGCTGACCAGTTCTGGACCCACCATTGTTCGTCTCCACAGTGTTTGGCGCCGGACGGGCGCGCAGTAGAAAGCAGTATATTGCCAAAATTATCCAATAAAGAAAATCTTTCACAATGGGATAATTTCAGATAATTCTGTTGCCGTGAGGCGTTTCGCTATGTTGCACGGAACGACACGAACGACTGAAAGCTCGATGAAGACGTTGAATCCGGCAGTGGCCCGAGTGTTGAAACGCCTACATCATCAAGTCATTGCGTGCGCAGGTACGTGCCCTGTCCGACGAGCCTTCGACAGATCAAAGACCTGATAGCGGAGATGCGGCGTCTCTGTTAGACGGTAACCATCGACAACAGAGGCGCCAATCTCATCGCGCTCGAAGCGACGAACTCGGCCCACTGTGCCCGGATCCTTGTGGCCGGCACTGAGGTTATGTACATGGTCGCCAAAGCAAAGATGAAGTGCGCTCGCGGAACCGATCAACCCGCCGCGGATCAATTCCACGATCTCACAATATAAGCAGTACTTCGCATATCGATGTTGTTCACCCCCGATCCAGATCGCGACAAAGCCCACATTACCAGGATGGAAAGATTAAAAAATATCGTCGAGCGCACTAATACGAACACTCATCTCAGGACTTGCCATTGCTCTTTTGCTCAGAACCAGGCGTCGCACTGGCGCGACTGCAGGTTGCATATATGTTGCCGATGGACCGTCTTCCAATAAGTCGAGGCCATCGGCGACATGCTCCCGATACCCGTTCAGAACGGCACGTCGACCTGCATGCCAATCGTCAGCGGCTGGATGAACAAGATCTGGCTAGGGCCGCCGAGCTGGACGAAAGAATTGCTGGCGCTTTGCATACCACGCCGGTTGAACAGGTTATGAACAAACAGGGATACGTTCGCTTTGCGAAGGTCGATGCCGGCACGAAGATCTGTCGCTACATATGCCGGCAGCTCGAAGTTCGGCGTGGACTGGCTATTGGGAAAACCTGAAGTGCGTCGTCCGACATAGCTCTCGGTTGCCCCCAAGTACGCGCGATATGAGCCGACGTTGAAGAGATAGTCGAGGTTGGCTGCGACCGAGAGCGCAGGCGTATTCGGCAAGCGGTCGCCAGACCTTGCCCCAATGCCAGTCACGTCCTGCGTCAGCCGGGCATCGGTATAAGCGAGGCCCATGCCCAGGTGCCACTGCGGGGTCGGGACCAGGGAGCCAAAGAACTCCAGGCCCTTCGACCGTGCCTTGGCGCCGTTGGTTATCAAATTAAGACCATCGACCACGTTAAAGAGTTGAATGTCCTTCCACTCGATGTCGAACGCGGAAAGGGATATCGACGCGCGTTTTTCCAGGAAATCAGCCTTGTAGCCCAACTCATAGCTGGTCAGCGTGTCGGGTTGGAATGTTGCCGACGACATTTTCCCGGTAGTGACATCAAGCACGCTCGGTTGTGGGCCACCCGGGCGATAGCCGCTGGCGACGCGTCCGTACACGCTGCTGTTCTGGGTCAGCAGATAGTCGAGCGTGAAGAGATACGTCTTGCTTGTATCGGCGGACTGGGCGGACTTGCTGGTCGCTCCTCCTGAAAACGGACCCGACACGTTCTCGGTAAATGTCTGATCGTTGTGGGCAATCCGCAAACCGGCTGTTGCCGATAACCGGGAGGTAAAGTGATAGGTCAGGTCGCCGTAGCCCGCGTATTCCCGGTAGGTCGACGGAAGCTGTGCCGAGACCAGATTGAGAAACGCCTCGGGTCCCGTGACGTTGAGAATCTGATCGTTCGTGCTACGTTCGTCCGTAAAAAAAAGTCCCGCGATCCATTCGAGCTTGCGATTGGCCGGAGAAGTCAGGCGCAATTCCTGCGTAAACTTGTCGGTTGAAAGAGCAAACTGCTCAATGCCCGACGTAAACATCGGCGCACCAACCACGGAGTTCGCCAAGGGAACAAAGGTTGACGTACCGTCGGACAGATTAGAGTTGCGTACGGTCTGATAGGCAGAGATGGAATTCAGACGCGCCCAGCCGAAATCGTACTCAATGTTCGCGGAGTACAGTTCGATCAGTTGGGAGTACGGTTCGTTGGCCTGCCGGCTCTGCGTAAGGTCGCCAAATATGGGTTGCCGCGTTGTGAAATTGTAATCGACCAGGCTCGAGCCATCGCTCTTGATCTGCTGCGTGGTCGCGGTCAGGCGTATCGTCAGGTCTCTGGTTGGCGTCACCGTCAGCGATGCCCGGCCGCCCCGCGTGGTGGTGCCGTCCACCCCTTTCTCCGGATCGCTGCCAATGCGATTGACGTATCCGGCGTCCTGCTGGTTGAACGCGCTTACCCGAAACGCAGCGACATCCTGCTTGATCGGCACGTTCACGACTGCGTCTTCGGTATGGTTGAACCCGCCATGCTCGGTGCCGGAGAACATGACACCAGCGCGGCCGCTAAGGCCTCCCTCAGTGTCCGGCTCGTTGGTCACGTACTTCAGCAGGCCTCCCATTGCTCCAGCGCCGTACAGCGTGCCCTGCGGTCCCCGCAGCAACTCGACGTGGTTCAGGTCCAGCAGGGCCATGTCCAAGGCATGTGATGCACCGCCACCATAGTTTGTGCTGGAGCCAAACGGCACCTCATCCACGTACACTCCGACCGTCGGTCCGATGTCACTGCCGGTTGTCACTCCTCGCATGCTGATATTGTTACCAGCACCATTGCCCCCCGAAACCAGTGATACACCCGGCTGCTCTTTCAGGTAATCGCGCACCGACTGATCGCCCTTACGTTGCAGTTCCTGCGCGCTCAACGCATTCACCTGCATCGGCACTTCACGCGCCGGCTCCCTGCGCCGGTTCGCCGTGATCTCGACAGTATTCAGCGTAGTGGTGTCGGATGCCACCTTGCTCTTGCGGGCCGTTTTCGGCTTGTCCGGTTCCGCCGCACCCGGGGCGCTTGCCGCGACCGGCGCTGCATCAGGCGCAGTGTTCGAGGGCGCCGTTTGCGCATGCGCGCATAGTACCGTTAGCCCAATCGCGGGCCCGACGATCAGCGATGCATAGCGCCCGCCCACCGGACGAACGATATCGTCGCCGTTGTGATGCCTTCCCCGACGGGGCCTGTTCCGATTGTTATTTGCGCCCACTGTGGGGTCTCCTTCTTGCGTTCCGGGATCCAGCGGTTAGCCGGCTGAGTGAGGTGGCCCGGCAGAATCTCGCTGCCCTTGACACCGGTGCCACAGACGCAAAGTAGCAAAAATTATCCATAAAAGAAACTTTTTCAAAAATACGGTGTATTTTTGTCACCATGGATAACCCGCAAAGACATAGCGCCTCGGATTGAAGGTCGAGCGCATCGCCAGGGCACAACTCGGTTTTGGGCGGTCAAATCAAGCGCACCCGATCGGACGACGATGTTTCAAACAGTTATTGATCGTCTACGAGGACGCAACGTCAGCCGCACGCTGTTCCTCGCAGGTTGCGACCCGGACTTGGATGGTCGGTGCACGAGGCTGAACGGTGGTGGAAAGTCTCTCTGCATGGCGGCTGAATCGGGCACCGCGCCAATCGCGACACGATGAGTTCCGGAACAGGATCATTGCGGATCTGAAACGCCCAAAACTTGGCTTTGCGCTCTTCGCGCAGCACCTGTACGTTAACGTCAGCGATGCGGGTGGCAAATGAAATTTCAACCGGAGGAGGTCGATTTCCGATGGAAACCTTTGTCACGCAAAAGCGAAATCGATGGCGCGACCGAGCACGGCGAACGGCGAAATTCCGCGGCCCTGTTTGACGAAAACCGGGGAGTCCTTAACATGATGGTCGTTCTAGCGGCGCAAGGCCTGTAGTCACGCGACGAACTCGCGCGAATTTTCAACATTTGCGCTCTTTGAACGACTGCTTCAATCGTTGCAAGGAAGTCGTCGAGTCCCGACGCGTTTCGCCCTCAACGCAACGCCGGTCATATCTGCGCAGCAAGGACATCGCCACTCATCGGCAAGCTCAGGTCATGTTTCCGTTCCATCGCGCAAGCCATGCGCCATGGCTGCCAGCCCACCCAATCCCGCTACCGGCATGCATGAGTTCGCGCATGCCGGCAAACGCGTGGACCAGACAGGCGCTCAGTTGTCCTGCTTGCGCTCGAATGTGAGATTCCGTGTGCGCCCTGAGTTGAGCCGGAAACCAGTCATCCGCCCGTCCTGCTTTGCAAAAATCAACGCGCTGAAACCACCCATCAGTGGGCGCACGGAGTACGCAACCATCTCTCCCAGGCAAATCAGCTCGTTCTCGATCTGCCCGTATGGGTCGCCGCAGCGGAGCACGAAGCGTTCGCCGTCCCGTACGACAACGGCCGTGCAGTCAGCATCAGCGCTGTAGTACTGCCCGACGGCCGCCGTCGCGAAGGCTTCAACGTCGGCGGTATCTTTCGACACCCTGCGGTAGACCGCCGATTGCCCGCCGAACCTGACCGTCAGCTCGCCACCCCGCGCCGCCTCATCCAGCCCGATCACGATGTCACCGATGGTCATGCATGGCGAGACGACCTGGCCACCGGTGCCCCTCTCCAGCGGAAGGGTCTGCGCAGAACAGCACACTGACAGCTTCAGCACCTCCTTCTCGTCAATCAGGCTGTAGATCATTCCGGTATCCGCTGACCACCAGTCGCCAAGCAGATCCTGGTAATCCGCCGCCGCGATCGTGGGCGTTCGCTCGGCCAGATGCTCGGCCAGGATAAGGTCCAGCGCCTGCTCGGCCAGTTCGACCGGATTGCATCCGCGAGCACCGTTGGCCAGGATCACGATCTCCAGTCCATGATCGGGAGCCGTGAGCAACTGACTCGACCCGCCCACTACACCTCCAGCATGATGGACGATGCGCACGCCCCGATAGGAGTGGATCATCAGACCCAGCGCGTAGCTGCCGACGCTTCCATCCGGAAAGGTTGGCAGCTCTGTCAGCGCGGCCCAGGTCGCCGGCGAGCCGAACTTGTCCCGCGTGCGAAGATGCTCGGCCCAGCGCAGCATGTCGTCGACCGTCGAAACAATCGCGCCTTCGCCACGAATCTCCTCCGACATAAACAGACCACGCCGCCAGCCGCCGTCCGGCGCTCGCGTATGCATGGTCGCGATGCCGGGCGTGATCACATAGTCGCTCTGGATCGAGGCAGTGTTGACCATGCCAAGGGGATTGAACAGTCGCTGCTTCAACTGCTCCTCAAACGACGCGCCACCCACCCGTTCGATGGCGATCGAGACCAGATGATAGCCGCCGTTGTTATAAATCATCGCCTCGCCCGGCGCGAAGTTGCGGCCCGTCTGGCGCACCTGCGTGGCCAGTGCGGTTCCCTTCGCCGGTACCGCCAGGCCGCGGGACAGGAAGCCAACATCAAGATAGCAACGCGAGCCGCCACGGTGCTGGAGGAGTTGCCGGAGCGTAGGGTCGCCGCCCGGGCCGGTGAGTTCGGCAATATAGCTGCGAATCGACGCGTCGAGATCGAGTTTGCCGTCCTCTGCCAGCAGCAGCGCCAGCAGACCGGTGAAGTGCTTGCTGGTCGAGCCGATCCGCAAGCGGGTGGTCGGCGTATTCGCCACGGCGTGCTCCACGCTCGCGAGCCCGAAGCCCTGCCGGTACAGCACCTTGCCATGCTGAGCAATGCCAACCGTCAGGCCGGGCGCATCGCTGCGGTTGAATGGCAAAAACATTGCGTCGAGTGCGCTGACCAGTTCTGGACCCACCATTGTTCGTCTCCACAGTGTTTGGCGCCGGACGGGCGCGCAGTAGAAAGCAGTATATTGCCAAAATTATCCAATAAAGAAAATCTTTCACAATGGGATAATTTAATTATCAGGGGCCACCGAAGACACACACGGCAAGGCGAGCGCGAGAGCGTGATCACGTAGCCATACGCATCGCGCTCCTTCGCGGCGCTGCGTGCTTACTGGCGCTGGAAATCGGGTGGCCGGTCAATTCCTCTTCGGCCGTCGGCGGCAACTGATAGATCGATTCGTCGGCAAGTATGTTCTGCACGAACTGCGTCTGCGGATCGGCAAGTCGAGTAGCGATAGCCGCGAAACGCTCTCGCGCAAACCCTTGCAGCGTGCCGTTCGCGGACGAAATCGATATGCAGGCGTTGCAGCAGACAGTGCTTCTATTCGCTCAGATCCAGTGTCAGCGTACTGGTGAACGGCATCGAGCCTGGCAAAGAACGTGACCTTGCTGTCGTACGCCGCCAGCAGCGGCACCATTTTGCGCGGCGCCATCTGCAAGTCGGATGGCGACTCGGGAGCACGCAGGGTTCAAAGGCCAGCCGCACACGATCCAGCCTCGCGCCGGCGGCATCGAGCCATCACGGAATTGTCGAATGTGGACGCTGAAGGATTTTTCAGCTAGGGCATCGATTTCCACCAGATGATGCTCGAAAACCGCAACGAAAGCGGGGCGGTGTGTTCGCATCGGATCTGCTCGAAAGGCGGCAGATGGTAGATGGCAGGGTGTTCGCCAGTCCTGAAACGGCGGGTTGCTGTGGTCGAACATTTTGACCTGCCCGTCGGCCAACTGTCGTAGCAGAGCGGGCACGCTATCACAGCAATCAAATAGAGAAATAGAACATTATTTTCTATATTGTAAATATTTTTCCTTTTTGGCATTATGATGGAAAATTAATCACCGTGCCCTTATCGGCCGGGCTAACAACCCGCATTCATCCGGATGCTCCACAGGAAGTCGGCATGCCATCTACTTCGCATTCCAGCCGCAGTATCGGCCCCATGCGCCTCTGTGGGTACGGCGCGGGGGGCTTCGCCAACTCGCTCGCCGTGGTCCCCGCCTCCATGCTGCTGCTGTATTTCCTCACAGAATTCGTCCGCCTCGAGCCTTGGGTGGCGGGACTCGTACTGGCGCTGCCCAAGCTATGGGACGTGTTGGTCGACATGCCGATCGGACGCTATTCGGACCAGTTGGCATTGCGCGCGCACGGTCGTCTGCGCGTCGGGATGTGGAGTGCGCTGGCGCTCGTCGTGCTTCTCCCCATGACGTTCTTTCATCCAGCGCTTACCTCGAAACCGCTGCTTGCCGCGTTCTACGTGGTGATCCAAGTCCTGCAGGCCACCGCCTTTACCGTATTCGGTGTCACTTATTTCGCGCTCGCCGGCGATCTGGCCGCCGATGCCGTCCAGCGCAACAAACTGCTCACGTTCTCGACGCTCGGCGCAAGCCTCGCGACGATTGGTTTGGTCGTTTGCATGCCGTTCATGATCCGGGTTGGCGGTAGCGGTGAGCACGGCTACCGCAACATGGCCGTGATGGTCGCGCTGGCTATGGCGCTCATGTTCGTCTGCTTTTACGGGGCCGTTCGCAACGCTCCCGCACAGCCCGCTGCATTGTCAGAAGCCCGCGCGGAAATGTCGCTGCGTCAAGGCATTGCCGCGATCGCGCGCAATTGGGCCTTCCTTGCAATCGTCGTCGTGGTGATCATGCTCGGCACAGCCGGAGGCTGTCTGAATGCACTGCTTACCTACGAAAACCGATATCTGCTTGGACGCTCTGCCGAGGACCTGTTCCTGCTCATAGGGCCGATACTGATCGGCGGCTTCGCCGGCCTTCCGCTTGCCGTTCCCGTACTACGTCGCTTAGATAGCAGTAAAACGCTGCGCATCGGTCTTCTCGGTCTCGCAGCAACCTTTGTCTTTTACTGGTCCGGACTTGTCTATGTGTCGATACCCGTGATCGTCATCTGCGGCGCAGTATTCGGCATCTTCAACACGATCGTCGGCATAGCCCTGCAGGCCGCCGCGCTCGACACCGCGAAGTCGTTTCAGGGCGGCCCCTCTCTCGGGCTTTACCTGGGCATGTTCCTGACAGCGCAAAAACTCGGAAGCTCGCTCGGAGGCGTGGTCTCGGGCGGCCTCCTGTCGATCATCGGCTATCAGGCAGATGCACCAGTCAGCCCCGCGTTACATCAAAGTATCGCCTTGTCCGGCCTGATCGGCCCTCTGGTCCCCCTGCTCATTGCCTGTCTCGGCACACATATATATGGAGTCTATGCTCCGCCTCCACTGACGACCGATGACCCCGCTGGCCCTCGCGCGGACACTATCTGAGCTATGCCGGCAGTGCCCGAAACAGCTGTCCCAGGATTGGCCCGCCGCACGCCGTCACGACCGCGGCCGAAGACCGTCAAATACATCAGTTGTCTACACCTCCCCCGCACCACTAGACACCATGTCACACGAAATCCAACGCCTTGAAACCAGCTCGCGCATGAGTCAGGTCGTAATCGCCAATGGCTCAGTGCATCTCGCTGGCCAAGTTCCCGACATCGCCGACGCGTCGATCACCGAGCAGACCATCAACATCCTGAATCGCATCGACACGCTGCTCGCCACAGCGAGCGTGGACAAAACGCGACTCGTCTCCGCCAACATCTGGTTGACCGATCCCAAGCACTTCGCCGAATTCAACGCAGTCTGGGACGCATGGATATCCGATGGCCATGCGCCTACACGCGCATGCGTCCAGTCGCTGCTGATGAAGCCGGGCTGTGACGTCGAAATTGCCGTAACGGCATTGGCGCGCGACGGGTCAATCATAAGGAACTCCCGATGAAGTTCGATACCATCGTGCTCGGCGCCGGTATCGTCGGCGTGTCGGTCGCCGCACACCTGCAAAAACGCGGCCGCTCGGTCGCGCTCGTGGATCTCAGGCAGCCGGGTTATGAGACGTCGTTCGGCAACGCGGGGCTGATCCAGCGCGAAGGCGTCTATCCCTACGCGTTTCCGCGTGGGTTACGGACGCTCTTGCGCTACGCCCGTAACCAGTCGCCCGACATTCGATACCACCCGAACGTGATGTTTAAGCTCGCGCCTTTTCTGTGGAAGTACTGGCGCAATTCGCGCCCAAGGACGCATGCGGCCATCGCCCGCACCTACGCAACGCTGATCGAACATTGCGTAACCGAGCACCGGGCGCTTGCACAGGAGGCCGGCGCGAGTGAGTTGCTGCGTCCAATCGGCTGGATGAAGGTTTTTAGAAGCGCAGCGCAACAGGACCAGGAAACGCATCTCGCTGAGCGATGGCTTCGTGAATTCGGCATTGAATTTGATGCGCTCAACGCCGCGCGCTTGCGCCAGACCGAACCGGATCTGGATTCTTCGCTACTGGGCGGCCTCCGATATGTCGCACCAGATTCGGTAAGCGATCCGAACGCGCTGGTGACCGCCTATGCAAGGTATTTCGAAAAACTAGGCGGCCGCTTTTTCTTGGGCGACGGCACTACTCTCAAGGACAAGTGGAAGGTGTACACGCATGAGGGGCAGATCGAAGGCACGTCGGTGGTTCTGGCGATGGGACCGTGGTCCGACCAGGTGACCTCACGGCTGGGTTACCGCTTTCCGCTGGCCGTCAAACGCGGCTATCACATGCACTACGAGGCCAAGCCGGACGCGCGTCTGAACCATCCGGTGCTCGACGTCGAGCACGGCTATGTGATCGCTCCGATGGCTCGCGGCATCAGGTTGACTACAGGGGCCGAACTCGCGCATCGCGATGCGCCCCGAACGCCAACGCAACTCGATGCTGTCGAACCGATTGCGCGCACGCTGTTCCCGCTTGGGGCGCGTATCGACAGTGAGCCGTGGATGGGAGGACGTCCCTGCACACCCGATATGATGCCGGTCATCGGCCCCGCAAGCCGTCACAGAGATCTCTGGTTCGCATTCGGTCACGCCCATCACGGATTTACGCTGGGCGCCGTCACCGGTCGCCTCGTTGCCGAGATGATGACGGGAGAATCGTTATTGATCGATCCCTATCCGTTTCGCGCCAGCCGGTTCAAGGCTTGAACATATCCGTCGCTTGCGAAGCTATCCAATCTCGGTATGCCGGTGTCCGTGAAAGTCTGAAAAGTAGCGAACGCCGGGGCGCTTTGCTCATAATTTTCTTTATTCAATAACGCCGTCAATTATGCCAAACACGAGATCCCACCATCTCGTCCAGGGTAGCTTGGACGGACTCATTCAATCCTTCGCCCAATCATAGATGCGCACGAGCCCTAAAACATGATGTTTTTGTATCGATGCACGATCTATTATTTAGGAATACATTTCAATATATGAGATATTGAGGAATGACGTAATAGCCGGATTAACGGGCATGTCACCGCTCGCTCATTGCTGAAACGCAACGCCGTCCGACACGGCTATTTCCATATCGGGCCACCCTAGAAGACTGTTACCGACAGTCGGGCGATTGTCGCTAAAGAATCTGGCGGATCCCGGTGTCGGACGCCTTCTGGATCACGTCAAGCAACTGATGGCGTTTGACGGCCACATCAAAGTCTGGGCTGACGGACTTTCCTTCGCGAATGCCTTCAGCCATCCGCATGTACAGTCGCGCAACGTTGAAAGGAAGCCCTGCCGGGACTGCGGGCGGAACCCAGCGATAGCGCTCCGGTATCGAGAGATCCGCCATGGGTTTACCCCCTCGCGAGCCGCGCACAGTGAACTCGGAGACCTGTATGTAAGTCTCTTGACGAGGGTCTGCCGGCACGATAGCGAGGTCGCCCTCGGTGCCGTGGATCTCGAACAGGAACCCCGTCCCTTTAACGAAGCCACCTTTGAGATGGACTGATGCGATCGCGCCACTATGGAGGACGCCGCTGAGGAGCACCTGGTTGGGAGAGTTCATCTGGATCGTCTCGCCTGTCTCAGCGATCTTAATTTGTTGGCGCTGATTGGCCACGACGCTGGACAGCTCCTTGAACTCCCCAAGGCAGAAGCACAGCGCGTCGATTGAGTGCCCCCCGACGCTGGTCAATAAAGTATTGCCATTCGAACGGTCCGCCATATATGCCCAGTCAAGCGTGAATTCGGTGCCCCACGTTGGCGTCGTTACGATCATCGTGCATGAAAGCACCTTGCCAATGTACCCCTCGGCAACCAGGTCTTTGACGCGATTGAACTCGCGGGCTCCGCGGGCTTGTAGTCCCACCATATGATGGACGCCGTTACATACGGCCAAATCACGCATCTCTTGAGCCTGCTCTGTGTTGGCCCCGAGCGGCCACTCGCAGTAGAGATGCTTGCCGGCATTCAAAGCAGCCATCCCCAACTGATGGTGAAAAGGTACCCGCACACAAATCGAGACCAGGTCTACGTCGGGATGCTGGACCATCTTGTAGGGGTCGGCAAAAGCGTGCGGAATCCCGAAATGCTTTGCCGTTTCGTCTGCGGTTTCTTGGCGGCTCGTGCTGACCGCTGTGATCTCGAACTCAGGAAGCGCGCTCAAGCCCGGGATGTGGGCGTCGCGCCCCCAGCCGTTGCGTACATTTGCTCCAATGATGCCAACACGGATTCTTTCTGTCGCCATGGTGACTTTTCCTCAAGCGTGCTCTCTACTCTCAAATGGACCCGGTCTTTGAGGCAACGATCGGGCGATTTTAAGGTGCGTCGCCCCCACGATCAGGGCAACCGGGCCGCTGCCTCGCGTAACTTCGATACCTCAGCTTGATGCGATGGCATGTACCGTTCCCGCGTGGTCGTGAATCGGCCATGGCCGCGGATAAATACCCTTAAATGGCGGCTCCATGCACCACGAGAAATCTAGAGTCTTGGTACACCTGCGTCAAGAAGGCACAATGTAGGGACGTAGTCACCATCTGGGAACCATGACGATGCCAAAATTCGAGCCGATCATACTCGACGAGGATTGCGCACCCCGCCGCGTGCTGGAGCTTTTCAGTGTCAAGTGGACGACGATGGTGCTCCACTCGCTGCACTTCAACGGCGGCAGGTGCCGAACCAGCGCCTTGGCGCGGAGCCTACCGGGGTGCTCGAAGAAGATGCTCACGCAGACGCTACGCGAGATGGAGCGAGACGGGCTGATCCATCGGAAGGTCTATCCGGTTGTCCCACCGATGGTCGAATACTCCCTGACGCCCATGGGCCGGCTCTTCATCGAGCCGATCGAGATGCTATATGCGTGGGGGGCCAAGAACGACGACGCGTTGTCGAAGCTCAGGAGGAGGCGGAAGAAGCACACGGCTTCGAAAGCCAAAGCAAGGGAGGCTCAATAATCCTCGGTCACGACCGGCCGATCAAGAACGGCGTGAATACATCCGACCGGCGGAAACGGGCTACGGCGACTGCGATCAGGACCAGGGGCGAATCCGCCAGCCAGAAGATGCGGAATAAGTTCTCGAAACGATGTGACCTGCCAAACGAAGGGGCCGAAGTAGTAGCCTCCTAGCCGGCCCAAAGCGTGATCAGGCGACGAACTACTGTCAACCGGCGGACATTTGGTCAAGTGGCCAAATTGGCCGCCTTAGAAATTTGTAAGATAGCGCCGAAAGGTTAATGTCGAGCGACCCCGGGGCGTTGCAGTAAACAGTGGTCGACGCAATAGGATCGAAAGCGGCTCGGAAATGCTGCGATGACTTTACAACCACGAGCCTCTTTGCGTGAATTTCTATCCCAAGCTCAGTGAAACAGTCCGGCGAGAATACCTGCTGCCTGATTGAATTGACGATAATTACAATTGATCCTGTCTTAAGAGCGACTGCGAGCCCAAGCGGATCGCGCACCTTGCCGCCAAGCCCACGCTGAGTAGCATTGTCGCGCACAGCCAATACCGTCGCTTCGATGTCTACGGGCATGCCAGAAAGAGGACCAGTTTTTCCGCCTATCCGGATTTGCAGCGTTGAGCCCACGCCAGCATCTGCGGCAAGTATGGCAGCTTGGGGATCCCAAATCATACCTACTGCTGCGTCTTCGACCTTCCTCTTTAACATTTCTCGAAGAATGAACGTACTGTCACAAGCAGCACCTCCGCCGGGATTATCGGAACTGTCGGCCAATATCACCGGACCATCAGGCGTCGCAAGTCGACCACAGACGTCCAGCGCGTCCGACACATCGTATCGAGTTACCGTTGCCCTCTCACGCAATTCGAACAACTCCGCTGCCAAACTACTCGCGAGTATCTGCGTGCGATCCTCCTTCGAGTCGTCGCTAACAACGATTATCGAAGCGCATGTATGTTCGGTATCAGACCAAGGGAAACCGTGCATTGCCGAAATAGACAAGATTCCATTCTTGCCTTCCAGCATTGATAACCTCTTAACAAAACCGGACATTGGCTGCTCAGTTGTTCCAAACAACCCCAACATCGGAAGCGACTGAAAATGACATGTCGGCATCACACCGCCAGCAATGACATCAAGCATTATTCCATACAGTTCTTTTGCACGCGCAGGATAGTCGATGTGAGGATATTCCTTACACGCTACAAGAATCGCTCCGCTCGCAATCATTGCATCGGAAACGTTACCATGTAGGTCAAGCAGTGCTCCGATCGGCACCGACGGCCCAACGATTTGACGTACCCGGGCAAGAAGATCGCCCTCGCAATCGTGGTAGCCTTCCGCAACCATCGCGCCATGCAAAACGAGAAGTACGCCATCAATTTCACCTGATGCACGCAGCCCATCTAATAATTCCTCACGCAAACTTTCATAACCCGCACGCGAGGTTGGACCAGAGGGCTGCGTCCAGGCAGCCAACCCACACAATAACGTGTCACCACGTTGTTTCGCTATATCAAGAATGTCGCTATACGCGGGAAAGTGAGCTACTTGATTGCCATCCAGTTCATCGCCTAGACGATAAAAAACAGCCTGTTCAAAATTTCTCCGTCCGGTGGGAACAGGCGAGAACGTGTTTGTTTCATGGGCCAACATTCCAAGGAACAGCTTTACTGGCTTTCTCGTTGTCATACCGTTACCTACTAGTGTGGTTTTTGGTTAAGTTGAAGGTGCGTCGCTCGTCCAAAAGAAAACCTGAAGCCGTCCTGCCCCCGGTCATATTTCAGATATCTGCGCAGGAACGGCATGCTCACGTTCATAGGGAATCCCTCGCCGCAACAAATGGCCCGCATTTGCAAGTGCGTATGAACTGTTTCAAGTTAAGACTACAAAACGCGACTCTACTTTGTCATCGGCTTGAACGATGTAAAACCCGGCGTTGCAATTGAGATACGACTCAAGCATTCCGTAACGAGCGGGGCCACCGGCTGTTACTCGATCAATCCATTCCGTCATACCGTAGTCGAATAAATTTGCAAACGGAGGCTCGGTTCCCTCTACCTGACGGCTTACAACCGGTGATAAGTGCACGTGCTTCCTTAACAGCTTGCGCATGAGCCGCTTGGCCACGTGCCTGTCGCGTCTGTTTTGCAAAAGCACATCAGTCATAGGTCCAGCCGGTGCACCGCAAGCCAAAGTCAGTGCTTCGACCGTTAATCGTGACGACCACTTTATCAAGGTGCCATTCGCTGCCCGATCCAACACGGTGTAGAGCGGATGCGCCGGGAGCCGCCCAGCCCAAACTTCACCGACCAAAACTACGCCGTCTCTTATATAAGCTCCATGCCGCGTGCGGCGAGCACTTCCTCGAACATGCGTAGGCCGAGCAGTAAACGGTAGTACAGCTCCACAAATAGCTGATCGCAGCGAGCGGGAAGCCGTAGCCCACCTAAGACAGCGGGCTGCAGGTGAAAGATGTGGTTTGCTGGGTCGCTCGTTTCATGCCTGACATTTCGCCGCGTCCACGCCAAGCCGACCGCGAGTTGACGGTATTCCAGCGCGCGCCCGATTTGTCTACACCGGGTTCGGCAGCAGACGTTGCGCGGAATAACGGTACTCATCCGCCGCGCACGGCGAGGTTCCATAGCCGCGCCAGTGCTGCGGCTTCGCCATCACCTGTGACAGCCCCAAATACATTCAGGGCTTTCGCCTTTTGCCCCGCAAGATAGTAGACGATGCCAAGATGCAACCTCGCTTCATTGACATCTGCAAGACCACCTTTCGCAAGACCCGTCTCCATCAAACCTATGCCTTGCAGATAGCGTCCCGAAAGAGCTTCATCGAAGCCAGCTTCGATGAGCGCGGGTCCGTTTCCCGCAGTGGCGGTGGGCAGCGGCCGCGCGGCCGTCTTGGTGGCCAGGCTCTTGAGCCGCTGCACGCGCCCGGCGTCCGCGCCTTTGCCCAACACGCCAGAATCGACCCCCTGCGTAACAACGCTCGAAGCTTCTGCTCCATGCCCCGCAAGAATCGCGAGTTGTGCCATCTGCATATAGTCGTCGGCACTATTCAGACTGCCTGTTGCCCGCCTGAGGCGATAGACATCCAGTTCGAACCGACCCGAATACTTCGGATCCGCCTGCAGACGGTCAAGGAGTTCGCCCCAATAGACAGGCGTCGGATAGTATTCGACGAGCTGCTCCAGCACAGCGATGTAGCCGTGGTTGTTTTCCTGCTTCTGATAACAACTCCCCAGCAGTTTCAGATCGTCCACGACAGGCGCACTCCCGGCGCGACCCTCTGCGTTCATTGCAGGTTGGAGGGCCTTTTCGACCGCGTCACAATTGTTCGCCATGTAGTAAGACTGGGCGAGCAATGTCCTCATATGCGGGTCGCCCGTCCCCACGCCCTGATAGCGCTGGCCCCATTGCGCGGCCTGCGCGTAATTGCCCTGCTGATAAGCCAGACTGGCCAGTGCTGCCATCATTTTCTGCTGCTCCGCGACCGGCTGACGGCCACTCTGGATCAGAAATCCGTATTCGCGCGCCGCCACGGCAAGCTCGCCGGCCGCAACAGCAGCGGCGCCTCCCATCTGCGCGATGACATCGTTTTCGTACGGCGTCTTGCCCGGCACGGCCTCTGCTTGGGCTACGCTCGCCAGCGCATCCTTGTAGCGATGATCCTGGTACAGCATGCGTGCAGCCTGCAGCGGCTTTGCCACTTCCGGCCGAAGCGTCTCGGCCGACACCACCGGTTCGCTAACCAGAACCGTGATCCCACCGATCGCGAGAAGCAGCGTGCCCAGCAACGCGAATGACATGCTTCCAGATACAAATTTACGACTCATTTTCCACCCGTCTCAGGCATTTCTACTGCATGAATTGCTCGTTGCCGACGAGCGCGATTTTGGTGGCCCCAAGGCGTTGCGCCGCCGCCATCACGGCTGCAACACTGCGGTACGGCACCAGCCGGTTGGGTCTGAGGTGAAGCTCCGGCTGATCCGCCTCGGCCGCCACATCCTTCAGGTGCTGATCAAGCACCGCCAAGTCCGCCACGGGTGCACCATTCCAGCTGATGGTGCCGTCGAAGTCCACGTCGATCTCCACGACTGTCGGCACCTTTACGACCGGGGGCGGCGTCCCCACAGGCAAGTTCATTTTTACTGCATGTGTCTGAATCGGAATCGTGATGATCAGCATGATGAGCAGCACCAGCATGACATCGATCAACGGCGTGGTGTTGATCTCGACCATTACTTCGGGATCCTGATCGCCATTCGTCGAAATATTCATTCCCATTTCTGCCTCCTCACCCGCCGCGCGCAGCCGGATTAGTAATAAAGTCCACCTTCACAATGCCTGCGCGCTCGCACGCCACCACGACCTTACCGACAAATTCGTAACGCGCATTTTCATCACCCCGGATGTGAATCTCCGGCTGTGGTTGCTGCACGGCAGCCTGCTTCAGCCGCGCGACTAGCGTCGGCATGTCAATGTGGTGCTCCGACCAGAACACGTCACCATCCCGATTAACCGCGAGCACGATGTTTTGTGGCGTCGTCTGCAATGGTTGCACCGTCTGCGTCGGCAACTTGACGTTCACGCTGTGCGTGACTACCGGAATAGTGAGCAGAAAGATGATGAGCAAAACCAGCATCACGTCCACCAGCGGCGTGGTGTTAATTGACGACATCACCTCGTCGTGCTCTTCGCTGCCTTGCCCTGCACTCATCGCCATGACCTGCTCCGTTTACGAAGTCGCTGCTTTCACGGACCGGTGCATGGCCGCGTCCGCAGACTTAGAGTGCGAAGAAACATTCGTGGCAGTGGCCGCACCGCTCAACAATACCGTATGCAGTTGCGCACCGAAGCCTCGCACACGCTCCATTACTGCCTTGTTACGGCGCACGAGGAAGTTATAGCCGAGCACCGCCGGCACAGCAACCGCAAGGCCGATCGCCGTCATGATGAGCGCCTCGCCCACAGGGCCCGCCACCTTGTCGATAGACGCTTGCCCCGCAATGCCAATTGCAGTCAGCGCGTGATAGATACCCCAGACAGTACCAAACAGACCCACAAATGGCGCCGTCGAGCCGACCGTCGCGAGAAAGGCGAGACCATCCTGCAAGCGGTTGGATACGACAGTGGTTGCTCGCTCGATCGACACGCCGATCCAGGTGTTGAGATCGACCTTTTCAAGCAGCACCCCTTCGTGATGACGACTGGCTTCGATCCCGCTACCTGCGATGTAACGAAACGGGCTGCCTTCGTCGAGTTGCTGTACCCCCGCTTCGAGCGACTCTGCATCCCACACCTTCTCATCCGCTGAGCGAGCACGACGATTTGCGCGGAATTGTTCGAAAAACTTGGTCACCATGATGTACCAACTGCCCATCGACATGATCACCAGAATGACGAGCGTGCTCCGCGCGACGATGTCACCGCCCTTCCACAGCGCATCGAGCCCGTACGGGTTCGAGACCGCCTCGGTCGCAGCCACCGCTGGCGGCGGAACGGCCAGGTCGGCCACCGCGACTGTCGCCGGTGCAGCGAGCGCAGTTGCCGCCGGGGCAGCGGTCGTATTGCCGCCAGATTGCGCATATGCCAGCCCTGCTCCGGTAAACAACGCAACCGGGGTAAAGGCAAAAATGGTGCTTGCCGCAATAGCGGCCAAACGCGGGATCTTCATGTCATAACTCCAGGGTCATCATTCCAATTCATAAACATGGCAAGCAGCGCCCGCCTGCATTACTTGGCACGACCTTCAGTTCAGGTTGAACGAGAACGGCACCTGCACACGGACGTCCTCGCCTTGCGCGACGCAGTTAAACTGTTTGACCGCATTCACAGCGGCCCGGTCGAGGACTGGATCAGCGGACTTCACGACCTGTACGTTCTCCATATTGCCGTGCGCGTCCACAACGAATTCCACCAACACCTCCCCTGTAATGTTGTCGCGCAGAGCTTCGCGCGGGTAATGCATCGACTGCCTGACCTGCTGCGAATTCGGACACACCACGCCGACTTCCGTATGCACCGTATGCGCAGGTGGTGCCGCAACGGCAGGCGCAGGCATGGGTGTGCTCTGCTGCGGAACCGGCGAACGCTGCACCACAACTGACTGCTGCGGCTGCACCGGAACCACCACTTCAGGAGGAGGAATGAACGGCGGCGGAGGTGCGAATTTCGGCGGTGGCGGCAATGCAATGGCCGGCTTGGGCGGCGGCAGTGGTTTCGCTTCTTCGATGATCCTCGTTTCGATAGGCTTTCGAATCACCTCGACCACTTTGGAGGCGAGACCATTCAACAAGATATAGACGATCAGAACGTGTAGTAGTGCGACGAATCCGATACCGATGAATCGATTTGCAGAATGCTGCTGCTGACCTGCGAATTTCATTTGTGTCTCCTGCAAGCACCCGCGCGTGTCGACGCTACCGAAGCGCTATTTCCTATGCCTGTCTCGCTCACCGATCTGCTCCCTCTGCGTTCACCGGCCAGATGCGGCAACCCTTCGAAAGCACCAGAGAAAGCTTGACTACTCGCTTGCCGAACCTTCACGCTGCAGCCAGAGCTGCGACGGCATGGACAATACATTACACCAACAATTTTCTTAATTGAATATTTTTTTCTAATTTAAATAATTTTCATCGTAATGTGGATGTAGCGATTTTTTTGGCATACTGTTTACCTATGAGGAAAAATCTCGCTACCCACGATCCACCCGGTCTGAACAAGCCCGGTCAAGCCGTTCGCGCCCTGCGGAACAAGCTCGGGCTGACGTTGCAGGAAGTCAGCGAACGGACCGGGCTTGCCGTCTCGACCATCTCGAAACTTGAGATGGGACGGGCCTCCATGTCCTACGAAAAGCTTTCGCTTATGAGCGTCGGGTTAGGCATCAACATGTCGGAATTGCTGGGCCTTCTCGCTGACAGCACGGAAACCGAAGCTGCTCCGTCGGTTCCGGGTCCGGGCAGACGTGTTGTCCAGCGACTCGGTGAGGGTCTGGTCGTGCAGACCGATTCCTATCCGCAAACGTTTCTGGCAGTGGAACTGCTCAACAAACAACTGGTACCTTTGATTACCGAGGTCCGTGCCCGCTCCGTTCAGGAGTTCGTCGCCGAATTTGGCGGCCTGATCAAGCATGCCGGCGAGGAATTTACCTATGTGCTGGAGGGGGAAATCGAGTTTCACTCGGAGTTCTATGCTCCAGTGCGGCTAAAGTCCGGTGAGTCGGTCTACATCGATAGCAGCATGGGACACGCTTACATTGCAGTATCGGACGGCCCGTGTCGCGTTCTCTGTGTCTGCACAGGAGAGGCGGATCACGTCATCGGGCAGTTTCAGAAGCAGGAATGAGTCGGCCCACATGCAGTCGTGCAACGAAGCCAAAGTAGCAGCGTCAATCCGACCTATTTCGTGCTGAGCAGATAGCACGGGGTCACGCGTGTGCGGCCTATTTAATGCGGTCTGATCGCTTCGGAATGACAATCCCGCATGCGGTCGATTGCCGAGTTTGGCGCGCTATGGCAAGGCAGTGCGGCCCCCCCCCCGAGCTGCTGGCCTTGGCCTAGCTGGGGTCGAGAGGAGGAATTGTCAGGTTATCGGGTCGGCCACGTAAGATGGTGCGATGGGCAAACCGAAATCCCTTGATCACTGTCACCGTTTTCCAACTGAAGTCATCAGTTGCTCCGTACGCTGGTATTGGTATGACTTTTATATGGACGCCTCCCTTTTTGCGAAGGTTTTTCGTGTGCATGACTTGATGGGGCGGTTGCTGCTTTATATCCGGCCTGTTGCAGCCAATCATTCGGCTGCGGGCCGATGAAATCCGCTGACCCCCACCTCATTTCCGTGTCGAGCTGAAGGCTCTTCGTCATACCCAGGTTTAGGGAGCCCCGGTCCGACCTATCTTGTCATTGCACGCGATTGCCAACGCAACCTGTCGAGGTGCCTCCTGTGAGAACAGCTCCTTTGTAACGCAAATTTTTTAAAGAGGTTTCGAGCTTACGTACTCTCTGCCGTACTGCCTGTCGTGGGCGAGAAGTGCCCAGATGGTTCTAGCGATCTTGTTCGCTAGCGCCACGATTACCACGTTGA
>NZ_FCOK02000047.1 GCF_001544555.2 Caballeronia udeis | reverse complement strand
AACCGCCGTGTACGGACCCGTACGCACGGTGGTGTGGGAGGGGTCGGGCCGCGAGGCCTGCCCCTATCCCGATCCCCCTTTTTGTGTGAGGTAACCGTTTCTGGCTGGCGGGATTGGTGCAAACAGCGGCTCGAACCGGGCGAATAGGCTTGGGAAAAGGGAGTTCATACCCAAATACGTGAGGCGTTTGCTCTACAATCTTTCCTCTTAAGTCCGCGAGTCATCAATGGTTCCGCACCTCGTTACGGCTCTAAACGGCCCTTTGCTCGATCTCGAGCGGAAGATACTCGACGCGACGCCGTCCATCGAACGCTGGTTCCGGCTGGAGTGGCAAGAACATACCCCGCCGTTCTATTGCTCGGTCGACCTGCGCAACGCCGGTTTCAAGCTCGCTCCTGTCGATACCAACCTGTTTCCCGGCGGCTTCAACAACCTGCCGGTGGAAGTGCTGCCGCTCGCCGTGCAGGCCGCGATGGCGTCGATCGAAAAGATCTGCCCTGACGCGAAGAACCTGCTCGTGATCCCCGAGCGCCATACGCGCAATGCGTTTTATCTCGAGAACGTCGCGCGGCTCGCCACCATCATGCGTCAGGCCGGACTGAATATCCGCTTCGGCACGCTTGACGAAAACATCCACGGGCCGGTCACCATCGCGCTCGCCGACGGACAGAAGATCGTCCTTGAACCGCTCGAGCGCACGCCGCGCCGGCTGGGCCTGAAAAACTTCGATCCCTGCTCGATCCTGCTGAACAATGACCTGTCCGGCGGCATTCCGCCCGTGCTGGAGAACCTCCACGAGCAGTACCTGCTGCCGCCGCTGCATGCAGGCTGGGCCGTGCGCCGCAAGTCGAATCACTTCGCCTGCTATGACGACGTCGCGAAGAAGTTCTCGAAGCTGGTCGAGATCGATCCGTGGATGATCAATCCGTATTTCGCGCACGTGGAAGGCGTGGATTACGAGGCGCGTACCGGCGAGGAAGCGCTGGCGGATGCCATCGACATCGTATTGAAGAAGATTGCGAAGAAGTATCGGGAGTATGGGATCAGCGAGAAGCCGTACGTCGTGATCAAGGCCGATGCCGGTACGTACGGCAAAGGTGTCATGACTGTGCACGACGCGTCGGAAGTCGCTGCGCTGACCAAACGCGAACGCGTGAAGATGAACGACGCGAAAGATGGCCTCGAAGTCCACGACGTGATCGTGCAGGAAGGCGTGCATACGTTCGAGCGCGTTGAAAATGCGGTCGCCGAACCAGTGGTCTACATGATCGACCGGTATGTGGTCGGCGGGTTTTATCGTGTGCACGATTCCCGTGACCGCGACCAGAACCTCAACGCGCCGGGCATGCATTTCGTGCCGCTGGGCTTCGAGCACACGGCGTTGCCCGACATCCATGCGAAGCCGGGCGCCGCGCCGCCGAACCGCTTCTATATGTATGGCGTGGTGGCGCGGCTGGGGTTGCTCGCGGCGTCGGTGGAACTGGAAAAGACCGATCCCGAAGCCATTCAGGTCTAAGCTTCACCTCATCAAGACGGCCGCACGAAATTGCGGCCGTTTGCACTTCAGGCGAGAACGCGCGCGACGTGTTAAAAATCGCCTGTTGCAGGCCGCTATCCGCCGCCGCTTCTTGAATAAACCAAGGCCGAATGGCCGCTCTGGACGCTTATGGACATCCTTTTTATCGCCGATCCGCTCGATCACTTCAAGATCTACAAAGACACGACCTACGCGATGATGGCCGAGGCCGCACGTCGCGGACACACGGTCTACGCTTGCGAGCCGCAGCATCTGGCGTGGGTCGGCGGCAAGGTCGAAGGGACGGTTCAGCGCGTGACCATAGTCGGTGACGAAGCCGATTCCGCGCGCTCGCCGTGGTACGAAGCCGCCGCACCGGAGCTGCTCGACCTCAAGCATTTCGGTGCGGTCCTGATGCGCAAAGACCCGCCGTTCGACATGGAATATGTCACGTCCACGTGGCTCCTGGAACTGGCCGAGCGAACGGGCGCACGCGTCTTCAACAAGCCGAGCGCGATCCGCGATCACTCGGAGAAGCTGGCGATCGGCGAATGGCCGCAGTTCGTCGTGCCGACGCTGGTTACCCGCGACGCCGCGCGTCTGCGGTCTTTCCACGCTGAACACGGCGACGTGATCCTGAAGCCGCTCGACGGCATGGGCGGCATGGGCGTGTTTCGCGTGAAGGCTGACGGCATGAACCTCGGCACGATCGTGGAGATGCTGAGCGACAACGGCGCGCGCAGCGTCATGGCGCAGAAATTCATCCCGCAAATCTCCGATGGCGACAAACGCATCTTGCTGATCGGCGGGCAACCGGTGCCATATTCGCTTGCACGGATTCCGCAGGGCAACGAAGTTCGCGGCAACCTGGCGGCGGGCGGATTGGGCCGCGCACAACCGCTCACCGATAACGATCGCCGAATCGCAGAAAGGCTGGGACAAACGCTTTTCGACCGCGGCTTGCTGCTGGTCGGCCTGGACGCTATTGGCGACTACCTGACCGAAGTGAACGTGACGAGCCCGACGTGCTTCCGTGAAATCATGGACCAGACGGGCTTCGATGTAGCCGGCATGTTCATTGATGCATTGGAACGCGCGGTTTCTTAGCATCGAGCAGGAAAGGGGAAGCGGGAAATTAGAGGCGGCTGTCGAAGCCGACAGTCGGCCCGTTGAATTCTCCCGGACTGTTACAATCTCACCCTCATGAGATTCGTTTCGTGGCGCGATCCGGCCCCGAAATTGAAAGTGGAAACTTGCTGCAGCGCACATTACGCTGCGCATAGCGTGCGAAATCCGACTAAGCTTAGGTATTGGCGCTGGTTGATGTTTCTGCACCCGGATCGATGTTGCAGTCGCGTTTTGCGGTGCGTTTTGCAATATCAGGCATCGCAATTGGCATATATAACAGCAAGTTCCCACAATTTCCGACGCATCTCGTCGCTTTTGGGGCAGCACACTCTGACATGGCTGGCATTCTAATCATTGCGCACGCTCCGTTCGCTTCGGCGTTACGCGAGTGCATTACCCACATTTACGGCGGTTTGCCCGCACGCATTGGTGTGATCGATGTGAAGCCGGATTGCGACCCCGTCGAAGTCCGTGCGTTTGCGCGTTCCGAGATCGACCGTCTGAAGGAAGAAAACGGTGCGATCGTCCTCACGGACGTGTTCGGCGCTACGCCTGCGAACATTGCGCAAAGCCTGGCAAGCAACAGCGTTCGCGTGCTTGCCGGCGTTAATCTGCCAATGCTCGTGCGCGCGGTCTGCTACCGGACCACGCCGCTCGACACACTGGCTGAAAAGTCGCTGCAAGGCGGATCGAAGGGCATTCAGGAACTCGATGCGTCGACGCCCGCCAACCCTTGCGCAATGGCCAGCGCCGCCGCGGCCGCGGCGGCTGCCGTTACCAGTTGCGCCGCCAGCGCCGCTGCGACCAGTTGCATGCCCGCGAAGGTGGCAAGTCACTGAGCCGCGTCTGGGCTGAGTTGAGTTGCCCCGCTGGCGGCAGACTGGCGGCATGTTGGAAAATCCGTTACAAAGCATTGACCACGCTGCATTGCGTCAGCCTTCTCATTTAGCGCCCGGAGCATCATGCTGCAACAGGAAACAACTATCGTGAACAAGCTGGGGCTGCACGCGCGTGCGTCGGCCAAGCTCACACAACTGGCGGGAAATTTTCAATGCGAGATCTGGATGAGCCGCAACGGCCGCCGGATCAATGCGAAAAGCATCATGGGCGTGATGATGCTCGCGGCGGGAATTGGCAGCACGGTGACAATCGAAACCGAAGGCTCCGACGAAGCCGAAGCAATGAAGGCCATTCTCGCGCTCATCGCAGATAAATTTGGCGAAGGACAATAACGTCGTCCTGCCTGCAGCACGCATAAAGCCGCGCATTGACGCGGCTTTTTTGTATCTGTCGACATGACGCTGACATGGCGTGCAACAAACTGCGTCGTTTTGTGACACAAACTTGCTGCGCCGCAAAGAGTGCTGAAACACGTTCGAATTTATAATGGTGCGCGGATCGAATCGCCAGCCGGTGGTCGACAAAACCGTGAGTCATCCATAACTAGAGAGAGGTGCGCGTGTCGTTCACGCTGCATGGAATTCCCGTTTCGCGCGGTATCGCCATCGGCCGCGCGTATCTGATCGCGGCGGCCGCACTCGATGTCGATCACTATCTGGTAGAACCGGATCGCATCGACAGTGAAATTGAACGCTTTCACGCAGCGCAAGCTCAGGTGCACGCCGAGCTGGACGCTTTGCGCGATGACCTCGCCGCGGATGCGCCCAGCGAAATGGGCGCGTTCATCAACGTCCACTCCATGATCCTGAACGACGCCATGCTCGTTCACGAAACCATCGATCTCGTCCGTACGCGCCGCTATAACGTGGAATGGGCGCTGACCGAGCAGCTTGAAATCCTGAGCCGCCATTTCGACGATATCGAAGACGAATATCTGCGCGAGCGCAAGGCGGATATTCAACAAGTGGTGGAGCGTGTGCTGAAGGCGCTGGCCGGCGCACCGTCGGCGGCTACGCTCGTCGTGGATGGCGCGGCGACCAACGGCCACAACGACATGATCGTGGTCGCCCACGACATCGCACCCGCCGACATGCTGCAGTTCAAGACCCAGGCGTTCAAGGGTTTCGTGACGGATCTCGGCGGCCGTACGTCGCACACGGCGATCGTGGCGCGCAGCCTCGGTATTCCCGCGTCGGTTGGCGTGCAGCAGGCGAGTACGTTGATCCGGCAGAACGATCTGATCATCGTGGACGGGGATCACGGCATTGTGATCGTCGATCCGGCGCCTATCGTTCTGGAAGAGTATTCGTACCGGCAGAGCGAAAAGGTGCTGGAGCAGCGCAAGCTGCAGCGCCTCAAGTTCTCGCCGACGCAAACGTTGGACGGCACGAAGATCGACTTGTGCGCGAACATCGAATTACCAGACGACGCCAAGACGGCGCTCGACGCCGGCGCAATGGGCGTCGGCCTGTTCCGCAGCGAGTTCCTGTTCATGAATCACAAGGACGAGTTGCCGGAAGAGGAAGAGCAGTTTGCAGCCTACCGGCGCGCGATCGAGTTGATGCACGGCCGGCCCGTGACTATTCGCACGATCGATGTAGGCGCGGACAAGCCGCTTGAATCCATGAGCGGCGGCGACGGTTACGAGACCGCGCAGAACCCGGCGCTCGGCTTGCGGGCAATCCGCTGGAGCCTGTCCGAGCCGCAGATGTTCATGACGCAATTGCGGGCTATCTTGCGGGCATCGGCATTCGGCCGGGCGAAGATCCTGATTCCCATGCTCGCGCACGCGCAGGAAATCGACCAGACGCTCGACCTGATTCACGAAGCGAAGCGCCAGCTTGACGACGCAGGGATCGACTACGACCGCAACGTGCAGGTCGGCGCGATGATCGAGATTCCGGCGGCGGCCATTGCCGTGCGGCTGTTCCTGAAGCGGCTGGATTTCCTGTCGATCGGGACCAACGACCTGATCCAGTACACGCTGGCGATCGATCGCGCGGACAACGCCGTCGCGCATCTTTACGACCCGCTGCATCCCGCGGTGTTGCACCTGATCGCGTTCACGCTGCGGGAAGCAAAAGCCGCGGGCGTTCCGGTCTCCGTGTGCGGCGAAATGGCCGGGGACCCATCCGTCACGCGCTTGCTGCTCGGCATGGGCCTCACCGAATTCTCGATGCACCCAAGCCAGTTGCTGGTGGTCAAGCAGGAGATTTTGCGGGCGGACTTGAAGGCGCTGCAAAAGCCGGTCGCGGACGTGCTTGCCGCGTATGAGCCGGCGGAGTTGCTCGCCGCATTGGCGGTGCTTCAGAAAGTCTGAGCGAGGCCGCGCTCGGCGATGAGTTTATCGACCACGCGCATCACGAATTCAGGGGTGATCACCGCCGTGCATTGAAACGGCTGCGGCTTGTCGAAGCGGCGGGGGCACCACCCGAAATTCTCTGAATTGAATTCGGCCGTGGTGTCGTTGAAACAGCTATTGCAGCCGTGGAAATTGATCACACGATACGGCGTGCGGAACTCGGTCGACGGATGCGAGAAGCCGCTGATCATGACCACGGGCGTGCCGGCGGCCCATGCGAGCCACGACAGCCCACTTCCTAATCCGATAAAAAAATCCGCGTGATGCAACAGGCTCATGCGTTCCTGGAGCGGCCGGTTGCCGGTGAAATCCTCGGCGCCTTCGGGCATCAAGTTCATGTGGTCCGCGTTGCCGTATTGCTTGTCGCGGTCAATGCATAGCACCCTGTAGCCGAGTGTCTTCAGATGCTCGATCAGTGTCGGCCAGCCGCGCGGGTTGTTCCAGTACTTGTATTGCGCCGTGGATTGCGTCGCGATGCATACGTAACGTTCGGCAATCGTGCGCGTTTTATCCGCAATGACCACGTTCGGCCGGCGTTCCTCGCACGGCACACCCAGCAGATACGCCATCATGTCCTGCATGTTGCTCACGCGCGGATCGGTGGGCTGGTGATCGCGTTCGGAGAATGGCTTTAGCAGGCCGAGGTAATACGTCGCGTAATACGCGTCGTTTTGGCTATCGAGTTCGGCATTTGTCGCGACGCGCAAATGCGGATAGCCGTCGCGATAAAGCGGCTGCAAATGTTCCGCCAGCGGCATATATAACTCGCATTGATGCTGCTCGCGGAATGCATCGATGACCGGCAGCCACGCGAGCGAATCGCCCAGCGCGAGCGGTTGCATGCGCAGCCGAACTTTTCGGTTCGTGGCGTCGAAGGCGTGAGAGAACACGAGCCGCTGGCCGTCGAATACTTCCAGCAGGAAACGCACGAAATATTTGCGCCGGCTGGTGATCACCACATTGGCTTCCACGGTTTCGTCCAGAACGACATTGAACGTGTCGAGGTCGGTCATCCGGACGTGCCAGCCGTCCACGGGCACTTGCACGCGGCAACCGTAGTTGAAGTCGTAGAGGATGCCTTCGGGTCCGGCCAGCACCGGGATGCCGGGCTGGGCGAATTCGGTTTCGGTCCTGCCACGTTGCGTGTGCCGGGTTTCGGTCTCGCTCATTCGTTTCTCCAATTGCGTTGAAAGCGTAGTGGCCAAGATAGGCTGGCCCGGCGCTTAGGAAAATTGGAGAACTCTTAGATTTGAGACAGCGGCGTGAACAGATGTCCGAGGGGGAATAGGATGGGGCTTGGGGCTGCCATCGCCCCTAAACAGATTATTTCTCTGCGCGCGCCCCGCATACCGGGCAGGTTGCCTGCCGCGTGATGCGCATGGTGTTCCACTCCATGCGCAGTGAATCGAGCATCATCAGGCGTCCTGTCAACGTAGTACCGAAGCCACCAATCACCCTCAGCGCCTCGGCCGCCTGCATCGTTCCAATGATCCCGACTGTCGGCGAGAAGACGCCCATGGTCGAGCACGCGACTTCCTCGAACGCTTCATCCGGCGGGAATACGCATGCGTAGCAAGGTGATTCATCCGAGCGGAAGTCGAAGGTGCTGATTTGCCCGTCGAAGCGCAGCGCGGCACCCGATACGAGCGGCACGCCGTGCGCGAAGCACGCGGCGTTGATCGCGTGGCGAGTGGCGAAGTTATCGGTGCAATCGAGTACGACCGTGGCGTTCGGGACGTGAGCGTCGAGCCAGACTGCATCGGCACGAACGGCGGCTGTGGTCAGCTTCACACCTGGGTTCAACGCGGTGAGCGTAGCACGGGCCGACTCCACCTTCGGTTCACCGACCGATGCACTTGTGTGCAGTATCTGCCGCTGGAGATTGGTGAGATCAACGGAATCGGCATCGACCAGCGTGATCTCGCCAACACCCGCCGCAGCCAGATACATGGCAGCAGGGGACCCGAGCCCACCCGCGCCAATGACGATGGCGTGTGCATCGAGAAAGCGCTGTTGCGCTTCAATGCCGATTTCATCGACGAGGATGTGGCGGGAATAGCGGAGAAGCTGATCGTCGTTCATCGAGCGCTCAAGTAGGCTTCGACCGGAACGCCGTGAAGCTCTAAACAGGCGCTGGACAGTCGTGGAACCGCTATTTTAAGCGCGCGTCGACGGGAGTTGTTACTCCGTCCCGGGCAATCAGAGGATGCTGTGGTGAACGTTGGGGGAGCGAAGGTGGATGACTGACGCAGCACGGCGTTGTGCTGGAAGACGGAGGTGCGGAATCTCTGCTTGCCGCTTATTGCTTGTTGCTGAATCAATCGACGCGGACCTCAAGCCCGCGCCGATTGAAACCTGGACAAAACTTACTGCGTAGCCGAAGCGGGCACTGGCGCAGACGCGGGCGTAGCGTCCGCACCCGGCACACCGGAGGCAGGCGTTGCATCCGCCCCTGGTGTAGCCGGCAGCGCTGGCTTGACAACGATAGGCGCAGACGCCGACGGAGCCGGTTTATCCTGAGCCAGCTTTCTTTCGGAATAAGACTTCGATTCCTGCACCGGCTTACCTTCCAGCTTGTTCAGCGCTTGCGTGAGCATGAAGTCATCGGGCGTGCCGAATTCGACCGGCTTGCGCTCGCGATCCTTACGGCGTTGCTCCGGCGTCTTCTTGTCGTTCTGCTCTTCAAGAATCCGCAGTTGCTCGAGCCGGTCCGCTTCGCGCGCTTCCTGTTCCTTCTTCTCGTTCGGGTCCTGCGTGTTGGCGAGGTGGTTCGAATAATCCACTTCGCGCGTGACGAGCGCGTCGTCCGGGTCCCCGTCGGCGTATTGATCGACCGGAACGTCCGGGCGGATGCCCTTGTTCTGGATCGACTTGCCGCTCGGCGTGTAGTAATACGCGGTGGTCAGGCGCAGGGCGGTGTCCGCGGTCATTGGCCGCACCGTCTGCACCGAGCCCTTGCCGAACGTGGTCTTGCCGACAATCAACGCGCGATGATGATCCTGCAGCGCGCCCGCGACAATCTCGGACGCCGACGCGGAGTACGCATTGGTCAACACGACCATGGGCACCTTCTTGAAGATATCCGGCAGGTTCTTCAGCGGATCGGAGTCGAACGAGGGCAGGCGATAGTTGTCGTACGTATCGCGGAAGGTTTGCTTTGCGTCCGCGATTTGTCCATTCGTCGACACCACCACGGCGTTATCCGGCAGGAACGCGCCGGCTACGCCGACCGCGCTCTGCAGCAGACCACCGCCGTTGTTACGCAAGTCGAGCACGAGGCCCTTCAGGTCGGGCTGCTGGCGCGCGAGATCCTGCAACTTCGCGGCGAGATCCGGCACGGTGCGCTCCTGGAAGCTCGTGATCCGGATGTAGCCGTAACCCGCTGCCGGAATCTTCATCTTCACGCTCTGCACACGGATGATCGCGCGCGTTACCGTGATCGGGAAGGTCCGGTCGTCGGTCTTGCGGAAGATGGTCAGCGTGACCTTGGTGCCCGGATCGCCGCGCATTTGCTTGACCGCGTTATCCAGCGTCATGCCGCGTACCGGCTTGTCGTTGATGCGTGTGATCAGGTCGCCCGGGCGAATGCCGGCGTGGAACGCAGGCGTGTCTTCGATAGGCGAAATCACCTTGATCAGGCCATCTTCCGACGAAATCTCGATACCGAGGCCCGCGAAGCGACCCTTGGTCTGCTCCTGGAGCTCTTCGTAATCGGTCTTGTCCAGATATGACGAGTGCGGATCGAGGCTTGACACCATGCCCTTGATAGCCGCGGTGAGAAGCTTTTTATCGTCGACCGGCTCGACGTATTCATGCTTGATTTGCCCGAATACTTCGGCAAACAACCGCAATTGATCGAGCGGGAGAGGCGCGGTGGCGGCTTGCTGGGCGGATGCGGAGAGTTGCAGCGTTGCAAATACGCCGGTAGCAAGGCCCGCGGCGATCAGGCCGATGTTTTTCAGGTTCTTTCGCATAGAGTCTGTTGCGGTCGGAAGCGGATTAGGCTGCGTCGTGGTTGACTGGGCAGTATAACTGCAAGGCCCGGACCACGACTTAAACGCAACTTAAAGGGCTTCGCCGGGAAATGAATGGGCGGGTTCTTTTTGTGTGCGGCGGTTTCCAAACCATTATCCGCTTGCAAATGTCAGGCCTGGTTTGAAGATGATTCGTAAAGCGCGAAATCAGGCGCTTTATTTTCGCGCATTTGGAGAATTGACGCCGGTGAGCAACTGGGGCGCTCGCCTTGAGGGGCATTCCCGAAGAGCCGGGTCTGTACCGGCTGACAGCGCGAAGAGTCGCACAGCCGAATGACGGCCGTGCTGCGAAGCGGGTAAACGTGAATTTGGCATACGAGTGGGCCGGCAGCGCTCGCTCGCCAATATCTCTCTGCGACACATCCTGCGAGCGTCGCGAAGGACGCGCAAAGCGATGAAAAACACCGGGCGCCGCTTATGGCCGACAGTCACGGGTGCCGGATCAGGGCACCCGCTTGGGCGGCCGGTCAATCCGCAAACAGGAGCTCTTAACCCGCCTTCCCTTGTTTCGCCACCGCTGCTTGCGCCTTGGCGATTGCTTCCGGGTCACCGAGATAATAGTGCTTGATCGGCTTCAGGTTTTCGTCGAGCTCATACACCAGCGGCACGCCGTTCGGGACGTTCAGGCCAACGATGTCGTCGTCTGAAATGCCGTCCAGATACTTGATCAGCGCGCGCATGGAATTGCCGTGCGCCGCGATCAGCACACGCTTGCCCGACTTGATGGCCGGCGCGATGGACTCGTTCCAGATCGGCATCACGCGGGCGACCGTGTCCTTGAGGCATTCGGTCAGCGGCAACTGCTCGCGCGGTACTTTTGCATAACGAGGATCGTTGAATGACGTGCGTTCGTCGGACGGATCGAGCGCGGGCGGCGGTGTGTCGTAGCTTCTGCGCCAGATCAGCACTTGCTCGTCGCCGTACTTCTTGGCGGTCTCAGCCTTGTTCAGGCCGGAGAGCGCACCATAGTGCCGCTCGTTCAGCCGCCACGAATGGACAACGGGCAAATACATCTCGTCCATCTGGTCCTGCACGTGCCAGAGCGTGCGGATCGCGCGCTTGAGCACCGAGGTGTAGGCCAGGTCAAAGCTGAAGCCGGCTTCCTTCAGCAGCAAACCGGCCTGCTGCGCCTCACGGTTGCCTTGTTCTGTCAGGTCGACGTCGACCCAGCCTGTGAATCGGTTTTCCTTGTTCCACGTGGATTCGCCGTGGCGGATAAGCACTAGCTTGTACATGATGTCCGTTAAGAGGTCGGTTAGTTAGGAAGCGGCAAAAAAGCAGGAAACTGGCATCGATTCTGTGCGGCAACGCGTTCTGGCGCAACTCAGCCGATCGGCCGAGGCCATCGCGGAGGACGGTTATTTTATAATGGCTGGATTGTCCCGATTTTTTTCGACCTTTCATTTTTCCACACTCCCAATCCGGCGGTCCCGACGTGAAGTTTTTCACCGATTACACCAACCTTGTTCTTATCGCCGTCGCCCTCATTTCTGGTGGGTTGCTGCTTTGGCCGTCCATTGCCCGGCGCGGCCGCGGAAGTGTTTCCGCTCCGGAGGCCATTCAACTGATCAACCGGCGCAACGCCGCCGTGATCGACGTGCGGCCGGCCGCCGAGTATTCGAAAGGGCATCTGCCGGCGGCGCGAAACTTCGAGATTTCGGAGCTTCAAGCAAAAATTGGCCAAATCGCGAAGAATAAGAGCAATCCGGTCTTGCTCGTGTGTCAGACCGGCCAACAGTCCCAGAAGGCGAGCCAGATCGTGAGCGATGCCGGTTACGCCGAAGTCCACGTATTGCAGGGCGGGCTGGATGCCTGGCAGAAAGCCGGCATGCCGGTCGTGAAACAAGGAGCGGTAAAGTGAACAAAGTGATCATGTACAGCACGCAGGTGTGCCCGTATTGCCAGATGGCCGAACGTCTACTAAAGTCGCGCGGCGTCGAGAATGTCGAGAAGGTGCTGATCGACCGTGATCCGGCGCGGCGTGAAGAAATGATGACGCGTACGGGGCGCCGTACGGTACCTCAGGTGTTTATTGGCGAGACGCATGTTGGCGGTTACGACGACCTGTCCGCGCTCGATCGCAAGGGCGGCCTCGCGCCGCTGCTCGCGGCCGCCTGACTGCGTTCGCTGCACAATTGAGCTGCCCGCGGTTTTCAGCCGGAAAAAACCGGAAAAGCCGCGAGCGGCACATTAAATAATCAAGGGAATCAACCATGTCTGACGACAACAACCAGCCGTTCTTCAACATCCAGCGCATTTACCTGAAGGACATGTCGCTCGAGCAGCCCAATTCGCCGGGCATCTTCCTCGAGCAGGAAATGCCGTCGGTTGAGGTGGAAGTGGACGTGAAGGCCGAGCGCCTGGCGGAAAGCGTGTTCGAAGTGCTGGTAACCGGCACCGTGACCGCGAAGGTCTCGGACAAGGTCGCGTTCCTGATCGAAGCCAAGCAAGCCGGTATTTTCGACATTCGCAACATTCCAGCTGATCAAATCGATCCGCTGGTTGGCATTGCGTGCCCGACCATCCTGTTCCCGTACCTGCGCTCGAATATTGCCGACGCCATCACGCGCGCCGGTTTCCCCCCGATTCACCTCGCCGAGATCAACTTCCAGGCGCTGTACGAACAACGTATTTCGCAGTTGTCGGCAGCTCAGGAAGGCGTGGCCAACGGCGCGACGCTGAACTAAATCCCGCATTTTCCGGAGCCGGGCATGCAAGTAGCCGTTCTCGGCGCCGGTGCGTGGGGCACCGCACTGGCTGGCCATCTGGCCACTCGTCACTCTACGGTGCTCTGGGCGCGCGATCGCGCGCTCATCGAGTCACTGTCCCATTCGCATGAAAACGAGCACTACCTGCCCGGCATAACGTTGCCCGCAGCGCTTCGGTACGACCCCGAATTTGCATCGGCCCTGTCCCACGGCGCAGGGCAAAACGCCCTGTGCGTGGTGGCTGCGCCGGTCGCGGGCTTGCGCGCCTTATGCCGCAACATGCGCGAACTTGGCATTGTTCCAGCGCATATCGTGTGGTTGTGCAAAGGGTTTGAAGCCGACACACAATGTCTGCCGAACGAGGTGGTTGCGGCCGAATTGCCGCAGCACGCAAGTAACGGCACCCTTTCCGGACCGAGCTTTGCGCGCGAAGTCGGACAAGGCTTGCCGGTGGCGCTGACCGTCGCGAGCGCTTCGGTGACACTTGGCGAGCGGACGGTTGCCGCGTTTCATCACGGCGCCATGCGCATTTATACCGGCGACGACGTAATCGGCGTGGAAGTGGGCGGCGCCGTGAAGAATGTGCTGGCCATTGCAACCGGGATTGCCGATGGACTCGGCCTGGGCCTGAACGCCCGGGCCGCGTTGATTACGCGCGGACTGGCCGAGATGTCGCGCCTTGGCGTAGCGCTTGGCGGCCGCGCGGAAACCTTCACCGGCCTGACCGGGCTCGGCGACCTGATTCTCACCGCGACGGGCGACTTGTCGCGCAATCGCACGGTGGGCATGCAGTTGGCAACGGGCCGCTCGCTCACCGACATTCTCGCCGCGCTTGGTCATGTTGCGGAGGGCGTGCGATGTGCGCGTGCCGTGCTGGCGCTGGCCGAGGCGCATGGCATCGAGATGCCGATCACGCACGCCGTGTGCCGCGTGTTATTCGAAAATGTCGCCCCGCGTGACGCGGTTCAGGCGTTATTGAGCCGCGACGCAAAAGCGGAGTAAGGGGTTCTCCGGCGGAGAAGACTCGCGACGACTATTCGCCGCCCTCGAACCCGGTCTGACGCCACGCTTCGAACGTCACAATTGCCACCGTATTCGACAAATTCAAACTCCTGTTCCCCGGCCGCATAGGCAGACGCACGCGCCGCTCGTTTGTGAACTGCGCGAGCACGGCGTCCGGCAGGCCCCGGGTTTCAGCACCGAAGACAAACCAGTCGCCCGCCTGGAACGTGTGCCCGAAAAATGGCGTTGAGCCGCGCGTGGTGAAGGCAAACATGCGGCTCACGTCAGGCGCTTGCGCTTCCAGGAACGCTTCCCAGTTGGCGTGCACATGCATCTGCGCGTACTCGTGATAGTCGAGGCCGGCGCGGCGCATCTTGGCGTCGTCGAGAGGGAAACCCAACGGTTCGATCAAATGCAGGCGGGCCCCCGTATTGGCGCACAGCCGGATCACGTTGCCGGTATTCGGCGGAATTTCAGGTTCGACCAGTACGACATTGAACATAAGCGATAACTCTTGAAAATTAGTCTTGCGGCGTGCGCAGCGCGACGAAGTTGGTGACGCGCCGCGCACCGGCGTTTTTTAGCATAAAGGCCAGCGTGTCGAGCGTGGCGCCGGAGGTCATGACGTCGTCGACAATTGCCACATGCTGGCCGCATACATTGCGCAGAAGCCGGAACGCACCGCCTACATTGCGGCGCCGCGTATCGAGATCGAGCTTCGCTTGCGGCGCCGTATCGCGAGTCCGCTCGATCAGGGTTGCGTCAGCCAGCGAGCCAAGCCGGCGCGCAAGCGGTTTGCCGATCGACCACGCCTGGTTGTAGCCGCGGCTTCTCAGGCGCCGATGCGACAGCGGCACAGGCGCGATGACATCCGGTGCAGCCGCGTCGGTGGTTTCGAATGCGGCTTGCAACTGGCGCGCGAATTCGTCGGCCGTCGCCAGCCGGGCGTGGAACTTGAGGTCGAGCGGCGCATGATAATCGGCCAGCGCGATGGTCGCGTCGAAATGCGGCGGCTCCGCAATGCACCGCCTGCAAGGCAAATACGCTCCGTTTTTAACGCCAGCGGATACAGCCGAGGCCATAACCGGAACCGGCAGGGGCAATGCACAAACCGGGCACCGTGTGCGTGTCTGGTTCCAATACTGTTCATCACAGCCGGTACACAACACCTTCTGCGACAAATTGCCACACAATGCGCACTGACTGGGCAAAGCGATGTCGCGCATCTCGCCGAGCCGCCGCAGTGCGACGGCAGAACCCGCGCGCAGCGCGCCTGCACCACGCGATACAACACAAAAGCGCAGCTTCATACGTTCGATCCGGGGAATGCGTGGCAGCGCAAAAATCCGCCGTGAGGATCCGCGTAGCTGTACGGGGAAACCGGCGGAAACCTTGTGCCGTCTGGTTTAGCCGAACGTTTCAGGAATCGACCGAGTATACTTCGCACTCTTAGAAAGTAGGTTGTCATGCCCCCAACTCCTGCCAACGCTGGCCGTCCAGCCTACGATTCGCGCCGTCTGCAGCGAATTTTCGACCGTCGCGCCGCGACGTTCGATGACGTCGCGTTCCTGCCGCGCGAGATCGCGCAGCGTATGCGCGAGCGGCTCGACTACATCAAGGTAACGCCTGTGCGCGTGCTCGACGCGGGTTGCGGCACGGGTGCCGACCTGCCGGGCCTGCGCGAGCGTTTCGTTGATGCATCGGTGCTCGGCATGGATCTGTCGGCGGCCATGCTGGCTCGGGCGAACCAGGCCGAGACCGCCGAATCCGAAGCCAACGCCGGCTGGCGACGGTTTCTTCCCGCCACGCTGGGCAAGGCGTTTGGCGCACGCGGCCCGCAACTGGCGCAGGGCGATTTCGCGGCACTGCCGTTTGCTGCAAGCGCGTTCGAGATGCTCTGGTCGAATCTCGCGCTGCACTGGCACGCACGGCCCGACCTCGTGTTTCCGGAGTGGGCGCGCGTGCTCAAGGTGAACGGCCTGCTGATGTTCAGCACGCTTGGTCCCGACACGCTGAAAGAGCTCAGCGGCGCGTACGCGCAGGCGGAAAAGTCGCTGGGTCTGGCACCGCAGCGGCACACCATCGAATTCGTCGATATGCACGATCTCGGCGACATGCTGGTCGAGAGCGGTTTCGAGATTCCGGTGATGGACCAGGAGGTGCTGACGATCACATACAAGTCGCCGGAATCGCTGTTGAGGGACGTGCGCCGCTGGGGTGCTTATCCGCGTGACGCCGCGCCGCAAACGCATGCTCGCGCGTTACGCAACGGGCTTCACGCGGCACTCGAAGCCCGTCGCCGTGAAGACGGCACGATCCCGCTGACCTTTGAAGTGATCTACGGACACGCCTGGAAGGCGGTGCCGCGAATGACGGCGGAAGGGCACGGTATTGTGAGGCTCGAAGACATAGGGCGAGGCTCGAAACGGAGCAAGTAAACCCGTCAAAAAGGCCTTTCCCACCCCTCGAATGCACGCGTTGACAAGCATCCAAAAGGATGCGGCAAAAGGGCGCAGAGGCTTGTGCGGCTTGGCTTTGCGGTGTGCACCACCTTGCTTGTGGATGCTGGGTAACGCGCCTATAATGCGTCAGTTTGTCGCCGGGCTGGCACGATTTTCGGTGCTTTCCGAGTGATTGGCGGTGAGCACGCAGGTAGGCAACACGCGGCGCGGGTGAGACAAATCTGACGCGGGAGACGGCGATGCAAGCAACGGATCTGCCGATGGACACCGAACCGGTCGTAAAGGACTGGTTGATCAAGCGGAACTGTTCTGTCTCGCCGCGGCAATTCGTGGCTTTCTATGTGTCGCTTGCGCTGTTTTCGTTGCTGATAGCGGGTTTGCTGGTGTGGGCGGGCGCTTGGCTGGTGCTGCCTTTTACAGGTATCGAGTTGCTGGCCGTCGGTATCGCGTTCGTCATTTATGCGCGGCATGCTGTCGACTACGAGCGGATCCGGCTGTTTCACAACCGCCTGCTGATCGAGCGGATGGATGCCGAAACGCTCACGCAGATGGAGTTCAATCCGCGCTGGGTGAGAGTCGAACCGGGTGCAACGCCGAGAGATCCGGTGACGCTGGTGTCGCGCGGGGAGTCGGTGCCGGTCGGGATACATCTGGCGCAGTATCGTCGCAAGCAGTTTGCCGTTGAGTTGCGGATGTGGCTGACGCGCTGCGGCTGACGTACTGAAAATGCGCCGGCTGGGTGCGTTCAGGATGTCCGGATGGCAGCGCTGCGCATAATGGGCACGGTATCGGAATCGGGAAGTAAGCAGTAAGCGGCACACGCATCGACACGCGCCGCCGAGTAGGTCGTTTCCAGGGGAGGCGATGCATGAGTCGGACGGGTGCATACGGGGGTCGAGGGTCTGAATGGAAATTTTGGGTAAGGAAGCTATGAAAACAATCAAGCGAGCCCTCTCGGGCGTGCTGGCGTTAAGCGGACTCCTGTTCGCCGGCGCAGCCCTGGCGGTCAACGACAGTCCTGGCGGTCCTGCAGTCAATGAACTGAACTTCCAGACGCCGGTGACGAAGATCGCCGAAGAGCTCTACAGCCTCCATACGTTCATGCTGATCATCTGCACGGTGATTTTCCTCGGCGTGTTCGGCGTGATGTTCTATTCGGTCCTGATGCACCGGAAGTCGAAAGGACACAAGGCTTCGAATTTCCACGAAAGCACCACGGTCGAAATCATCTGGACAATCGTCCCGTTCGTGATCGTCGTGCTGATGGCGTTGCCGGCCACGAAGGCCGTCGTCGCGATGAAAGACACGACCAACGCCGACCTGACCGTGAAGGTCACCGGTTATCAGTGGAAGTGGGGTTACGACTACGTGAAGGGGCCAGGCGAAGGCATCAACTTCCTGTCCACGCTGTCCACCCCGCGCAGCGAAGTGAACGGCCAGGCGCCCATTTCCGACCTGTATCTGCAGGAAGTCGACAACCCGCTCGTGGTTCCGGTCGACAAGAAAATCCGCATCATCACCACCGCCAATGACGTCGTCCACTCGTGGTACGTCCCGGCGTTCGGCGTGAAGCAGGACGCGATTCCCGGCTTCGTGCGCGACACGTGGTTCAAGGCCGAGAAGACCGGCACGTTCCGTGGCTTCTGCACCGAGTTGTGCGGCAAGGAACACGCGTACATGCCGGTCGTGGTCGAAGTGTTGTCGGCTGACGACTACTCGGCGTGGGTCGACGCCCAGAAGAAGAAAATGGCCGCCAGCGCGGACGATCCGAACAAGACCTACACAATGGACGAACTGAAGGCGCGCGGCGCGCAGGTCTATACGTCCAATTGCGCGGTTTGCCACCAGCCGACCGGCAAGGGCGGGGGCCAGTTCCCCGCGCTTGATGGCAGCAAGATCGCCAATGGCCCGATCGCGGATCACGTGAGCATTGTGTTGAAGGGCAAGGGCGCAATGCCGAACTGGGGCGCGACGCTCAATGACGTCGAGATTGCTTCGGTGATCACGTACGAACGCAATACCTGGGGCAACCACACCGGCGACATCCTGCAACCCCTGCAAGTGGCTGACGCACGTAACGGCAAGATGCCGGCAGGTGGCGATCATCTGGCGGGCGCAGGCGCTGCGGCCGGTGGTTCAGAAGCGGCGGCGAGCGGTGCGGCGGCTGGTTCGGAAGCGGCAAGTGCGGCTCCGGCGGCCTCTACGGCACCGGCACCGGCATCGGACGCAGCGGCTCCGGCGGCTTCGTTGCCGGCGAGCGTGTATTTCGAGACGGGCAAGGATGCATTGCCTGCCGACGCAACCACCGCGATCCAGGCTGCAGCCGATTACGCGAAGGCGCATCCGGACGCAAAGCTGACGCTGTCGGGTTTCACCGATGCAACCGGCTCCGCCGCGAAGAACGCTGAACTCGCGAAGACGCGTGCACAGGCCGTTCGCGACGCGCTTAAGGCCGCGGGCGTAGCTGAAGACCGCATCATTTTGAAGAAGCCGGAAACGATCACGGGCGGTGCTGACGCGAGAGAAGCACGGCGTGTAGAGATCAGTCCGGCTGCCTGACGGTCGTACCCATCCGGCCAGCTTCCTTCTGAAAGGAAGCTGGCGTAGCGTACACCCAAGTGCCGCAGTATTCGCTTTAGGAGATTGTCATGTCTAGCATCGGACACGATGTAACCGCGGGCCACGACCATGGCCACGCTCATGATCACGATGAGCATGCGCACGAACTGCCGTACGGCTGGCGTCGCTGGCTGTTCGCGACGAACCACAAGGACATCGGTACCTTGTACCTGTTGTTCTCGTTCATCATGTTCCTGTCAGGGGGCGTGATGGCGCTGATGATCCGCGCCGAGCTCTTTGAGCCGGGCCTGCAGATCATGCGTCCCGAGTTCTTCAACCAGTTGACCACCATGCACGGCCTGATCATGGTGTTCGGCGCGATCATGCCGGCGTTCGTCGGTTTCGCGAACTGGCAGATTCCGCTGCAGATTGGCGCGTCCGACATGGCCTTCGCGCGGATGAACAACTTCAGCTTCTGGCTGCTGCCGGTGGCCGCCATCCTGCTGATCACGTCGTTCTTCGTTCCCGGTGGCGCAACCGCTGCCGGCTGGACGCTGTACGCGCCGCTCTCCACGCAGATGGGCCCGGGCATGGACTTCGCCATTTTCGCGATCCACCTGATGGGTGCGTCGTCGATCATGGGCGGTATCAATATCGTCGTGACGATCCTGAACATGCGCGCGCCCGGCATGACGCTGATGAAGATGCCGATGTTCTGCTGGACCTGGCTGATCACCGCCTACCTGCTGATTGCCGTGATGCCGGTGCTGGCAGGCGCGATCACCATGGTGCTGTTCGATCGCCACTTCGGCACGTCGTTCTTCAATGCAGCGGGCGGCGGCGATCCGGTGATGTACCAGCATATTTTCTGGTTCTTCGGGCATCCCGAGGTGTACATCATGATCTTGCCGGCGTTCGGGATCGTGTCGCAGGTGATCCCGGCGTTCTCGCGCAAGCCTTTGTTCGGCTATAGCTCGATGGTGTACGCCACGTCGTCCATCGCGATCCTCTCGTTCATGGTCTGGGCGCACCACATGTTCGCCACTGGCATGCCGGTGACGGGCCAGCTGTTCTTCATGTACGCGACCATGCTGATCGCGGTGCCGACCGGCGTTAAGGTGTTCAACTGGGTCGCGACCATGTGGCGCGGTTCGTTGACCTTCGAAACGCCCATGCTGTTCGCCATCGGCTTCCTGTTCGTGTTCACCATGGGTGGTTTCACGGGCCTGATCCTGTCCATGGCGCCGCTTGATATCCAGATGCACGGGACTTATTACGTGGTGGCGCACTTCCACTACGTGCTGGTGGCGGGGTCGCTGTTCGCGCTCTTCTCCGGGTGGTATTACTGGTCGCCGAAGTGGACCGGCTGGATGTACAACGAGACGCGCGGCAAGATCCACTTCTGGGCGTCCATGATTTTCTTCAACATCACCTTCTTCCCGATGCACTTCCTGGGCCTCGCCGGCATGCCGCGCCGTTATGCGGATTACCCGGCGCAGTTCACGGACTTCAACCAGGTGGCGACTATCGGCGCGTTTGGTTTCGGTCTGGCGCAGGTGTACTTCCTGTTCGCGGTAGCGTTGCCGGCGTATCGCGGCGGCGGTGAACTGGAGAAAGCGGACGACAAGCCGTGGGACGGCGCCGAAGGTCTGGAATGGACTGTGCCGAGCCCGGCTCCGTTCCACACGTTCGAGCAGCCGCCACACGTCGAGTGAAGCACCGGCAGCGTGTCCCGTTGCGTTGATATCGAAGCAATACGGGACGCGTGCCGCGCAGGACAATGACAGCGAAGCGCATGACTAGCGGAATAAAACCTGAACGGATGACCCGGAATTCACAGAAGCAACGCATGCCCGAGCAAATCCGGGCGAGCAACAAGCGGCTCGGTCTGATCCTGGTAGCGGTGGCCTTGGCGTTTTGCCTGGCCGCGATCATTGATCAATACGTGCGCTCGAGAGGGTAGGGAAGTGTCGACGCCTGAGGAGATCAAGGAAGATCGCGCGTTCAACCGCTCGATGATGGTCAAGTTGATTGTCGTGGCGGCGGCCATGTTCGGTTTTGGTTTTGCGCTCGTGCCCATGTATCGCGCGATCTGCTCGATTACCGGCATCAACAATCTCGTGCAGCGCGACGTGGGCGCACGGGAAGCAAAGAATACGCAGGTCGACACGAGCCGCAAGATTTCCATCGAATTCGATGCTAACGCGCGCGGTCCGTTGCAGTTCAAGCCGGAACAGAACACGCTCGACGTGCATCCGGGTGAAGTCATGACGGTGATGTACGAGGTGACCAACCAGCAAAGCCGTACGGTTCAGGCGCAAGCCATTCCGAGCTACGCGCCCATGCAGGCCACCGAGTACTTCAAGAAGATAGAGTGTTTTTGCTTTACGCAGCAAACGTTGAAGCCGAACGAGACGCGGCGCATGCCCGTGGTGTTCGTGGTGGATCCGAAGCTGCCCAAGGATGTGAGAACGATCACGTTGTCGTACACGTTCTTTGAATTGACCGCGCCCGCGGCGGTGTCGCGAAGCGGTATATAGCCCAAGGCTGCGCTTCCGGCAAGTACGCGCGGCAAGGTGGGTGGTACACAAGCCGCGGCACGCGGCGGAGACGTGAGATGGTTGAGACACAGAAGGAAGTGCCGAAGAACAGTTTTCTTCGGTTGCTGAAGGCGGTTTTCTGGTCGTTCTTCGGCGTGCGCCGTCGCCGTGACCTGGAAAGCGATGCCTCGCTGAATCCGCTGCATCTGATCGCGGCCGGGGTTATCGGGGCGGCGCTGTTTATCGTCGTGTTGCTGGTGGTGGTGCGGGCGGTGGTGAGATAACGCCGGTGGCGTGGCTGCAAAAGGATCAAGCGGCAACGGCAATGGCAGCAAAAATTTCAAGCAACTGGATCGAAGTGGAGAATCAATAATGAGCGGTCAAAACGAAAGCCCGTACTATTTCGTCCCGCACCCGTCGAGACATCCGATCATGGCCGCCACCGGCCTGCTGATCTCTATGGCTTCGCTGGCGTCGTGGGTCAATGGTGAACCATGGGCGCCGATCACGTTTGTCATCGGCCTGCTTTGGCTGCTGTACACGCTGTGGCACTGGTTTGGAGACTCCATCGGGGAATCCGAAGGCGGGATGTACGGCAAGAATGTGGATTTGTCGTACCGATGGAGCATGAGCTGGTTCATCTTCTCCGAAGTGATGTTCTTCGGGGCATTCTTCGGTGCGTTGTTCTATGCGCGCCAGATTGCGCTGCACGAACTGGGCAGCCTCGATTACAAGCTGATCTGGCCGGATTTCACCGCCGTATGGCCGAACAATGGTCCTGCCGGGCTGGTGTCGCACTTCCGCTCCATGACGCCGTGGCCGCTGCCGACCATCAATACCGCGCTGCTGCTGAGTTCAGGTGCAACGCTGACGGTCGCCCACCATGCGCTGCGCGAGAATCATCGGAACAAAACCATTATTTGGCTGGGCGCGACCATTCTGCTGGGCCTCTGCTTCCTGTTCTGCCAGGGCTACGAGTATTTTCACGCGTATAACGAACTGAACCTGACGCTGGCTTCGGGCGTGTACGGTTCCACGTTCTTCCTGCTGACGGGCTTCCACGGTTTCCACGTGTTTCTCGGCGGCACCATGCTGACTGTGGTTCTCGTGCGCGTGATCCGCGGGCACTTCACGGCCGAGCATCACTTCGCGTTTGAAGGGGCTGCGTGGTACTGGCACTTCGTGGACGTGGTGTGGCTTGGACTGTACGTGGTTGTGTACTGGCTGTAAGCGCGTGCAGGCTGGGTGGATGCGGCGGGTTGATCCAGCAGCATCCGGTCTGGCAGCGTGGTAGGAAGTCGATTGAAAAAGATGCTTTGCAAAGCGCCGCCTCGACCTGACTCGGGCGGCGTTTTGTTTTTGAAGGGGCCTGACGGAATGTTAAGGCAATGTTTTCGATGCGCCGATTTGTCGCAGCGTTGAACCTGGCGGCCAGCTAGTATTCCGCGATGCTTGGGGCGAACCTTCGTGCCGACGGACAGCCCAACCGAAGGCCCAACCCACGTGATGTCCAGCGTCCTGCCTAGCGTCCGAGCGGAATCCCGGTGGACTGAATCCAGCCCATCCAGTGCGCGAACAGGATGAAGAGGAACAGCGAGATCGACAGCCCGACCCGCATGGCAAGCGACCACACCATGCGCTTGGTCTTGCCCTTGTCGGTCATCATGAAGTACAGCGCCGAACCCAGGCTCGCGATGATGAGAATGAATGCAATGGCAACGAATATGTGCATGAAAACAGCCAGTTGGCCTAAGAAGTTCGATCCTTCGATTATCGCACCGCAGGTAACATGCCGCGTGGGCGTGCAGGTTTTCATCGGTGGAAACGCGGTATGAAAATTCGTTTCTGGCCGGCGCTGATCATCCTGATCGTCATGGCGGTTACGGTGCGGCTTGGCTTCTGGCAGCGGGACCGCGCGCATCAAAAAGAGCAACTGAACGCGCGGATTGTTGCGTTTGAAAACGCACCCGTGCAGCGCGTGGGCGCGACCCCAATTGCGCTGAAGGACATCGAGTTTCATCGTGTGCTGGCGCGTGGCACGTTCATGCCCGATCGTGTCGTTTATCTCGACAATCGGCCGTATAACGACCAGCCGGGTTTCTACGTCGTGATGCCGCTCAAGCTGGATGGCGGCGGGGTCGTGCTGGTGAATCGCGGCTGGTTGCCGCGGAATCTGGCGGATCGCACGGGTATTGAGCCGTATGACACGCCGGCAGGCGAAGTCGAGGTTGAAGGCATCGCGCGGGCGAATGCGTCGCAGGCTTTTGAGCTTGGACATGGCGGTTCCGCGGCGGAACTAAAAATTCGGCAGAATCTTGATGTCGCCAAATACGCCGCCGAAACGGGTTTGCCGCTGCAACCGTTCGTGATCCAGCAATTGAACAACAGCGGCGACAAGCTGGTGCGCGACTGGCCGGCGCCGACCATGGGCGTGGACACCAATTACGGGTACATGCTGCAGTGGTGGGGCATGGCGCTCGCGGCGCTGGGATTCGGACTCTACGCTGCGCGGCGCGCGGCGAAGAAAGACAGCACCGGACAGCCTGCTCAGGAAACAATTGATGGGAAGGTCTGATCCGATAAGCTTGATAGCGGCGGGTCCGACCTGAAAAGGACGACTGGGCTTTCGCGGCAGCAAGGCTTGGCGGAACATGCAGCAAGCAGCAGCAAGCAGCAGCAAGCAGACGCACCAGGCCGAAAACCGGTTCCGACCGGCAGCCATGAAGCTGGCGCCGTACGCTTGAACGATCGCATCGCGTGGACATTGAGTCCGCGATGCCGCCAACGAATAGAGGCAACATTTTGTCCATGCAAACTCCCCGACCGTCCGCGTCAGCTATCCACAAGGCGCGTGCCCAGCAGCAGCAACGCACATCCGGCTCATGGAACAAGGGGCGCTGGATGCTGCTCCTGCTTGCCGCCGTGTGCGCTGCGCCGGTCATCGCGTCCTATTTCATGTACTACGTGGTCAAGCCGACCGGCGGCACGACGAGCTACGGTGCGCTGATCGAGCCGCAGCGCCCGATTCCCGACCAACTCGTCGTCACCGACGAACAAGGCAAGCCGATGCCGCTCAGCGCCTTGCGCGGGAAATGGCTGATGGTCACGGTCAACAGCAGCGACTGCAACGAGCAATGCGTCACGCGTCTGTTCTTCATGCGGCAGGTGCGCGTGCTGCAATCAGCTGAGCGCGACCGGGTGGTCAACGTGTGGCTTCGGACCGATGACAAACCGGTTTCGAGTGTGATTCGCACCGCTTATCCGCAGCCGGACACGCGCATGCTGGTCGCCGATCCCAAAGCGGTGGCGGCGTGGCTCCCGGCGGGCGCCGATTCACAACTCACCGACCACATTTTCCTGGTCGACCCCAATGGCAACCTGATGATGCGTTTCCCCAAGGATCCGGAACCGGAGAAGATCAAGGCGGATCTTGCGAAGCTGCTGAAGTGGTCGCGGATCGGCTAAGGACGGACCAAGCACCAATGAAGGAAAGAACCAAAGGCGAGTTGAGGACAGTGCACGCATGACTTACGTTTTACAGCTCGGGTTGATCGGCATCTGCATTGCGTTGTTGCCGCTTTCGTACGTGTGGGTGAAAGCCGATGACAACAAATTTCGCAAGCTCGTCTGGCTCACCACGTTCCTGACGCTCGACCTGGTGATGTTCGGCGGTTTCACGCGGCTGACCGATTCGGGCCTTGGTTGCCCCGACTGGCCGGGCTGTTACGGCACGTCGTCGCCGTTTATTGCGCATGCGGCCATTACCGCCGCCCATCAGGCAATGCCGACAGGGCCGGTGAGTATCGGCAAGGCGTGGATTGAAATGATCCACCGCTATTTCGCGATGGCAATCGGCGTGTTGATCATCGCGCAGGTTCTGATTGCGTGGACAGCGCGTTTCAAGCGCAGGCCGTTGCACGTGTCGCCGTGGTGGCCGACCGGGATCCTGATGCTGATCGTGGTGCAGGGTGCGTTCGGCGCCTGGACGGTCACCATGAAGCTGCAGCCGGTGATTGTGACCACGCATCTGTTGCTCGGGCTGGCGTTGCTCGGCTCGCTCGGCTGGCTGGCCGCGCGCCAGACGCCGATTCCGGCGATCGATCCCGCCGCCGCTCGGTGGCAGCCCGCTGCGCTCGTCGGATTATTGCTGCTGGTGGTCCAGATCGCGTTGGGCGGCTGGGTCAGCACCAACTACGCGGTACTCGCCTGCACGGACTTTCCGTTGTGCAACGGCGCCTGGATTCCGCCGATGAACTTCGAGCACGGCTTCCACCTGTGGCGGGCGCTCGGCATGACCGGCGACGGCGATGTCATTTCGCAGGACGCGCTGGTCGCGATTCACTGGACCCACCGGACCTTTGCGATCGTCGTCGTGCTATACACGTTGTGGCTCGCAGCGAAGCTGCGGCGATTTGAGTCGTTGAGAAAACCCGCTAACGGCATCATGATCGTGATCGTCGTGCAGTTCCTGACGGGATTGTCGAATATCCTGCTGCAGTGGCCGCTGCCTATTGCCGTGGCGCACAACGGCGGGGCGGCCATCCTTTTGCTGTTGCTCGTTATGGTAAACTTTCGAATCTCTTCCAGCCGTCCCGGCCACGTTGTGTGGCCGTCTGCCACCGCCCCGCGCGACGCCGTTCCCGCATCACTCCCGCGCCAAGCTCCGTGAGTTTCTATGGACAGCACGACACTAATTTCCCCCTCCGGTAACCGTCTCTCGCAGTACATCGCGTTGACCAAACCGCGCGTCACGCAACTCGCGGTTTTCTGCGCGGTCATCGGCATGTTCCTGTCCACGCCCGGCATGGTGCCGTGGACCGTGCTGATCGGCGGAACCGTGGGCATCTGGCTGCTGGCCGGCGCCGCGTTCGCCATCAATTGCCTGATGGAGCAAAAGATCGACGCCATGATGCGTCGCACCGCGTGGCGTCCCTCCGCACGCGGCGAGATCACGCGGGCCCAGATCCTGCTGTTTTCAGCGGTGCTCGGCGGCGCGGGCATGTGGACGCTCTACACGTTCACGAATGCGCTGACCATGTGGCTGACAATCGCGACGTTCGTCGGCTATGCGGTGATCTATACGTGCCTGCTGAAACCCGCGACGCCGCAGAACATCGTGATCGGCGGTGCGTCGGGCGCCATGCCGCCGGCGCTTGGCTGGGCAGCCGTCACGGGCCATGTGCCCGGTGACGCGTGGATTCTTGTCCTGATCATCTTCGTTTGGACGCCGCCGCACTTCTGGGCGCTGGCGCTGTACAGGCGCAAGGACTACGAGAACGCCGGCTTGCCGATGCTGCCGAATACGCACGGCGAGAAATACACGCGCCTGCATATCTTCCTGTACACGGTGATCCTGTTTGTCGTGACCATGATGCCGTTTATCTCCGGCATGAGCGGTCTGCTCTATCTGGCCTCGGCCGTTGTGCTCGGCGGCGTTTTCCTCGGGTATGCGTGGAAGATTTATCGTGAATATTCCGATGCTCTCGCGCGCAAGACCTTTCGGTTTTCCATCGTGTATTTGTCGCTGCTGTTCGGCGCGCTTCTCGTGGATCATTACGTGCGCACGGTGATCGGTTTATGAAGTTTTCAGTTCGAGGGATCGCTGTCTGGTTGGGATTCGTTTTGGCCGCCGTACTGCTCGCAGGATGCGACAGCAAACCCGCGTTCACGAATCTCGACATCACGGGCAACACGCAGTTCGGCAGCGATTTTTCGTTGCCCGACACCAGCGGCAAGACGCGTACGCTGGGTGACTTCAAAGGCAAGGCCGTTGTACTGTTCTTCGGCTATACCCATTGCCCGGACGTGTGCCCGACCACGCTCGCTGAACTCTCGCAGGCGTTGCAAAAACTCGGTGATGACGCCAAGCGCGTTCAAGTGCTGATGGTCACCGTCGATCCCGCACGCGACACAGCGCCGTTGCTGGGTGAATATGTGTCGGCGTTCAGCCCGACGTTCATCGGTTTGCGCCCTGCCGACACGCCGGAACTGGTCAAGATCACGAAGGATTTTCGCGTCTATTACGCGCAGGTCCCGGGCAAGACGGCCGGTGAATACACCATGGACCATACGGCCGCGAGTTATGTCTTCGACCCGCAAGGCAGGCTCAGGTTGTTTGCACGCGACGGGCAGGGCGTGGATACATGGGTACACGATCTGAAGTTGTTGCTCGACTAGGCCGACGCCTGCTACTGGTTACACGCTTACGCAAAGGCCGTTTCAACTCGCGTTGAAACGGCTTTTTTCATGGCAGATTTCCGCTCCGGACCTTCGATGGAGGTCACTCGGGAAACGCGCCGACAATCACAGCGATTGCGGCAAATTCAGCCCGGGAGCGAGCCGCGTGGCTGTGAACTCGATGATGTCGTAGTGCGCCAGCCGCTGCTGCGAGAACGGGTCTTCTGCGATGATCGCGTCAAGCCGGTCCCGCTCAATGCTCGCCGCCAGGATGATGCCGCCGTCGCGCGGTACTTTCGGTCCCGCGATGATAAACACGCCTGCCTCGAACTGCCGTTCGAGATACAGGCGATGAGCGTCGAGCGCTTCGTCGATTTCAGCGAGCGCGCCGGTGTAGCGTAGATGGATGACGTACATGGGCGATTTCAATCGATGGAGAACGGGACTCAATCTTAAGCCTGCAACGGGCGCTCGGTGCTTCCGCTTTAAAAAGCGTGTGGTTCTTTCAAGTGCTTTTCCCATTCCCCCTGGTTGCTTAGTTCCTCGAAACCGAACGGCCGGAGAAAAGGTGCAACCGAAACGGGGTTCAAATCGGTCGCGCAGACAACGCGGCCGTACCCGGACTCCGTGGCAAACGCTACGCAGGCTTTGATCAGCCGGCGGGCGATACTGCCGCGCCTCACCCCCGGTTCCACAAACAACGCCGCGAGCCGTGCGCTCCCGGCTGACACGCCTATCAGCAGGCTCGCGCCTACGCTGACGCCGTCTTGCTCGGCGATCCAGCACCCGTTGCGAAGCGGATCAGGTGCGGTCAGGTAATCCGCTACGACCATTGCTGTGCGAGTTTCCCGTTCGCGCTGCGCATGTGTCCCGCCGGGGGCGAGTTGCGCCTCGCGCTCGACGATCCAGCCGAAATCCCCCGGTCTCGGGCCACGCAGCCGGACTTGCGGCGCGTCGGCGGGAGGCGAGAGCAGGCGCTGGACATATCCCATCGATGCGATCAGTTGCGCGCGTTCGCCCGGTGTCATGGCGTCCAGCGTGGTCGATACGTCGTCGCGCACGTGTGCGCTTGCGGTGGACAGTCCTGTTTCTCCGGCTGCGGTCAATGAAACCTGGGTGCTGCGGGCATCGCCGGAACAGGGACGCCTCTCAATCAGTCCGCTGCGCTCGAATTGCGTCAGCATCCGGCTCAGGTAACCGGTATCGAGTCCGAGCGTGCGCGAGATATCCGCCGCCGTACATGCGCCGCCATGCATGACAGCAAAGAGCACACGCATTTCTGTCAGCGACAGCGCGCTGTGCTCGACCAGCTCATGCGGCGCCCTGACATGGCACGCATAAAACCATTGGAAGCGGCGCACCGCATCCGTCAGGCCGTCGCTCAAGGAATTGACCATATCCGCCTCGCTCTCTCGTTTTTATGCCGCTCGCCATTTCTCCCGGCGAATCGATCGAAGCTATTGTGCCGAATAAAAGCATGATCGTGCATAAATGCCCGGCCGAGACCTCTTGCGGTGGCCGGAGGGCGTCTATAGTGTGTAGATCAGACGCGTTGAAGTGGGCTGCATTCAAGGGTAATTACTGATACCAAAGCGATCCTGAAATATATTTGAGATGCGTTCAACTTATTGATAATTAACAAGTTTGTTGAGTAAGTGGCAATTGATTTTGAAAATTGACTGGTATTATTTTGGTTATATAATGGGCTCGCCAAAGACGTCGGTTTAGTGACCATTGTTATGCACAATCGCTTCGTTAAACGATCGTAAAAAATGGTCGCAAAGGGTCAATCAAGGTGTCCGGCTGGCATCCTGTTCCAGTGCTGTTCGTGCGGTAAGCATCGCGCCAGAGTCCCTCTGCTACCGGACCGGCGAGACGTCGAAACAGGCGTCGAAAAACAATTCCAGAAGCGAAAAACGCCATTGCGGGAAGTCACCGGGGAAACATTTCATCGGCAGCTTCCGGCCTGCTCGCAGCAGGTGCGACGGTTGATGGAGCTTCATCACGCGCGCAGCGCGCGCCACCAGCGCGTGTAATGCGCGTTAAGCGGTACGTTTCACGAGAGAGATTCATGCTGAAAGGAAACATCCTGACGACCGACGGCTGGATATACGGCTCGATCGAGTTTGCGAACGGACGGGTGACCGCGCTCGAAGGCGCGCGCGTGGACCCGAAGACCAATGATGCCCCGTACATCTTGCCGGGCTTCGTCGACTGCCATGTGCACGGCGGCGGCGGCGCGGACATCATGGAAGGCGGCGACGCCGCGACCACTGTTGCACGCGAGCACGCGAAGCATGGCACCACCAGCATGCTCGCCACCACCATGACCGCTCCGCGCGACGAACTCATGGCGGTCGTCAAGGGCCTGGGCGAACAATCCATCCGCCGCGCGTCAGGCGGTGCCCGCGTGCTCGGCGTGCATCTGGAAGGACCGTATATCAATCCCGGCAAGCTTGGCGCGCAGCCGGACGCGGCCGCGGTTGCCGTCCGGGACGAAGTGCTGAAGTACTTGTCGCTCGCGCCCATCCGCGTGGTGACCATCGCTCCGGAAATCTCCGGGCATATTGAAGTGATCCAGGAAATGGCGGCGCGCGGCGTACGTGTGCAAGTGGGCCATTCGCTCGCTACTTACGACGACGCGGTCAATGCGCTCAAACACGGCGCACGCGGCTTCACGCACTTGTTCAACGCCATGTCGCCGCTGCTTCACCGCAATCCCGGCGTGGTAGGCGCGGCGCTCGCGCATGCCGAGTATGCCGAACTGATCCCCGATCTCATACACGTGCATCCCGGTGCGATCCGCGCCGCGCTGCGCGCCATTCCGCGCCTGTATGTGGTCACCGACAGCACCTCGGCGGCGGGCATGCCCGACGGCGAATATCGCCTGGGCAGCCAGCACGTGACGAAGTGCATGGGCGGCGTGCGTCTCGCCGACGGCACGCTCGCAGGCAGCACGCTGACCATGGATCAGGCGCTGCGCAATCTTGTCTCCATCGGCCTGCCGATGGCGGACGTTTCCAATCGCCTGTCACGCTACGCCGCCGATTACCTCGGCCTTGAAGACCGGGGCCGGATCGCGCGCGGTGCGTGGGCGGACCTCGTTGTATTCGATCGCGAACTCGCGTTGACGGCAACTTATGTAGAGGGTGAATCAATTGTCGAATATGCTTGATGAGGCGCTGGCTTCCGCCGACGTGGTGGCTGCCCAGCTAGCCGACACTTCCCACATTGAAGCACTCGCCGCACGGCTCGCCGAAGAGCCGCGCCATGTTGCTCTGACCGTCGCGCGCGGTTCGTCGGATCACGCCGCCAGTTACTTCGCAGGCCTCACGATGAGCCGGATCGGCGTGCCGGTTGCGTCGTTACCCATGTCGGTTGCGACCCTGCAGCAAGCGCCGTTGCGCGTGAAGGGCCAATTGGCCGTGGCGTTTTCCCAGTCGGGCAAGAGCCCCGATCTGGTCGGCACCATGCAGGCGTTGCGTGCCGCCGGCGCACTGACTGTTGCCGCTGTCAACGTGCCCGGTTCGCCGCTCGCCGAAGCGTGCGAGTGGAGCCTGCCGCTGCTGGCCGGCCCGGAATTGTCGGTGGCCGCGACGAAAAGCTATATCGCGATGTTGTCGTTGTCGGCGATCGTGATCGCGCACGTGCAGAAAGATGTCGAGTTGCTGGGCGCGCTGAAAACGCTGCCGGACGCCTTGCGCGCGGCGGGCAAGCTCGATTGGTCGCACGCCGTCGATGAACTGAAAAACGTCGACCGCATGATTGTGATCGGCCGTGGTCTTGGTCTCGCGATTGCGCAGGAAGCGGCGCTCAAGTTGAAGGAAACATCGGGAATACAAGCCGAAGCGTTCTCGAGCGCGGAAGTGCGGCATGGTCCGATGGAACTCATCGGCGAGGACTATCCGTTGCTCGTGTTCGCGCCGCGCGGTCCGGAACAGGCCGGGTTGATCCAGCTTGCCCGCGATATGCGCGCGCGTGGCGCACGCGTGTTGCTCGCCGCACCCGCGGACGTGCCCGAAGCCACGTTGCCCCTCGTTGAGACAGCCCATTTCGCGCTCGATCCGATCGCCGCGATCCTGTCTTTCTATGTGATGGCCGATGCCCTGGCTGCCGCGCGCGGGCGCAATCCCGACGCGCCGCGCCATCTGGCCAAAGTCACCGAAACCCGTTAATCGAGAGTCATCCGATGCGCCGTGCCGAGGAGTCCCTGTTGAATCATTCCCCTGAAAACCCGAACGATTTCGTGTTGCTTGCGCCGTTCACCGGCCCGATGGTGCCGCTCGCCGATGTCCCCGATCCTGTGTTTGCGGACGGCATGTTCGGCGATGGTATTGGTATCGATCCGCTTGGAGGTTTGCTGCTCTCGCCCTGTGATGGCGTCATCACACACCTCGCGCGTACCCATCACGCGGTGACGCTGCGCACGCCGCAAGGCGCGGAAATCCTGGTGCATATCGGAATCGATACGGTTGAGCTTGCAGGTAAAGGTTTTACGCCGAAGGTCGAGCAGGGCGCGAGCGTGCGCACAGGCCAGGTGCTGATCGAATTCGACGCGGACTACGTTGCCCAGCACGCACCGAGCCTCGTTTCCGTGATTGCGATTGCCAATAGCGACGCGTTCGAGATTGTCGACCGGGCTGGCCGCGGCATGCTGAAGGCAGGCGAAAGCCAGTTGCTGGTGCTGCGCGGCAAGGGCGGCGCGAAAGCAGATGCGGCCCGCAGCGATTCGAATTTCACCGACGAAGCGCGCCGTAGCGTGACGCTCGCGCATGCCGGTGGTTTGCACGCGCGGCCTGCGGCTCGCGCCCGCGAAGCGGCACGTGGTTTCGACGCCAAGGTGGAAGTGCGCTTCAACGGCCGCAAGTCGCCCATTGAAAGCGTGGTCGGTTTGCTTGGGCTTGGCGCCGGTGAAGGTGCGACTATCGAACTGCTTGGTGTCGGCGCGCAAGCGGCTGCCGCGGTTGAAGGGGTCGCGGCGGAATTGCTGCGCGAAGCGCATGGTGAGGTGGAGGAGAAACCGGCGCGCACGCAATCGCCCGCGCCCATCGCTGCAGCACGCGATCCCGGCAAACCGCTTGATCCCAACACCATTGCCGGTGTGTGCGCATCGCCGGGTGTTGCAGTCGGCAAACTCGTGCGCTGGGACGATAACGACATTACGCCGCCTGAACAGGCAACCGGTCAATCGGCCGCGGAAAGCCACTTGCTGGACAAAGCCATTGCCAGCATCGATGCGGAACTGGCCGAAACCGTACGCACTGCTTCGCAACGCGGTGCAGTCGGTGAAGCGGGGATTTTCGCGGTGCATCGCGTGTTGCTGGAAGATCCGACGCTGCTCGACGCCGCGCGCGACCTGATCAGCCTCGGCAAGAGCGCCGGATTTGCGTGGCGCGAAGCGATTCGCGCGCAGATCGTGTTGCTGTCGTCTATTGAAGATGCGTTGCTCGCCGAGCGCGCTGCGGATCTTCGCGATATCGAAAAACGTGTGCTGCGCGCGCTCGGTTATACGAACACGGCAGCGCGTGAATTGCCCGACGAAGCCGTTCTCGCCGCCGATGAATTCACCCCTTCGGACCTGTCGTCGCTCGACCGCACACGCGTGACCGCGCTGTTGATGGCACGCGGCGGCGCGACGTCTCACGCGGCGATCATCGCGCGTCAGATCGGCATTCCGGCGCTGGTCGCGGTGGGTGACGCATTGCACGCGATTCCCGACGGCACGCAGGTCGTGGTCGACGCCACCGCGGGACGCCTCGAGTACGCACCGACCGAACTCGATGTGGAACGTGCACGTCTTGAGCGCCAGCGTCTCGCGGGCGTGCGTGAGGTGAACCGGCGCACGTCGCAGGAAGCGGCGGCCACGAGCGACGGCCGCACGATCGAAGTCGCGGCGAACATCGCGACACTCGACGACGCAAAAACCGCCGTCGATAACGGCGCCGATGCCGTTGGCCTCCTGCGCACGGAGTTGTTGTTCATTCACCGCCAGTCGGCCCCGACGGCAGACGAACATCGCGAAAGCTATCAATCCATCGTGGGAGCGCTGAACGGACGCACGGCAATCATCCGTACGCTTGACGTGGGTGCGGACAAGGAAGTCGATTACCTCACGCTGCCGCCGGAAACAAACCCGGCGCTGGGCTTGCGCGGCATTCGCCTGGCGCAGGTGCGCCCTGATCTCCTCGACGACCAGTTGCGTGGTCTGCTCGCGGTGAAGCCGTTCGGCACGGTGCGCATCCTGCTGCCAATGGTCACCGATTCCGGCGAACTCGTGCGCCTGAGAAAGCGCATTGACGAACTCGCCGCGGAAATCGGCCGGACCGATCCTATTCAGGTGGGCGTGATGATCGAAGTGCCGTCGGCGGCGCTGCTGGCCGATCAACTCGCGCGACACGCGGATTTCCTGTCCATCGGCACAAACGATCTCACGCAATACACGCTCGCCATGGACCGTTGCCAGCCCGATCTCGCCGCTCAAGCCGACGGTTTGCATCCCGCCGTGCTGCGCCTGATCAAGGCAGCGACCGACGGCGCCGCCAAACACGGCAAATGGGTCGGTGTGTGCGGCGCGTTGGGCGGAGATCCGGTTGCCGTGCCCTTGCTCGTGGGCCTTGGCGTGACGGAGTTGTCGGTGGACCCGGTTTCGGTTCCCGGCATCAAGGCGCTCGTGCGCAAACTCGATTACCCACTGTGCCGTCAGCGCGCTGAGGATGCCTTGGCGCTCGAATCAGCACAGGCAGTAAGAGCAGCAAGCCGCGAAATCTGGCCGCTGGACTAACACGTCCGTCCGGTAGCCAGCCTTCGCGTTCATTAGTAAAAAAAGCTTCGATCGACAACATGTCGCAACAACACGATCAACGACAAGACACTTATCTCTGGAGAACCTGATGGACGCCAACCTGTTTGCAAGAATGCAGCGTCTCGGCCGCGCGCTGATGCTGCCGATTGCCGTGCTACCGGTGGCCGGGCTGCTATTGCGCCTCGGCCAGCCGGATGTCTTCAACATCAAGATGATCGCCGACGCGGGCGATACGATCTTTTCAAACCTGCCACTCTTGTTCGCCATCGGCGTGGCGGTTGGTTTTGCGAAGGACAATAACGGTACGGCCGGTCTGGCAGGTGCGATCGGTTACCTGATCGAAATCGCGGTGATGAAGGACATCAACGACAAGCTCAACATGGGCGTGCTGTCGGGGATTCTTGCGGGTTGCGTGGCCGGGTATCTCTACAACAAGTACAAAGACATCAAGCTGCCTGAGTACCTCGCGTTCTTTGGAGGGAAACGCTTCGTGCCGATTGTCACGGGGGTGACCTGTCTGGTGCTCGGCATCATACTTGGCTATGTCTGGGCACCGGTCCAGGCGGCCATTGATGCAGCCGGCGGCTGGCTGACCGGCGCAGGCGCACTCGGCGTGTTCGTGTTCGGCGTACTGAACCGGATCCTGCTGGTGACGGGTCTGCACCACATCATCAACTCGCTTGCATGGTTCGTGTTCGGCTCGTACACGCCCCCGGGCGGCGGCGCGGCGGTGACGGGCGATTTGCATCGCTTCTTTGCCGGCGATAAAACCGCGGGCGGCTTCATGACGGGCTTCTTCCCGATCATGATGTTCGGCTTGCCGGCAGCGTGTCTGGCCATGTTCCATGAAGCACCGAAGGAACGCCGCGCAATGGTGGGCGGCTTGCTTTTCTCGATGGCGCTGACCGCGTTCCTGACGGGCGTGACCGAGCCGATCGAATACACCTTCATGTTCCTTGCACCGGTGCTGTATGCAATCCACGCGGTGCTGACGGGCCTGTCGCTTGCGATCTGCTCGGCGTTGGGCATTCACCTCGGCTTCACATTCTCGGCTGGGGCGATCGACTACGTGCTGAACTACGGGCTTTCGCAGCGCGGCTGGCTGGCGATTCCGGTCGGCCTGGTCTACGGACTCGTTTACTACGGGCTGTTCCGCTTCTTCATCCGCAAGTTCAACATGGCGACGCCGGGCCGTGAGCCCGCTACGACCGATGCAGAAGTTGAGTCGTATGACAACACGGGTTTTGTTTCCCCGACCGCCGGCGCTACGGTGCCGCGTGCAGTACGTTACATCGCTGCTTTGGGCGGTGCGTCGAATCTGACGCTCGTCGATGCCTGCACGACCCGTCTGCGTCTTTCCGTGGTGGATTCGGCGAAGGTTTCGGAACCCGAGTTGAAGTCGATTGGTGCTCGTGGTGTGTTGAAGCGTGGCCCGACGAGTGTGCAGGTCATCATCGGGCCGGAAGCCGATCTCATCTCCGATGAAATCCGCACCGAACTCGAACGTACGTCCACACGTGGCGCAACGGCTGCTTCATCGGCTCCGGCTGCAGCTCCCCTGGCCGCTGTCGCCCCAGGCGAACAAGGCCCGCTCGATCCCGATCCGGTACGCTGGCTCGCAGTGTTCGGTGGTGCGACCAATGTAGCGTCGCTCGATGCTGTCGCTGCAACGCGGCTGCGGGTAGTGGTGCGCGATCCGTCGTCGGTGGATCGTCAGCGCTTGTCTGCGCTCGACGTAGCGTGGGTTTCCGCCGATACGTTCCACATCGTCGTGGGCAATGCGGCGCAACGTTACGCCGATACCATGGCGAAGCGCCTTTCGCCGGGCAGCGGCACGGCGCCATTGCCGGCCTAAGCCAGGCCCGCAACCATGCGGCGATGGCCGGCTCTGAAAGCCCGGCCAAGAACAAGCCGCCAGCAATGCGAACTCATCTGCAACGATGAGTTCGCACAGCCTCAAATCCTTTTAGATATTTCAAGACCCGGTCTGGCGAAAGTCACGAACCGGGTTTATTCTTTGCGTGGAAAATAATAAGTAAGTCTAATTAATAAAAGATTCGAAACGAATACCGTGTTTGTTCTACTTTTATGTTGAAGGCGTTTTGGTAACGCCAGTAAACCTGGCAGCTATTCATCATTTAAATTATTAAGTTAGCCTAATTAAATTAAAGAAAGAAACAAAACCCACTGTCGTTTCTCTATCAGGAGTCTTAGATGAAAGCACGCATTGTCGTCTGGATCGTGTTCATGCTTGCCGCTGGCGCCGCACATGCCGGCAACTCATTCAATGTGAAATGCAGCTATTCGCACACGCTGGCGGACGACCCCATCGTATATCCGGGAAAGGTGGGAGAGGCCATGGTGCATGAGTTCTTCGGCAATACCAGTACCAATGCCAACAGCACCTACGATTCGCTGAACAGCAACCGCATTACCACGTGCGATTCGAAGGGCGATATCTCGGCATACTGGGTGCCGGAATTGAGACGATCGTCCGGGATCGTCCTGCCGGATTATCAGAAGACGTACTACAAGAATGACCAGGCCGTAGTCCCGATTCAGACAATTCCCGCTGGCCTGGAGATGCTGGCTGGAGATCACATGGGATCCGCTCCAAACCCGCATATCAATTTCCTGTGCCGGGGTGGCTCATATACAACGGTCGCCCCCACCAATTGCCCGGTCGTGACAGACAACAGCGGAACCTATTCACAGCTCGATATCTCGGTGCATTTTCCAGATTGCTGGGATGGCAAGACCTTGGTGCCAATTCTGCGCAGCGACGCCAGGAACGTGATGAGCAAACTCCATGCGGCGGCCAAGGGCGCGCTTAACGTGGCGTATAGAAATTCCGATGGCACGTGTCCCAGTGCTTATCCCGTCAAGATTCCCGAGTTGCAACTAAACGTCCAGTACTCGCTCGGCAACGATCCTGACTTGTCCGGCGCGCAGTTGTCGCTCGATCCGATATTCCAGAACGGGCAGTGGGTTCCGCAATGGGGCAGCATGTACACCGCTCACGGCGATTTCATCAACGCGTGGCACCCGGAAAGCCTGCAATACATCATCGATACTTGCTCCAATCGCGAAACTGTTGCCGGCACTACCTGCGCCAGCAACATTCCGACCTACTATTCAAAAGGCAGCGCGAACGTCCAGCTCGATAGCGGCGGTGCAGTCCTCCCGACAAACACTACCCTCGACTCGACGCCCGGTAGCATCGTCCTCATCAAATTTCCGATGCCCGCCAACCTCAACGACTTTCCCTACTCAGGTTCCTATCTGCAGACTTTTGGCGGAAACACGACCGATACCGTTGCCATCACGCTCGATCTGTACGCCGCGTCAACCACTTGGGACGATGCGAGCAATTTGCCGACGGCATCGGCATGCACGAGCCAACGCATTGGCGGCATTTACCTGAACAATGTGCAGCAGGTGCGCAACAACGACATCAGCTCATATGTCGCGTCGCAGAAGACCGCAGGGGCGACGCAAATTGCGTTGTGCATCAAGAATGCGACGGGGAAGACCTTCCAGTTTTCCTCGCGCGACGGTTCATGGGCGCCGGGGCTTTACCTGAAATGATGGTCTGGCATTTCCCCGCGCCGAGCGGCGCGGGGTCCGGAGCACGATCCGGGCGCTCAATCTCGGTTACCCAGGTTTCCTGGCGTGCTCCCATTTAATTGAGATCATCCCGATAATAGGAGGCAAATTGCCGCATAAATGTAATGATTAATATGTGGCAACAAGACGCATCGAATTAAAGCAAAATATTTTTTGAAAAAATTGGATTAAATGCGTCCATGAAATAGCGCTACCCTTCTCCCGAGGCTAATTAAAGTCTAGACGTAATCTCTCAAAAACGTTGAAATCGGGCAAGGTATGAAACAAAAATCCGGCTCGGGATTTTGCAAATTTCTAGCAATGTTCCCGGCTCTTCTTCTGTCTGGCTGCGGCCAGATGGATCTTCTCGATCCTAAAGGCAGTATCGGACTGGCCGAGAAGAATCTGATTCTTACATCCACGTACGCCATGCTGATCGTGGTCGTGCCGGTGATCTTCCTCACGCTGCTATTTGCGTGGAAATACCGGCAATCTAATACGTCAGCCGAGTATTTACCTAAATGGGCTCACTCTACCAAGATTGAAATCGTGATCTGGCTTGTTCCGAGCTTGATTATCCTTTATCTCGGTATTCTGACGTACAAGAGCACCCATGCGCTCGATCCGTATAAGCCGCTGGTCTCCGAGGTTAAGCCAATTAACGTTGAAGTCGTAGCGCTCGACTGGAAATGGCTTTTCATTTATCCCGAACTTGGTATTGCATCGGTTAATCGGATCGAGTTTCCGGTCGGCACGCCTGTGAACTTCAAGATCACATCCGATTCGGTGATGAACTCGTTTTTCATCCCGCAACTGGGCGGCCAGATCTACGCCATGGCCGGCATGCATACCAAGCTGCACTTGATCGCCGATGAAGCCGGTGACTACGCCGGCATTTCCGCCAATTTCAGCGGGGCAGGTTTCTCGGACATGAAGTTTCGCGCCGTCGCAACGACCCCCGAGGAATTCGCGGCGTGGGTGGAGAAGGTCAAGGCATCGCCGAATCAGCTTGACGGCGTGAACTACGCGGCCGTCGCAGCGCCGACCGAAAAGCATCCGGTTCAGTACTTCTCGAAGGTCGATGCCAATCTGTTCCAGAACATCGTCGCGAAATATAACAACGGGCATGCTCGCAACATACCCGACCCGATCTGCCGCACGAAGGGGGCATCATGAATTTGCTGGGCAAACTAACTCTGTCGGATATCCCGTTCGATGAGCCAATCATCATGGCCGCGGCGGCGTTCATGGCCGTGATTGTGCTCGCGGTCATTTTTGCGTTGAGCTACTTCAAGAAGTGGGGTTACCTCTGGAGCGAATGGCTGACCTCCGTCGATCACAAGAAAATTGGGGTGATGTATATCGTCGTGGCGGTTTTGATGCTGCTGCGCGGTTTCGTCGATGCGCTGATGATGCGTGCGCAACTTGCCGTCGCTTATAACGGCCCGGGATTCCTCCCGCCGGAGCACTACAACCAGATCTTCACCGCCCACGGCGTCATCATGATTTTCTTCATGGCAATGGCGTTCATGATCGGCTTGATGAACATTGTCGTGCCGCTGCAAATCGGCGCGCGTGACGTTGCGTTCCCGTTCATCAACTCGCTCAGTTTCTGGATGACCGCGATTGCCGCAATGCTGATGAACATCTCGCTGGTGATCGGCGATTTCGCGCAGGTCGGCTGGCTCGCGTATCCGCCGTTGTCGGAGTTGCAGTTCAGTCCGGGTGTGGGTGTCGACTACTACTTGTGGAGTCTGCAGCTTTCCGGCATAGGGACCGTACTGACCGGTATCAACTTCTTCGTCACCATTGTGAAGATGCGCGCGCCCGGCATGACGTTCATGAAGATGCCGGTGTTCACGTGGACCGCGTTGTGCTCGAACGTGCTGATCCTCGCCACGTTCCCGATCCTCACCGCAACGCTCGCGTTGCTGGCGCTCGACCGTTACCTCGGCATGCATTTCTTCACGAACGACGCCGGCGGTAACGCCATGCTGTATCTGAACCTGATCTGGGCGTGGGGCCATCCCGAGGTGTACATCCTGGTGCTGCCGGCGTTCGGCATCTATTCGGAAGTCGTGGCCACGTTCGCGAAAAAGCCGCTGTTCGGCTACAAGACGATGGTCTACGCCACATGCTCGATCATGGTGTTGTCGCTGCTTGTCTGGTTGCATCACTTCTTCACGATGGGTTCCGGCGCGAACGTGAATGCGTTTTTCGGGATCATGACCATGATCATCGCCATTCCGACTGGCGTGAAGATCTTCAACTGGCTGTTCACCATCTACAAGGGCCGGCTGGAATTCTCTTCGCCGGTGTTGTGGACGATCGGCTTCATGATCACCTTCACCGTCGGCGGAATGACTGGCGTGCTGCTCGCGGTGCCGGGCGCGGACTTCGTGCTGCACAACAGCCTCTTTTTGATCGCCCACTTCCATAACGCGATTATCGGCGGCGTGGTATTCGGGTATCTCGCTGGTTTCACGTACTGGTTCCCGAAGGCGTTCGGTTTCAAGCTGAACGAAACGCTCGGCAAGTGCGCGTTCTGGTGCTGGTTCGTGGGCTTTTGGACCGCGTTCATGCCGCTCTATGTGCTGGGTTTCATGGGTGCGACGCGCCGCATGAATCACTACGACACGCCGGGCTGGCAGCCGTACATGGTCGTTGCGCTGATCGGCGCGTTGATCATTCTCGCCGGGGTGCTGTTCCAGGTCGCTCAGGTCGTGGTCAGCGTGGTGAAGCGCAACTCGCCTGAGTACAAAGATGTCACGGGCGATCCGTGGAATGGCCGCACGCTCGAATGGGCTATGAGTTCGCCGCCGCCCATCTACAACTTTGCGGTGCTGCCGGTGGTACATGACCTCGATGCCTTCGCGCACATGAAGGAACGCGGTCGCACGCGCCATGCAATCGAGGACTACCGCGACATCCACATGCCGCGCAATACGAGCGCCGGGCTGATCATCGGCTTGTTCAGCCTCGCTATTGGTTTCGCGCTGGTCTGGCACATCTGGTGGCTGGCAATCGCCGGGCTGCTGGGCGTGGTCGTCACGCTCATCATGCGCAGTTACGACGACGATATCGACTACACCATTTCGGCTGAAACCGTTGCCGGCATGGACGGCACGCCGACACCGGCTCGGGAGCTCGACTTGCAGGAGGCACTGTAATGCTGCAAAAAACACTCTCACTGAACCTGCCGGGTTCACACGATGATCACGGCGCCTCGAATACCGTGCTCGGGTTCTGGCTGTACCTGATGACCGACTGCATCATCTTTGCGTCGTTGTTCACGGTGTTCGCCGTGATGGGCCATCAGTTCGCGGGCGGCCCGTCAGGCAAGGACGTCTTCGAGCTTCCCGGCGTCATGATGGAAACGGCCATCCTGTTGCTGAGCAGCATCACGTTCGGTTTCGGCATGCTGGCCGCTCACAAGGGCAAGTCGACCGCGTTGCTGGCCTGGCTTGGTGTCACGTTCCTGCTGGGCGCTGTGTTTATCGGGCTGGAAATCCATGAGTTCAGCTTGCTGATCGCCCAGGGTTACGGACCGGAGCGCAGTGCGTTTTTATCGGCGTTTTTCACGCTGTTCGGCTTCATCTTGTCGGTTGTGCTGACTGTCGCCGCTTTTGGCGTGGTCACACAGCAGTTGATGGGGCCGACAGAATCGATCATCGCCATTGCGGTGCTCGCGTTCATCCAGATCCTCGTGTATCTGGTGTTTTTCCTGCACATGAACACGTCGTCATCGCAGCGATGGAACGTGCTCGCGTTCGGATTCACCGTGATGGTGGCGGTGATCGTGATCGGAGGGACGCTGTGGGTGCTGAATAACGTCGGTCACCACATGATGTCGCGTTAAGCGGCAGGGGTTTCGCCCCAAGCAGCGTAGAACGCGGCGCCCGAGGGAGACCTCCGGCGCCGTTCTTTATTGCGCAGACCAAACGCAAAAGAAAAAGCCCGCCGTCTTTCGACGGCGGGCTTTCAAGTCTTCGGCGAGCGATCTACCGCCCGCTGCCCATCAGGCGTATTCGTTCAACGCTGAACGCATCTTCTTCATTGCGCTCGCTTCGATCTGACGAATCCGTTCTGCGGACACGCCGAACTCGTCCGCGAGTTCATGCAGCGTCTTGCCGCCCGAGCCGTCGTCTTCCACTTCAAGCCAGCGGGCCTGAACGATCCGGCGGCTGCGTTCGTCCAGCGATTCGAGCGCGGTCGACAACCCTTCGCTCTGCAGCTTGTCAAACTGACGCGACGCCAGCACGTTGGTCGGCTCATTGTGTGAGTCGGCCAGATAGGCGATAGGCGCGTACGATTCCTCGCCGTCGTCAATCTGACCTTCCAACGCGATGTCGCCGCCGGAAAGACGCGTTTCCATTTCCGCGACTTCCTCGCGCTTCACGTTGAGCTCTTTCGCCAGGCTATCGACCTCATCCGGCGTGAACGCGTTGTGCCCGGTCTTGTGGCTGCGAAGATTGAAAAACAGCTTGCGCTGCGCCTTCGTGGTCGCCACTTTCACCGTGCGCCAGTTGCGCAGGATGTACTCATGAATTTCAGCCTTGATCCAGTGCATGGCGTACGACACCAGCCGCACGTTCTGTTGCGGATCGAAGCGTTTCACGGCTTTCATCAAGCCGATATTGCCTTCCTGAATCAGGTCGGCGTGGGGAAGGCCATATCCCAGATAATTGCGGGCAATCGATACCACCAGGCGCAGGTGCGACAGCACCAGCTGACGGGCGGCGTCCAGGTTGTCGTTTTCGCGGAATTCAGTGGCGTACTGACGTTCTTCCGACGGCGTAAGCATCGGAATCCGGTTGACAGCCGAAATGTAGGCGTCGATGTTGCCGATCTGGCCAGTCAACATGGACGACTGCGCAAACGTCAGCGCACCTGCCGAAGCGGCCTTGGCCGGTGCCGAGTGTCCGGTATTCGGGAGGGTCATCGCATTGGTCACGCTTGTATGCTCCTTATCAACAAAAAACCCGATGAGAAACCGGGTCTAGCCACGATATTAGCACTCTGTCATTTCGAGTGCTAAAGATTAGAGAGTGGATGTGTGGTCAAGTTCCCATACACTATTAGAATCAACGCTCCAATAGCCGATAAGTGGTTTCCCGTACCGTTGCACCTCGCAAAACGCTTTCTCTGTCAAACTTGCCGAAAGAAATTTGCAAGATTTCGCACGATTTACCCGCCAATCAGGATTCAACGAAACTTAATTCCGTGTTTTCCCCATTCGGCAGAACTCTTCTGAGCACAATTTCGAGACCGTCTCTAAAATGGCGGCTTGCTGCGTCGGCGGCGAGCCTGTCTTCTGAGAATCCAGCTCCGGAGTATTCATGCATAAGAAGAAAAGTGTCTGGCAAAAGTGCTCTCTTTACGGTGCCTTGTTCGGCTCGCTGGCGTTGGCTTCGGCCACTGCCCACGCCGATCAGTTCGGCCTGCAGATCGCAGGCGGGGTTGCCGACCATGACGTCCGGAAAGCGGATGTAGGCGTAGTCTGGGACCCCAACTGGACGTGGTGGGAAATCGGCGGTTTCCACTTCACCGTTGTGGGTGAAGCGCACGTGGCCTACTGGGATATTCGCGAAAACCAGGCATCGAATCCGAGCATCTGGGAATTCGGCCTCACACCAATGTTCCGCTTCATCAAGAGTTCGGGATGGTTTCGACCCTACGTGGAAGCGGGCGTGGGTGTACGCCTCCTGTCGCATGTTCGCGAGACGGAGACGCGGACGTTCTCTTCGGCCTTTCAGTTTGCCGACGTCGTGGGTGTGGGGGCTCAATTCGGCGCGCATCAAAACTACCAGGCGGGCTTCCGGTTTCAGCATTTATCCAACGCCGGTATCGAACACCCGAATCCTGGTATAAATTTCAGCCAGATATATCTGCAGTACAACTTCTGACGAGGACCGCGTCCATCGGTTCCTCAAGCGCGAAAGGAATCGACAGATGCCGGCACAACCCATCGGTACACCCATCGAGGCAATCCGTGAGCTCGAGCGCGACCGCTTCCGTGCGATGGTCGACGGTGACGGCGAACTGCTGGACGCGCTGCTGGCGGAGAACGCCAGCTACGTCCACACCAATGGCAAGCGCGAGACGAAGCGTCAGTTCATTGATGCGATCACGGCAGGGCGCCGGCGCTATCGGCAGATCGAGATTCAGTCGCAGGAGCTGGTGCCCGGCGGGCGGGACACGTGGATTGTGTATGGGCGTGCGCTGCTCGAGATGGAGTCGAAGAACGGCGCCTTGCTGTTCCCCATCGCCTACACGGCCATCCACATTCAGGTCGATGAGCAATGGCAGTTGCTCGCGATGCAGGCAACACGCGTGGCGCTGGATTAGCACCGGTTCGACGCCGTTCGGTCGGGCGTCGCGGTTCGGCCGGCGGGCTGGCGCCTTGTGAGCGCCGGTCGCCATGCCAATACCGGTATCGTGTTTTATTGCCTGCTTCGCAAACTTCTGCCGCGCTTGGGCTGGAAAACGGTGTCTCGCAGCATCACCGAATTCCTTTGGCCCACGTCTGGGCCAATTCCAGCGCGTTTTATCCACCTCGCTGCTCGTTGCTGGAAAGAAAGCCGCGCTCGTTACGCGGCGACCGCCTCGCTTTCCACTTGCTTCCGCCCGGCCCAGCGCGCGCGATTTACCGCACTGACAATGGCATCGGCGACCGCCTGAGTCGCGGTTGCATGCACGGCGACGCCGAACCGCATGACCTGATCGCCGATCCGGCAGCCGATAAACACCGCCGTCTCGCCCTTCGCGGTCGCAGCGGTTTCAAACGATGTCACCTCGACTGCCACACCCGCCACGCTGACCACGGCCGCAGCGACTGCCCGCGCGTGCGGCTCGTCAGCAACCGTGGATACGGGCAGCTTCACGGTGCGTCCATCGAAGTGCATGGTCGACGCATCCACTCGCGACGCCGGCCCTCGTACCTCGAAGTATTCGCGCTTGAACAATGCGCAAATGGCGTCGCCGGAGACTTCCGCGCCGGAAGCATCGGCGACTTTCTGCACGGCGTGGCTGAATTCGATCTGGACGCGGCGCGGCGGCGTGAAGCCCAGGCCGCGTTCGAGCAGATACGTCGCGCCGCCTTTGCCCGACTGGCTGTTCACGCGGATCACGGCGTCGTAGCTGCGGCCGAGATCGGCCGGGTCGATGGGGAGATAGGGCACATCCCACACCGTGCCCGCTTCGCGCTGGGCAAACCCCTTGCGGATGGCGTCCTGATGCGAGCCGGAGAAAGCCGTGAACACGAGATCGCCGGCATACGGGTGACGCGGATGCACGGCAATCCGGTTGCAGCGCTCGACCACGCGGCGCACGCCGTCGATATCCGAAAAATCCAGACCAGGGTCGATACCCTGCGTGTACAAATTCATTGCGAGCGTGACGAGATCCACGTTGCCCGTGCGCTCGCCGTTGCCAAAGAGGCAGCCTTCCACACGCTCGGCGCCCGCAAGGATCGCGAGTTCCGCGGCGGCGACTGCCGTGCCGCGATCGTTATGCGGATGCACGGAGAGCACGATGCTGTCGCGATAACTCATGTTCCGATCCATCCACTCGATCTGGTCGGCGAACACGTTCGGCATGGCGGCTTCCACGGTCGCCGGCAAGTTCACGATCATCTTGTGGTCGGGCGTGGGACGCCACATTTGCGCGACGGCGTCGCAGACTTCGCGGGAAAACGACAGCTCGGTCATGCTGAACGTTTCCGGCGAATACTGATAAATCCAATGGGTGCCAGGTTGCGCGGCGGCGCACTCCTTGATGATCCGCGTGCCTTCCACGGCCAGCGCCTTGGTCTCTTCCTTGGACTGCGCGAAGACGATCTTGCGAAACGACGGCGCGATTGCGTTGTACAGGTGCACGATCACCCGGGGGGCGCCTTCCACTGCTTCAAAAGTCCGCTCGATGAGTTCGCGGCGCGACTGCACGAGCACTTCAATGGTGACACCGGCGGGAATGCGGTTTTCCACGATCAGCTTGCGCACGAAGTCGAAATCCGTCTGCGATGCCGACGGAAAGCCCACTTCGATTTCCTTGAAACCCACCGCCACCAGCATCTCGAAGAACTCGAGCTTGGCTTCAATACTCATCGGGTCGATCAGGGCCTGGTTGCCGTCTCGAAGATCGGTGCTCATCCAGATGGGCGCGCGCTCGATCGTACGAGTGGGCCATCGGCGGCCGTTGAGGTTGACTTGAGGGAAAGGGCGGTATTTCTCGGAAGGGTTGCGCATCATCATCGTGGGCCTCGGCTGAACGCGTTGTACGCGTGAAAGCGCAGTCGCTGCGAGGTGGGCGAGTGGCCGGCGGCTTGCCGGCATCGTTCCGATGCGTGCTGCACAGGTTCGCGATGTCCCGTGGCGTGGGTGACGCCGGTGACGAACGTGAACGATGCAAATGCAGCGTGCATGTGATCCTCGCGTTTTCGAGCCGCGGATGAGCGGACGAAAGCAAACGACTACGGGTGGTAAAAGGGGACTACGAAACTGCGGGCGGGACCGCGCGAGGAACGCGCGGCGCCACGTTTAGCGACTTACGCTAGACGTAGCGATAGGGGCCGCGCTAGGCGACCCTGAGTAATTCGAAGGGAGGGGAATTGGGTAAAGCTCATTTCTGCACATTAGCGCAGGGCGCGCGCTTTTGTCAACAGACACGCTTTCTCGACTGAAGAATGCCTTAGCAAATGCCCTAGCGCCTGACGATGTCCGCAATCAACTCCGCCTGACGAGCGAGTGCGGGCGGAATGGGTGCTTCGCCGCGCAGAACGGTTTCGATCCAGCGTGCGGTGGTAGCGGCATCCAGGGCCTCGGGCAAGGCCACCGCAGGCGCGTCGGGCGATGAGCGCTCCGCCGATAGCAGCGTTTCCGTGCGGCCTTCGTGGAACCAGTCCACCTGCACCTGCCGGCGCGTATCCGCTACCGCTTCGCCTTCCGTCCCCCGTGCGAGCAGGGCGCCGCCGGCCGCTGCATCGGGATGTTCGGTGAATAGCCCAGTCAGGCTCTCGCGGTACTCCGGATGCGTGTAGTTCACCAGCCGCAAACCAGGTTGCGCGAACGGTTGCAGGATCTTCACCAGCGTATGCGTGGAATTTCTCACGCCCATGATCCGCCGGATCGCGAGCAGGCGCGCAAGCTTGGGCGCGAGCACGGTGATTGGTGCGAACGCCAGCCGTCGCGAGGCGAGGTTGTCCTCGATTTCATCGTGGGAAGTGGATTCCGGAATGCCCAGTTCGGCGAAAATCGCAGCGCTCGTCACGCGGCCAGGGTCGGTCGTTACGCCATGCACGAGCACCGGCACGCCGTCCCGCGCGAGCAGCATCGCCAGCAGTGGCGTCAGGTTGGGTTGCTTGCGGGCGCCGTTGTACGTGGGGATGGAGACGGGCCGCGCATGGTCGCGGCCATTCTGAATATGCAGCGGTTCGAACGAGCGATGCGCAGCCGCCAGCATCGCGGCGAGTTCGGCAGCCGTTTCGCCTTTCACCCGATACGCCAGCAACACGGCGCCGAGTTCCAGATCCGAGACGCGGTTGTCGAGCATGGCTTCGTAGAGGGCGTAGGTGTCCTCTCGGGTCAGCGCTCGCGCGCCGTTCGGCCCGCGGCCGATTTCCTTGATGAAACGGGCGCACGGGAAAGCAGTTGTGTCGGTCATTGATTGGTCTGAGCGGGCGGCCGGCGTATGGGGCTGAATCGCCTTGTACACGATAGGCGCTGCAATTCAGGAAATACAGGAATCACATTCAGTACCGCATTTGAGCCGGGCTTGCAAGTCGCGGGGTTGTTCGGCGGAGGGTTTTCGGAGCACTTGCCTGCTCGTTTGTTCGATGGTCGCGGGTTCAAGACCGCCCACGGGAATCGCAGACCAGCGGCTGGTTTCTGGGTTCGTTGCCCCGGGGCTCTTAGGCCGTTCAGCCGAGTCGCGACGGGTATCTATGCACGTTAAACTTGAGGTTCAGGTCGATGCTTCATCAAACAGGAGAAAGCGCAATGAGTCACGTATTTGCTCCGGCACCCGCGGTTGCGGTGCCCGTTGTCGGGTCCAGCGACCAGTTTCCGGTTCGCCGGATTTATTGCGTTGGCCGGAACTACGAGGCGCACGCGCGCGAGATGGGGCATGACCCCGATCGTGAACCGCCGTTTTTCTTCGCCAAGCCCGCCGACGCCGTCCTGTACGTCGCGCCCGGTGCGACCGGCGAATTCCCCTATCCGTCGCAGTCGAAGAACGTGCACTTCGAGATGGAACTCGTGGCGGCAATCGGCAAGCAAGGCAAGGACATTCCTGCCGGGAAAGCGCTCGATTACGTCTACGGCTACGCGCTCGGCCTCGACATGACGCGCCGCGACCTGCAAGCCGAAGCGAAGAAACTGGGGCGCCCGTGGGACACGGCCAAGGGCTTCGATCATTCGGCGCCGCTGGGTCCGATTCATCCGGTAGCAAAGGTTGGGCATCTGGAAAAAAGCGCGATCTGGCTGACCGTCAATGGCGAAGAGAAGCAGCGGTCCGACATCTCGCAACTGATCTGGTCCGTGGGCGACACGATCGCGTATTTGTCGACGCTGTTCGAGTTGTTCCCCGGCGACCTGATTTTCACCGGCACGCCCGAAGGCGTCGGCGCCATTCAAAAGGGCGACCTGATGAAGGGCGGTGTCGACGGAATCGGAGAGTTCTCCGTGCGCGTGGTCTGACTATAAAAACGGAGGGGACTCATGAAGCTATACAGCTATTTTCGTAGCTCCGCGGCGTACCGCGTGCGAATCGCGCTGAATCTCAAAGGGCTCGCTTACGAGTACGCGCCAATCCATCTTCTGCGCGATGGCGGGGAACAACTGAAGCCAGACTATCGCGAACTGAATCCGGACGGCATCGTGCCAACGTTTATCGACGGCGACAACGTGCTTACACAGTCGCTTGCGATCATCGAATACCTGGAAGAGACGCATCCCGAGCCACCGTTGTTGCCGGGCACGGCGTTGGATCGCGCGTTCGTCCGTTCGGTCGCGCTTCAGGTTGCGTGCGAGATTCACCCCGTCGACAACCTGCGCGTGCTGAAATATCTGAAGCACACGCTGAAGGTTGGTAATGAAGAGAAAGACGCTTGGTACCGGCATTGGCTGGAGTCGGGTTTCGAGTCGCTTGAAAAGCGGCTTGCGAACGACTCGCGCGTGGGCAAGCTGTGTTTCGGCGATACTCCCACGCTCGCGGATCTGTGCCTCGTGCCGCAAGTGTTCAACGCGCAGCGCTTTAATCTCGATATGAGCCGTTATCCGACGATCGAACGTATCGCGAATCACGCCGGGCAAATCGATGCGTTCGCGCGTGCCGCGCCTGGGCAGCAACCGGACGCCGAATGACGACAGCTGTTTTTTTATCCGGCGCCGGGCTCGGCGCAAGCCTGATTATCGCGATTGGAGCTCAAAACGCATTTGTGTTGCGGCAAGGCCTGAAACGGCGGCACGTGGGCTGGGTCGTTTTTATCTGCGCACTGATCGACGTATTGCTGATCGGGTTCGGTATTGGCGGAATGGGGGCGCTGATTGCACGAGTACCAGCGCTGCTGGGGGTCATTCGCTGGGCGGGAGCCGTGTTTCTGTTTCTCTACGGTCTGCGGGCGTTCCACGCGGCGTGGAAGGGGCCGGGACATTTACACACCGAGAACGGAGAGTCGCAGACGGTGTTGAGCGCGGTATCGACCGTACTGGCTTTATCGCTGCTGAATCCGCACGTTTATCTCGATACCGTTGTGTTGCTCGGCGGCATTGGTGCCCGGTACGGCTGGCCGGGGAACGCGTGGTTCGCCGCAGGGGCAATGTGTTCGTCAATCATCTGGTTCACCGCGCTTGGGTTCGGTGCGCGCTTGCTCCAGCCTCTCTTCGAGAAAGATATCTCGTGGAGGGTGCTCGATGTGATCGTGGGGATTGTGATGTGGTGGATTGCCGGGGCGTTGCTCGTGTCCCGGTAGCGCGATAGCTTGCGCGGCCGCGGTCTGGCTGAACGCCAGGCCGCGGCACTGGTTTAACTTCCGAGCAACGCGTCCGCAAATTCGTCGGCGCTGAACGGCTGCAAGTCCTCGACTTTCTCGCCTACGCCAATGAAGTACACCGGAATCGGCCGCTGCCGTGCAATGGCCGCGAGAATGCCGCCCTTCGCGGTGCCATCCAGCTTGGTCACGATCAAACCCGTCAAGCCCAGCGCATCGTCGAAAGACTTCACCTGGGCAAGCGCGTTCTGGCCCGTGTTTGCGTCGATAACCAGCAGTACCTCGTGCGGTGCATCGGGCTGTGCCTTTGCAATCACGCGCTTCACCTTGCGCAGTTCTTCCATCAAGTGAAGCTGGGTCGGCAGGCGGCCCGCCGTGTCGGCCATCATCACGTCGATCTTGCGGGCACGCGCGGCGCCGACCGCATCGAAGATCACGGCGGCTGCATCGCCGCTTTCCTGCGATACCACCGTCACGTTGTTGCGTTGTCCCCAAACCGTGAGCTGCTCGCGCGCAGCAGCACGGAAGGTGTCGCCGGCGGCGAGCAGCACGGACTGGTCGAAGCGCTGCAAATGCTTGGCCAGCTTGCCAATGCTCGTGGTCTTGCCCGCGCCGTTCACGCCGGCGATCATCATCACGAGCGGTTTGGCGCGACCGAGCATCAGCGACTTCTCGAGCGGGCGCAGCAGTTCCGCGAGTAGCGAGCGCAGTGCGGCCTTGACTTGCATCGAATCGGTCAGCCGCTCGCTGCGGACTTTCTCACGCAGCGCTTCGAGCAGATATTCGGTGGCATCCACACCGGCATCTGACATTAGCAGCGCCGTTTCAAGTTCCTCATACAAATCCTCATCGATCTTCGCGCCGATGAAAATCCCCGTCAGGCCCGAGCTCGTTTTCGACAGGCCCGTTTTCAGGCGCGTGAGCCATGAACGCTTGGCGCTTGGTTCCGGCTCCGGTGGTGGCACGATCTCGACGGTTTCCGCCGGCGCTTTCCACTGCGATACCGTGCGGCCTTGCCAGTAAGGTTTGGCTTCCAGGGCGGACGCAGGGGGTTGCTGTGCCGGCGCGGCCGGCGTCGTTGCAGAGGTATCCGCTTGCGCAACCGAGGCGGGCGCAGTTGGGCTTGCCGGCGGAGTTAGCGTCGTCGGTGCGGCAGGAGGGCCCGAATCGCCGAGCGCGCCCTGAGCCGAATCTGCAGATGAAACCAATCCAGACCCCGAATGACCAGCCGCGGCGGCTTGCGTCCGGCTCGCAGGCGCATCCGGGCCGCGTGGTGCAAGAGCGCTCGCGTCAACGCTCGATCCCGAATCCCGATACGCCGTTGCAGCGCCTTCCCGCGCGGTTTCCACCGGTTGCGCCGGCGTCACCGGGGTACTAGCGGGCCGCAACGCCTCAGCCCCTTCAGAACGCGCCTCAGCAGCGTCCTCGGCTTCGTTTTCCTCGGGCTTATCGGTATCGGTAGCCGTATCGGTATCGGTCGATTTGCCTACTAATCGTTTGAAAAAGCTGAACATGGTCTGCAGTGGTGGGGGTGGCGCGTTCTATCTATGCGGTCGCAACCGTGTTCCTGCGTCGAACGTGCGAACAACGCAAACGCAAAGGTGACGATGGCCGCCGTGCCGCGAAAAACCGCCGAAAACGGCGGCGAAAAGCCGGGCATGTGCGCAAAAAGGCGAAAGACGCGTATTTTATCAGCCGCCACCGATTGTAGTGGCCGGCCCGGTGGTGGCGAACCCCTGCATCGGGCGCGGCGGGGCTGTGGTAACGTGCCCGCATCGGCGACACGCGAAATGTTGCAGACCGAATGTTGCAAACCGATCACATTCTCACCCGACCCGCGCGGGTCATCCCGCCGCCTCTTACCTACGCACGTCCATGTCCCGTTCCTCGATCACCCGCGCATTAGAGCGAAATCCCGAGCGAAATCGCGAACGCAGCCCCGAACACACACCGAAAGTCCGCGAAACTGCGCCATCGCGCGGCGGCAAGCCGCATTCCATTCGCATCATTGGCGGCGACTGGAAGCGCACGCCGCTGCCTGTTCTGAGCCTGGACGGCCTGCGTCCAACGCCGGACCGGGTGCGCGAGACGCTGTTCAACTGGCTGGGCCAGTCGCTCGACGGCCGGCGCTGCCTCGATCTCTTCGCAGGCAGCGGTGCTTTGGGTTTCGAAGCGGCGTCGCGCGGTGCGCTACGTGTGCTGATGGTAGAACGCAGCGGCCGCGCAGTGGCGCAACTGAAGGCGAACCAGACGCGCCTGGCCGCGAAAAACATCGAAATCGTGGAGGCGGACGCGCTGCGGCTTGCTGCGGGCCTCGCGTCAAATTCCTTCGATGTCGTGTTCCTCGATCCCCCTTTTGGAGACACCTCCATGCTCCAGCGCGCCATTGAGCTCGCCGTGCCGCTGGTGTCGCCGGGCGGCGCGTTGTACGTCGAATCGGGTGAACCCGTCGATCCTGCGCAAACGCCGGCGTTGTCCGGATGGGCGATTACCCGCGAAGGCAAGGCTGGCGCGGTCCGCTATCATTTGCTGCGGCGCGAAAATGAGGAATAATGCGCGTTCCAAAATGCCTGGCCGGCGATCTCCGGCCGGCTGCGGACGGGGCTTGATCCGCGTGATGGATGTAGCGGGCTTGGTGGACTTGGTTGGCGACGGAGTACCGGCGGAATTTTCTGGTCTTGTCGATGCCGGTGGCGGCCCAATCTGTTGTGCAAGACATACCAGAAGAAGTATCAGAAGAGGAGATGCCCCATGGTTGTAGCCGTTTATCCCGGAACGTTCGACCCGCTCACGCGTGGTCACGAAGACCTCGTGCGACGTGCATCGAGTATTTTCGATACGCTCGTGGTAGGAGTTGCAGATAGCCGGAACAAGAAGCCATTCTTCAGTTTGGCGGAGCGGCTGGATATAGCGCACGACGTGTTGGGCCACTATCCGAACGTGCAGGTGATGAGTTTCAAGGGGCTACTGAAGGATTTCGTGCGCAAGAACAACGCGCGCGTGATCGTGCGGGGTCTGCGTGCCGTCTCCGACTTCGAATACGAATTCCAGATGGCGGGCATGAACCGTTATCTGCTGCCCGACGTCGAGACAATGTTCATGACGCCGTCGGATCAATATCAATTCATCTCGGGCACGATCGTGCGCGAGATCGCGCAACTCGGCGGCGATGTCAGCAAGTTTGTTTTTCCCTCGGTGGAAAAGCGCTTGCAGGACAAGGTCGGTCCGATTGCGCCGGACCCAACGGTGCCGTGAGCGCTTAAAGCGCTCCGTGAAGCGCGCTCATCCAGGGCGCGCGGGCAACCGAAAAAGCCGGCTGAGATGCCGGACGAAGAGAGTAAAGCATGGCCCTGTTCATTACCGACGAGTGCATCAACTGTAAATTAGGGTCTGATCAAAGTTTCACCGTGGTCTGAGGCTTTTCCAGCATTTTCGATTGTCCCGAAATCATGTTTTGCAACACCTTCGCAACATCGGGAGCAAAACATGGCCACATTCAGCCAACGTAATGGCCGCTGGCAAGTCAAAATAACCCGTAAGGGATTTCCTACGCAGTACAAATCATTTTCAACGAAGGTAGAAGGTCAGGTTTGGGCACGTTCCGTTGAAACAGCATTGGATGACGGAACGTGGGTCGATCCGGCTAGCACGACCGACATAACATTCGGCCAGCTGCTGGACCGTTATAAAGAGTCGGTTACACAGACAAAACGCAGCAGACGCAGTGAGGAATACCGCATCGGCAAAATGATGCGGCACAAGGTCTCTGAGTACAGTATGCGCAATCTCACGACCAGCGTGCTCGCCGATTACCGCGATCAGCGTCTCAAAGAGGCCTCTAATTCATGCGTCTGTCGTGAACTAGCGACGATCAGCGCCGTCATCACGCACGCGCAACGCGAATTGGGGCTCAGCCTCAACAATCCTGCAAAGCTTGTTAAGAAGCCGCGATTACCGCCTGGTAGAAATCGCTTGTTGAAGCCTGCAGAGCTTGAGCGGCTGTTGCATGAATTGCATGCAGAGCGTCACGAGTCGCGTAGCAAGTGGCTTGTGCCGCTTGTTAAGCTTGCGCTCGAAACGGCAATGCGTCAGGGCGAATTGCTGTCTTTACTCTGGAGGCATGTTGACCTTGAGCGACGCGTCGCATATTTGCCCATCACAAAGAATGGAAAGGACCGATATGTGCCGCTGAGTAGCGCAGCCATCGCGATTCTTGAAAGTGTGGAACGCGTTGATGAGCGCGTTATCCCGATCAGTCAGAACGTCGTGCTCTGCGCATGGCCGAGAGCCTGCAGGCGCGCTGACATTGAAGATTTTCACTTCCACGATCTGCGTCACATGGCAACAACTCGACTTGCGCAGAAACTGCCTAACGTCATTGAACTAAGTGCAGTGACAGGGCATAGCAATGTGCAGATGCTGAAGCGGTACTACCACACGACGCCAGAAGAACTCGCGTTGAAGCTCGGGTAAGATTCTGGGCGTGGTGAGGGCCACGCCTAACAAGCAATCGAACGCGAGACGACAAATGGCAACACTCGAAGTCGGTAAGAGCCTCAAAGACACAGATACGCTGTGGAGATACCTATCGCTCGACAAGTTTATAGATCTCGTGGAGTCAAACACTCTCTTTTTCACACCTCTAGCTTGGTACAGTAAAACTGATCCGTTTGAGGGTTATGCCCCGCAGGTTGCGATCAATGCGATGGCCTCCATTTCAAGGAGCTACCGAGACCAGCATCTTGTGGTTGTCGATCGGTTGGAGAGAACTATTCCGCCGAACGCACCCGCTGAAATCCGAGAGCAGTTGCGGCAGCTACGGGTGAATACAGAAGCGCATCTCCCCACAATGCGTGAGATCGTCAAAAATATAATGACCTGTACGATGGTCAACTGCTGGAACAAAAGCGGATACGAATCTGAAGGATTGTGGGGGCTATATTCAAGAGGTGGAGTTGCGATCAAGACCAGCGTCGGAGCGCTACGTCGTGCATTGAACAGCGGCGCAAAAACGCCAGTTATCCATATTGGTTCAGTAAAATATCTTGACTTCAATGACCCGAACCTAAAGCCTAGCGACTGCTTATCAGCGGATGGTCATGTCATGTGTATGACCAAACGGATTGCCTATGAGCACGAAAAGGAGGTTCGAATGTTCATCACTCGCGAGCGTCCAGAGAACCACTTGGAGTTGTTGGAGCCAGAATCAGCGAGAGTATCGGTGGACGTTCATAGCATGCTCGAATCTGTTGTGGTATCGCCTTTTGCTAGCGAAACAACCGAGCGGAGTGTGCGTGCAGTCTGTAGGTGGTGCGGAGTGAACGAAAGCATCATCTCTCGTTCGAATCTGCTGGACAACTGCGAGTATTTGTTAGACGCGTACAAGTGAGCAAAGGGGAGAAAGTGCTCCCCTTGCCGTTTTGCTGCCATGCTTCATGAGTATTCGGTGAAAAAGAGTCCGCGAAGCTTGGATCGCTACAAGCACAGTACACCGAAAGAACTCATAGAAAAGCGGTATTACCATGTGTCTGCAAGGGAGCTAGCTCAAAAGCTCGGCTGAGAATGAAAGGGCGTCTCCCTGCTGCTCGTTCTGCAAGGTTGTGTACAGAGTAAACAGTGAAGAGAGGCGGCAAAGTTGTTGTCTGTCTGCGCCTCGCCCCTGAATCTGTCACTGAAGACCAGTCGGACGACAGGGACCCGATTAGATTGGCTTGGAGTTGATTTTCGCTAGTTGCTGTTGCGTCTTCTGTAGTTTCAGACGCAGGCCCGCTGACTTCGCCGCTCGCGTTGCACGCTTAGCTGCTTTTTTTTGCGCATCGACCTGCTGTGTCTGCAGATCAACTTCGCCAATGATTTCGATGTATCGCATGATTGCTACCTCCTTTGCGAATATTTATGAACGCAAGGAGGTAGCGTTGCCGGTCAGTTCGCTGCGAAACCCGATCGCATCGTTGCGCTAATGGCCTCAAGCACTGCGTCCAATTCACCTGCTGCAACGGCAGCCTTCAATGCGTCGAGCGTCGGAATCAAATTGTCGGTCGCACCGACTTCAATGCCGGTCTTGCCCTTGGCCAGTTCCAGTACCTTCGCACCATAGCGGACTTGCAGGCAGAGCTTGCCGTTTTCGGCGGTGAACCACCATGCACGAACGCGCTTCTGTACCTCCACGTTACGGCGTTCGCCGGTTTCTACATCCTTCACGGAACGGTACTTCGTGCGCGAGAACGACTTTCCTTCCTGCTGAGCTTTCGCCAGTTCCGTCTGTTCCCAGATTTTCGCGATCAGGCGGTTACGGCGCTGCACGATTTGGGGCAAAGCACCGGGACGTTTCGTTGCGACCAGCTTCAGGTTGTTCAGCGTGCTCATGTAACTCTCCTGTGGTGTGTATGTGCAGAAGAGGATGTGTTCCGGTTACGAAGAGATCAAGCAAAGAATCGAACTCGCGCGCGTGTAGTCAGATAGTGGTTTTTAATTTTGTTATCTGTGCTCTGGTAATCTTCAAGCAACTAGCGTAATTCGATAACCAGTTTCCTGAAATACCACGTCTTCCATCTGCTTCAAGTCAATAGCTGTATCAGAACGCCATCCGTCGTGTTCCAGAAAGCACTTAACACCTGCATTATTTAATTTCGCACGGGTGACATTCAGAACTTGGCGTTCTAGCTCGAAGTAGCGATACCATTTGCGGCGTGAGTTAAGTGGGAGCTTGCGTCCCTTATCTGTGTGTGCAACTGGCATAGTTGGCTCAATTGCTTTCCAGCAGACTTTGATATCTTCACGTAGCTGGGTCAGACGTGCGTCGTTTTGCAGGATCGTGATCTTCTCGCGATCAAAACCGACCAGTTCAAACAGAGCGAATTCCTTGCTTGCGCCGAGCCGTGCGCCGCAGAACAGCGCATTAACCAGTACCTTCGCGTCTTTCAATAGTATATTTGTGACGTCCGCAATGTGCTTGCGGACGTCCGCAGTGTTCTTCAGGTAGTCGTCAATGCCGAAAAGCCACTCGTCCATACCAAGCTGTTGTGCGTGTTGTAGGATCAACGTTGGGGCGCATGCCTTGATGTCGTAGTTGTATTTCAGACCGGCTGCATTCCAGACTTGCTCTTTGGCCGCTTTACGAAGATTTTGCAGCGGATGCCAAAGTCTGGCACTTGCTTTCTCTTGGTATTCGAATTCCAGTGATTGCATCTCTGCACCATATGCGTGCATGACCCAGTACTGAACGAGCTTCAAGTCGTAAGCCTCGTCTGTATCTGCTGTTGGGTTTGCCAGAAGCGCTGCAACCGGTGTTGGTTCTGCGCCTTGCAAAACTGACCGTACTTCGCTAACGCCTGAGCGGTTAAGTGTGTATTTTTTGCATGCTGCGCCATCTGAGCCGAAAGCATAGTGACTGTCCGTGCATAGCAGCAGCTTTGCGCGAAGCCATTGGGATAGCGGCTTTTGTTGTTGTCCCAGGTGTTCGTCGATCCAGTTTTTAGCTAGTTCGCGTGGTTCGTCGCCCAGCACTGCCAAAGCCCAGCCGAATGCTTGCTTGATGCGCCTCAGTGTGCGCTCTTTGTACTTGGGATTATGAAGATTAGGTACGTATGTACCTGAAAGGGATGCTAGTGTCATTATTGTTCTTCTTATTTTTTCGGCTGGTTAGGTCGCGTTCTTCTTATTATTTATAAAACTCATGCAGGTCACGCTGAATAGCGCGATTCCGCAAAATTCCAAAAAGAAGGGGAAACCACCACAGTTTCCCCAAAGAACTTACGAAAAAATAGAACAGCAATGAATAAGCGAGTACGCGTTGCACGTACCACCTCTTATTTATCTATAGCGACGCGGGGTAGGATAATAAAATATCTACGGAAGCGATGAAACACATGTCTGTCAAAAATGACCATAGTGGTATTCGTAAATGCCGCTCGAGGCTTTCTTCGCGAATACTTCACCGGAGTATGTCTGAGATACTTCTGGAATTCTTCGGGAACAACTCGATGATTGTTCCGTGAGAATGTACTTGTTTCAATGATTAAAGATTACCACTATCACGTCTACACCCTATTGTATACCATTGAATTGGTTGAGAAGCATGCGACACTTGCGAATAATTCCAGAAAATTCCGAAAAGAAATCCCTCGATAGAAATTAGCAGATACAACTATAAGTCTCCCAGCCAGTACAACTGCGTCTGTCAATATAAATATCCGGGCCGGCAATTTCGCCGCGAAAGGTAAAGCAGCATGCCGAAAATGTATCTAACAACGTCTGCAGAAGCGTTTATGACGTACCGGAGAGCTATATCACACTGGCTGCTTAATAAGAATATTCCGATCGAGATACGTCTTTGGTCCCAATCGCAGAAAGTCAAAATTGTGTTCGAGAACACGAGCGACGCATGGTCATTTCAGGAAGAATTCGAGGGAATATGAGACCAAAACCAAAAGTGATTCTTGAGCAACAGAACAAGAAGACGCATAGTACCAAAAAGATCGTCGAAGCGGACGCGTCATGCCGGTGTTCTTTCCCAAATCTGCGGAGCCAATTGCTGATCGTGAATTGTCGGTTAAGCGACACTGCTGACGTCGGGGCGGGCAGCGACGCGGCGCACGGCAAGATCTGCGCCTCACTACGACCCCAAACTGAAACCAAGGGCTATCAGCTTGCTTATCACGCCACCATCACGCGAATAGATAGTTCTCCCCGTGTGCGGAGTGGGAAAATATGACATTGTCCCGATCGCTGTGGGCGCAGCGACCGTGTCATGTTACGGTCCTTGTGTTTCCTCGACTACGACAATTCATGCTGTTCCCATGTCTTTAGATGCCGTGACCGTTACGTCCACGGGGTCAAGGCGTTTCCTAATCAAATCGTAACCGTGCATTCTGGGCGAAATCGATGTCATGCTTTCAGGCGGTACATCTATTGCCTTTAGCAACGCGATGACCAGCAACACTTCGATGAATTTCGCACGGGCCTCGACGTCTCGCGTGTCCGGTTCGATCTCGTTCGCGTGAGTCAGATCATTGCGGAGTTTGCAGATTGATTCGATGTGGGACTTGTCGAATATCCATTCGGTAGACAATTCAGTCGGTAGCTGTTTCATGAACTTGATGATGCAGCTGGCCGTGTTCAGCTTAGACTGGTTCGATCTGCGTATCTGTTTGAGGAGGCTATTTACGGCAGACGATCCACCGAAATAGCGCACCACCAAAGGTTTCGCCCGGTTCAGAAGCAAATCGAGTCTTCCTTCGTCAACGAAACTGTCCTTCTGAAAGGTGAGTTTCTCAAGCAAGCGGAAATATCCCAAAAACCGTTCCTCTGGGTTTTCCAATGCTCGATACCTAACGTACTTTTTGAAATATGTTCGGATCTCGCTATCGGCGGCAAAGTAGGCGTTGAAGCTTGTCAATGGAAACGCAGGGAGACCAAGTTGATTCCGGGCCGGATTGCATCCAAGCGGGAACATCACGTAGCGTGCTTTACTGGCGGAGTGCTGGGGTTCCGAAAAATACAGTGTCGGGCGGAAGGGGCCGGAAGGACTCTCTGGAATCAAGCTGATTGCCTGAAGTGAAACTCTGCTTCCGACCACGACCGAAAGCAGATCGCGTAGTGTATTAAAATTTTCGATTGTCTCTAGTTCGTTCTTCGCCTCGTCAAAGGACGCGATTAATCTCGGCGGAAATCGAACGCCTGCACTAAATTCAGACGTAGAAAAATGCATAGAAGCATCATAGCCAAGAGCTAATACCCCAACTCCATCAACCGGCTGTTCAAACTCGAAGGGGATCGCTTCGCCGTCAGTGAACAGTTTGCCGCTGCTAAACTTCGATATGATGTCATGCTGAGTTTTCGTCTCACCGATCCATAGGGATACTGAAGATGAGTCCAGTTCGAATCCGAAGAATCGCGCATTGCGGCTAGACGTTGCGCTGGTACAGATAACATACGCTATCTCGTAAGCGATCTCGAAAGTCTTGATTGTCTTCGGGTGACGCTCAAGAACTCCAGAAAAGAAATGTGTGACTTTCAGATCGATCAGTATGAAGGTCGTTGCAACGTCTCTGCATATGACGCGGCTTACGTTTTCAAATTCAAAGTTTGCCTGACGATCCTGCGAAATTTCGCCGGACACGAGCAGAGTGCATTTGTTGGGGGAGAGGTTGAGTTTCCCGCCGAACTTCGTGCCGTGATTGTCTACTACGACATCGAAGCTGTAAGTCTGATCTAGTCTCAGGCCGTCTGCGTTTTGCTTCATGTGATTGATGTCGCGTTAAATAGATAGTGTTCCGGCTAGGTAACTGCGTGATGTGACTCATGCTCGGAGCGCGCGGCAATGTGCGAACCGACGCGTTGGTCGCCTGAGACGCGGAACACATCATACCCTTGCTGGCGTAAGTGCCCTTAAGATGACTCGTGCTGAGATTAAGAATCTTTAATGGTTTGCCAAGACTGTAGATCCTGGAGGGCCCAGCCACGTAGATTCGAGCAGAGGATGCGACGCAAACTAAGTCGATGCAAATAGATGTGAAAATCGCACTGGCCTAGCCGCTAACTGCTAACGCTCGGGCACATGCAGCAACTCCCAAGCGCAAATAGCTACAGGGATGCAACGACAAAACCGAAAGCAAAGCAAATAGCAAAAAGCTTTGGTTTTCGCGCAAGTTTTTGTTTCTTATGAGCTTCGTGCGGCGTCACTCTTCTATTGATTCCCATAAACAAAGAAAGCATCCTCTGGCGAGAGAAAATCATTGCTTTAGGAGAATTAGGCATGAAGCAGGCCAAAACCTTGACCGAGAAAGAGCTTAAGCAGGTGTTGACGTACATCTCGCTGAAGCGGCACGCAGCACGTAATCGGGCCATGCTACTGCTAACGCATTGGGCGGGTATGCGCGTAGGCGAGGTCGCTGCGTTGCGAATCGGCGACGTACTGAACGCGGACAACTCGATTAAATCGGAAATCCGGCTGCTTGCAGAACAGACGAAAGGTCGGCATGCGCGAACGGTGTTTGTCGGTCAGAGGCTTCGCAAGGAACTGATGGCGTATGTTGCGACACTGAAGTGTCGGTCAACCGACAAACCGCTGTTCGCTACGCAGAAGAAGCAGGGGTTTACCGCCAACACGTTGTGTCAGCACTTCCACTGGCTGTACAAAGAAGTTGGCATCGACGGGGCGAGCAGCCACTCTGGCCGACGCTCGTTTATCACGAATCTGGCAAGCAAGGGCGTGGGTGTTCGAGTGCTGATGGCGCTTGCGGGGCATCGGGACATCTCGACGACGCAGCGATACATTGACGTGAACGACGAGATGCAGCGTGCAGCGGTGGATCTGGTTTGAAGCATCTCGATTTAACCGAGATGTGCAGCGTGGGTTGATATGAGCTTGCCTACGGCAAGTTCGATAGTCGGACTTATCCGTTTGGCCGACGTGCTCAAGTTCTCCACGAGATTGCCGGATATACACGGTTCATCAGTAGACTTATCGTCAAAGAATATCGGGAATTCGCTTGAGAAGCACGGGAATCGCTGCCGCCGTTAGCGGCCTTACATTGGCTCTGGCTTGCCAGCATGTTTCGGCACAGAGTTCGGTAACGCTGTACGGCATGACGGATCTGAGCATCCGTTATCTGACGAATGTTGATGCACAGAACGACAGTCGGCTGTTCATGACTAACGGCGCTGTCATCAATAGTCACGTTGGGCTGCAAGGGGCGGAAGACCTTGGAGGTGGGCTGAAAGCCGTCTTCCAGTTGGAAAGCAATATCAATCCGCAGAACGGTAGCCTTGGCGATAGCGGGCGACTTTTCGACAGTACGGCAGATGTTGGCTTAGCCGGCGACTTCGGTACGTTGACGCTGGGCCGTCAGACGACACCGCTGTTTAATCAACTGGTCTTCACGTATGACCCGCTGACTTACGCCAACTATCCGGAAAATTCGTGGCTGCCTTATGCGCTTGGTGCGGGGCTGACCGTCGATAACTCGATCAAGTACGTCGGCCAGTTCGGTGGCCTGTATATCGGCGCGATCTACTCGTTCGGCAATAACTATGAGCCGAGCGGTGCAGACGGTTTCTCTGGGCAGGTTCCGGGTCATATGGGAGCCGGCAATATGTTCGGGTTCCTCGCGTCGTATGCGGATGGTCCGCTCAGCATCGGTGCCGGTGTACAGCAGGTCAGCGACAACTCGAACAACAAGCAGACGCTTTATCACGCAGACATCAGGTACGTAATCAGCCAGACGAAGCTCTATCTCGGGTATATGCATTCGCAGGACAATACCGGCCTTGTCGATGCGCTTCTCGCCGAGCAGCCGATTCCAGACATCGGCCAGTTGAAGAATACGGATCGCATCGACGACGGTCCGTTTGCTGGCGTGTCGTGGCAGGTGAGCGCTCCGCTGTTGCTTACCGGCGCGGTTTACTACGATCATATGCGGAATGCCGCGACCGGCTCCAATACACTTGGGAGCGGTAGCCGTTACACGGCAGTCGCGTTGGCCGAATATTCACTGTCGAAACGCACCGAAGTGTACGGCACGGTCGATTTCAACAAGGTCAATGGAGCGGCTACTGTGGAGTTGCCGGGGCGCAGCAACCAGACTGGGATCGCAATTGGCATGCGAAACTTCTTCTGATCGCTGATGGCGATCGGCAAAAAGCTGGAGTTATCGTTTGCCGCGACAATTTGGAGAATGTCAGGCACCCTTTGCAGCTTTGGCGAAGGCCTCCGCGAGCTTGTCAAAGTGCTTGAGCGCGGCAGGCGTCAGGTCGATCTGCTTGCGGCGTGTGTCTTCAGTGTCGCTCAGCGTGAGCCAGCCTTTTTCCCGCATCGACGTGATACGGGCGTGAAGAGTCGCGGGCGAACCAAGCTCGCTGTGAGCCATCATGTCCCGAACCGAAAGACGATCGTTTTTTTGCGCCATGCGCGCGACGAATTCGAGGATTTTCTCTTCGAGCGGATCGAGCACAGGAAGCGTAGGCAGACCCCGCAGGGCCTCGGTCAGCTGCAGGAATCGCAGGTAGATATCAGCAGGACGTGTCATTGCTTACGCACCGTTGAAGATAGGCGCTCGCGGGATGACATACAGGCGCGCTATGATTCGCTCGATAATAAACATGGAAGAGTAGTTTACCGCAATGTCTAGCTTACGTTTGCATTTCTGGTCGATCACTGGGACTCTGATCGCGTTTTTGGTGTCGCTGTGGATCAACCAGGAGGTGTTCACTCACACGTCTTTCGTTCGAGGCATAAACTGGATTTTTCTTCCGTCAGGCGTCCGGCTTCTGAGCACTTTGCTGGTTGGGTTTGATGGATTCGTTGGCCTGCTGGTTGGCGGTTTACTGATGGACTTTTTCTATTGGTTTCCACACGACCCGGTTCGCTCAATTGCGGGAGCCATTCTGGGTTCGCTAGCGCCCTATCTGGTTTATAGGCTTGCGCTGGAGCGCTACGATCTGAAGGCGTCGCTGACAAATCTCACGCCGAAGCGACTGCTCGTACTGGCCGTTGCGTACTCGGTTGCGAATCCGCTGTTGCACCACATCTGGTTCGCGCTGCAAGGCAATACGCAAAACATTGGCGAAAGTTTCGTCATGATGTTCGTGGGCGACCTGACCGGTGCGCTGATCATGCTGTATTCGATGAAGGGAATCCTCGCCTTGTTGCCGAAACAGTCGAGCCGTTCGCCTATGACCGGTGGCATGTTTAGGGTCCGCTTGGCGCTCGATAGCGCCTATAACAATCGGCTGCAGTAAAGAGCTGGTCGGCAGACATTGAACGTGCAGGAGCTGCGTCGTGCTTCTGCTCGACGCATCCATGGCTCACTTATCGCCGCTATCGTAATTTACATACATCGATTGAATGCCAACGCGGCCCGGACCCGTAAACCTGTTCACGATGAAATTCATGCCAGCGCCGAAGAGTCCGCTCGAGAGCTTGTCTACTACCGTTTCCATTTTTACGCCCGGCGTCTTGTAGAGCCAACCGCCCGGCTCTATATCGATTGTTTCACCGGCCGCAAGCTCCTTTTCGAACACGTTTCCGTATCCGTGAAGCCACAGCACACCGTCGCCCGACTCACCTCGAAACTTATCGATAAAGAAGCCACTCTGACCGAAGAGCATATTGCTGATGCCGCGCACTCGCTCGAACGTATAGTCAATGTTGGCCGTTGCTGCTAGAAACTGATGCTCGCGGACATGAAGTTCCTCCCCTCGCCCAAGATGAATCGGAACTATATGCCCGACTCCATCCCGACTGAAAGCAATCACCCCGTCGCCGCTTGCCTCGGTGACGAAGACCTGCATGCCCGCCATCATGCGCTTCAAGGCGCCTTTCATGGGGCGCAGTCCAATCTTAACATTTGAATTTTTCCAGAGCAGGATGTGGTGCTCGAAGAAGACCGACTGCCGTGACACGTCGATCGATAGCACCGGTACAAGCTCGCCGCCGATGTGGTACGTGACTCCGCCATAAGTTTCGTCGGCGGTACTCGTCGGTTTGAGTGTGGGTAATTTATTCATTCTTTAGCGCGAGAAAATTACGTAGTGGAATGGAACGCTTGCCGGGACGCGCGCTGTGAGACGCACATCCCGTGGAACTGGTCCGGTTGCCTGCGTCAGGCGACTGCCCGCGGTTGCGCTTGCGCGTAACCTTTTGCTCCGATGATCGCCAAAATGCCACCGATCAACGAAAGGGCCATAAAGATAGCGACTATCGTACCGCCGAGAACCGCGCCAAGAATCGACGAAATAACAAGTGCGATACCCGCGCCTTTGGGCTTCGCAAAGACTACCGCGCCGCACACAATCGTCAAAAACGAGAACAGCACGCCTCCCCAGCCAAGCCCAACGACCGTTGACGCGCCGTCTGCATTGAAAGCCGAGCCGATGCCACCAACAAACAGCGTGGTGAGTGCGGCGAACACACCGAAGACACCCGCGATAATTCCAATAATTCCGCCTGCTTTGTGCATGTTTATTTCCTTAAAGTTGGTTCGTTTTCGGGGCACCCATGTTGGGAGTGCTATCCGACGTCTCGGAGTCTGTTCAAACGTGTTAGGTGTATGGTGATCGACCTCCTTTGTATTCCATAAGCTAGGAAAATTTTTGTCGCCCATAACGTCCGCGCGAAAAAAACGGGACAATTAGCGATCCAGGTAATTGGAAGACGCGAAGATCGCGTCGAACTGCCCAACTTGTTTCTCGAATAGAACGTTATGTGAGTGCTTGTCGATGATCTTGATGCCGAGGATTAATGAGTCGGCAGCGTTTTGTGCGGTGATTTCGAAATGTCTCGTGAGCGGTATTTCCAGTCCGTCGTCGGCCTCGCGGCCTAACTCCTCAATCTGATACGGCTGATAAAGTCCATAGCTCTTACCGTTTCTTAGTTCGAAGTTTGTATCAGGACTGCCCTGTTTGCCGGCAAAGCAGGCGAGCAGTGCGGTTCTCATCCCACTGAAGGAGCAAGTGACCACTGCGAGGTACGGGAACGGGTCGTTTGCGGCGGCGGCTTGTTGTTGGGCTGCGGCCTGCGCAGCGCTTTGTTCTGCGTCTGCCTCTGCTTTGGCGGCTTGTGCTGCGGCTTCGCTTGCCGTGGCCCGGTCAGCCACAACGTCGGCATTGTGCTCAACCTGTGCGCGGACAAACGGCAGACTGTCGAATGGCAATCCGGAGCTTTGTGTGGGCGTCGCGGAGAGCGCCGGCACGGCAAGCAAACTGCCCGTGACAAGCATGGCTATTGCCGCGTCTCTTGTAATTCGCATTGTCCTAACCTTGTGTGTTGAAAGAAGGCTTCTGGTTCGCCACAAACCATGCCTTGCTACGCTCATACAGCGACTTGACGTCGGGGTCACGCTCGCTGGTCACGTGAGAGTCTATGAACGCGAGCGTCTTCTGTTTGTCTGCGGAAAATTGATAAGCGAGCCACATGGCTTCAATCGCCTGATCCGGGCGTTTCTCCTTTTGGAGCGTAACGGCAAGGGGCGCCCAGATACTTGTGCGGCGTGGATTCAATGCCAATGCCAGCACCGCTGTATCCTCGGATTGGGCCAGTTGCCCATTCATCGCATAAGCGTACGCAAGATTGCTGATAATTTCCTCGTCGCCGGGATCAAGCCGATTGGCTTGTTCAAGCAAGTGAACAGCGTCGTCCGTTTTCGATTCGTTGAGTGCACCTAAACCCGTTTGATTAAGCTTGCGCGCATTGGCCCGATCGCCGCGCGCTGGCTTGGCGAGTGCGTCGATGGCGCTCGCTGCCTGCATCGCTCCCGCGAGGTTTTCCGACCGCGCGAAATTAAGCATATCTTTTGCGCAGGAAACAGCCGTAGCACAACTGACTTGCAATGTGCTCCCTGCTGCCGGGCTGGCTGCGGACGCTGACGAGTCGACGGCGTTCACTCGGGGCTGAGTGACCGACGCTGATGTCGGCGCTTGCTGGGCGTACGCAGACGTTTCGTTTGTTGCAGCCGGAAGCGTGGACGGTTGCGTTCCCGCAGCGGCTGTGTTTGCTGCGTCTGCTGCCGCTGCCGCCTCCGCTGCCGCTGCCGCTGCCGCTGCCGCTGCCGCTGCCGCTGCCGCTGCCGCTGCCGCTGCCGCGGCGTCGGAGGCGGTCTGCGTCGGGCTAGCGGCTGGATGAGCCGCGGTCGTGGATTGATTTGCCGGATTTTGCTGCGCGATCGCCTCGGCGCTTAGCGCGTTGCTCGGTCCATCCGTCGCGACGGTTTTCCAGTTTGCAACGGCAATCTCGCATGCACCCGCATCGTAGGTCTTCGGAGGCGTGAGGTTGGCCTCCTGCTTGAGCGCGCTGTTCAGCGATTCGAGAATGCCTTGGTTTTTCGCCTTACTGTCCGGCGTCTGACTCGCGTCAACGTTATGCTGCGCCTGAGCGAGCACGAGTTTTACGAATTCTTCGCACGCCGATGGCATCTTCGAACCGCAACCGCTCAATGTGAAAGCCAAAAGGACAACGCTACTACGTCGAATCATTTGAGTTCCTTATCTTTTTACTTTCATAGCCGCACGCGTTGGCACGTGGTAATGGTTTTAATCGATATAAAAAATATATCGATTAGGGCGCGGCGAAACGTGCCATTGCAGGGGCGAAGCTAGTTGTCGCCTTGGCCATCGTCGGGAATGTCGTCGGCATGCACGGTAAGCAGCACGTTATCTCCGTGACGCACCATCTTGTAGGTGACCTGGGCATTCGACGCGTTATTCAAGCTAACCTGTGCTTGGCACGCACGCATCGATTGGTTGCTGCCAGGTAGCTCTTTGATGTCTGATGCTTCGATAAGGCTAAGATTTTCTGCTCGCGCGAACTGGGATCCATCAAAGGCTTGCTGCAAAAGATTTTGCGTATCCGTCGCGTCGCAGGCTGGCAAGCCGCTCCTGCCCCCCGAGGAAAGTGCTTGCAGCATGCACCCTAGCAGGACGACGATTACGCTGGTCAAATAGACTCTCGCCCCATAAGGCGTAAGTTTTTTTCGACGGTTGAAGATCGTGATGAAGCTGAAGAACCGAACGTTAGGCTGCCTGCAGAATCCGCAGGCGAGCAAAATTCCGCAAAGTCCGACAGCAGTGGTGAAGGAGGGCGCGAGACTCATGATGGTTCTAGTGAATGTTTAATGGAGCGACAAGTCGATCTGTTTGATATAAAAAGTATATTGATTTAGCCGGATGCCCCCAAAGCTCATCCGGCACACCTAGTGCCTTCAGCCGATCATGGAAGTCCAGCCAATCAATAGCGAGTAACGGGATCGTCCGATCGCCGCGTGAGCTGTATGAGAAGAATCGCATCCAGCCATCAAGAAACACATGGCGTCCCGGGCGGAGCAGGCAGGGAGGTCTTGCAATCAAGGGATAGCTGGTGGGCGCAAACTGTTCGGCGAGGCCTTGCGGCGATATAGCGGAACCGACGAGTGACGCGTTTGTCCCGTTGTCCGCGCTCCCAAGGTAATCCTCGACAGCCCCGCTCACGGATTGCGTACAAAGCTCGACAAAAGACACATGGACTTGATCAAGAGTTGTCGATGCAATCGCCTGTTCCGCTATGTCGATGGTCGTGCGCCGGAGGGCCACCGATTTGGCGTAGTCGGGCAGCGCCCGAAATGTCATCTCGCCGCTGCGCAGCGCATCTTGAAAGATCGGATAGCAAGCGAGCCATGCGCTGGGAACGCGACCGACTGGGCGACGCGCTTCGGTCAACCGGTCGGTCCGTGTGACCTGTTCCGTTTTTATATTTTCTCTCAGGTTCATCGTTATAAAAACTATATCGTTTTGGGAAAAAGCAAGCAAGGCTCGGCGCGCATCGTAACGTCAACACCTGGTTTTCGGCCTCGTTAGGACGAACTTTAGGGCAGCCGCAAAATTTTTGTCCACATCGGCGTGGCGCGCAGCCGCCGTTACAGGCGAGGGGCGCTGCTGCGTCTGCGTTGAAGCGCTTGGATAGTAGGGAGGATAATGATCGCGGCGGTTCTCGGTACCGGTCGAACCGAGCAGGGCCGAACATGCGCCCAAGCAAAGGGCGCATACTTCAACGCTTGATCTGCGTTGCTTCCATTGAAGACAGGGCTTCGATGAAAATCGCCTGCAAGGCGGGTAACGTTTTTTCTAATGCCTCGTACAGGCCCATGTCACGGCTGAGTTGTTCCAGCTTTGCCCGATACAGCCGGGCAGCTCCGCATCGCGTGTCGATGGGAACGAGGAAATATTCGCCGCTCTGGTTTTTCGTAGACTCGATATGCTCGGCAAGACCATGTTCCTCTAAGTCGAACGCGGCACCGATTGCCCGACCGCGACTGCAACCGAGTAGCAGATGGAGCTTGTCGAGGGATATTTCGCCAGTGGAGAGAGCAATGTCGAGTGCTTTTGCGGGGAACACGGATGTATTCAGCGTTTTTGCCAGAGCGGTCGCATACCGGCCTTGGTATAGGGACATGAAATTGTGGAAACGGGTAATCGCAAACATTTTCGCTATCTCAACCGTGGAGTTTCTTTTAATGCGCGGATCTAAATATGCTGGCACCGTGCGCATTGACATGCGGAAGATAGCTATTGGGTTGCACATCATCAAGAAAAGAGTGGATGTTGAGGACGCGCCAATTCGTGTCCGCATTGCGCCGACCAGTTTCAGTCGGCTCGCGAACATATCCGGCGCTGCTAGGAATTGTCGGTTGGGCCGACAATTCCGTCAGTGGACTCAAGCTGTAACCGATTCGTCAGCCTTGTTTGAAATGCTCCCGTCTGCGATGTCGTCGCCGTCGGCGTCGCTTTCCGGCTCAATGTTTTCGATCTTGTGACCGTTCAACTCGTTGTAGTTTGAGTCCTTTTGAAGTGAGTAGAAAATCACTTTTTCGCCGTCGTACTTGATGGCGATCGGACGCCAGAAGCCTGCGTTGGGAATCAAGTCAATCATGGATTCCGGCAACTCGTCGCGACCATAGCGTCCCATGTGCATCCATGACGCTTCGAGCGCGGCGTCGAAGAGGGCTTTTGCTTTGCCTTTGGCTGCCCGCTGAGCCTGCTTTCGCTGCTCCTTCGTTTCCTGTGCTTCTCGTTCGTCCTTGTTGACCTTTTTGACGATATCGCTCAGGCTGCGATTCTTTTTGACCCAAGCTGCGAAAGATTCCTCCGTCTGCCCTTCGGCATGTGCACGTTTCAAAACTTTTGTATCTGCCGACGCTTGCCTGCGATCCTTTTTTCGAAAGATCATCGAAAACAGGTGAAATTCGTGGGTAGCCTCCGACTTCCGTTTGCGTTCGCACTGTTTATAAAGCTCATCCTTGAGCGTATCGATTGCGACGGTATCGTCTGCGATGGGATTAAAGTACTTGTGGCGGAGGCCGAGGATTTTAGCCAGAGCCTTAATCGCAAGCTCTTGAGTCTTGTTGCTGTATGCGGTTTCCTCCGTCTTAAGCTCATCACCTGCTTTGCAGATTTCAGCAACGTCGTTTCGGAGGAGCGGAAGAACCGTCTCCTCATCGAAAGGTTCGTGTGCGTAATTGGCACCACTTTGCGTTTCAGCTTGGGATTGTGCGGATTGCTCCGTTTTCTTGGTCACAGGCTCGTTTTGAGGCGTCTCGTGAGGAGATGTCGGGGAACCCGACAATTCGCGATTTTGAATGTCAGCTTGCTGCGTATCCGTCTTCGGAGCGATATCCGATTTCTGGAGAAAGGCTTGCTTTGCGAAAACACGGGCGCTTGGCTTGATGGAAAGAATGGCGTGGGCTTGACGGGAAACGGGGTCGTTGCGACGTTGGATTTGCATATCTTGCTCCTTTTAAAGTTAGCTATTTGTCGAACAGTGATTCGACAAGACGGACTTTAATTTGGAGCGGTAATGCGAAATAGCCCGCTTGCTACCAGACATACGCCGTTTGCCGGCACATGGTTGACCGTTTGCAGGCAAGTGACTCACTGTTTGCTACCAAACGACATACCGTCGAGCCAGCCGGTGATTGTGCGTTCAGCTTGCATCTCGGAAAGATTGATGTTCTGCTCTTTCGCCGCCGCCAGAATCTCCGGCTTGATGGACAATGCAGCGTTGCGCTTGCTTGGGAAACGCCTTCTCGCTGCGAGATGTCGCGCTAACGTGCGAAGCGGCTCGAATTTCGCATCGCGCTTGGTTGCACCTGCCTGTGCTCGTTTAGACGCGTCTCGTTTCACGGCGGTCGGTAGTCGGGCGACTTGATTTGCTCGCCCAAGCCAATATTGGGCGCGGCACATGCACCCCCAAGCCTTGTGTTGATTACCCGCTTCCCACGACTTCTGGCCCGTTACTGCCCAGGCAATTGACGTACGCACATAGTCGAGGAGAGCTTTAGTCCGAGCGTTAGAGACAGAGCCCTGCATCGCATAAGGATCGAGTTCAGCGGTCGCCATCAACGGAATGACGATTGTCTGCCGAAATTCGTTGATGACCCCAAGGACACGTCGATAATCCTCAACGTCATGGTCTTGTATTTGCCATCCCTCTTTCTTGCTGCGGTGATAGAGGTAGGCCGCCTCATCGAGGAGCTTTTCGTACAGGTCATCGAACGTATTGTGGTAGACGTCCGTCGTTATGAAGTCCCCGGGCAAGAGTTCGGTGCTGTTGCTTTCTCCCATGCGTCATCTCGATCGTTGATGTCGCCGAAGACAGGGCGCCTTCGGCAAACGATGACTATACGGGCGTGCGCGGTTTGTGGGAATGGCGTTTTGGCACGCTTGCTGGCTTTGCACTTGCTCCGCTGCGAAGCCGCTCGGCCAAGCGCATGGCGTCTCTTCTGGCAAGCCAGAGGGCAAATTGTCGGTCACACCGACTTGTGGTGTTGTCGCGGTCGTGCGACGCTTCCTGCGCTTGCGCCTCAACTGGATCAAGCTGATGTTCATCTCGACCGTCTGTCGGCTGGCGTAGCGGGCTTGATCGGTTCGCCGGATATGTGCGCTGCTGCTGTCACTGTCGGCATGTCGAACCGCTGCGGATTGCGGCCCGGTTGCTTGCGGAGTCAGTGGTTTAGCGGGACCGTGCTGGTCGCACGTGCGTCGGCTGATGCGGCGCACCAATAAGCGCACGGTGACGAAGCTGACAAGCATGTGGCATTTGAAGCGAAAGGGGAACCGTTGCCGAACATCTCTCGGTCGATTACTTAGGCCCGCAAATCGGCCGGTGTCGGCAAGTTTCGGACATTTGGCGCGGCTACACACTTCGTTGACAATCCACATTTGGGGAAGCCGGCGTCGTTGATATAGCATGGCAAACTGCTTTGCCTTGATGACGAAACAAACGAGCCTCGCTCAGCTCGACGCGCTGCACCCTTCCGTCCAACTTGATGCGTGGACAGACGAGCAGTCTCTCTTCATCCTGAGTCGTAAAACCTGGTCTAGAGGGATAGGAAAGATGACTTCGAAATACATTCACGGGCTGTCCTAGAAGACGTACTGGTGACTTTTCGCACAAAAATTCTGCGGACCGTATTTCGCTTTGAACACTCGATTGATAGACTAGAACGACGCAAAAAAGTGGATCATCACTGTGACAAAAATCGTAAAGATATTATGCGTAATAGGGGTTTTGGCATCGGCCGCATGGGTGCTGACGAAGCCGGGATTTGATTCCTCGCTATCGTTGATAACAACCCTCGTTGCACTTGCTGGGTGCTTTGTAGTCGAGCGTCGCAAGAGGCGCTCACCCGCGCAGCATCAGTCAATTTCTGGTTCATCGGTCGGCATTCAAGCCGGTGGAGATGTACACGTGGGAAACATTTCCAACAAATCTGGCTCGAAATAGAAAGGCAGGCAATGCTTAGCAGAGATCAATCACAAAAAGCTTCCGACGGTAGCACGGCTATTCAGGCTGCAGGAAATGTCACCGTTGTTCAAGTGGGACCATCTTACGAGCAAATAAAAGAAATGGCCTTGGATATTTTTCGGGCCAATTTCTACGAAATGGCAGGTCAGGCAAAAGAGATTGCGAGAGCGAGAGCTGAAGAAATCACCGAAGAATTTCTTTCGAAGCTTCAAAAGGAAAGTCCCGAAAACTTTAAGAAGGCGGATGATCCTGACTTCCAGTACGCACTTTTTACGGTGCAGCGCGAATATGCCCGGAGCGGTGACAAGGAACTAGGCGACTTGCTGGTGGACCTGTTGTGTGATCGGAGCAAACAGCAGGAGCGCAATATTCTTCAGATTGTACTGAATGAATCATTGAATACTGCACCAAAGCTGACAGCGCAGCAGCTTGCTGTGTTGACCGTCATCTTTCTGTTTGGATACACCAGGAACTTGGGTTCCGTGTCGCATGACGTACTAGGCGCCTATCTTGATAAGCATAGGAGTCTATTTTCCGGGAAGCTTGTGGAAAATCAAGCGACGTTTCAGCATCTGGAGTTTGCCGGCTGCGGTACGACCGGCGTAGTAATGAGGCAGCTACCGGACGTATTTAGCAATGAATATCGGACGCTTTTTGCCAAGGGATTTGGTGCAGAGTTGATAGCAGAGAAGTCAATATCAATTGGCCAGGATATAAGATTCTTTATCCCCTGCATCAATGATGGGACCAAGATTCAGGTTCGGCAGCTTTCGCTAGCCGACCTGGAAGGTGAATTCAGGCGATTTGGCATTGGAGAGCATGACAAGCAGGCTATCACTCATTTGTTTCATTTGAATGTGATGGATGCCTCTGAGGTTAGGTCTAAGGTGATCGAAATCCGGCCATATATGGAGGAGCTGTTTGACGTCTGGGCGCGTTCGTCGATGGTCAACTTCGGGTTGACTAGTGTTGGGATCGCTATTGCACACGCAAACGTGAAGCGGCTAATAGGGGAGTTCGCCAACCTGTCGATCTGGATAAACTAGACCGAGCGTGGACCAGCTCCCGCCTCAACCATTTGGGGTCTTTCTAAGACAGCGTGCTTATGTTAGACGCCACCACTAGGTCGGGTATTGATTTACGACCCGCATACTGGCGATTGCGCGGTGCCCGCGAAGGTAGCCCTGGTTCTAGGAGTGATCACAATTCGTCGTCTATGAGTTCTTTAGGCATCGCGTCCTGTCAGCGGCGGTTGTCAACGTACTTGTCGTGTCACTTCAAGCAAACTGCTTTAGTTCTTCCGGCTGCATGCGCTCCGGATTGAGCCAGACTTCATCCTTCAATTCCCAATTACGCGTTGATCGGGACCAACGCCGTGGATTGCGCTCCCTGGCCTCTGCATAAGCGTAAGCGCGCGATTTCACACACCTAGCTTGCGTTGTTGAGAAGGCTCACGATTGCGTCCGCAACCTCACT
>NZ_FCOK02000046.1 GCF_001544555.2 Caballeronia udeis | reverse complement strand
GTTAATTAACTTGAAATAGAATATTTAATTTAGACATTATGACGATAATGTCGAGTAAAATGACGCATTCTCTGAATTGGCTACGTCTCACCCCATATGCCGTTTCCTGAGCCCCTCCGCGTGTCCGACGGCGCCCTCGTGCCACTTGAGTCGCTTAAGCTGCTTGAGCAGCTACACCTGCCGCCCGAGTTCGACGGTGGCCATGGCACGAACCGCGCGCTCGGCAACCGCCCTCAAATTGCCGCGCAAAACGACATCGACGCGATCCGGGCGTGGCTCGCGCGCTTCGTCGACACGAAGCCGACCTTCGACACCTATCGTAAGGAGTCCGAACGCCTGCTGCTGTGGTCGACCACCGAACTGAGGAAACCCCTCTCCTCGCTCACGCACGAAGACCTGCTCCTCTACCGGCGGTTTCTGGCCGACCCGCAGCCGGCGCTGCGCTGGGTCATGACCGGTCGCAAAGTGGCCCGCGCAGACCCATCTTGGCGGCCGTTCGCGGGACCGCTCTCCCCCGCAAGCGAGCGACAGGCGTTTGTGATTCTGAATACGCTCTTCGCGTGGCTCGTCAACGCGGGCTACCTGGCGGGAAACCCCCTGTCCTTGTCGCGCCAACGCGCACGCAAGGCCAGGCCACGGGTGACGCGCTTTCTGGAGGACGATCTCTGGCGGGCCGTCAAAACCTCGATTGACGCGATGCCCCGTGACACTGCACGCGAGCAGGAACACTACGCACGGGTGCGCTGGCTGATCTCGCTGCTGTATCTGATGGGCCTGCGTATTTCGGAAGTCGTGAGCAATCCGATGGGGGGCTTTTTTAGGCGGCGCGATCGCGATGGCCAGGACCGTTGGTGGCTGGCGATCACCGGCAAGGGCGACAAGGAGCGCTTGCTGCCGGCGACCACCGAACTGATGGCGGAGCTGAGCCGCTATCGCCGACACTATGGTCTTGCCACCCTCCCCTACGGCGGTGAAACGACGCCGCTGTTGTTGCCGATCGGTGGTACACAGCGGACGATGACCCGCGGTGCCGTACACCTGATCATTAAACAGGTGTTCGACAACGCGATCGCCCATCTTCAATCAACCGGCGAAGCACATGAGCGCGCCGCAAAACGGCTGCGCCAGGCTTCTGCCCATTGGCTGCGGCACACAACCGGCTCTCGCATGATGGATGGCCAAGTCGATCTGCGATACGTGCGAGACAACCTGGGGCATGCGTCTATCTCGACCACGAGCCAGTACCTGCATGCGGACGACGACGATCGGCATCGTGCAACTGAGGCCGGACTGAGACTCAACTGGTAACAGCTGCGCGGCGAACCCCACATGTTGTGGTGTGCAGTCGGGGAACAAGGCAGCGAGCTCGACATTCGAGTTTGGTCGAAGCTACCCATAGTCCTTCTTCGCGACTGGTGTTCGTGAGCGCTCACCCGCTCTCTTAGCTCTATCGAACCTTCGCAGACGGCACGAAATGCCACCGCAGCCTGGCAGACGACCAACGCGACCGCCAAGACAACAAGCTTATAGCCTAAACTTCCCGACCATGGCTTTCAAACCGCGAGCCTGATCATCCAACGACCGAGCAGCCGCAGTAGCCTGCTTGCGCCGGATCGGTGTTGTAGTGCTTCCGGCGATGTTCCGGCCGGGCCGACGAGACGAGCGCGATACCGGTCTTGCTGACGAGTTCGATTTTGGCGCGCACCGACGGTCGGATCTTTAAAGCTTTCCCGAACGCATCTTCGACGGCGTAGTTGCCATAGATGTCCGCGTGGTCAAAGGTTGTTACGCCGAGTCGAGGCAACCGTCGATGTATCCAAGCAGTTCCTTCTCCGACATGCGCCAGTCCATCAGTCGCTACATCCCGGCGGCAATGCGAGAGAACGTCAGTTCATTCAGTAGCGTAGTGCGCGGACAGATCATTTCGATGCATCCCTCTTCAACGACAGTCGGTTGTACATGGCATCGCGGCCGATCCCCGCAAGCTGCACATCCGCGCGCTCGATGAGCCCTCTGACGGCGATCGCACCCATGACATTGCCGATTTTACAATCCGCTCCTCCGACCTATAGGTAGTCGATCACAAACGAAACCAGCACCCAGTCGGATGACTGGACATTGCCTCTCACACGGTCACTTCCACCAGATTTCCATCGGGATCGGAAATTACCGCTTCGAAGTATCCATCCCCTGTCCAACGCGGACCAGAAATGAGCGCCCCCTCCAGTTTCATTCGCGTAGCCAGACCGATCACAGCGTCCTCAGTCCCTATGGAAATAGCGATATGTGCCCAGCCAATTCGGGGAGAATCGCTCGCCTGAAGTTCCAGATTTGGCAAACTCATGAGTTCGATCGACGGGCCCGTTGATAAACGAGCAAAGCGGGATAAAAACCCGGGCGTTCGTTTGCTACGATACGTCGGACCAACCTCGGCACCAAAGATGTCGCGATAAAAATCGGATGCCCGGTCCAGATCAGAGGTCCAGAGGGCAACGTGAGCGACATTCATGACGGGTTCCTTTTAAATGCAGCAAATGTATAGCGAATGCAAAGATCGCCGACTTATGCCAAACGCCGCGGCGCATGACATCAGTTTGGAATGCTGCGATTGCGCGGACAAAACCGCGCGGACAAGTGGCTCAGCTAGACGCCATCGAACTCAGAATCGACCTCGTCGCCCGCACATGCAGGATGTCGATTGAATGTTGGTCAATTAATACAGCACACCTGAAATTGATCGGTATTGCTCGTTATGGTGTATTATAGCTCGATTAGAGGAGTAGTCAATGCTGACTTATGATGCATTGCCCGATGAGCGGCAAAAGTACATTCGTGAAATGCTGATCCAGATGGGACGCGTGCTCGCTATAGATCTATCAGCGAAGTTTGACGTTTCCATCCACACGATCCGCAGGGATCTGGTCGATCTCGCGGAAGCAGGAGTATGTAAGCGCGTCTACGGTGGGGCAATCGCCCTTGCCTCCGACGGCGGCTCTCTGCATAAGAGAGCCGGTCAGCAGTCTGAACGAAAGGATGCGTTGGCGAGGGCCGCAGTGAAGCTCCTGTCGTCCGGGCAGTGCATATTTATTGATGCAGGTAGCACTAATCTGGCCATTGCCAAGGCGATCGGTACAGGAACACGACTGACCATCGTGACAAACTCGCCCACGGTTGCGGATACGCTGCTTGACAACGACAGCGTCGACATAATCGTGCTGGGAGGCCAGATTGACCAGGAGGTGGGCGGCACCGTCGGGACATCGGCCGTTGAGGCGGTTCAGCGACTAAGCTTTGATCTTGCATTTCTAGGGACGTGCGCCATCGACCACGCGGAAGGGCTCACGGTGTTCAATCACGAAGATGCGTATTTCAAGCGTGCGGTGATCTCCCGAAGCGACGCCGTCACCATGGTCGTTCTGAACGAGAAGATCGCAAGCGTGGCGCGCCACAAAGTCGCCGCTCTTGACGCAGTCTCCAGCATTGTGGTCGAAAGCGACGCCCCGCGCGCACGCTTGGCTAGCTTCGAGGATTCCGGGATCGAGGTGATTATCAGTGAGAAAAATTAGGTACTTGGCGTTTGGCGCCGACCAGGCTACTGCCCAGTCCAATTTCGTGTCGCATAATCGAAAACCGCCCTTCGATCAATTTCCGGAAATACAATGTTAGCGTACCTAACTTATCCTGATCGGTGCTTAGCGGTCGCTCGCACTGACGACGATTTCGCCAGAGTACTGCCTTCGACGAAAACGATGGCGAAATCTCCTTCGATTGCCCATGACGTGCCATAGCATTGGTTCGTAAGCCATCGTGCCGCACTGCGCGCCATCGCAGCTAAAGGTACATATGCGCACGCGACGTCCGCCCATGACCCGGCAGATCCGTAGTCATAGGCGACCACTGAGACGTCAGTGGGTACCAAAAAGCCTGCAGCGCGGAGTTTCACCACGGTTTGAGCGGCAATGTCTGCGTCGTCGCAGAAGATTCCGGTATATGACGCGGCTCGCCCGATCAAAGAGTCCAACGCAGCTTCACGTTCCGGGCTGGGTGCATGAGCGATTGTGATCAGTTCATGAATGCAACGGCCCGAGCGGGACAACTCGGACCGGAAACCCTCAATAGCTGCCTGGTTTTGCGTATCGCGAGATACCACAATCGCGACACTATGATGCCCGTTCTCGATCAGTTTGCGAGCGGCAAGACTACCGCCGCTGACATGATCCGGGGAAAAACATACTCGGGAAGACTCGTTGCAGTCACGATCAAGAAACACAAGCGGACCATGCAGCTGACGTAACGCAGCGACATCGTCATCCGTCAGATCATGGCTCAAAGCGAGGATGCCGTCGCAATCCCGATCGATCAAGAAACGAATGCCGTGAATTGCCTGCTCTCGCGCCGACATTTCTCCCCATCCTCCGGTGACCACGAGATGACGCCCCGCGGAACGTACCGCTTTCTCCGCCTCCTGGAGAATTGTTCCGTACTTTGGGCTCGCCAGCGCGGGAACAAAGACGCCGACCAGTCCAATGGAGCGGGACGCAAGCGCCCGGCCGATGGAAGATGGACGATAATTGAGTGCGCGGATTGCTTCTTCGACCCGAGCGGCAGCATGGGCCGAAAGCGGCCCCTGCCCGGAGATTGCGCGGGAGGCAGTCGACATGCTTACTCCTGCCGCTGCCGCTACATCCTTTAGTTTTGCCATTCTTTCCCCAGGCATGCAGTTGGACTTCACTCCCCACAAAACCAGCGTCGCAAATAGGCCTGCCTCTGGGTCATGTCCAAGCGAATTGCACCGCTCACTCACGATTGCGCTAAGCGCGGCGAGACACGCACCGTTCTATGCACCGTCCAACGCGCTACTTTTTAACGTCCGGTCGAGCGCTTGGCACTCTTATGAAGGAGTTCTTATCACTGTGGAATGTCGACCACTCTTCCGGTGTTCGATGACTCCTGAGCGCAAAGTGCAGCGACCAATGACTTATAGCCGTCTATTCCGCTAGCGGCTGGCTTACCCTCTCCCTTCACCGCAGCGTTGAAATCGCGGACGACTCGCAGATACGGGCTGACCGTGTCGATAGGTACCTGCTTGCGATTGCCGCCAGCCTCAATGAATACCTTCCCTCCGCCATTTTGCAGGAGGACGTCCTCGGCGATCAACGAACCTTTTGTTCCATGAATTTCGAGGCCCGTGTGCGCATGCGGCGTGTTGAAACTTTCCACGACCTCGACCAGAAGTCCACTCTTCATCTTGACCACAAGCATTGTGGTGTCTTCGATGCCCGCCGAAGTCGAACCGGTGGAACCGGTGAGACAGACCACGGATCCGATCTCATTGCCGAACAGAAAGCGAAGCAGGTCCGCGTCGTGCACAGTAAGGTCAAAAATGACGCCCGCGCCGATTGAGGCATCATGCGCACGCCACCGTTTTGCCTCCGCCGGAAGTTCAACGCCGAAGAAAACGCGAGCCAGTACGATATTTCCCAGCGTGCCTGCTTGCAAGATCTCGCGAATCGCGAGGTGAGTCTCCATGCATCGCATATGATGATTGATCCCAAGCACGACGGCCGCCTTTTCACAGGCATCGAGCATTGACCGGGCGTCTTCTGCTGTAAGCGCCATCGGTTTCTCACAGAGAATGTGCTTACCCGCTGCCGCGGCGCTCAGTGTGTCGTGCACGTGGCGCTCGTTGGTCGTGCTCACATAGACCACATCTACATTCGGATCGGCAAGGAAAGCCTTTGCATCGGCATAATGAGCCCCAATGCCGTTCGCGCGTGCAAAAGCTTCCGCACGGCCTGCATCGGAACTCAGAACAGCAACGACTTCACTGTCTGCGGCCGCATTGATCGCCGGAATCAACCATTCGCTCGCAATCTTGCTCGCACCGATGATGCCCCAACCCAGTCGTTTGCCCGTCATATTCACTCCCATTTCAAGCTGTCAATCAAGCAAGCAGATCGCCCGTCTTCTTGTCGAAGAAGCGGACTTTTCGCATATCAAAGGCTAGTCGCACGTTGCCCTCGCGTGGCAACTCGTCCACCGCAAAACGGCCGGATATCTCATGTCCCGCGAGCGAGAACAGAGCGATCTCATCAGGACCCGTTGGCTCTATCAGCGTCACCGTTGCGTCGACAACGACCGTCTCCGGCACGAATGTATGCGGCATGGACAGCCATTCGGGGCGAATACCCATTGTCATTTCTACATCAATCGGTAACTTGGCCGCGACAGCATCCGAGATCGGTATCTCGATGCCGGGGCCGGTATTTGGCTCTATGCGCACCGTAGGGTGGTCTCTCCCACTGATCAATTTGACCGGAAGAAGGTTCATTGATGGTGAGCCGATAAACGTGGCGACAAAGAGGTTGGCCGGCTTGTCGTAAACTTCCGAGGGCGTTCCAACCTGCTGCAGGACACCGTTGTTCAGAATGGCAATGCGTGAAGCCAAAGTCATGGCTTCCACCTGATCGTGCGTCACGTAGACAGTCGTTTTGCCAATACGTTTGTGAAGCTTCTTTAGTTCCGTGCGCATTTCCACGCGCAGGAGCGCGTCGAGGTTGGACAGCGGTTCGTCAAACAGAAAAAGACGAGGGTCGCGCACTAGCGCGCGACCGATCGCAACGCGCTGACGCTGGCCACCAGAAAGTTGCCCCGGCTTGCGATCGAGCAAGTGCGTAATCTTTAGCAGGGTGGCCACTTTGTCAACGGCAGCGGCACGTTCGGCAGCGGGCACTTTCCGCATTTCGAGCGGGAAACTGATATTGCCGCGCACGGACATGGATGGATACAACGCGTACGATTGGAACACCATTGCTATGTCGCGATCGTGGCAAGGGACGTCATTCACTCGCTTGCCATCTATGATGATGTCGCCCGAAGTTATGCTCATCAGGCCTGCGAGGGAGTGCAGGAGCGTCGACTTTCCGCATCCCGACGGTCCCAGCAGAACAAGAAATTCGCCGGACATCACCTCGATATCGATATTCTTCAGAACGTCGACCGACTGATAGCTTTTAGAGACGCGCCTGAGCGTTAGGGCAGCCATAAATTCACCTTATCCTTTCACCGATCCAGCCATCAAACCACGGAGAAAATACTTTCCAGCAAAGAAGTAAACCAAAAGAGTGGGCATTGCAGTGATGATCACGGTTGCCATGTGTATGTTGTAGGGCCGGTCACCGGTCGTGGTATTGACAATATTGTTCAGTGCGACGGTAATGGGACTGCTATCCCCGGATGTGAAAGTCGCACCAAAAATGTAGTCATTCCAGACGTTCGTGAATTGCCAGATAAAGCACACCATGAAGCACGGCACCGAGACCGGCACGACGATTCGGCGGAATATGGTGAAGAATCGGGCACCGTCGACACGCGCGGCATTAACCAGATCGGGACTCAGCGTTATAAGAAAGTTGCGAAAAAACATTGTCGTGAATGCGATACCAAAGCACACGTGAACGATAACCAGGCCGGTGATCGTGCTCGCCAAACCCATCAATCCGAGCACATGCGCCATCGGGATCAGCACGATCTGGTACGGAATGAAGCAACCAAAGAGAATCAACGCAAAAATAAGATCGGCGCCCTTGAATCTCCACTGTGTCAGGACATAGCCGTTCACAGCGCCAATCGCGGTGGAGATCAACACCGCGGGAACCACCATCAGGACCGTGTTGGCGAAGTACCCATGGATACCTTCACACCTCAGTCCGACGCACGCTTGCGACCAGGCCACTATCCAGGGTTCAAACGTCGCGACGCGGGGCAGCGAGATCAACGAACCCGTGTGGATGTCGTCCATGGTCTTGATGGACGTCAATAACACGACGATAAGAGGGAAAAGATAAACCAGGGCGATGAGCGCAAGGCCCAGGTAGATTGCCATCCGGCCAATTCGATACGACAGCCGGTCTTGCCCAGGCAGGAGCATGTCTTGTTTAGCGTGCATTGCCGGACCTCCGCAGCTCCGAATACAGATAGGGGACAATGACTGCGGCCACAGTCATGAATATCATGACCGCGCTGGCCGCACCAACGCCAAGATTGTTCCGGGAGAAAGTCTGCGTGTACATGAACGTGGCGGGCAGCTGGGTCGAATTGGCCGGTCCGCCGGATGTCAGCGCGACAACAAGATCGAAGCTTTTCACCGAAAGATGCATCAGGATAACGATGGCCGTCATGAACGTCGGCGCAAGCATCGGAAGAATGACGCGTACATAGACTCGCCACATGGGCGCACCATCAAGACGCGCTGCCTTGATGATTTCCTCGTCAATGCCACGCAACCCGGCCAGGAACATGGCCATGACGAAACCGGACGACTGCCACACGCCCGCGATCACTACGGTGTAAATGGCATAGTTCGGATCGACAAGCCAATTGAAATGAAAATTCGGAAACCCGTAGGACTGTACTAAATGTTCGAGGCCGAGGCCGGGATTCAAAATCCACTTCCATGCGGTACCTGTCACGATAAATGACAGCGCCATTGGATAAAGGTAGATCGTTCGCAGCACGCCTTCGAACCGGATGCGCTGATCAAGCAGAACGGCCAGAATCAATCCGATCACTATCGAAAACGAAATGAACAAGCCTGCGAACACGAAGATGTTCGAGACGGCGATGTGCCACAGCGGGTTCCGCCAAACCCTGACATATTGATCAAGGCCAGCCCATTCGTTGTTTGGCATAACTCTTGACGTGGTGAAGGAAATCCATCCAGTCCAGAGCATGAATCCATACACCACGAAAAGCGTGATGGCCAACGAGGGGGCGATGACAAACTTAGGCAGGTGCACGTGGCACCAATCCCCAAGGCGGCGCTTCGTGCCGTCCGCAGTGGACCACTTGATGGGTCCCATCTGGGCATTCTCGTTGGCCCCGCCCGTGTCTGTCGGTGAGTTCGACACCTGGGGTAACCGCGATCTAGAACTGTTCATCAATGACCTCAAACGGAGAAACCTACACTTCCTACCTTGTCAGAAGGCCGAAGGCACCTACTATCCGCTCCAGGTGCCCAACCACTATCCATGTCAGGCGCGCTCTATGTAGTGATCCTAAGTGCTTGTGCAAACGCTGCCGGTTAGTCAAGCCGATCATCTCGTGCTGCTCATCTGGCAAAAGCCGCTCGCTCATGCTGCTGCCGAAGTTCCGAGGTCCGCACCGTATGCAATAGGACGCGCCATGACCTGAACCGTAGCACACCAAAACTCGTTTAAAACAACTTTGCCATAAAAATACAATGTTGTTATATCTTAAGCCGACAAAGGTCGGGGATAACCCTTAAAACGCCTGACGTCCTAAGTGAAAATTCGCTCTTTGGAATTTCCAGGACGTTGTGCTTGTCTGGTACATCCCCTCATCACAACCCTGAATGATCTACCCGACCTCGTTTACCACCTCGAAACCCAATAAACGATAGCGGGCCGAACACAGATGATTCGCCATGGCCTCGCGTGCGGCGTTGCTATCCTGGCAGCGGATCGCCTGGGTAATGGCATGGTGCTGCGCATGCACAACGCCAGCCCGCGACGCGTCCGACGACCCGATCACGCCCGTCAGGCGCATTCCCGAGACGATTTGATCCTTCATCATCGCAATAGTGGCTGGGTACATGGGATTGCCGCTCGCTTCTGCGATTGCCACGTGAAACCGCATATCGGCATCGCCGAAGGCTTCATCAGACTGCTGATCGGACAGTTCCTGCGAAAGGCCTTCGATGAGAAGAAGTTGTTCTTCGGTTCGCCGCTTTGCAGCATATGCCGCGCTATCGCATTCGATACTCAGTCGAAATTCGAATACACGAATGATGTCGGCGATTGTCTCTACAGGGCGGAATCCAGTTTTCAGCCCGGTCCGCGGCTTGATCACATGGCTTCCCGAGCCGCGTTTGGAATCGATCAAACCTTCGAGTTTCAGTCTGGCTAGAGCCTCTCTGACAACCGGCCGGGAAACACTGTATTGCTGACTCAATTCCAACTCGGCCGGGATACGAGTTCCCTCTGCCCACAATTCATCGAGGATGCGTTTGCGCATCCCCTCGTAAACCTGGTCGGACAACCGGCCCCTCTTACCGTTCATCATTGTCTGATTCCTTGACATATTTGTAATTCTAATGGCACACTTTGTTAACAGCAAGCCGAAAAAATCGGATGCTGTCGGACAGATCGAATATTTCTAAACCTTGCATCGAGGTTTTCAACCATGGCAAAGGACACGTTTATGAGTGGAAACTCGCTTCGGGGCGTACCTAACGATTCCCGGACAGCGGATCCCCGCTCACTACTAGGCCGGTCAATTACAGACGGCTCTTTCGGGTCGCCCGTTGCGCTGCTAAAGCGCAGCGCGATTGAGAATAATTCACGCTGGATGCAGTCTTTTGTAGCCCATTACGGCATTCAGCTGGCGCCCCACGGAAAGACGTCGATGGCGCCAAAAATCTTCGAAATGCAATTAGCTGACGGATCCAAATGGCTTTCCCTGGCGAACGTAACGCAGGCTCAGGTCGCGCGCACCATTGATGCCAAGCATATCTTAGTTGCAAACCAAGTTGTCAACTTTCATGACTTGGAATATCTGGCAAGGGAAACCAGTCAAGGCCATTTCGAAGCCATGTGTTTCGTCGACTCGGCTGCAGGGGTGGCTCTCATTGACGAAGCAATGGCCCGATATCCGCGGGCGACGCCCTTCCCCGTCCTTATCGAGATCGGCGTCCCCGGCGGACGCGCTGGCGTGCGCGACAGACAACAGGCGCTCGAGGTTGCCCGAGCGGTCGCCGGATCCCGGTTTGTGACCCTCGCCGGACTGGCGGGATATGAAGGCGTTTTTTCGCCCAAGGACCCTGACTGTGTTCCGAAAGTCGATGCTTACCTTTCTGGCATCGTCGACCTCGCTAAAGCCATAGAAGAGGAAGGGCTTTTCCCTCTCGAAAAAATCATTCTGAGCGCCGGGGGCAGCAAGTTCTTCGACAGGGTCGCGGAGGTGTTCTCATCCGCGCAACTCGGCAGACCCGTCGACGTCATGATTCGCTGCGGGTGTTATCTCTTCCATGATGTAGGTATCTATGAAGAGGCGCTGCAACTGCTATACGAGCGGAACCCTTTCGCCAAGATGCTCGGTGTTTTTGTACCCGCCATCGAAATTTGGGGGCAGGTTCAATCCCGTCCCGAGCAGGCTCGAGCGATCGTGGATATTGGTCGCCGCGACGTATCCTACGATGCCGGATTGCCGGTTCCTTGTCGGTGGATCCACCCGTCAGTCAGCAGCGATATCCGTGATCTAAGCGGCGTCAGGACAGCGCGATTAAACGATCAGCATTGTTTCCTCGATCTTCCTGAGGAATCTGCGCTTGGCGTTGGCGACCTGGTGGGCTTCAACATCTCACACCCGTGCACGGTCTTTGACAAGTGGCACGGCATGTACCTCGTCGACGACGACTACACCGTGCTGGATTTCATTGAATCACGTTTTGGGTGATCAGATGACAGAAAACCAACTGAAAAATCTTGGCATCGAGCTGCCGGCGTACCAGCCGCCGGCGTGGGCGTACCAATCAGTCACGCAGCATAATGGTGTCGGCTATGTTAGCGGACACGTGCCGATGACAGGGGACGTAGTCCTTCACCCAGGCAAGGTCGGAGACGACGTGACACTCGAACAGGCCGCCGAGGCAGCGCGTCTCGCGACCTTGAACGCGTTGGCGTCGTTGCAGTTTGCGCTCGGTTCACTCGACCGGGTACGGCAGATTCTCAAGGTCGTCGTGTTCGTCGCGTCGGCCAAGGGATTCAACCAACAACCGCGAGTCGCGGATGTTGTGTCAAACCTTCTCCGGGAAATTTTTGGCGAAGCCGGCGTGCATGCACGATCCGCTGTCGGCGTTGCAGAACTGCCTCGGAACAGTGCAGTGGAAGTCGAGTTGGTAGTCGCACTGCAACCCTGACCCATCCACTCAAGTCCATCTTCAAACAGCGACGCGTCGTCTTTTGCCTCATGCAGCAAAAGTAGCGAGCTCTGACCCATCGGAGGACACGATCAGGGAGCCCAAGTCAAGGGGGCAGAGGACAGCTTTAGCTTACGCCCCTTGCTCGGCAATGAAGGGTTTCTTGAGAACGTTCGTTCTGAGGGCGGCACATGTAGCTGCCCATCCGGACCCGTTGTCTCAAGCATGCAACTCGGTTTCCCGAATGTGCCACGCTGTCCTCATGGCAAGTGCGGCGACCGTCAATGCAGGATTGACGGCTGCAGATGAGACAAAGCTACTTGCGTCTGTAACGAACAGGTTTTCGCAGTCGAACGTACGCCCCCAGCAGTCGAGCGGCGACCGTGCTCCATCGCTACCCATCTTGATCGTGCCGCATTGGTGCGACGGGCTTTTCCGATCGAACAGCTTCTCGACTGAGAACCGGAACCCCGCGTCTCGCAAGACGGTCTTGAGGCGAGCAACCAGCGCACGATGAGTGGTCATGTTGTTCCTCTCCCAGTCGAGCACTATGCGCTCGTGCTCCAACCGAATGCGGTTTTTCTCGCTTGGCAGGTCTTCGCTCATGACGAAGAAGTCGACGGAATGCCGGGTCAGACGCTCGAGCAATCGTTCCGGAATGTGCGGGATATTGGCTTTGAGGATGGCGCCCGTTACCCGGCCCAACAATTGGATATTCCCCAAAGGGCTGCCGCCAGGACCCCCTGTCAGATAGAAATCGTTGATGCCAAATGTCTTTTGGTACACCGAATCGTTGTTGAATTTGCGATCGAATGCGATCAGCGCGCTGGTGTTATGACTCATCAGATTGCGGCCCACCTGATTCGATCGATTGGCCAGTCCGCTCGTATGGGAGGCGAGCAGGATTGCCGCGGAGGGAATCGCACCCGCAGCAAGAATTGCAACGCCAGCATTCAGTACCTTGACCTGCCCGCCTTGTTCATATTCAACGCCTGTGACACGTTGTCCGTCCGGGCTGCAAATCAGTCGTCGAACGCTCGCGCCGCTTTGAAGAGTCACATTCGCAAACGCCAGCGCCGGCTGCAATGCACAGGTTTCGGCGTCCATCTTCCCTGTGCGCGCGTCCGGAAAACCGTCCCAGCCGGTCTGCCCGTGCTTGAGCCAGGTGTCGATGTCGATTCCCAGGGGCAACGAAAAAGGGCGCAGGCCGACGCCACTCAGTCGACGCCTGACTTCGGCGATCGCTGGTTCGTCCGGGACGGGCGGGAACGGTAATGGGTTCGTGCGAGGAGGTTCGCTCGGGTCTTCATGCGCGCTTCCCCGTACCTGAAAAAGCGCTTCGGCTTTGTCGTACCATGGCGCGAGATCGCGATATGTCAGGGGCCAAGGCGGTGCATCGCCGTCGGGATACGACACTCCTTCAAAATCACGCTCGCGATAGCGCGAGAGGACAGCGCCATAAAACTTCGAGTTGCCGCCGTGGTTGTAGTGGTTGCCTGCAGCAAAGGACGCGCCGCCGGGCTCGTACCAAAGGTCAGTAGACGCAAAGTAATTTTTTTGGAAGATGGCACGCGCATCACGATTCTCAGGAATGGCGAGCAACTGCGCGCCCTTCTCCAAAATCGTTATGGTAGCTCCGCAGGGAGCCAGCGCCAACGCCGCGGTCGCCCCTCCCATTCCGGATCCGATGATCACGACGTCGGTGGTGTTCTTGGTCAACTTTATGCCTTCGATATGCACCGCGAGCGCAGGTTCCGGGCTTCGTGCGGTCTTTTTGGTTAAATTTATCCGCGCGCTGATAACGCGATGCCGCTAGGTGACAACGTCGACCGCCTCTCCCACTTCTGACCGAACAGGCGCCAGTCGCTTTCCGCGAATTGCATCGGCTCCTTTCTCACCAATCATGATTGACGAAGCGTTGGTGTTGCCGCTGACAACAGTCGGCATGATCGAGGCGTCGATCACGCGCAGTCCGGCGATGCCGTGGACTTTCAGATCGCTATCGACAACGGCCTTGTCATCCGTTCCCATCTTGCACGTGCCGGCAGGATGGAAATCTGTCTTCGCCCATTCGCGTATATAGCTCCTGATCTCCTCGTCCGTGCGGACACCGCTCCCCGGCAGATGCTCTTCTGTCGTGATTGATCGCAACGTCGACTGTGAAAGTATCTCGCGAGCCATTTTGAAGCCCTCGATGCTGTGACGCCAATCCGCTTCGGCGGATAGATATCTCGGATCGATAAGCGGATCATCAATCGGATTGGACGACGCGAGCGTGACTTCACCGCGACTTTCCGGCCGGAGATACGCCGTATTCAAAGTCATGCCATGGCCCGCCACACGAACGCGGCCGTGATCGATCACGTAGGCCGGGAGAAAGTGCATTTGAATATCCGGCCAATCGTTCTCACCCGTCGTGCTGACAAACGCGCCGCCCTCGCACACATTGCTGGACACCGCGCCGGTACCAAACATCAAAAACTGCAGTGCATGCTTGAACGGCGCCAGCCCGCGATCCTGGCCGTTATAGCTGACCGGTGCGTTGAGCCGGGCGCAACAGTAGACATCCATGTGATCCTGGAGGTTCTTCCCGACCCCGGGCAAGTCGAGCTTCACCGAAATGCCCGACCTGCGCAACTCGTCCGCCGGCCCGATGCCCGAGAGCAATAAAAGCTTGGGCGAATTGATCGCGCCGGCGCTCACGACCACTTCGCGTTTAGCTCGAATCGTCTCGGACGAGGATTTCCCCTCTCTCACGACCTCGATGCCCACCGCCCGATCGTTCTCCACCACGACTCGCGTCACCCGGGCCTGGGTTTCCACCGTGAGGTTTTTTCGCTTGAGCGCGGGATAGATAAAAGCGAAGGCGGTGCTGGATCGCCGTACGTTTCGTTGGGTAACCTGATAGAAACCTACGCCATACTGGTCAGCACCATTGAAGTCAGGGTTGTAGGGAACGCCCGCCTCCTGAGCAGCCCGGATGAACTGTCGGCTGAGATCGATCGGTGAGCGCTGGTCAGACACGCCCATTGGTCCGTTGATGCCATGGAATGCGTTCGATAGCCTTTCGTTGTCCTCGGACCGCTTGAAATACGGGAGAAGATCCGCGTAACTCCACCCTTCATTTCCGAGGGACGCCCAGTGATCGAAATCGCGGCGATGACCGCGGATATAGACCATCGAATTGACCGAACTACCGCCGCCCAGGATCTTTCCCTGCGGAAATAGCATTCGACGGTTGTTCAATTGCTCTTGAGGCGTCGTCATCCACTCGTAACGAACCTTGTCACCTTGCAAGCGGGCGTATCCCGCAGGCCAGCGCACCAGGAAGGAATCGTTTCGACGACCTGCTTCAAGCAGCAAAACCGTGGCGTCGGGATCTTCACTCAGTCGCGAGGCAACAACGCACCCGGCAGAGCCGCCGCCTACGACGATGTAGTCATATTCCATGCTTTTCACCCTGCTGATCGATCGTTGCTGTCCGGGCTTATACGGGGGCCAATCCAGCGCGGGGAATACCCCGCATCACGGATTTGAATCGTCTTGATTTCCATGAAATCTTCCACCCCTGCGAGGCCTACTTCCCGGCCGATACCGCTTTCCTTATAACCACCAAACGGTAATTCCGCCGGGCCATCCAGATAGGTGTTGATCCAGATCGTACCCGCCTTGATACCGCGAGCGGCCTGGATTGCCACAGAAATATCACGTGTCCAAACCCCTGCAGACAATCCGTACGCAGTGTGGTTTGCCAGCGCTATTGCTTCTTCAGCGCTCTCAAAAGTCAGGATGGACAGTACCGGGCCAAATATTTCTTCGCGGGCAATTCTCATGCTTCGGGTCACATCAACGAAAATGGTCGGATCGATATAGCGCCCTCCATTGATACGCCGGTCCGTACCGCCCAGCGCCAGAATAGCGCCTTCCTCTTTACCTGCCGCGATCAACGAAATGATCCGATTAAACTGGGCTTCGTTGATGATCGGACCAACGAGCGTATTTTCGTCAAGCGGACTACCTACCGGAATTTTTCTTGCGGCAGCGATGAGTTTTTCGGTGAACGCGTCGGCGATTGACCGTTCGAGAAGCAACCGGCTGCCACAATTGCAGGACTGTCCGGCGTTGGCGAAGGCGCCGTGCAGCACGGCATCCAATGCGTGTTCCAGATTGGCATCTGCAAACACGATATGCGGGTTCTTACCCCCGAGCTCCAGCGCGACCTTTGCGATTCGATCCGCACCCGTTCTCATCGCGTGCTTGCCAACCCGGGTGGATCCGGTAAAGGAAATGATCTCGATGTCGGGGTGAGAGATCAGTGCATCTCCAGTCGGATCGCCGTGACCTGCAACGATGTTTACCACGCCGTCGGGCATGCCCGCCGCTTTCAGAATCTCGCCCAGGAGCAGCGTAGTCGCCGGCGTCAGCTCGCTCGGCTTCACCACGCACGTACAACCCGCCGCGAGCGCAAATGGCAGCTTCTGACTGATGATCAGAAACGGAAAATTCCACGGTGTAATGATCGCGACAGGTCCAACGGGCTCCTTGATCGTGAGCGCCGTCAGCCCCTTTCCAAGCGCTGCAAAACTCGAGCCGTTGATCGAGCGGGCCTGGGTGGCTGCGTACGACCATAGCGCCGCGGACCGTTCGATCTCGGCACGTGCCTGTCTCAGTGGTTTGCCGCTCTCCGCCATTTCGAATGCGGCGAGCTCTTCAGTTCTTGCCAGTATTACCTGTGCCGTGCGCTCAAGCACTCTGGACCGGTCTTCCCCGGACAGATCCGACCAAACTCCCTGGTCGAAAGCGTGCCTGGCTGAACGGACCGCTGAATCCACTTCTTCCGGCGTAGCGTTGCGGTATCGCCCTACGAGTTCTCCATTGCCCGGATTTTCCCGGATGAAGGGCTCGCCTTGACTCGTGGTCCATTGCCCGCCAATCCAGTGTCCGAACTCGCGAGGAGAGGGAATCTGGATCCGGTCACGACTGGAGCCAACTTGTGATGTTCCTTGTGTCATTGCTTTTCCACGTCATGTTGTCTGGCTAACGCGACCCTTGTCATGTCCGCTGGCAAGGGTGTGCGCCATGAGCTTGTACGTTCCCTTGACTTCCTGCTGTTACAGCGACTGGAGGCCTGACACCAGGCGATCAATGCCTTGCTGGGGCGTCATGTTCTTGCTTTCGAAGAAACTCGAAATGGTGTCCAGAAACACACCGGTCTTGTCTTCGGCGGCGGCCGCGTTATGGGCGAGCGAGGGAATCGTGGTGTGGTTGGCTTGTGCCTGCGCGCGATCCACGAAAGACTGCTTGCCACACTCGTCAAACTTGGCCGACGAGACGTCCACGCGTGCGGGAATCGAACCCTTCTTCAAGCTGAAGGCCTCCTGGAAGTTCTTGTCCAGCACTGCAGTAGCCATGTCCGTTTGCCCCTCGACCTTATCAGCGTTCTTGGTCTTGAAGAACGAGAAAGCATCAATGATCCAGGTAAAGTCGCCAGCGGTACCCGGAGCCGGCACACAACCGTAGTCGACGTTAGCCTTTTTGTTCGCCAGAAGCATCTCGCCCTTCGCCCAGTCACCCTGTATCTGCATGGCGGCCTTGCCTTGAATCAACATTGCGGTGGCGAGATTCCAATCCCGGCCCGGATAGTTGGGATCCACGTAGTCGTTGAGCTTACGAAGCTCAGTGAACACCTTCAACATAGTAGGGCTGCGCAGGGCCGATTCGTCCTGCTGGACAAGCGCCTTCCGATAAAATTCTGGGCCACCGATACCCAACACGAGGTTTTCGAACAAATCGAGTTCCTGCCATGGCTGACCACCCAGGGCAAGTGGGATCACGCCCGCCGCCTTCAGCTTGTCGCCAACGGCATTGAACTCGTCCCATGTCTTCGGCGGAGCGAGACCCAGCTTGTCAAATACCTGCTTGTTGTACCACAGCCAATTGTTGCGGTGAACATTGACAGGAACTGCAACGTACTGCTTATCAACATTCAGATAGGGGATGAGTTCGGGCGAAATGATCTTGTCCCAACCGTTCTTTGTGGCGATATCGTCCAGATCTCGAAGTTGCCCCTCCTTGCCCCACGTAGCAATCTGCGAGGGCTGCAACTGCACTGCTGCCGGCGGATCGCCCGCGGCAACTCGCGCGTGAAGAACCTGCACAGCGTTCATTCCCGTGCCCCCCGCCACCGGCGCGTCTTTCCAGACCACGCCTTCTTTCTGCAGCAGCGTTTTCAACTCGTTCAGGCCTGAGGCTTCGCTGCCACTCGTCCAGTAGTGCAATACGTCTACCGTGGGAGCAGCCACGGCGCTACCCGCTGCCGCGAGGAGCACTGCAGCAAGAGCGGTGGCGGTCATCTTCATCATGTCGATCTCCAAACGAACAAAGGTTATGGTTGGTTTATGGTTAGTCGAAGGTTGGTCGCTACGCTGCGGTGGAAGTCGAGAGCTTGGCTTCCGCCCGCGTTAAGTCCCACGCGGCCTCGCGCACGGCAAGCCGCTGCGCCGGGGTCAGTTCGGCATCGATAAGCGGCATCAAGGCGCCCGTCCTCGCCACGTCACCATCGGAGACTGCACAATGCAGCACACGTAGGGGCGAGATGCTGTCGCGGCAGTCTTCCAGGGGGATGAAATGACTAACCAATGCTCGCGCTTTTTCGTAGTCCAGTGCGCCAAGCGCGCCACGCAACTTCGTACCCAGGTTGGGCGCGAGGCAGACCGACCCCGACGTGAAACTCGACAGGCCGAAGTCGCGAAAATGTTCGACGACGGGGCGCTCGCCAATACCGCTGATGAGATAACGTCGGTCGATGCGAGCGCACAATTCTGAAAGAAAAGCGTCCTTCGAGGGGTCCTCGCGCACGACCGCATATTTGATCGCCACCACGCGGCCCTCGCTTACGAGCCTCTCCACGCCATCTGCGTCAAGATATCCATCGCGCTTGAGGTAGAGGATGACCGGCTTGCCGAGCGCGTCGGAGAATTCCCGGATGCCACGTTCGACACCGGTGAGCGTAGTGGGAAAGACGGCTGGCAATACCATCACCGTCGGGAAATTTCGCGCTTTGAGAATGGGCAGACTATCTATTAAGCGACCGTAATCGGCGCCCACGGACGGCAGCACCCACGAATCGGGCGCTGCAAATTCTTCAAGCATGTCGAGCACTTCCGCAAGCTGTCCCGTCGGCAGATGATAGAAGTTTGCGTTGCCGCCGTACATCAGCGAGGTCACTCCGCCCCCCTCGAGGTGGCGGATAAGCCGCTGATTTTCTGCGCGATTCAATCTGTAGTCTTCGTGACGTGCCAGCGGTGGCACCGCGATGACGGAGGAGGCAAGATCGTCGAACGTAACAGCGGTAGTCTTCATAGGGACACTCCAAAAAGCACAAAATGTGAAAAGTTACATATTTGTCATTTCAGAGCGCATCCTAGTACGAAAAAAGCGCTTTGTGTAGCCTGTTTTGGCATTGAGGATCAAAAAATACTGAGGCTGTTTACCCTTACTTTCCCCCTTACCTTCCTCAATAGACTGAGCCCCCATGCCTCGCGGCGTTGAATGACGGCCGTCAGCCCGCCATTACAGATTTATGTTGACAAGTAAAAATTAGTCCAAGAAACTTACTACATTGTCAATACAACAAAGGACGACTGCGATGCCCGATCAACGCTTGCGCCTGTCGGTAGATATTGGAGGGACATTCACGGACGTGGTACTGGACCGTGGCAGTTCCAGACTGTCGATCAAGGTGCTGACGACTCACCATGCACCCGAGATCGGCTTGTTCGACGGCGTCACTCAGCTTTGTCAGCAGGCAGAAACTTCTTTGTCCGAGATCGGCCTTTTCCTGCACGGAACAACCCTTGCCACCAACGCAATCATTGAGCGGCGTGGCGCCCGCACCGCACTACTGACCACGAAGGGATTTCGTGACACGATCGAAATCGGCACGGAAAGCCGTCACGATCAATACGACATCTTCCTGAAGAAGCCTGTGCCATTGGTTCCGCGGGAGTGGCGATTTACCGTGAGCGAACGCCTGAATGTTCACGGCGGCGTACTGCTTCCGCTTGACGAAGACGAAGTCGCTCAGCGAGCTCGCGAGCTCGAGGAACAGGGCGTCGAAAGCCTGGCCATCAGCTATATTCACGCCTACGCAAACGGTGACCACGAGCAGCGCACGCGCGACCTTATCGCTCGACGTTTGCCGAAACTTTCGGTGAGCATTTCCTCGGAGGTTTGCCCTGAAGTCCGCGAATACGAGCGTGCGTCCACGACCGTTGCAAACGCCTATGTCCGGCCTGTCATGGCAAGCTACCTGGGAAGGCTCGAACGCAAACTGACAGAACGTGGCCTCACCTGCCCGATCCTGCTGATGAGCTCTGGCGGTGGTTTAACGACCATTTCACAAGCTTCGGCATTCCCCATCCGCTTGGTCGAATCAGGGCCCGCTGGCGGCGCGATCCTGGCGGCAAAGGTTGCCCGCGAATGTCAATTGGATGAAATCATCTCCTTCGACATGGGTGGCACCACGGCCAAGTTATGCCTCATTGACCACAGCAAACCACTCAAGTCCCGCACGTTCGAGGTGGACCGTACCGAACGTTTTCTCAAAGGCAGTGGCCTTCCGGTGAGGATTCCTGTTATTGAAATGGTTGAGATCGGCGCGGGCGGCGGCTCGATCGCTCGGGTCGATGAGCTCGGCCGGGTCGCTGTCGGTCCTGAAAGCGCATCGTCCGATCCTGGCCCAGCGGCTTACGGACGCGGCGGCACTCGCCCCACAGTGAGCGACGCGGACGTCGTCCTGGGACGGCTGGATCCGGAGCGCTTCGCCGGCGGCAAGCTGCAACTGCGTCCTGATCTCGCCCGCACGGCACTGCAAAAAGCAATCGGCGACACGCTTTCGCTGGATTCGACCATGTCCGCTCTGGCGGTCAGCGAGATGGTCGAGGAAAACATGGCAAATGCCAGTCGCGTTCACGCGGCGGAATTCGGCAAAGACTTGCGCAAACGCGCGCTCATCGCTTTCGGTGGCGCGGCGCCCCTTCACGCAGCCCGCCTTGCCACGAAGCTCGGCCTGAGCAAGGTCATCATTCCTCGCGGGGCCGGCGTAGGCTCAGCCATAGGCTTTCTGGAAGCACCTGTCGCTTATGAGGTTGTCAGAAGCCGCCACGTTCATTTGTCCGGCCTTGATGCTGCGGAAATAGAGCAATTGCTTAAGCCGATGGTAGAGGAGGCAATCACCGTCGTGAAACCGGCGAGCAACGGCTTCCCAGTTTCCGTCAAGCGTTCGGCCTTCATGCGCTACGTTGGTCAGGGGCATGAGCTGGAGGTAGACATGCCTGACACGGCGTCCAACGAGGAGGTCCGAGCCGCGCTAAAGGACGCCTTCACCCAAGCGTACGAGCAAATCTTCGGTCGGGCCTTGCGCGAGCACGCAATCGAAATTGTCACTTGGGCCGTGACTGCCGCCGTGGAGAATCCGCTCGCTACTCAGGCGCTTCCGCTTGCGACGCTCGGCGTGGACGAGCCACGCGTCGGCTGGTGCGATCTCTACGATCCGGACAACGGCGCTGCATCGCGTTCGCCTGTCTACTGGCGCGACTATTTGAAGCCCGGACTTCATATCGATGGGCCAGCGATCATCGCCGAACAGGAAACTAGCACTGTGGTTACGTCATCATTCACGGCGACGGTCGATGAGCTTGGCCATATTGTCTTGAACCGGCGCGCTTAAACCCATTTAGCGAGTGTAAGACCATGACCGAAGCAACACATACCAGCCAAACCCCTGTCGACGCGCGCCGTTCGGCTATGGGCGAGATCGACTTTCAGATCATGTGGAATCGACTCATTGCCGTGGTGGAAGAACAGGCGCAGGCGCTTCGACGCACTGCTTTCAGCCCAATCGTGCGCGAGTCCGGCGACCTGTCGGCCGGTTATTTCGACTACGACGGCCGCATGATTGCGCAAGCGGTGACGGGTACGCCCGGCCACGTCAATACCATGGCCACATCGGTGCTTCACTTTTTGCGCCTTTTTCCGGCGTCAACAATGAAGGAAGGCGATGTATTCGTCACGAACGACCCATGGATGGGCACAGGCCACCTGCACGACTTTGTAATGGTTACGCCAGCATTTCATCATGGCAAGATGGTCGGGCTTTTTGCATCGACTTGCCACTTCATGGATGTCGGCGGGATCGGCTTTGGCCCGGACGGCCGGGATGTCTTCGAGGAAGGCTTTTACGTGCCACCGTCGCGTATGATCGATGCCGGTGTAGTGGACCAGACCCTGATCAGACTCGTCCGGGCGAACTCCCGGTATCCAGCGGAAGCGGAAGGCGATCTGTTTTCGCTTGCCTCTTGCAACGCCATCGGCGTCAAGCGACTTGGTGAGATGCTCGTGGAGTTCAAGCTCGATAATTTGAGCGAGCTCGCTGACGAAATTATCGCCCGGTCACGTCGCGCCGTGCTCGCGGAGATCGCCAAGCTTCCGGAACGCGAGGTGTCGGGTTCCATGACGCTCGACGGGTACGACCATCCAGTCACCCTCCAGGCTCGGCTCAAGATTTCGAAGGAAGGGATCGAACTCGACTATTCGGGTACATCGCGCATCTCTGCACGGGGTATCAACGTACCGCTTTCATATTGCCAGGCCTATAGCGCATTCGGACTCGCCTGTTCAATATTCCCTAACATCCCGAATAATTCGGGCACGCTTTCTGTACTGAAGATCACTGCCCCGGAAGGGTCAATCCTAAACGCGGTCCGCCCTTCGCCAGTGTCCTCCAGGCACGTCATTGGACAAATGCTTCCTGATGTTGTCTTTAACTGCCTGGCACAAATCAGTCCGGATCGGGTGCTTGCCGAAGGCGCCGGCGCATTGTGGAACTTGATCCTCGAGGATGGTCACGATGCCTGCGTGACCGAAGGCATCACAAATACACAACAATTCTCCGCGCTGTCGGTGCTGACGGGTGGTACGGGCGCACGTCCGAACGCCGACGGACTGAACGCTACGGCGTTCCCAAGCGGCGTATCAGGTGTGCCGATCGAAGTCATCGAAACGATTACCCCCTTGGTGTATTGGCGTAAGGAATTCCGCGCCAACAGCGGAGGAAACGGGAAGTTCAGGGGCGGCATGGGCCAGGTCATCGAAATCGGACACCGTGACGGGCATCCGTTTTATTTGTTCGCCGCGTTGGATCGCATTCACAATCCGGCGCGCGGCCGATTTGGTGGTTCCGACGGCGCACCCGGCAAGGTTTCGCTTGCTTCCGGAAAGACACTCAATGGCAAGGGCAAGCAGTTGATTCCACATGGCGAGGTCCTGGTGGTCGAAACACCGGGCGGGGGCGGCTACGGAGAATCCTGACACTCCGTGTAATGCCGAGTCGGTGACGGACCCCAGCAATTTCGTCACCGACGTTCCTCTCGATAGATTACGATTTTTCAAATTTTATTAGTTTAACTATCTATATGGCTTTGGCCGGATACTGCGGCACTTCACGTCGCCAGGCAACGCGCGTGGTGGCTACTACTCAATGAGGCGAAGGGATCAGAAGCTTGACTGATTATTCACCACAGCTTTATGTAGATAGATCATGCCGCGCTCACATCCGGCCCTCAGTGTCGTTCCGTTCGTCAACGGACAATTTCTGTGGCTGAGTGACTTGATAAATAGACATTAGGAGCGGTTAAGATGCATTCGGACTTATTCATGGGTCACACCAACGAGCTGATTGCCACGCTTAAGTATTTCCCCCACAGCATCCTTTTAATTGTCTCTACATGCATGATCGTACTGATAGCCGGTTTTTGTTTGCTGCTTAAAATCAGCTTCAACCTCGATAAGCCCTCTTCCAACGTTGTGAAAGATAGCCTGCGTCAGCGCCCGAAACAGTGAAACGAATGGACGCCTGCGTGCATGGATGCATCCCGACCCGGTACTTGCCGGCGTGCCTGCTAGGACGAAGGGAGTGCTCCGCTCTTCGCAATCTGCGACTTTTGCGCGCGCGGCCCTATTCAGTCCTGGGGTGTTTTGATTTTTGACGCGAGGGGTCGGGAAAGTAATTGAGTCAAAGACATTCCAGCTGAGCGCTTCACCATCGCACTGAAAGCGCTTGTGCTCGTGTAGCCAAGCTCGGCAGCGATCTCGTTGATGGGCTTTGAGTCTTCGGCTCGCGAAACTGCCTCGGCCAGAAGTACTTTCTTCCGCCATTGTGAAAACCCAATCCCCAACTCCCGGCGAAAAAGACGAGCGATCGTCCGAGGGCTGGCGCCAGCGTGTTCCGCCCACGTGTCGAGGGTGGAGTGACGCATGGGATTCTCCAGCACAGCTTGGCATAGTCGGCGTATCCGTCGCTCTTTAGGGAGTTCAATACCGAGCGGAACAGACGGGGCTATCGAAAGTTCTTCGATTGCGACGTTGACAAGCAGCCTTTCCCGTTCAGGCCTGTCAGGAACTGTTGGCATATCGTCGTCGGGACGCGGGTCCATCTGCAGCACCACCGCCCTCAGCAGATCCGACACTTCTATCACCCTGCATCGCTCCCAACGCGCACTGCCACTGACAGGGTTCGGCGGCACGGGTATGGCGTCTTCCAAAAAGTAGAGCGTATAGACTTCTGTTTCTGCCGGTACGGTAACTGCATGCCCCACATTTGCGGGAATCCATAACGCTTGCCAAGGCGCCACAATGAAGACACCGTCTTCGACAATCAATCGTGTCATCCCGGTAATAGAGAACGCCAATTGCGCCCAAGGATGGCGGTGTGGTGACACCTCCTGGTTCATAAACAGACGCTGAACCTTAGCTCTTACCGGACGCGCAGGCGTAGGCTTATTCAGATTAAGCGAAATTTCGTTGTTTATGTGATTTTGTTGCATTGTCACAGGATGCGTTGACGAAGTGGGAATGTCTACTGGCAGTACGTTTACATCATAAGCTGATTGACTTAAGCAATAGATCCATTTATCTCCCATGATATTCATGTAGTCGACACTCGTTCTGTATGCCCCACCAATTCACGTAAACCGTCCCGTACGGGCTCCGACAAAGAACATCTCTGATCATGCTTCAATTGTCACATCGCCGGTAGGTACGGCCTGGCATGCGAGACACGTATCTCCACCAGGATGCGAAACGTGCACACGATGCAGACACTCGCCATGCAGTATTTTCACTTCACACGACTCGCACTGCCCCGCTCTGCAACCGTTGGTAATTTTGATCCCGGCCGACTCAGCCAGTTCCAGAATGGATCCTTTTTCGCGAGACCACGTGAGTGTCTTTCCTGACTTCGAAAACACGACCGCATACTCCCCGGTAGGAAGACTATTTTGGTCAACCTGCGCCGGTGCAAATGTCTCCTCGAATACAAGGCTGGGTGGATGTCCAGCGTCCTTCAGCGCTTGCCTTAACGCTTTGGTCATCGGTGCAGGACCGCAGAAATATATAGCAGGTGCCTCCTCGAAGTCAGGACGCAGGAGATTCTCGATACTGATACGTGTGGTGACAACATCGTCAGGGAGCGGTCCCTCCGTTGCCCCCCAGTGCCGCGATGCTGTCAAAGTAGGAATACGCGCTCTAAACTCGGCAATCCGATCAGCGAATGCTTCGGTCGATTGGGACCTGTTTGCGTACACAAGGTGGATTCTGTGACTTGCACCAGCGGCCGCAACCGTCTCCAGATAGGACATAAACGGTGTGATGCCGATCCCGCCCGCTACCATCACGATCGGTCGACGCGAAATAGCTGGTATTACAAAATCTCCACCCGGTGCCTTCACATCGACCCGATCGCCAACCGTCACTCGACGATTCATGATCTCCGACATTTTCCCGTCAGGAAATTCAGGACGATCATGTGGCGCAGGCACAAACCTTACCGCAACAGAAAACGTCTTTCGATCCTCTTGCCGGGCCAATCCGATCAGTGAGTAGCAACGAATGATCTCCGTCTCTGATCCATCCGGTCGGAGACTGACTGTGATGTGTTGCCCTGGCTCATAATCCGGCAGCGTCGCGCCATCCAAGCCCTCGAATGTCACCATGGTCACTTCGTCCGCCACGCGCCTGATCTGCCGGATTCGCATCGGACGAAATCCTCGCCAGCCGTTTGGATTTCGAGCCTTGACCGGAACAACATTACACGATTGCGACCTAAGCCCCGCGGTTCCACTCATTGGATCAAGACGCTTGGCATCCACCAATATATTGTAGTTAGACCCGCCCGACCTATAAGGATCGTAACTTGATAACCCCTCATGCTCACTTTGTTTCCACCATCCGTATGATGCACGCACCACCCGAGGGTGGAGCGTCTTGTCGATTTTCGCGCGCATCCGGATGCTTCCGTCGTGGTTTTGTATGTCGACCCAGTCGCCTTCCTCTATACCTAATCCTTCCGCTGCCTCAGGCGACAGACTGACGCTTGGATCAGGCTCGCGTTTGCGCAAAGACGGAACCTGACGGTGCTGCGAATGACAAAAATAACCCGCCTTGGCCGTTGTCAAGGCAAAGGGAAACTCCTCGTTGGATGGCAAAATCCCGATGTCGAACTCAGGAACACCCGGTTGCTGGAAACGCACAAGTAGCGCGGAATAGAGTTCAACAAGGCCTGTCTCAGTATTGAATCCATTGACCTTTCCGTCACCCACTTCCGCGTATTTCTTGTAGCGCTGCTTTAGCGGCAGGCTTATTCCCTCCGGATTTTCCTTTAGTTGTTCTAACGTAACCCCGAGAGGTTCCAGAATATAAGACCTCGCCGCATCAATGTCCCCACCGAAAAATTGATCACGCAATCCCAGCTCATTGGCAATCGCAAAAACAATCTCAGCGTCGGAACGTGATTCGCCGATCGGCTCCACCATCTTATGACGGTACTGTATATGTTGTTCGGCCTTCAGGCCGGAGCCAAAACCCACGCGCATGGCGTCTCGTTCCCACGGGGAATTGACAGGCAACAATATGTCGGCGAAACGAGCCGTGGGATTTTCGAAGATGTCGCAATGGACGTAGAAGTCTAATGCCCTCATGGCTTCCCTGCCTCGCGCGGAATTTGCATGAGCAACGGTCAGGTTTGACCCGAATCCAACAAGCGCTTTAGGCTGATACGGGTCCGAGTTGAGGACAGCGTCGTAAAAATCGTGTGCAACAATGCGGCCAACGCTCGGAGGGCCAAGTGGCCGCTCGTTCATACCGATGGCCTTTGCGAGTTGCTCCGCAGCCAAAAGCTGGGGACCGGCCACCTTATTCGTTGGGTGACCCGGCAGGACGAGGTTTCCGCCCATCGCATCAAACCCGCCTTTCAGACTCATCAGCGTTGCAAATGCTCTGTCGATCTGTGTCGATTCAGCGTGCTGGCCGAGTCCTGTCCACGTGTAATACGTGGCACTTTTCGCCGAACCCAATGCGTCCGCCGCTGCAATGATTTGTTCGACCGGGATCCATGTAATTTCCGCCACTTCATCGAGTGTTTTCGCCTCGAACGCTTGTCTAAGCCGATCAAGGGAGGTGGTGCAGTGAATGCGTCCAGTGGATGTTTCCAATTCGATAGACGCTGACAAGCGAGCCTCCAGCAGCTTGTCCCCCTCTACAGCCGAGTTTCTCTTAACGTACACCAGAGCGCCGTCGTCCCCGACCGCCACAAAGGCGTCCGCCTCCTGTGACGAATCGACGTCACGAGCTCGCAGGAACTGGCCGTCGTCCTCACGCACGAGCAGTGCCGCATTGGTCCAGCGTCTAAGGAACCTGGTGTCAAAAGCGCCCGTCTCGAACATCCTGCGCATCATACCCATGGCTAAAAAGCCATCTGCGCCCGGGCGGACCCGAAGCCAATGATCCGCACCCATCGCGAAACCAAAACGACGTGGGTCAACCACTAACATTTTTGCGCCGCGCGCGCGTGCCGCTGCGGCTTGAGTGGCTTGATCAAGCCACACTGAAGTCGGATTGAATCCCCAGAACACGATCATTTCCGTGTTCTCGTAGTCCGGATAAGGGATCGCTGTTCCGATCGTAAACGCATGCGACGAATCTTTATGCCAATTACAAACCTCCGTACTGCTAATCCAGTTAGGGGAGCCGCTGAGCCGAATCAAGCGGTCTATCCAGTCGTCACCATCGCTGAGTGCGGTCCCGCTAGGTGTCGTCGTCGAATAGCATACGGCTTCGGCTCCATGTTCGGCCCGAATGGCCCGCAACTTTTGGCCCACTGTTCCGATCGCCTCCTCCCACGATATGCGAACCCAGCCAGGATCGTCGGCCGTTTTGGGATTCGTGCGCTTGAGTGGATAGAGCAGTCGGTCAGGGTGGTAAAGGATTTCCGGAGCAGCCTTCCCTTTGATGCAAAGCGACTTGCCGGTTGGGTGCTCCGGAGCGGGACCCGCTCCTGTGAGCCGGCCATTTTCAATGGTGTAGGTTGCGCCGCAACGTGACTTACACAACGCGCACCAACCGACCAGTTGCTCAGCCATGGCTCGACTCCTTTTGGAAATGCAATTTCAACGTGGATCTACGGCCAACTGCCTAGGTATAGCTACATTCTCGTCGCCTTCAGTTCGTAGTGGTTGTCCAATCAAGACATTATCTATCTAAAAAATGACAATGTAGTAATTCCTTGAACCCGTTGAACCTATTTATGAAGTAGGTACCTGACGCAAAGAACAGCCATAAATCGCGTGCACGGAGCGATGGCCGCCATCATTGACATTGGCACGCCGGCCACCGCCTGCCCGAAGACGCGCGGCGTCCGCTCATTCACAGCTACCGTACAGCAGTTGCGTACGATTACAGCCAGGGAAATCGGCGCCTCTTACTTGTATTGACATCATTGTACTTTGACTATATTATTTGTCAATAAAGCGTCACGTGCTGAGCGATTCGCCGACTCAACGTGTAACGTCACTCCGCAACCAGTGAAAGCAGACTCGCTGGATGGACGAACAGGATCAAACGAGCTAAGCCAACTTTCAATCAATTGAAGGCGCGCGACGCCAGCCGGCATCTCTAATGGGAGGAGGATCATCGTGAAGGGAATCAAAGGAAAAAGAGTTTTGGTGACCGGTGCATCTCAAGGAATCGGACTTGCAATTGCTGAACGACTTTTAAACGACGGCGCGCGCGTGATGATCGGCGACGTTTGTCGACCTGAAGTTTCCGACAAGGTCCTACAAAATCTCAACGAAAAGCATGAAGGGCGAGTGTTTGCAACTTACCTTGACGTCACAAATGAACAAGCAGTTGTTAAGGCGTTCATTGAGACTCGAGATTTGTTCGGAGGCCTTGATATCCTTATTAATAACGCGGGAATTAATCATCAAAGCCCGTCGCACCTATTTTCTGCTGAAGATTTTGACAGGGTTGTATCAGTCAATCTCCGTGGGCCGTTTTTATGTAGCCGGGAAGCAATTAAAATTTTTCTTGAGCAAGGTTCCGGCTTAATCCTGAACAACTCATCGAATCATGAGGTTATCCCCAAACCCAGTTTTTTGGCATACTCAGTGAGCAAGGGCGGTCTGGGCAATCTTACCCGAACGCTAGCTCTCGAATATGCGGACAGAGGAATCCGCGTCAATGCAGTAGCGCCTGGCGCCACGCTAACCCCGCTGAACGCTTCCTGGTCTGGTGACGACGAAAAACGCGCACGGGTAGAACGCCGCATCCCGTTAGGCCGTGCTGCTTCTCCTGCTGAAGTTGCGAATATTTTTGCTTTTCTTACGAGCGATGAAGCGTTGTATGTAACTGGGCATACTATCTTTGCAGATGGTGGGCTCACGTTACATAACGACTTCCGAGAGAACTGGTCGTCGTAAAGAGCGTTGCAAACGCCTGTGGGACGCGCCTTGATCCGCATTGGAGGCATGTATCAAGGTACAAGTTGCGCTAGCCACGCACTGCTGCCAGCGCCACCTTCGCCTCGAACGCCTCTAAGTCCGCGCACCGGATTCTCCTCGTCATCGTCTGGTTTCCTATGTAGGCATCATGCCTATCTCAGATCCCAGCGACTCCATCTAACCGACTGTCCGGATTTCCCGGCCCCCCTCTCTTCCTTGAGATCGGTGTGCGTTCTCACCAGTAGAGTGCGGGCGACCCGAGCCATCCGCTCGTGCGGCGATCCCAATACTCTCGATGCAACTTCGCCGTCAACGCACCTGGACCGTTTCCAATTTTCCGCCCATTCACCACAGTCACCGGAAGAATGCCCCCCGCGGTCGTGGTCAGAAATGCTTCTTCAGCCGCTATAAGGCTATCCAGGTCGAGATTTATTTCCTCCGCTTCGATGCCGATCTCGCTGGACAACTCCAACACCGTTCGGCGAGTCATCCCGTCCAAAGCAGCAGTCTTGGGAGTGACCAGCTTCCCATCCACTACGGCAAACACGTTGAACCCTGGGCCCTCCGAGATAAAACCATCCATGCTTTTGAGTAATACAGTGTCCGCGGAACAATCCAGTGCCTCGAAAAGACCCATTTCGAAATCGAGCCAGTGGTAATGCTTGATTAACGGGCTCACGGACTGAGCAGGGACGCGCCGAATGTCGCTCACATGAACACTCATCCCGTCTTTCTGCTTTTCCGGACTTGCAATCCAGACATAAGGAATGGCAAATGCCTGGAAGCGGTTCTGACATTGCCGGGGATCTCGACTGCCGATTGGCGGTATGCCGCGTGTCATGATTATCTGAACATAGGCATCGCGCCATCCGCCAATAGCCACAAGCTTGTGTACGACGTCACGGACCTCGTCCTTGCTTAGAGGATTAGTCAACCGCAATGATTTCCATGACCGCTCGAACCGGTCGAGGTGATCCTCGATACGGAAGAACTGTCCGTCCCATACCGAAATTGTGTCCTGGCAGGCATCTGATCGTGTAAAGCCCCAGTCCAGCAGCGGAATTCTGGCGTCGCCCACAGGGACATAACGGTCGTCGACATACGCGACCCCCTGCGCATAAGATGGGCTGAGCGCCTTGTGATCCCAAGGGGAAGTGTGAATGGGAAGCTGCAGGTTTACCGCTTGCTTGACGGACGGTGAAATTGAATTAGTCACAACAAATCCTCGAATAGTGGTTGTCCACGGCGAGCATGGAAACTGCTCAAAACGCGGACGCACGAAAAGTGCTGAGTGAGCCATCCTTCGGTCCGCGGCTCGCTGCTAAGTTGATCTCCGCAACCGGGCATAAATCCCTGACCTTAACGCCGGCTCGAATCCATTCAGGGTTTCATGACGTCCACCAACGTCTTCTGGCCGTCCTGATATCGATAGATGGAAACAACGGGCTGCTTCAGGTCTCCATTCTGAGCAAACTGGATTTTCCCCGTCACGCCGGAATAATCCGTAGTGGGCATGACGGCAAGAACCTTCGCCGCGGAAACGGACTGAGCGCGCTTCATTGCGTCCACGATCACGTAGACCGCGTCGTAGCTGAACGGCGCATAGGTCTGAACAGGCACCTTGAAACGCTCTTCGTACTTCTTCTGAAACTGGATACCGCCTGGCATCTTGGTAATGGCCATTCCACCTTCAGAGCAATAAACTGAACCGGCAGCGGCGCCAGCAAGCTCGGGAAGATTGGCCGTACAGCCGCCGTCACCCAGAAGCACCTTCGAATCTATCGCCAGTTGCTTCGCCTGCTTGGCAAACGGGCCGCCAGTCGCGTCCATCCCTCCGAACATGATCACATCCGGACGTTCGGACTTGAGTTTAGTCAGGATCGCTCTGAAGTCGATCGCCTTGTCGTTGGTGACTTCTCGCGGAAGAACCTTCATTCCCATCGCCGCAGCGCTTTTTGCAAACTCGTTTGCAAGCCCCTGTCCATACGCGGTTGCATCGTCAACAACGCCGGCGGTCTTCGGCTTGAATGTGGCTTCGGCGTATTTAGCAAGAGCGGGGCCCTGCTGAGCGTCGGTTGCCACCAGCCGATACTCAGTCTTGAATCCCTGGAGTGTCAGAACTGGATTCGATGCAGCAGGAGTGATATTGGTGATACCCGCATCGTTGTAAAGTTTCGACGCGGGAATATTGACGCCGGAATTCAAGTGCCCTACTACAGCCACCACTCCGTCGTCGATCAGTCGCTGAGCCGCTTGCGTTCCCTGCCGAGGATCGCCCGCATCATCCTGGGAGTCCAGGACAAGCGTTATTTTCTCGCCAGCGATAACCAGTCCCGACTGGTTGATTTCATCGACCGCAAGACGTGCGCCATTTTCAAGGTCCTTCCCTTGGTGCGCGAGGTTACCCGTCAATGGGGCGATATGACCTATCTTTACGACAGTGTCCGCATAAGCAGACGGGCCTGACGTCATGCCAAAGGTCACAGCTGCGATCATCAAAAACTGAGTCTTGCGCATCATCATGTCTCCCCCAATTTCAGTGAATAAATTTCGTCAGACACCATCGCATGGTGTTACACCAAGAGCAGTGGCGGACGAGGCGGCGCTCTTGCTCTGATGGTCGACAATGCAGCGTCGCCACCTGGCTGCCTGTTTCTGTCGTGAAGTATTCATCGCGAAATTTCGTGACTCAATTTCGCTTCGATAGATAAAATTGCGCAGCTTGACGCACGATGCGCGAACCCTTGCGAATCCTTACTTCGCAGAGCGATCGATGCTTCGAGGCAACTTTGGACGGTGCCTTGCCGGCACGTCGTGTATCAAACGTCGCGTACCTCGCCATCACGGATCTTCTCTTCTTGACGCAGATTGACGCATTTCGCGAGGATGTCATTCAGTATGAATTCGCAGGCGCGGCGAATCGTGCGTAACGAGTGGGCAAAATTAGCAAACGTTAAGTCGCGCAAGATCGAGCGCCGCTTCGTAGGGTAAGAGGTGCCCGATAATGAACTTCCAGCAATCACCTATTTTTACGACCAGGACCATGGATCGACACCAAGACCTCACGAACGTGTCTGCCAATTTGACTCAGCTGGCCAACTCATTCGAGTCGGTGGCGGAGTTCTGCAGAAAACTGGACATCAATCGTCAGCAGTTCAACAAGTACGTAGCTGGGCAACATCTGCCCGCGCAGAAAGTCCTGCAGAAGATCGCGCGATTCTTCCTGATGGAGCCGGACGAACTTTTCCGGCCACCCACGGAGTTCAAGTCTTTCTTTGATGGACGCAATTTCGCCCTGCCTTTTGACCTCCATACGGCACCGGAACTATTGCGTATGCTGCCGCTGCTGAAAAGCTCGGACGAGGCTCTGCATGGCATGCTCGGGGTCTACTATCGGTACCACAACTCGTCGATCTACAAGGGGAAGATCCTGCGTTCGGTTACGTGGCTGTATCATCGGGCCGGTTCTACCCGTTACGTCACCGTAGAGCGCTTCCCCTTGCTGGACGGAAGCGGGAAGTCCGGATATACCTTCACTTATCACGGGTTCTGCATGCTTTTGGGTGATCGGATTTTTTTAATCGACGCCGAAAGCAAACAGCAAAACGAGGTCACCTTCTCAATTCTCAACCAGCAACATCGGCGTCCTAACCGATATTTCTACGGCCTCTATACCGCGATCGCGTCGTCCTCGTACAGACAGCCCTTCTCCACGCGCCTGGCGTTCCAGCATGTCTCGAATGGAAATCTCGCGCGACATCATCTTCGGAATGCGACTGTGCTGTCACCGGACGACCCTTCGCTCCCTGTAGAGGTGCGCGATTACCTCGTCCGTCCAGCCACGAGCACGATTTGGGGCGGCGAGGACTGATACGGACGTGTTCGCCGCGACAAGCAATGCTGCAGCGCGTTTAATGCTGCTTCAAGACGCGTGCTTGCATGTCCGGATCGCCGGACCGGGCGCGCAATCACCTATAACAGCGCACTGATAACGGCGTGGTTTGAACGCGACGACGTTATGATTCATCGGGGCTTCACGTTCGGACCATCAACGCGACGGCAGGCCGCAGCCAAAGACCGCCCCGGTGTCGGTCTTGCTGAGCTGCGGAAGGCTTCGTCAGATGAGACGGCGCTCCGCCTGAGCACACACTTGCGCGTGGGCGGCCTTTAGACGCGAACCGTCAAGTACTCCTCGTTCCACCGCTTTCACAATGTACTGCGCTACCTCGTCGAGATGAGGCACAGCCTTGGTCGATAACAGAAGCAAGTCCGCGCCCGCAACAAGCGCTGCAACCGCCACTTCCCCGAGAGAAGCATCACCGATGGTCGATTTATGATCGAGATCACACGTCATCACGAGTCCCTTGAATCCGAGTTCCTGACGCAACGACCCCATGAGGTCAGCGGACAAAGAGCCGGCTATTGCGGGCTTTACCGCATCGAAACGCGCAGGCCCCATCATGACGGCGTCAGCCCCTTCCTCAATGCCTGCGAGGAAGGGGGCCCAGACGGCCCGGAGTTCGTTGAGCGACAAGGGGACCCTTGCGTCGCCCGTCGAGAGATCACCCGTCAGGACAGGATGACCTGGGAAGTGCTTCAGCGTCGTCTTGACGCCCGCACGATGCACACCGCGCACGTATGCACGCACGATCGCGGCAGCGACTTCAGGGTCCTCCGACAAAGTGCGTCCTGCTAACCACGCGTTGTTGCCCGTCACAATGTCCGCGGTCGGCGATAAAACGAGATTCACTCCAACAGTCGCAACTCCCCGTCCCATTTCAAAACAGATTTCCTCCAACGCTTCAGCCGACAGGGCTTGCGCGGCCACGCGATCCGGTAATGGCGCAGCCAGGCCCTGCAAACGGTGTACCGCCGCGATGTCGGCGTCTGCGGCAAGAATAAGTCTGCCCCCACGATCAACGGCGGTTTCGATCGTTTGATGCCATGAGCTCAGCGTCTCGCGCTCCAGCCTCTCCTTGCTTAGCCGTCCGCTAACATATTCTTCGCCTGATTCACCGAACAGCAGACTCTTGCCGCCCTGATCAAGAAAACGGAGGATGTGCTCGTTAAGTTCGAGGGTTTCAACTACTGGAAATAGAACGCTATACGCTTGCCGGGAAATTTCGCTCATGGCTTGCCTCAGTCTTTTGCCTGCTTGGAAGTTCCACCCGCAAAACTACCGGCACTGAGTTCGCTCGCAAGCGCGCGGACTCGGGAGGCCGCCTCGGCAAGCCGTGCATGTTCTATCACGCCGCTCTGGACGGCGTTCACAATAGCTTGAGCAATGTGGTCCAGGCCGGCTTCGCTGGACAGGAGTAACAAATCGGCCCCAGCGGCAAGCGACGCCACAGCGGTCGCATCGATCTCACGGCCGCGCAAAATACCGGGTGCATCAATGTCGTCGGAGATGATAAGCCCCTTGAATCCCAGTTCTCCACGCAGCAGGGCCAAGGTGTCACGCGACGTACTCGAGGGCTGCGCTGCATCCACCGCCGGCACCAGAGCCGGTCCGGCCATGACAGCCTTGACGCCGCTTTCGATCACGTCGCGGAAGACGTTCAAGCCAGGCTTCAAATCTTCCAGGGTGCCTTTGACCACTGCCTCGTAAAGGGCGGGATCGAGTTCTGTCACTGGATGACCGGGAAAGTGCTTCGCCGTTGCGGCGATGCCTGCAGCTTGAACACCGCGCACAAACGAGCAAGCAAGACGGCTAACTTCCGCGGGATTTTTGCCGAGGTTCCGATTATGGAGCCACGGATTCGGGCCCGTTACCACATCAACGATAGGTGCGAGAAAAACGTTCACACCGAGCAGACGCGCCGCCTGGCCCATGACGGTCGACCTATGGACAATCTCGTCCGACGACAACTCGAGTGCTTCCGCGAGCGACGGAAGTGCAGGTACAAGGTCGTGCAATCGCGGAATGCCGGCAAATTCCTGATCAATTGCTACCAGCACATTACTTCCGGCCCGTTCACGCGCCGTGCGCGTGATGGAGATAAAAGCCTCAGCGGTCTCGCTTGCGCGCCGGTCCGCACTCATTGCCCGCCCGACGTACTCTTCGCGGGATTCCCCTAGCAGAACAGAGACGCCACCGTTGTCGAGATAGCGCAGCACATTATCGGCAAGTTCAAGGCCACCGAAGGCGGGCAGCAGGACGGCATAAGCGTCACGGAGTAAGTCGGTCAAGATATACCTCAAGGAAGAAAGAGAACTAGGAGCAAGCCCGACCACGCAAAAGTAAAGCGCGAACCTCAAGCGTGCCATATGATCGATGTTGAAATATATGGATCATTATAGCTCGATTAGGATTAACCGCCATTTTTTTCAACGGCTTCGCGACTTGCGGACGAGCGGGACATGCCTGATCGAGACCGGTCAGTGCAGTGCCAACGCGACTTGGATAGGGGCTAAAAACCGCAGACCGATCGCAAGAGGTTGCCGATGATTGGCGCTAGCGAATTCGTCCATGCCCCCGCTTCGCTTGCGTTCTGGCGCTGGGTGCACGCCCACTAAAAGGTCTTGCCAACGGCCCGCGAAGTAACGCGCGGGCATCATTCACAAGACGCGGAAGTTAGCGACTTCCCTGTGCAAATTCGACGCTTGCTGCTCCATGGCGGACGCTGCCGCGGCTGCCTGTTCCACCAGCGCCGCATTCTGTTGAGTGGCTTCGTCCATCTGCGAGATAGCCTCATTGATTCGCTCAATGCCTTGCGTCTGCTCTACGGAGGCGCTCGCAATCTCATCCATGATCCCCGTCACTCGCTGAATTGCCTCGCCAATCTGCATCATCGAATTACCTGCATGGCCGACTAGTTCACTGCCTGCCTGTACCCGACTACTGGATTCATCTATCAACTCCTTGATTTCCTTCGCGGCGCTGGACGAACGCTGGGCGAGCGCGCGAACCTCGGTTGCAACAACGGCGAAGCCACGACCTTCCTCGCCCGCTCGCGCCGCCTCAACGGCCGCGTTCAGTGCAAGAATGTTCGTCTGGAATGCGATGCTTTCAATGACACCAATAATCTCGCCGATCCGCTCGGAACTTTGCTCGATCCCGCTCATCCTTTCCACGACCTCATCGACGATCCGGGCACCTTCCCGCGCCACTTCGCTCGCACTTCCGGCGAGACCTGTCGCGTGATTTGCATTTTCTGAATTCCGCTTCACGGTAACGGTCAGGTGCTCCATGCTGGCTACCGTTTCTTGAAGTGAGGCCGCCTGATCTTCCGTACGCGAAGACAAGTCAGAGTTACCAGTCGCAATCTGTTTGCTCGCCGCGGCAATGGCTTCTGCATTCAGACGCACGCTTCCGACGGTCCCAGCGAGTTTGCTCCGCATCTCGGCGATGCCTCTTGTCAGTTGAGCCATCTCGTCGTGCCCCCTGGTGTTATCTGTACCGGTGAGGTCACCATCAGCGATGTGCCGTAGTAGCGTTAATGCCCCGCCCAACGGTCTGACAATCGCTCTTCGAAGAAAAATCCATCCGCCTAATGCGGCCAGTACTCCCAGAAACATGAGGCTACCGCCCAAGACCTGCTGCATTCGGTAGCGCTTCGCATTCGCCGCATTTTGCAGTTCCGCATACCGAGTCCGGAAATGCTTCAGGCGGTTCGATGCGTCCGCCATCACGTCATAGGCCTTCGGCAAGGTAACGAGAGAAATGCGGTTGACCTCGCCCTGGTTGTAATTTCCGATTGCCGTCCCGAAGTCCGAGATAATCTGCCTGAGCTGGGCTCGCGCCTCGCGTGCATCGCGGGCCAGCCCGTCCTCCTCCGGGTTACGGGGAAGACTGTCGTATCTCTTGAACCAGTCATCCGACTGGTCGAGCAACGCGCCAGCTTGTTTTTGCAGATCGGCGTTTTCCTGCGATGTAGGCTGCAACGCAATCCTGTCATAGACGAACCGACTGCGCCCAATGTAGATCTCCGCATTCCCCAATGCGTCAATGGCAGGGATTGTATTTTGACTTGCCTCGCGCATTGAGTCGTTGATGATGCTCATGCCGTACAAGCCCAATCCGATAGCCAATGCTAATAGCAAACCCATGAATGACATGCAGAGCCCCAGACGGGAGCGGATAGTAAGACTTTTCATTAGCGTCTAAATCTTCCTCGTTAGCGGAAAAGGTCAGCGGCGTGAAAAGTCCGAAGATGAACCCATGATCACCGCATGTCCGTAAAGCTCCTGAAACCTTTAGTTCATGTATCTGTGCTATTTTAAATATTGATTCGCAGTACCATTCATTTTAAAAAAATTTCTCACTCACGCTTACTTCATTGTCCGGCATAAATGACTACGGCTGCAGGACACAATAGTCGGTGCCGTCATGAAAAGAAAAAGTGTGCAGAGGGCAAGGTCGATCTCTCGTCGGAAACCGACCCCAACGCTGTTCATCTTGGAAAAAAGCATCCAAAAAAGCGCTGCTCGTGTCGTCTGCTACAGCACCAGCGTCTTCATAAGATTTTTAAGTTCTTCTGCCACGAGGTAGCCATTCTGTTGATGCTGTCGATTGCAAAATAGCTCACAACTCCACCATCCTGTATAGCCGGTTGCCTTTACAGCGTCGGTCCAAAGTTTGAGATCAAGAACACCCGCGCCGGTCGGTACATCTCGAAGAACACTTTCCATGGGAATACCACCATCGAATTGGCGCGAATCGCAGACATGCACACCGTAAATCAACTCCTTGTCCAACTTGGCGACGTCATCGGGCGTTACGCCCGAGGTATAGCAATGCCAGTAGTCAACGACGAGTCTGACATTGTCGCGCTCCGCCCTCTCAATGACGCGAAGCGACTTGTCGAGCCCATTTACCGGAGACCACGAAAGTGTTTCCAGATAAAGAAGCAGTCCGGCTTCCTTGGCCATGTCGGCCAGTACCGCAAGATTCCTGGCAGTTATCGCGATCTGCTCATCGTCCGCATAGCCAAGCAAGCCGGCGTAGTGATTCGTACGGCCTAGCTTCGACCAGTCAATCACGGCCTGCACGTTGACCGGGCCCGTAAGCACCTGCACTCCCTTGGCGCCCGACAACGTCGCGAGATTGAATAGCGCCCTGGCGCGCTCCCAAAGCGCAACTGCTTCTTCGCCTTGTCGTTCGATGTCGATGAGAAACCCGATCCCGGGCACGGACACGCTCGCCAGGAGCTGACGCAAGTCTTCGCTCGAGTAACCGGCGTCGAGGTAAGCCTGGAGCTTGGTGCTGGTGAGCTCAACGCCGTCGAACCCGACCGACCTCATGATGTCGATGTCCGTTACCACGTTAGAGTATTTTGAAACGGTCGCATGGAACACGAGCGCATTGTCTCTTTCAACCATTTTTACCCCTTCGTTATTGTCAAGCTGCGAGCCTTACGCCTTGGCTGTACCATTCCCCGCGTGAGCGAGCGTTGTCATAGCGTGTTCAACGCTTCGGCGGGCTTTCCGCCTATCCACAAATCGATCGCTTGTCTGATGCGATTGGTCGCGGTTGTCAAAACGTTCTGATCGGCTTTCAGCGAAAACCGCTTCTCCGGTCCTGCCGATCCGTCGGCTAGACTTCGGGTTGTAACCGACAGGCTAGCCAAATCATCGCCCTCTCTAAGAAGCGCTATCTCGATCACGAAGTCGCGATACATACGAGTGTGGTGGCCGTTCATCTTCTTCGGATCGGTGATTTGGCGGTCAGTCTGAATACTCAAAATTCGGTTGGCAATTTCGCAACTGCTCCGAAAGCCGACGCATGTAGACGCACTTTCCAGCGCCACCGGCCTCGATGAACAACTAGGTATCCAAGAAAGACGCGTGATCTACGGCGTCGGAACGAAGACAGAAGCGACTCGACGCTAGCTCAGCGTCAGTTTGCGTCGCAAAACTCCGAATAGCGAAATTGCGCGCGTTAATTTGCACTCGAATACTCCGGACTGTTCTCAACGTTGGCAAAAAAAGTGGCACCCGCTAGTGACGAACATCGACATCTATGAGGAGATTGTGCTGTGAAAATGAAAGCGAAGCAGAAGCAGGGATTAGCACGCTTGATCGCATCGGTCATCGCAAGCGGTGCGATGAGTGGGATCGCTGCGGCGCAGACGCCGCAGGTTGAGGTAGTGCATCAGTGGACGTCGAGCAGCGAATCGTTCGCACTACAGGCGGTCAAGGATGCGCTGGTAAAGAAGGGCTTGGGCTGGAAAGACAGCGCAATCGCCGGCGACGACGGTGCCAACCAGCAGCAGGCGCTTCAGGCACGGCTATCGGCGGGCAACGCACCCACCGCCGCCCAGGCACAGCCACAACTGCTGTTTTCTTACGCGGAACAGAATGAACTCGCCAATCTGGATACCTATGCCAAGGCGGGCAATTGGGACAAGCTTGTCTCACCCGAGTTGATTCCCTACGTGAAGTACAAGGGCTCGTGGTATGGCGTTCCCATCGACGAGCATCGCGAAAACATGCTCTGGATCAACAAGAAGATCCTTCAGAAGTACGGCGGCAAGGCGCCGACGACGTGGGAAGAGTTCAACACCCTCGCCGAAGCGATGAAGAAAGACGGAATCATCCCCGTGGCACTGGGTGGCGAAGACTGGCAAGAAGCCGAGATTTTCAGCGATCTGGTCATTGGCATGGGCGGCCCGGCGTTCTACAAGAAAGCGATCATCGAACACGATCCCGCGGCCATCCAAAGCGCAACGATGGGACGGGTCTTTGACGAACTTCGAAAGATCATCGGATACACCGATCCCAATCGAGCAGGGCGTGACTGGAACGTCGCAACCCAAATGGTCATCGATGGCAAAGCCGGCATGCAGATTCATGCAGACTGGGCAAAGGGCGAATTCCTGCGGGCCGGCAAGAAGCCTGGCGTCGACTTCGTGTGCTCGGCTACGCCTGGTAGTGGCCATGCATTCGTCTGGGTGATGGATTCGTTTACCTTCTTTAAGCAGACGAACCCGGCCGCACTGGCCAATCAGGCGACCTTGGCAAACGCCGTCATGGACCGCGACGTACAGGAAAACTTCAACCTTCGGAAAGGCTCGCTCCCGGCCCGGAACGATGTCCCGCAGGAAAAGTTTGACGACTGCGCAAAGACGAATTTTGCGGACCGTGCTGCCGGTGCCAAAGAGGGTTCGGTCCTGCCGTCATTCATCGAAAATGCAGCGCTGGAACGCGACATCCGCGCCGCTTACGTCGATGTAATCACGCAATTTGTTAACACGCCGTCAATGACGTCAGCAGAAGCCATCAAGAAGTTGCTGGCATCTGTTAAAAACGCCTGAGTTTAAGACTGAGTGATCTCCGACGCGTGCGCCGGAGATCACTTTATCCAAAGAACGGAACGGTGGTTGAAGGACGTTTTCCTGCGTTTCGGCCCTGGGCCGTGGACCTGCGCGGCAGCTTCGGATCACGTCGGGTCTTCGGTTCCAGGACGACCGGAAAGCAGCGCCTGCGTTCAACCTGGGTTGGTGGCTTGGCCTGACCAATGAAGCATTAGTGCATGGCACGAAAACGCCAAGACCAGGAAAAGTTCTACCAATGGCCGCGCATCTGCCTTCGCATGTTAGGTGGCCCAGACGGCATTCGGAACAATCACGGGATCGCGCAATGAGTGCTGACGCCACGTCATGCAGACCGCGAAAGACAACCTGTGTCTAGATTTTTTCCGCGCAGCTTTCCTGCGTCGAAGGCGTCCAAAGCCAAGCGACCTCTTGCCCCACCGCGACTACGGCCTCTCACGCGACACAGGGTGAAATGGCTTTTGGGCATGCGCATAGCTGGCACGCGCGGATCTCGAGCATGCCAGCGCGCCCGCCCAAAGGCCGTACCCAAAGATCGTCCCTTGGGGCGGGCGAACAATGACGGTGTCAGGCGGGACTGATTGCTCGATCGCTCTCGTCGGGCGCATCATTGCGAGCGTTGCTGATTTTTATCCCGCGGATCAGATCCGAGGCTTTCTCGCCGATCATGATGCAGACCGCGTTAGGGTTACCTGAGATGAGGACTGGCATGACCGATGCGTCAGCCACCCGCAAACCATCGATACCCCGCACACGAAGTTCGGGATCGACGACGGCAAGCTCATCGGTGCCCATGCGACACGTTCCGGCGGGATGCAGGGCGGCATGAGCCTCCTGCTGACAGAATTGGCGTAACGCCTGTTTATCCAGAATCGGTTGCAACGGAACGAAGCGACGCTCGATGTATTTGCTCATCGCGGGTTGTTCCATGATATCCATCGCTTTCGAACACCCTTGAACCACCGCATCCAGATCGTATGGATCACTAAAGTAGTTTGGGCAAATCAGCGGAACATCCAGTGGATCGCTGCTGTTCAGGGCAACGTATCCACGCGAGCGAGGTCGGATCTGCCCGAGATTGACAGTACAACCGTTGCCGCCGGGCACGCCGTCAATGCCTTCCTCAATTCCGGCTCCGACGACCAGGAAGTACTGGATATCTGGAGTGCGCTCCGATTGGTTGCCCCACCAGAACGCGCCGCCCTCAATTAGATTGGAGGCAGCCGGTCCGCTTTTGAATAACGCGTATTGCAGGCCGGCGAGCATCTTCCAGTGGAGTTTTTTGTATTTGTCGTAGCTGTGGGGACCCTTCAGCTGGTACACAAGTGAGATTTCAATGTGATCCTGCAGGTTCTGTCCCACGCCCTCGAGATTGGCGATTACCGGAATGCCATGCTTCTCAAGTTCCTGCTTGGGACCAATGCCAGACAACATCAACAGCTTGGGCGAATTGATAGCACCGGCGCACAGGATGACCTCGCGCCGCGCTCGTAGCTGCCTTGATTGCCCGTTCTCGACAAATTCCACGCCGACCGCACGACCGCCCTCTATGAGAATTCGCGTCACCCGGACCCCGGTGCGCACGATCAGATTTGAGCGGCCTTCGGCAGGACGAAGATAGGCGACCGCCGAGCTGCTTCTTCTTCCATCGCGAGCGGTGATCTGATACAGGCCGCAGCCCGCCTGATCGCCCGAGTTGAAATCTTCGTTGTAGGGAAGGCCCGCCTGTTGACAGGCTTTCAGCCACACTTTGGTCAAAGGATGAATATGGCCGACGTCCGACACACCCAGCGGCCCACCCACGCCGTGATTCTCATTACAGAAGCGTTCGTTGTCTTCCGCTCGAAGGAAATAAGGCAGTACATCCTTATATCCCCATCCCGTTGCGCCGGAGCTGCTCCACTGATCATAGTCGGACGGCACGCCGCGGATATAGATCATTGCGTTGACCGAACTGCCTCCGCCAAGAACACTGGCCTGCACCATGGTTGGTGACGCCTCGCGTCCCTGTTCGGCCGTGGGCACCCACGGAAAGCGTTTCAGCAGAGGTCCCTGCGCTGTTTTGTAGTAGGCACCGGGGATATGGATATAGGGACTGCGGTCGCGGGGCCCTTCCTCGAGCAGCGTGACCGAAGTGCCTTTCTCCTCGCTCAGCCTGGAAGCAATGACGCATCCAGTAGATCCTCCTCCGACGACGATATAGTCGACCATCGCAACGGCTTTCTTGGTCAATTTTCAGAGTTCCAGTGAGATAGTGGGGGAGCAGGAATGGGCATGTCACCCACGACCTGCCCACTCCTGCCATCAATCACAAATGCGTCCGTCTGGCGCCTTCGAACGCCGCACGTTCGTGTTCCGTCAAGGGCAGCGCTACTGTGCGTCCCTCGGCTGCCGAGGTCGAAACGGCTTCCAGAAGCGCAATCAACGCGACTGCCTCAGGAGGGGCAACGGGGTTGGGTCCCTCTCCCCGTATCGCCTTCTCGAGCTGTACATAGAATTGCGACTGGTCACCGCGAGTCGCCTGCACTGCCCGGCGCTCACCAGGGTGATTCCCAGGGTCAAAGACATACGCGCAGTCCGGGTCCACGCCAAACGATGGGGCTTCCGGTGTCATTCCCGCGAGCAGCTGATGTTCTTGAATATCTTGTCCCTGCTTGACTACCGACCGTCTTGTGCCGTGTACGAGGAAGCGAATGCCGAAACCAGGCACCAGTTGCGCACCTCGCAGAACGACCCTCAATTGTCCGTATGAGAGGATGACCGTGAACCAGTCGTCGGTCCTGGCCCCAGTACGCTGCTGGGCGAATGACGCGGTAACGGTGTCCGGCAACCCGAATTGAAGAAGCACCTGGTCTCCGACATGGGGGCCAAGGTCGAACCACGTGCCGGCGCCGGGAGCCGGCTCCTCGCGCCAGGCATCCGGCACCTGCGGCGCATACCGGTCAATATGTGATTCGAAGTGGACGATCTCGCCAAGATCCTCGTTCCGAATCGCATCCTGTATGGTCAAAAAGTCGCTATCCCAACGGCGATTCTGGAAGACCGACAGATGCCTGCCGGCGCGCGTTGCCAGGTCCGCCAATTCACGCGCTGCCTGCAAGGTCGGCGTGAATGGCTTTTCAACCACAACATGTTTGCCCGCCTCAAGGGCAAGCTGCGCGAATTTGAAGTGGCTCTCGTTGACACTGGCGACCACCACGAGGTCAACCGCGTCAGAAACCGCCGCGGCCTCCGGACTCAATACTTTGACCGTCGAGACATCCAATCCAACCTGGCTCGGGCGCTGGGTGCCAACAGCAACCAGTTCCAACCCTTCTACGCTTGAAATCAGCGGTATATGAAAGTGCCGCGTAACGAATCCATATCCAATTATCGCTACCCTGATCTTTTCGTCTTGCACTGCATGTCTCCCGCATTCGCATTGCAGCACGCAACATGCGTGCTGCCATCTCCATGGTCATTGACCATTAAGCCGCCATCAATTTCGCGAGCACTGCATTTCCGACGCAACAAGGCGCGGATCATGCGTCACTCTGCGTCTCAAACGGTTTGCGCGACAGATCATCTTTAAGGATCTGTCGCTGCGGGTCCATTGAGACTTCTTAGACCTCGTCATGACGTCGATGATGTTTATTGCGTCGCATTGCGTCATGAAATGTTCATGTGCGAAGTTACCCGTGCACACGGACACACTTAAACTAAAGGGTTATTGCCACGAATCCGAGCGTGCTTCATTCCACCGCGGTGACCACCGAAAACAACATGGATACTACGAGCGCGAACCGCACCCTCCCCTCATCTGCCTCTGAGCGCTCATCCACACGAGCCGGCTTTTTTTCCTTCGGACTGTTTCTGTCCGCATGGGCTCCGCTGGCTCCGCTGGCCAAATTGAGGCTGCATCTTTCAGATAGCCAGTTTGGATTCTCCCTGCTTTGTTTCGGACTGGGATGTCTCCTCGCCATGCCCGTTGGAACGGTCCTCGCGTCCCGCTATGGATGTAGAAGAGTCATTCTCTCGGCCGGTCCTGTCGCTTGCCTGTCTCTTTTCCTTCTCGCGGAAACTGGAAGCAGCGCCGTATTGGTTATCTGCTTGTTTCTCTTCGGGTCCGGACTGGGCGTTACCGAGTCGGCCATGAACCTGCAATCCGCAGTCGTGCAAAGGGCACACAGCGAACCCCTGATGTCTGGTTTTCATGCCTGGTTCAGCATTGGGTGCATTGCAGGAGCAACAGGGGTAAGCGCCCTCCTTTCCCTGCATTCAAGTCCCGAATTCGCGGTAGCTTGCATTGCTGCCATTCTGGTCGGCATCTGGTGTTACTACGGCCGATATTTCATTGCGTATACGACCGAAGCAACAAACTTCATTCTGACCTTTCCAAAAGGCCGCGTGCTGTGGATCGGTGTACTTTGCTTCATCTCGTTTCTCGCGGAGGGCGCCATGCTCGACTGGAGCGGCGTTTTCCTGACGACAATAAAAAGCTTCGAGCCATCTCGCGCAGGCTACGGATACGCATGTTTTGCGGTGGCAATGACTCTAGGGAGGTTGTCGGGAGACTATCTTGCGAAGGTGCTGCAGTCGAGGCGCCTGCTTTGGGGCGGATCTCTACTCGCCGCGTCAGGGATCGTCTTGCTCGTGGTAACGACAAACTGGATGTTCTTGGGGTTGTCTTTTGCCTTGATAGGATTTGGATTGGCCAACATCGTACCAACCCTGTTCCTCGCCGTCACACGGCAGAACGTCATGCCGATCGCCGTTGCCATGCCGGTCGTCGCCACCATCGGCTATGCAGGTATGCTTACCGGCCCGGCGTTCCTTGGCAATATTGCCGACCTCCTGAGCCTGCCGGTGGCGTTCCTCACCATTGCGGCCATGCTTTTTGTGATCGTCGCGACGGCTAAGGTTGCGGACTGACTGATTCAGAATCGCGCTTTGCAAAGATCATAACCGCGGTGGACTAGCGCCACTGGCTTGATGATCCTGCAACGCGGTTGCGAGTGCAGGCGCTCGCGCAGCCTAGCTCGAATCCTGCGGCCCGGGGATGCGCACGGCTCGCGAAAACGCAGCGCTCCCAACTCGAGCAGACCTGCTCGAGTTGGGGCCTGGTTAGTGCAAAAGTGTTTGTCTGGAAGGGGGAGAGAAAGGGACTTTGCTCTGACCCATGCGCGAACGCAAAGATGGAATATGCCGCTTATCCCACCTTTATTCACTTCGGAGCACTATCCGCGCAGTTACCGCGATGCATAGCAAGAGAGCAGTCACCGCAAGAAAAGCGGACGCGAGCGTCGAATATCGCGCAATCGCCCCTATGAGGGCCGGCCCCACGAAGATGCCCCCGTATCCAATCGTAGTCATGGCCGCGACCGCGGCGCCTGTAGACATCAGTTTTTGCCTGCCGACCGACGAAAACAAGACGGGTGCAATGTTTGAACACCCTGCTCCAACAAGGGCATATCCCAGTAAAGCCAATTTCCACGAGGGAACGACTGCCACAATCGCGAAACCCGAGGCAGCGAACAAGCTGCCCACAACAACAATACGAATCCGACCAAAACGGCGAACCACCTTGTCGCCCATCAGACGTCCGATGGTCATTGTTGCAGCGAAGGATGCATACCCATATCCGGCATAAACGTGAGTCATGCCACGCACCGACGTAAGGAATACCCCGCTCCAGTCCAGCACAGCGCTTTCGGTCAGAAAAACGATGAACGTGAATGCACTGAGGACGAGCACGACTCCGCGGGGGACAGCAAACAGCGTTGCCCCCTTGGCCTGTGGTTCCTTGATCAAGAACGGATAGGCATACAGCAAGGACATGGCGATAAGAAGTGTCGCCAAAGCGGTCGACGTACCCGGCGAAATACCGGCGGTAAGCAGCAAGCTTGCACCCGCGGCGCCCGCGATACCGCCCACACTGTAGAACGCATGAAACCCCGACATGATTGAACGCCCGCAGTCTCGCTCGACCTCAATTGCCTGAATGTTCATGGCTACGTCGATCGCCCCCCCTGCCATGCCAAAGACTGTCAGCGCACAGATCACCATAGGAACGGTGCCCGCACACGCAAGAGCGAACAGTGCAACACAGAGCAGTACGGTTGATACCGCAATCACCACCCTGCACCCGATCCTGGCTGCCAGTGCGCCGGCAAATGGCATTGCGACCATTGAGCCGGCGCCCAGACAAAGCAACAAAAGCCCGAGTTGGCCATCGTCCAGGCCCGCGCGCAGTTTGACAAGCGGCACAAGGGGCGCCCAAGCCGCCCTGCCGTAACCCGCCACGAAAAAAATTGAGCGCGTAGCACTCTGTCGACCACGAGACAGGAAGTTCTTGCTCAACGCTGCTTTAAATCGTACGGAGTGCTCGGAATACATAGGCGCTGGTCGCGAGTAATGGCACGCCCGAATCCGTGTACGGCCACGGCCGGGGTTGGTCGATATCCGAGTCTGCGCCAAGGTGAAAAAATGATCTGACCAGCGAAGACTTTTTGGTCAATGCCGTGTCAATGAACGCATTGAGTGCGTAGCCTCAACTCGCGCGAAGCTGCTGCTGGCAGTCAATCTTATTGATGACTTGCCTGGCGATCCGCGATCCTGGAAAACGCATCCGTTCAATCCCAAACCAGGCGATCGCCACGATGGCGAAGAAACCTAAAAAAAAGAATCCGGGGTGTGCTCGTTCATCAAAGGTCCTGCGTAGCGCCCCACTCCCTCTGACGAAAGCGGGCCCATCGAGTCCACGAGACGAGGACCGTCGCTAGCACTGATGGCGCTTGTCCTCGCCTCTCAGACCATTAACTTATACGTATAAGCCGGATTATCTCTTATCAGGTTCTTTGTGTCAATATCGCCTGACGCCGGCTTACACCGAATTGCTGGACGCGGATCAACGCCCAGTGTGCGACGAATCTCCTACTCTTTACCGACACGGGAATGCTCGATTTGCGTAGTGGGCCGGACAACCTTCATGCGACAAGCACGGCTTTGCCGAAAGCCCTTGTTTGCGCCCACGGCGTCTCAGGACTGGACATGCGACCCGACTGGAAGCGTGCTGACAATGCGCAAGCTCAGTCCTTCATACCCGTCGAGATGGATTCTGAGTTGGCCATATTGGTCGAGGTCGCCCTCAACGCTCTCATTGATCATGTCCACTACAGGCCCGGGTGGAATCCCCGTCAGGGAGAGCGTTTCTTCAATCGACACCGGACCGAAGTTCAATGCCGTCACTTGCGTTCCCCGGCCACCCGGAAGTTCGTGCACCATGACGAGTAACCCGGGACTACTCACATTGGGAATTGCGATTTGTTTGCTCGAGGCAAGGCTGTAGGCGTGTCGGATCGCCAGCAAGCGCTTGAGTTGACTGGCGAAAGAGTTGGCGTCTTCAAGCTGTTTAGTCAGGCTCCCGTACAAGCACACCGCTTTGGGCGTTCCGTCGCGAGAATGTAATGCCGCCTCGTCCGCGTCGACAAGATCGTAAGCCCCACGCTGGATCCAGCGGGTGTCACCGTCTCCCATCCGGTGTTCCACGCTGGCCATGGGTAGTGGAAGCGCTCCTACCAGGTCCCATCCGGAGATTGCGAAAATTCCCGGCTGTAGGGCGTTGTACATGCAAAGTAGCAGGTGAATCTTTTGAACGCGCCGCTTGTCTTCCTCGCTCATGGCATCGAGCTCGCGGATTCCCAACGCGGCGGTGATGACGCTGGCAGTCGTACAAGCCACACCATTGGTGACGAAGCGCAGGTTGTAGGGGGCGTGCTCTCCGCACAGGCGTTCGTACATAGTCTCGCGTATATGCTCGCGCAATATGATGCCGGGCCAGGTTTGTCCCTTGAACGCAAAAGTGGTGCCGGCGTGCAGCGTCCAGAAATGAACGAGTTCCAGCGTCAACTCGTCATGGTTCTGCATCGCGTGGACCAACGAGGCCGGATCGATACCATGCTGATGCACCGTTCGAAGCATTAAACGAAGAAACTCAGTATCGCCAGTGAGAATAGCGTGGTGATAGGCAGGACGGGTGATGAAATCATAGGAGAGATCGGCCCCACCCTTCGACATCGCAGCAATATCATCGACAGTGAGATTCAACTCCTGAAAGCTGAAGCCTCCAGCCTTTCTGATAGCGCCGCCGAGAAGTTGATTGCCGGTGATGGACAGCGGATGGCTTTCGGACCACGCATTTCCGCCTGACCGCCGCTCCACACCCAGGAAGCCATTGGCGTCGAGTCGCAGGCCACGGGCGCCCAATGCATCAAGTGAATGGAGCGCGTCGCCAATGATCAACTGCTGAGCTGAAAAGGTAGGATCGAGCCAGTTGAGGGACGGTTGGCCTTCTTTGAAATAATGAAGATACACCCACCGTCGAATGACGCTGTCGACCCCGGTGACGGGCCCGGTCACACTCCAGTCCGTTTCCTTGATGCCCGGCTCAAAGAAGATGACACGCTGCAGTTGCCCAACGATATAACACTTCTCTTTGAGACAATCCACGAGTTCGGGGGTTAAATTGAGCGCGTCACGGTGGTCGGGAACGTCCGGAAGAAGATCCCAATCTTCTGGCTTGATTTCGACCATGTGATACAAGCCGGGATAGTCTTCATAGCCCATCTCGGCAAGCCGAAAATCTGCTCCTTTGCCAGTGTGCGCCGGCACCACGTCATCAATCACGATCGCGTTGTGCGCGGCCGCCATGCGACTCATCGCAATGAACTCGGCGTCGGTCCCCACCGCTGCATCGATCTCAAAACCAATGCGGTCGAAATTCCCGTCCACCGAAGGCGTATGCAGCCATCCTTTGATGCCTCCCGCCTTTTTGGTGGGGCCGGGATGCACTGCCTGTACTCCGATGGAGGAAAGCGCGCGCCACAAGACATCGGAACCGAGTGTCGCCAGCACGGACTCGCCTGGCGCGCAGATCAGTGATCCAGCGTAGGCAGTGAACCAGACGGAGGACACATCCGACGCAACCCGCGGACGGGATTCGGCATACGGATGCATCCACTGGCGAGCCTGCCCGGCGTAGGTTTTTGCACGTTCCTTGGCCTGGCGAAGCATTGATTGCTCAAGAAGCCAGCTAAGGTAATCAGGATCAGGGCTTGACAAGAAATCTCCCGGGTAAATCTTTTGCGTCAACGAGGGCACCTACTCAAGGTCACCGGCCGGCTGGCGAGCGCAACCCAGGTTCTTTGCGCGAGGAAAAAGGCGTAGACGGCTAGGACATAAAGAAGTGGTCGAAAAGCTTGCACATGATGAGAGTCCGTAAGGACTCCGCATAAACTAAAAAAAACGCCCGGGATGTGAGAGCATCCGCGGGCGCCAAACACCCACGCTCCTTAAAACTTGTGACGCAACCCGACAATGGCGAGCAGTTGGGATTGCGCGCCGGCGTCTACGTCATATGATCCGATGACTGCTTGGGCCTCGCCCGCGCCGTTCTGGCCATTTGCGTGCGTATAAGCTCCAGCCAGATAGACATCGGTGCGCTTGCTCAGCAAGTAATCCAGGCCGACGTCGGCCTGGTGATACGTCGCCGACGAATTACCGCCCGACTTCGTATAGTTGTAACCACCGATCAACTGAAATGCGGGATTGATCATCCAACTGGCGAACACCGAACCGTTTTGGAAGTGTTCCGAGCCAGTGAACGTTGACGACGCGTCCGGACTATATAGCGAGTACGAGTATGCGGCGCCTGCCGTGACCGAACCAATGACGTACTGCGCTCCAACCCGTCCAACATTGATTGACCGCGACGAAGCGTACGCCGAGTTAACCGAACTATTGAAGAAGCTGTCTGACGTGGAAGTTCCTCGCGTCGAGAGCACGGTGTTGCCGTTATCCACGTGCAGGAAACCGCCTGCAACGCTCAACGCGCCAGCGGTATACGCCGCTGCCGCAGACCAGGTTTGACCCGAGCCTACCGAGCCGGCTACGCCACCCAGTGCGTACATGGTCTCGACGGTCACGCCGCCCCAGGTCGGGCTTGTCCACTTGACGGCATTGTCGAACCGGGCACTATCGTCGTAGTTGTCAATGTCTCCGGGAGGAGCAAAGATGCCGCTGTAGGAGTCGGCTGTGATCGGCTGCAGAAGATCCGTAACCGGGTCGTATTGACGGCCGAGCGTCAGCGCACCGTATGATGTACTTGTCAAGCCTACGAAAGCCAGGCGACCGAATTCGCGTCCATTGTTCTGCAACTGACCGGATCCAAGATCGAAGCCATTCTCGAGCTGAAAGTTGGCCGTGAGTCCACCCCCGAGGTCCTCTGAGCCTTTGACTCCCCACTGGTTGCCCGACAGATTGCCGGATGACATCTTCACCTGAGTACTGTTGCCACCGCTGTTATGAATGTACGCGATTCCTGTATCGACGACGCCATAGAGTGTCACCGAGTTTTGGGCGTGCGCCCCGGTGGCGTAGGCGGCAATACCCAGAGCGATTGTGGAGATAACCTGTCGTTTCATTGACTTACCCGTGCTATATGTGTGTATTGGAGAACAAGTCCGGCACATGCCTTCGGCTGCTATGCCGCCGCACTACCAGAAAGATCGCTTGTGAACTGCTACTGACGAAAATCGCGGGAGGGTCAACTTTACCTAAAAGTAGGTTGTACTAATTACAAGGATCCGTCCTCTTGAGATGGACACCTGATCTATGTGGGGGGTCTTCTCTTGGATCCCCTCGGTGAAAACTCGAAATGATTTATCGGTTCATCGATATGTCATATCTCCTCACTTGCGTCGAAGTATTGAAGCCCAATAATCAAGGCTCAATTTCGCAAACAGTGAATTTCTGGCGCGAACCGACGCACGAACTGCGTCACCCAAGAACACCGACGGCGCTCCGGGTCGATGTTTTTCCCATTCGCAACAATCGAGATCGTCAGCCGGATGCGAACGGATGCTCAGTCAATTGCTTCGCAACGCATTTCCATTGAGGGATCCTGCGTGACGCAGCACGACGCAGTGCGTGAATCTGGTCGCATCAACCGTGGCAAGAAAAGCCAACAGTGCAAACTATATGAGGGGGAAATGGACGACCTGCAATAAATCCCATCAGGCGTAGCGATCAGGGAGTCCAAGGACAGAGGCACGCTGAAGCTCTTACTGTCCGCAAGAGACACTGAGCATATGAGAAAGGCGGCTATGTAGCGAACAACCTCCCGTGCGCGCCGGAGCAGCAATCCGTAGATTGCTGCTCAATGAGACGGCACCCGCCGCATCGTCGGTTTGAGGGCCTTCGAGCTTTCAAGTGGCAGGCATCACAACGCAAGCGACGGCACTCACGTGAGTGCCGAAAAGTCGCGCGCGGCTCAGATGAGCGCGACACATCCTTACTTGCTGAAGCGACGCACCCGGATGTCGGCCTGCTCTTTGTGTCCGGCAAACCCTTCCATTGCGCAGAGCCGCGAGCAGTATTCGCCAATCATCACGGAAGCTTCGTCAGTCAGGACGCGCTGATACGTGCAGGTCTTGATGAACTTGCCAACCCAGAGACCGCCTGTATAACGGGCCGCTTTCAGGGTAGGAAGCGTGTGATTGGTCCCAATCACCTTGTCGCCGTACGATACGTTCGTTCGATCGCCGAGGAACAACGCACCGTAGTTCGTCATGTGCTCCAGGAAATAAAGGGGATCGCGCGTCATGACTTGCACGTGTTCCGAGGCAATGCGGTCGGCTTCTTCAACCATCTCGTCGATGGTATCGCACAGGATGATCTCGCCGTAATCCCGCCAGGCTACCGAAGCAACTGCTGCAGTCGGCAGGATCGCCAGTTGTCGCTCGATTTCCGCAGGCAACGCATTGGCAAGTTCTCTCGAGTTGGTCAAAAACACCGCTGGCGAATTGACACCGTGCTCGGCTTGCCCCAAGAGGTCGGCGACCACAATTTCAGCGTCTGAAGACTCGTCTGCAATGACGAGTGTCTCGGTGGGCCCGGCAATCAGGTCAATACCAATCTTTCCAAACAACTGACGCTTGGCCTCGGCGACGTAGGCGTTGCCCGGCCCGACCACCATATCGACTGGCGCGAATTGGTCGGTGCCCAGCGCCAAGGCAGCGACCGCCTGCACGCCGCCAATGCAATAGATCTCATCGGCACCTGCGAGATACATGGCTGTCACCATCGCGGGGTGCGGCTTACCGTCGAAAGGCGGCGCGACCGCGACCACCCTCTTCACGCCCGCTACTTTTGCCGTCAGTACGCTCATGTGCGCCGACGCCAACAGCGGATATTTGCCCCCGGGGATGTAGCAGCCGACCGAATTGACAGGGATGTTTTTGTGGCCAAGGATGACCCCCGGCAATGTCTCTACTTCCACATCCCGCAGCGCTGCCTTTTGAATCTCGGCAAAGCGGCGTACCTGCTGCTGCGCGAACTTGATATCTGCGATCTCACGCTCGGAAAGGGTGGCGACGCACGCCGCAATTTCATCGTCGGTCAAACGGAAGGACGCGGGGTCCCACTTGTCGAAATGCTTGGAATATTCACGCACTGCGGCGTCGCCTCTTTCAGCCACATCCGCGATGATTTTTTCTACGGTGCTTCGAACCTGACCGGCGATCTCGGTTTGAACTTCCAGGGGCTTGCTCAACTTTAAATACTCAATCACAACTGACCTCCAAGGGCATTTCCGAAGCCATACCGCGTGGACTAATCCGACGCCAGCCATGGCAGACATTTCAAACAATATTCGACCAGACCACCAAATTCTCACGGGGCGTCCGGCGGAAGGCAATTGCGCACCCGCATACGATGTGACGCAACGTGGCGCAGCGGCCCGACGCACTGCGCGATAACTCGTAAAAACGGACCCCATGAGCACGTCACCGATAAATTGCCCGGTCGCAACCGATTTGGTTCGAGCAAATCACGCAGTTCCGGATTTGAGGTTGGCAGCCAGGCCAAGCGTTCGCACACAGTCCTGATTAGTTACCTACATCACCCACAGTATTTAAAGCCAAATTTCCAAGTTCAATTTCGCGGACCTGGAATCATCGACGCCATGTGACGCACGGTTTGCGTCGCTTCGCGCCTCCCCTTCCGATACTTGGGATCCGTGTCTGAATTCAGGCTTTCACCCACTTGACACGAGCAATTTGAAGTCTCAGCATTGTCGAACTTATACGTATAAGTCTATTGTGATGCATCATAGGAGTTTCAGCATGACGCGAGTTCTTCATCTATACGGCGGCTGGCCGGGACACTACCCTTACGAGGTCGCCGGGTGGACCCGTGAGCTTCTCAAGGAGTTGGAATGGGACGTCGAAGAATCCACTGACATCTTCACGTTGGACCGCGACCTGACAAAGTTCGACTTGATTCTGATTGGCTGGAACAACGCCGTCACTACCGAAACCCTGACTGCATCACAGGAAAATCACCTACTCGAGGCGATTGAAGCAGGGACCGGTCTTGCAGCGTGGCATGGCGCCGGCGCTGCTTTTCGAGCAAGCCTCAGGTATCACATGGTCCTGGGTGGATCGTTCGTCGAGCATCCCGCCGGCGAAGGACTTCCCCATCCCTACATGGTCAATCTCACGGATCGCGAGCACCCTGTCATGCAGGGCGTGGAAGACTTTGAAGTCCGCTCGGAACAGTACTATATGCAGGTCGACCCCAATAACCATGTTCTCGCGGAGACCACTTTCGATGGGAATCCGTTCCCTTGGCTCAAGGGCAATAAGAGCCCGGTCGCCTGGGTAAAAAATTGGGGGGATGGCCGGGTTTTCTACCACTCTATCGGTCACGACACCGGCAACCTGGCGGACCCGAACGTACGCCGCATGACCCGGCAAGGTCTGCAATGGGCTGCACGCACCGCAGGTTAGCGCCGCAACTGGCTTGATTCGTTTAACTAACCTAAAAATCAGTACCCCGCCGCAGCGCATCATCCGCTCGGTTATCAATCTCACCTTTGCAGGATCTGGAAATGGCAAAGCTCACAGGTAGTCAAATCGTCGCACAGACGTTGAAAAATTACGGCGTGGAATACGTCGCCGGCATTCCGGGTCACGGAATCTGGACGCTGACGGATGCGTTTCTCGAGAAGGACTCGGAGATTCGCTTTATTCAGGTGTTTCACGAGCAAAGCGCAGTTCATCTGGCAGACGGTTACTACCGTGTCGCGGGAAAGCCGATGGCTGCCGTCACGTCGATCGGCGCCGGCGCCAGTAATACGGTGATCGGCATGGCGACCGCATTCACCGACTCCACGAGCGTCATGCTCATCACTGGCGGGCCGCCGACGCATATGCGCGGCCATGGTCTGTTGCAGGAGCTCGAGCGTTACACCGACAACGACTTCCCGAAGATCGCGGAAGCGGTGTCCAAGCGTCACTGGGTCGTCCAGCGGGTCGAAGAGCTGCCGTTCGTGATGCATCGCGCTTTCAGCTCGATGTTGACGGGCCGTCCCGGTCCGGTGCACATCGAAATCCCGATGGACACGCAAGCGGAAGCAGCCGAAGTCACGCTGCATGATCTCGAAGAACGCGTGCCGGTCGGCAAGGTGTTTCCGGATCCGGCTGCAGTCAGCCGCGCGGTGGACGTTCTGAAGGACGCAAAACGCCCGGTCATTGTGATTGGTGGCGGGGTCATCACGAGCGAAGCTTCCGCAGAAGTGCTGGTGCTCTCTGAAAAATGGAAAATCCCCGTTGTTACGACGTGGAACGGTAAAAGTGGATTCCCAGAGGACCACGAACTGTTCGCCGGCAGTGTCGGACAGACCGGCACGCTGTGCGGCAACAAGGTCGCCTCCACGGCTGACGTCATTCTCGCCGTCGGTTGCCGCTTTACCGACTGGTCGTCGTCGAGCTACGCGAAGGGCGTCACGTTCTCGATCCCACCGGGCAAGCTGATTCACATCGACATCGATCCGCATGAGATCGGCAAGAACTATCCCGTCGCGGTCGGCATTGTCTCGGATGCGAAACACGCACTCGCGCATATTGTCGATGCGCTGAAAAATGACTCAGTCGAACGCGACGAATATCTCGGTCAGGTGGCCGGTTACAAGGCCGAGTGGGAAACGAAGCTGGCCACTCGGCGCGACTCCGACCGATTCCCCTTTACGTCGCAACGGCCGCTGGGCGCATTGCGCAAGATTTTCCCGCGCGACACGATTGTCGTGGTCGGCTCGGGCAACACTCAGGGCGCGGTCAAGCAGACCTTCCCGGTCTACGAACCGCGCACACACCTGACCTCAGGCGGTTTCTCGTCAATGGGTTGGGCTGTGCCGGCGGCCATTGGCGCGAAGCTGGCGGCGCCGCATCGTCCGGTGGTGTGTATTCTCGGCGATGGCGACTTCCTGATGACCTCGCAGGAGATCGCCATTTGCGTGACGAACAACATTCCGGTGGTGTTCATCGTGCAGAACAATGCGGGCTACATGTCAATTCGCGGCGGTCAGCGCAAACAGACGAGCCGGCACATAGGCACGGAATTCAATCATCCGGACGGCACACCCTATTCGCCCGACTTCGAAGCACTCGGCAAGGCTTTCGGCCTGAAATCGTTCCGCGTCAATAGCAACGACGAGCTCGAGCCGATCCTGCAGGAGGCGCTTGACTGCAACGCGCCAGTGCTGATCGAAGTGCCGACCGACCGCGATGCGGCCGGTCCCTGGGTCCCGGGCTGGTGGGATTTTCCGATCCCGGCTTACATCACCGATGAGCGCCAGGAAGAGTACACACAATTCCGTCAGTCGGAACAACACCTGTAAGACGAAGGAGCAGTATGAGCGATGCAACGATCGTTCATCGTGCAGCGTCCGACCTGGATGCCTTCGCGCCGGTTCCCCGGCGCGAAGTGCAAACGGTCATTCCCGGCGACGATGGCACTGTGACCTGCGATGTGGTCATTATTGGATCGGGCATGGGCGGGTCGACCTTCGCCCATAGTCTCGCCGGGCGCAACCTTGACGTGCTGGTTGTCGAGCGGGGAGACTTCCTGCCTCGTGAGATTCAGAACTGGACGACCGAATCCGTGTTTGGTGAAGGTCGCTACCGCAACGCCGAGCATTGGATCGACGATAACGGCAAGCCGTTCTCGCCGGGTGTTTTTTACTATGTCGGCGGCAATACGAAAGTCTTCGGCGCCATGCTGCCGCGCTTCCGAGAAGCCGATTTCGGCAACCTCAAGCACAGGGAGGGTGTATCTCCCGCCTGGCCCATTACCTATGCCGACATGGAGCCTCACTACGCCGCGGCCGAGCGCCTCTATAAGGTCCATGGTCAACGAGGCAGCGATCCGACTGAGCCATGGCGCTCGGGCGAGTATCCCTTTCCCCCGCTGCAACATGACCCGGCGCTGCACAAGCTGCACGCGGCAATGCGAGCTCAGGGTCTTCAGCCTTTTGCGATGCCTGCTGCGGTCGACTACGGTGAAGGTCGTCCGTGCGTGCTGTGCTCGACATGCGATGGCTACCCATGCCTGGTGGATGCCAAGGCAGACGCTGAGGTATCGGCTCTACGTCCGACGGTTAGCAATGGCCGTGCTCGATTGATGGTTCAGACCAAGATCGACCGCCTCGTCATGTCGCCCGATGGCAGCCGGATCGAGGAAGCGCACGGCACCAGAAATGGCTTACCCGTTCGTATCAGGGCAAACAAATTCGTACTCGCTTGCGGCGCGGTGAATTCCTCAGCACTGCTCTTGCGGTCCGCGGATAAGAATCACGCTGAAGGAATAGGAAACAGCTCCGGACTTCTTGGCCGCAACTATATGGTCCACAACAGTACGTTCATGATCGCAGTGGACCCGCGGCGTTTCAACAAGGTCTTCTTCCAGAAGACTCTGGCCCTCAACGATTGGTATCTCCAGTCCAGGTGGAACGACTTCCCGCTTGGCAACGTTCAGATGCTTGGAAAGATTCGCGAGCCGATGGTGACCGGTATGTATCCATGGCTGCCCAAAGCTGTCTCACGTTACGTCACTGACCATAGCGTGGACTTGTATCTGACAAGCGAGGATCTGCCCGATCCCGAAAACCGCGTGACCTTCAACGCGCAGCAGGGCCGTATTCAAGTCCGCTGGCGCCCCAATAATCTGCGAGCACACGAGGAGTTGGTGAGAAAAACTGTGAGCATGATGCGCAAGGCGGGATACCCTTTTGTCTTTACAAAACGCATGGGAATTGCGACGAATTCGCATCAATGCGGCACGGCACTGATGGGCAAGGATTCGGCGAGGAGTGTGCTGGACACGAATTGCAAGCTGCACGATATCGACAACGCATGGATTGTCGACAGCTCATGGTTCCCTTCGTCCGCCGCAGTCAACCCGGCTTTGACGATCGCCGCGAATGCTATCCGCGTCGCTCAGGCGTTTGACTGACCAAGGGATGGTAGCAGTCCATCGTGGGCCCGAGTCAGGGGTCCTTCCGCTTACCTTCAGGCACGTTTGCGACGCCGCGATTTCGTGGTGGAGCGAACGACCAGTTCGGTGGGCAATATGATCCTGGTTGCGGCGGACTTTTTCGATGGACCATCGCTCAACAGTTCGTTGAGCAAGCGGGCGGCGTGTCTACCCTTTTCAACGAGCGGTTGCCGTATGGTGGTCAATCCGGCACCCTCCGCGTCAGGAATGTCGTCAAATCCAATGATAGAAAGCTGGTCCGGAACAATGACGCCGTGCTCCCCCGCTGTCTTCAATATGGACAGGGCCATCACGTCAGAGGTGGCAGCCACGGCGCTCAGACCTTTGCAACTCAGGATCTGTTCAGCCGCCCAATAGCCGGAAGCGTAGTCAAATCCTCCGGCCTCCACGATCACCAAATCCTCGAAGGTCAGGCCCGCGGCCTGTGCCGCGACCAGATACCCTTCCAGCCGGGCTCTAACCACGTTTTCAGTTGACTGCCGGAAACGTTCAGGCGAGACCCACCCTCTCGAACCATCGGGCCGCAGGCGGTCGGCAATGATGCCAATTTTCGTGTGCCCGAGGTCGAGCAAATGCTTCATCTGAGTGATGCCAGAGCCGAAGTCGTCAATTCCCACAAAAGGCACACCCTCGATGATCGGCGCATCGACCACGACGAAAGGAATGTTCTGCTTCCGGGCCATGGCGATCACCGGGTAATCATCCGGCAGGCTATAAACAATTAAACCATCGACAAAACCACGCACTGCCAAGCTGACAATGTCCGGTTCGGCAGCGTGGTTTGCCAGGTCCTTCTGCAATGGGAAGAGCGCAAGCGCAACATTTGCCAACTCGCCGATCTCTCCTATGCCCCGCAAAAGCCCGGTAGTCGACGGATCCACAAAGGCATAGGGAAGCTCGTCCATGATCATGAGACCGATCGCACCAACCCGGCCGGAACGCAAACTCCCGCCTCGAACGCTAGGTCCGGGATAGCCGAGCTTTCTTGCGGTCTTCAGGATGTGCTCACGTTGCGCCTCCGATATTTCCGACGGCTTGTTATAAGCGTACGACACCGCGGGCTGAGATACACCTGCCGCGAGTGCTACATCCTTCATTGAAACTGTTCTTTTCATTTGCGAAGAGGCGTCCAGTCCTTGTACGACCAATCAAGGGATTGTACAGGTAGCCCCACCCAAGCCTCAATCGTCAATCGTCAGCCGCGACCAGGAGCATTCGAAGTGCCTGATGATGCAAGGCAGGGGTCGAGGAAGCAACAACATCACCGGCTGAGTGCTCGGTCAATTCCTCACCCTGCCAGTCGGTCATGATGCCACCGGCATTTTCGATGATCGGCACAATGGGAAGAAAATCATGTGGCGCCAGCCCACACTCCACGACGAGATCGCATCGACCCGTCGCAAGCGCTGCATAGTTGAAGCAGTCGCCGCCGTATCGATGGACGGCTATCGCCTTGACCAGGCGCCGGAATCCCTGGCCCTGGCGCGGCGTGAACTTGTCGGGAGTGGTCGTGCACAGTCGAACAGCTGCGAGCGCCGAGCAAGCGCTCGTTCCCAGCCTCTCTTCAACGGGTCCCGTGCGCCGCCCGCCCGGCGCGAAGAAGCGCCGGCCTAACGCCGGCATCTCGATCGCCCCCAGCCAGGGCCGGCCATCATGCAGGACTCCGATCAATGTTCCCCACAGGGGGCTTCCGGTCACAAAAGCCCTTGTTCCGTCGAGTGGATCGATCACCCATTTCCTGTCGGAAAAGTGATTCGGTGCTCCCTCCCATATGCCGAACTCTTCGCCGATGATGCTATCGTCGGGATGTCTCGACTGGATAGTGGCACGCAGCGCCAGTTCTATCTGCCGGTCGAGTTCGGTCACCGGTGACTCGTCCTCCTTTCGCGCAATCTGGAACAACCGGTCCGGATGCGCCGAACCAAGTTTGCGGGCTTGATCGCACAACTGACGAATCGTTTGCCGATAGTACTTCGCTTCCTGATCGCTGATCAACGCCTGCATTGAACGGGGCTCCTGGCCAAGTCAAAGCTTATCGACGAGCCGTGCACGATGAACACGACGGCTCATCTCCTCTCATGCTTCACGCAATCGCCTGCCTGACCCGAATCAAGACACGCGCTCTTCCGTCACCGCGTCAAATATCAGAACCTTGCCGGGATTCACGGTCAACTTGACAACCTCACCCACTTTGCCGACCCCGGGTGCGAATCGGGTCATGATGGGTTCGCCATACGCGGCGACCAGCACGAAATTGTCCGCCCCGGTTGGTTCGACCACGTCAACGGTCGCCGTGAAGCCCGCATCGCCGGCACTCAGAGCAAACCACTCAGGGCGAACACCCAGCGTCATTTCGCGTCCAATATAACGCTCCTGCGCCGGGGACAATTGACCCAGCGAAATTTCGAGCGGATGCGCCTTGTCCGGCCCCCCCACAAAAACCACGCCGGACGGCCTGCTGCGAAGCATGCCCTTCATGCAGTTCATTGCGGGAGACCCGATGAACCGGGCGATGAACAGGTTATTGGGCCGGTCATAGACGTCTTCCGGTGTCCCGATCTGCTGAACCTCTCCCCCCTTCATGACGACGATCTTGGTGGCGAGCGTCATAGCCTCGATCTGGTCATGCGTCACATAGACGGTGGTCGTAGCCACGCGCTGATGCAACTTCTTGATTTCCGCGCGCATGTCGGTACGGAGTTTTGCATCCAGATTCGACAAGGGCTCGTCGAAGAGAAAAATCTTCGGTTCGCGAACCATTGCCCGTCCCATTGCGACGCGCTGTCGCTGACCGCCAGAGAGCTGGCTAGGCTTTCGGTCAAGCAACTGATCGAGCTGGAGAATGGACGCAACCCGTTGAACCGCAGCCTGCTGCTCACGTTTGCTCGCGCCGCGTACGCGCATGCCGAACGTCAGGTTTTTGCGGACTGTCATGGTCGGGTAAAGCGCGTAAGACTGGAACACCATGGCAATATCGCGACGGGCGGACTCGATGTCGTTCACGATTGTTCCGTCGATGATGATCTCGCCCTCAGAGACAGGTTCGAGACCCGCGATCGCGTTAAGCAGCGTCGATTTTCCGCAACCCGACGGCCCGAGTAAAACGAGAAATTCGCCATCATCGACGTCTATGTTGATCGACTTCAGACAAGCGACACTGCCATAGTTCTTCCGAACGTCCCGGATATGCAAAGAAGCCATCATTACCCCTTGACTGCACCGGCCATGAGGCCGCGCACAAAATATTTACCGGCAAAAACGTAGATCACCAACGTGGGAAGCGCCGCCAACAAAGCTGCGGCCATGTGTACGTCATAGGGACGTTCGCCTGCGCTTGCGCTAACCATGTTATTCAGCGCAACCATGATTGGCGTGTTCTGACCGCTCGTGAATGAAACGCCGAACAGGAAGTCGTTCCAGATTCCGGTGAACTGCCAGATCACCGTGACCACGATCATGGGCACTGAAAGCGGCAGGATGATATGCCAGAAGGTCGTCCAGAATCCGGCTCCATCGACTCTGGCGGCCTTGACCAGATCCTGTGGCACAGTCATGAAATAGTTGCGGAAAAACATGGTGGTAAAGGGCAGTCCATAGACCGTGTGCGCGAGAATAAGACCACCAATATTTCCGGACAGCCCCAACACGCCAAGCGTCTTTGCAAGCGGAATCAGCACCGCCTGATAGGGAGTGAAACTTCCGAACAGGATGACCCCGTACACAACTCGCGATCCCTTGAAGTTGAACTTGGTCAACGCATACCCGTTGAGCGCTCCGAACAGGGTCGAAAGCATCACGGCGGGAACCACCATCAACACGGTATTGAAATAGAAGCCTTGCAGCCCGACGCAGTCAATGCCCACGCAAGCATGGGCCCAGGCGTCCACCCACGGCTGGATCGTGGGTCTTAGGGGTACCGAGAGAATCGACGTCGAGCGGATTTCCGCCATGTCCTTGAGCGATGCGAATAGCATGACGATCAAAGGCATGATAAAGAAGCCGGCGAAAGCAATCAGCACCACGTAAAGGACTATTCGGCTGATCGTTTTGGAAATCGCTCGCCGGCGATTCCTGGGCCGTGCCGGATGGCGCACGGGATTAGAGGCTATCGTGGTGCTCACGCTTAAACTCCGAGTAAAGATACGGGACAATAATGACGATCACGACCAGCAGAATCATCACGGAACTTGCAGCGCCCTGCGCCAGCTGCCCACGACTGAACGTGAGGTTGTACATGAAGGTCGTCGGCAGGTCGCTCGAGAAGCCCGGACCGCCGTTAGTCAGTGCAACCACGAGGTCGAACGATCGCACAGCCTGATAGATAAGAATCACGATGACGCTGAACACCGACGACCTGAGCATTGGAATGATGATGGTCAAGTAGATGCGGGTGGTGCCTGCCCCTTCCATCTGGGCCGCCTTCACAATATCTGCATCGACCCCTCGAAGGCCCGCCAGGAAGATCGCCATGACGAAGCCAGCCGTTTGCCATACCGCGGCAATGACCAGCGTGTAGACCGACATCTTGGGATCGATAAGCCAGTTGACGTGCACACTGGTCCATCCGATCTCATGAAACAGCATCTCAAGCCCCAGTCCGGGGTTCAGGATCCACTTCCATGCCGTGCCGGTCACGATGAGCGACACGGCCATGGGGTAGAGGTAAATCATCCGAAGCGTCCCTTCGGCCCGGACCTTCTGGTCCAGGAAAATGGCAAGAAGGAGTCCGATAACGAGAGAGATCAGCATGAACGCTACGGAGAACAGGCCAAGGTTCACGACCGCCACGTTCCAGCGATCGGAATTCCATAGGCGTGCGTATTGCGCCAAGCCAACGAAATCATAGTTCGGAGCGAACTTCGAATTTGTAAACGATATAAGCACCGACCAACCGATGAAGACGTAAACCGCGATCGTCAGTACGATGACACTCGGCGTCAAGGTGATAACGGCCGGATTCAAATATCGTTTGCGGCGAGGTCTCTGCGACTTTGTGCTGCCTGCTCCATCTCTAGATTTCAGAGATACGTTCAGCCCGCGACTCGTATCTACTTCCATGAACTTGCCTCTGTAAATTTGCTTGACCAAAAAGTGTCCTGGCAGCCAAGGTCAATCGACCGCTGAGACTTGACGCGCTTACTCAACAAAACTTCTCTCGGGCCGACAGGTCGAGGCTTGTCCTCCCTCGTAGCCGAAACCATCCCAGCACTCCGTGAGCGATGCCGTGTCTTCACGTTCGGTCAGGACCTCCACCAGTGCCGGTCCTCCGCTGGACAGCGCCCGGCTCAACGCGCTCTCCAGTTGCGACTCATACTCGACCCGCCATGCCTCAAGTCCGAAACTGCGGGCAATGTCGGAGAAATTCGGGGAATACGGCCTTCCATTAGGCAAGTTGAACTCCGAACCAACGTGTCGCCCCAATAGCTTCTGCTGCAGGAAGCGGGTCGACATGTGCCCGCAGTTGTTCAGAACCACGAATACCAGTGGCAGGCTGTGCATGACGCAGACAGCCATTTCGGGTATGGACTGAAGGAAATCGCCATCCCCGACAATGCACACGACGTCCCTCGCGGGCACAGCCAGCTTTGCGCCAATCGCTGCTGGAACGGCCCAACCAGTCACGGGCGAATTCGCACAGGTAAGCTGGGTACGCGGCGCGTAAGCGCGAAAAACCTGCTGGACAGCAATCAGTGCCGTTCCGGGACCCGCAACAATCAACCCATCCCGCGACATGAGTTCCTGAAGCTTGGCGATGGGTCTTTGAGCGGGAAAGGGCGTCTTAAGCAGGCCGGACCTGTCCTCGACCATCCGCAACCATCGCGCTTTCAACTGTTGCACCACTGCGAGCCAGCTCGCATGCTGTGCCAGTGCGCGCCGCGATCGATACGTAGATATTGACTGCGCGATGCCGGAGAGCGAGCGGGATAGATCCGCGCTAATGCACAGACGGGGTTGTTTTCCTGAGACGGACCCGGGCGAGAACGTGATCAGTTTTTGTGCATCCGTGCTTGTTTTCGAGCCCGATGAATTCTGGATTGCCGCCCAATCGCTATCTGTGCAGCCTGCAACGAGAACGAGGTCTGCGCGCGCCAGGATTGCATTGCCCACGCCGGTGCCAAACCTCCCGGCTGAAAGTCCACTGAGGGGATGATCTTCAGCAATCACACCCTTGGCGCTGGCCGTGGTAACCACTGCAGCGCCCGCCTTCGAAGCAAGCTTGACGAGGATTTCACTTGCGTTCGACGTCACGGCGCCGATGCCGACGAACAAGACCGGTCGCACGGAAGCTCCCAGCAGCGCCGCAGCCTGTTCGATGAGGCTCTCGTCCGCATCCGGGAGGTCGGGCGTCCCTACGCTCTGGAGCAGCGAAACATCAACGTCTATCTGTTCAACCTGAACTTCAAGTGACACATCGAGCTGTACAGGGCTCGGCTGGCTAGCCAGTAAATCGCCCAACGCCAATGGCAGAACGCCAAGCAGGTCTCTCGCGTTACGCGGGTTCCAACGCTTGGGAGCGGTACCAAACGCGTTCATTCCGATTTGCGTGTTCGAGGCCTTGCGCGGCGTGATTCTTTTTGGAGAATACTTGCCCGCAGCGGCATAACCACGGAGCAATAGTGCAGCACTGGAATGCTCGGTCATTGAACCAACGTCACTTGCAATCGCAAGATCGTTGCCGCTAACACCACCGACAACTGCCATTGGGCGGCCGCACGCCCGATGAAAGCCGTCGGCAAGATGTACGGCACTCTTCGACTGCATGACCTGGATGAAAGGAATATCCCTTCCCGCGTCGAGCAGCGCATCCAGCAAAGGAAGACAGTCCCGCCCTGGTACACCAGCAACGTACTGGACGCCGTGCATTTTCATCGCCTGTGCAATGGCCTGTGCGCCGGTCAACTTCAATCTCGTCTCCTTTTTGTCAAGCAGCTGCCGGACGGATCGCCTGGTTAAGCATCCCGTTCAGAGGGGACGATTATTTGCCGCTAAAAAAGCACACTCAATTTCGCAGGACACTCAAATTAGACGCACTGTGACGCACAGGAAGCAGTACACTGAATCAGTCGATAGCCCCTTGGCGAGCGGCATCCTGATAGCAGCCCCACGCGGTTTTGGCGACGTGTTTCGGTATGATTTTTACTAGTTGGCATTCGGGCGCGCGCGCGATACCATCCGCCGATCCGTAGCATCGTCAGTTAGGCATGCCCAACTATTTCCCTGAACAATTGGGCTCAGCCCGAAGTCCTCCCCAGACAAAGACATGGATCGCCAGCAAGACGTCGCCCATCTCGCCACTAACCTTTCGCTATTGGTGGCCTCCTTCGACTCGGTCGCGGACTTCTGCCGCAAGCTGAACGTAAATCGTCAACAATTCAACAAGTACCTTGCCGGCTACCACGTCCCTTCGCAGAAAGTGCTTATCAAGATTGCCAAGTTTTTCCTCATGGAGCCGGCAGATCTATTTCGCGCACCCGCGGAGTTTCGTAGCTTCTACGAAGGACTCGAATACGAGTTACCCATTGATCTGAAGTCAGCGCCGCAATTTCTTCACTTTCTTCCGCTCATCAAGTCTTCAGTCGGGCCGCTGCGTGACTTTCTCGGTGTCTACTATCGTTACCACAATTCGTCGATCTATAAGGGGCGCATCCTTAGGTCAGTGACTTGCATATACGAGCACGACTCCGTCATTCGATACGTCACGGTGGAACGCTTTCCGTTACAGGAAAGCACTCACAAGGTGGGGTATTCCTTCACGTATCACGGCTTTTGCTTTTTGCTGGGCGATCGAATTTTCATGATTGATTTTGAAGGTCGGCAACGCAACGAGATGACATTCTCCGTGCTCACGCCCCAACATCGACGCCCGATCCGTTTCCTCTATGGAGTCGTCACTGGTGTGGCCTCTTCATCCTTTCGTCAGCCATTTTCAACACGTTTGGCTCTATGCTTCGCTGACCGTGGCTCCATCCGGAAAAAACACCTTCGGGAAGCGACGGTCCTCCTTCCAAGCGACCAGTCCCTTCCGCTTGAGATACGGGAATACATGACCGGGGACCAGTCCACAATGGTGTGGGGTGGCGAGGGTTGATGCAGGCGCACGCAGAGAATCCCTTCCGGTGTCACGTGAGCCAGCCCTACCTTCCGCAGCCAGCGAATCGGCACCTCTTGGATCAGACGCCGTTGGGTCGACGTTAAGCCTGCAAGCAAATGACAGATTGGACATTTCATATATAAAGGGGGGAGTCGTTATGTTCGGAACTCTTAACACTGACGCCTCCCTGGTCGTCTACCTCCTTAAATCGCTACCACCTGCAATCGAATATGTTGTTGCCTGCGTAGCGCTCTTTCTCTTCGTGACAATCCTCGGGTGGCTGCTCACCTTTCCCAAGGTAGAGGCTGATGATCACCAATGAGCGAAGTTCAGCGGGTTTTGTTGTGTAAGACGTGCAGAGAAAATTCTCTCGCTATGCGAAGCAGTGCTTAGATTGCCAAGGGCTGTCGCCTCGCTGGATTGGAGTTCTGGATGGACAGGACTACCTCGAACGGCGACGACGCACCACATATTAATAGAGTAGCTCGGCGTCATGTCAGTGCTCACGTCTTGCAGAACCTGATCAAGTTCCGTTTCGGAGGTTCTCTAGTGGCGCAGTCGAATATCGGATGTCCGAAAATCTCGCCATAGATCCGTCGCCTGTTGGTGACTGCACTCCGAACCCCACTTCAACAGGACGCGAACCCAGATCAGGAATGGCAAACCATCTCAGGAATCGCCAATATTTCCCGTCCTCGGAAAAGTGAAAAGCCAAGGCCTGGCCGTCGCAATAAACACGCAGCCAGACATGGTCGCCGTTATGGATAGGGCCATCACTATCGTCGGATGTTGTGCGGGTGACTACACTGACAATCGTCGGCCTGCAGTTGGCAGAATATTCGAACGCCAGTTTCGCCCAGGTATCGACGCCTGTTCTGATGAAAAGCGCACCCGCATCATAAGGCGAAGAGAAATCCACAGAGACTCGGGCCGACAACGAGAAGATAGGATCAGCCACTTTCGTCGATGCCGCGATCACATTTTCCATCCGAGTCGTACCGACTGGGCTGAAAAACCAATCCGTCTTCGAATTTGCCCGAAGAGACACGGTGTCCTCCGTAATCTTTGCATCTCCATTTTCATTACCACAGGCGATCAAATCGTTCAGTCGCATTCAATATCTCCAAGTATTCTATCGATAATTTTTCAGATAGCGCCTGCTACTGACAGACGCCGAGACAACGTGAATGAGAGTCAAAGCCTAAAGCGAGGCACTGATTCCGCCACCCGTCAGTGGGTCGATGCATCGCATTCACTTCCTCATTTCCGCACAATAAGCTCGCTTGACCGTAGTCGTATCAACTTCCCCTTCCCGATTACAGCCAGCGGTCACATGACGCACGCTCAGAAACGATGACGCATGCCGGCGAACGTAAGGAGTTGCGATCGCGCTCCCGAGTCCACGTCGAACGAGCCGACTACGGCCTCTGCCGGGCCCTGTCCGTTGTTACCACTTGCATGGGTATAGCCGCCTCCAAGATATACATCTGTGCGTTTGGTCAATATATAGTCGATCCCCAGATTTGCTTGATGATAGGTTGCCGAAGAATTACCACCAGATCTGGTGTAGTTGTACCCGCCAACCACCTGGAAGTTCGGAGTACTCATCCAATTCAAAAATACCGACCCGTTTTGAAAATGCTCCGATCCACGAAACGCAGAGGCCGCGTCCGACGAATATTGGGTGTAAGAATATGCGCCACCAGCCGTGATTGAGCCAGCAACATATTGCGCGCCTACGCGAGTAATATTGATTCCGCTAGCACTCGCATACGCGAGATTGACCGAACTGTTAAAGAAGCTATCTGCAGTTGTCGTGCCTCGAGTCGCAGTCCTGGCATTCCCGTTATCGACATGGAGGAAGCCGGCAGCAGCGGTTAATGAGCCCGCGTTGAAGCTAGCCCCCGCTGACCACGTTTGTCCAGATGCAACTGAACCCGCTACCCCGCCAAGAGCATACATGGCCTCAAGCGTTGCGCCCGACCAGTTCGGACTTGTCCATTTCACCGCGTTATCGAAACGGGCGCTATCGTCATAGTTGTCGATATCCCCAGGCGGCGCAAAGACACCGCTATAGTTGTCCGCCGTAATGGGCTGTACCACATCGGTGACTGGATCATACTGCCGCCCCAACGACAACGTTCCATATTGCTTGCTCGCAAGACCGACGATCGCCAGGCGCCCGAACAAACGGTTATTGTTGGCCGGCTGGCCTGAGTTAATGTCGAAACCGCTTTCGAGCCGGAAAATGGCAGCCAGACCTCCACCGAGATCCTCAGACCCTTTTATGCCCCATCGATCTCCGGACAAATTACCCGCCGACATTTTCCATTGAGAGCTTTGACCGCCGCTGTTGTGAATGTATGAGATCCCGTCATCCACGACCCCGTAGAGCGTTACCGAATTTTGAGCATGTGCCGCCGTGAACGGAAGCACCGAGCATACCGCGGCAAGCAACGCACTGAAGCGTTTCATATACACCCCCTTCATACCGTTAATGGAAAATACCTATTCACCGCTTCATTCAACATACTTTGTAGTATTCCTAAGCTTAAACCTTATTCGCCTATCTTCATCTACCTACCTTGCGTAGATCGCGCAATAGTCAGTATTCGATGCCTCTGATACTTGATCGGTTCGTGGTCGCTATGCCGACTTTATTTAGGATGCCAAACATAAATAGGAGCACGACAGGTTATTGTCATCTGACATAACCCACCTTCGTCGATCAGAACCCGAACTGACCTGACAACGTAATCTTCCCGAGCTTAGTCATTGTCCGACGCATGAAATCCCAATGCTTGTGAAATAGCTAACGCGGCACTCGATACAATTTCCCCGGTTGCCGGCACTCTTTCCGACGTAAGTCTGGAGATGGGCCCACTGACGCTGATCGCGCCGATTGGCCGTCCGGATGCATCGAGCACGGCCGCACCAATACAACGGCCACCGATCGTGGACTCCTCGTCATCGACCGCGAACCCTCTTTCTCTGATGACGGGCAATTCTGCAAGCAGGTCGTCTGGAGTCTGCAAGGTGTTTGCCGTGAATCGAACGAGTATCTCCTCAGGCAAGAGTTTTCTGACCTCTGATGGCGTCAGCCAGGCAAGTATCGCCTTGCCCAGCGAACTCGCGTGCCACGGATTCTGGCCCCCAACCGTTGCACCTTGCTTGAGGACTTGCGTCGCTTCGATGCAGTCGACTACCACGACCTCACCGTTAATCCACAGAGCAAGGCTGACGGTCTCATTGTATTGCGCATGAAGCAATTCAAGCTGCGGCCGAGCGACGACGCGAACATCCCGGCGATGTAATGCTTTCCTGCCAAGGATGTACAGACCGATGCCGAGAACGTAGCGACCGCCCTCGAGCTTCTCGACGTAACCGTGACCAACCAGGCTAGCAAGGTAACGCGATGATGTTGGCTGCCCTAACCCCACTTCTTTCGCTATCATGGAGAGCGTCAGTGGCGATTCTGATCGTTCCAGCGCTTTAAGAATTGCGACAGCGCGGTCGACGGCATCAAAGCCCGTGGTTGTCGTAAATTGAGTCTCTTTCATTTCTGCTTGAATGTCCTTAGTCCCGATATGTGTCGCCGGCAATCATGGCAGGCATGTCTTTTGAACACGGCTCCATTCTATCCATTCTCGGCGCGGCCGCCAGCAGCATGCTCGAATACGCGTCTTGCGGAGCGCACAGAACACGATGAGTGTTACCGGATTCAACGATGTTTCCATCCTTCATGATCAACACCGTCTGAGCTATTTCGGACACCAATGGCAGATTGTGTGTAATGAAGAGCATCGCAAGCCCTTCCTCTTTGAGTTTGCGCAAGAGGTCGACAATCGCGGACTGAACTGAGACATCCAGCGCCGAGGTAATTTCATCGCAAACCAACAACCGCGGCTTCATCGCTAGCGCTCGAGCGATCGCAACCCGTTGACGCTCGCCTCCTGAAAGATCCGATGGGTAAAGCTTAAGTGCACGTCTAGGAAGCCGGACCTTGTCGAGCAACCGGCACGTTTCCGCAGAGATCTGGTCGGTTGAGGTCGCCCCTGATAAGCGGAGAACACGACCGATTGCCTGTGCAACTGACTCCCTTGGATTGAGCGAGCGATCAGGGTTCTGAAAAACGGTCTGGAGTGCAGCCAAATCTTTACGTGAACGCCGCTCGATGCCAAACGCCAACTCTCGCCCTTCGAAGGTCATCCGTCCGCTTGCCGAACTGTTTAGCCCCGCAATACAGCGCCCGGTAGTGGTCTTGCCGCTACCGCTACCGCCGACCAATGCCACGCATTCACCCTTGGCGATCGAGAAGGAAATCCCATGGACGGCCTCGAACCGCCCGTGAAATATTTTCAGATCCTGTACGTCGAGTACCGGCGCTTCGGAGACGGACCGTTTGCTTCCTTCAGCTACAAAGCTCTCCGGGCGCTCGATGAGCGGTTCGTCCATTGGTGGCAGCATAGGCATGGACGCGAGCAGCATGCGCGTGTATTCGTGTCGTGGCGCTGTGAAAACCTGTTTTCGTTCACCCAATTCTACGATCCTGCCAGCGTGCATTACCGCGACCCGGTGTGCTACGACGTTCACGACAGCGAGATCGTGAGTAACATAAACGAAGCTCGACTTGCTGTTAAGAACGAGCCGGGAGATCAGGCTAAGGATGGTCTGTTGGGTCGACACGTCCAAGCCGGTTGTCGGCTCATCCATCACTATAACCTTTGGATTACTGATGAACGCCATACCGATCGCGACGCGCTGAAGCTGCCCGCCGCTCAGCTCGAACGGGTATTTCCGGAGAAAGCTTTCATCCGACGGAAGATCTACCCGGCGAAGCGCGTCCTTCACAAGCGCTTGGATCTCATCTGCTCCGTAACCGTGTGCGACAAGCAACTCAGCCATCTGCTTGCCAATCCTCATGCGAGGACTGAAGCTTGAAGTGGGATTTTGCGGTACAAGAGAAACAACTCGCCCCCGGTAGTTGCGCAATTCCGGAGCTGAAAATTTCAAAATGTCCTGTCCATCTATCAAAATCCGGCCTGATGAAATATACATACCAGGCCTTGCAAAGCCAAGAATACTGAGTGCCACTGAGGTTTTCCCGGATCCTGACTCTCCGATCAGGGCCAGCACTTCGCCGCTTTTGACCTCGATCGAAACGTCGCCAACAACTTCGCGTCCTTTGACATCGTGCATTGCCAGCGATTGCACCACCAACGGAGCGGAATTAGCCATGAGCATGCCTCTGCGAGCGGCCAACTGATCGTGCGAAGTTGTCAGCCAAAACGTTTACTGCGACGGAGAATACGGCTATTGCCAACGCTGGTCCGGCGGCGAGCCATGGCGAAATCGTAATGCCAACCCGGTTCTCACTGATCATCATGCCCCAATCAGCAGCCGGTGGCGGCAAACCGAGCCCCAGATAGCTCAACGAGGCATAGAGAATGATGGAACCACACAAACGAACGCCAAAGTCAGCGAATACGGGTGGCAGAATGTTTGGGAGAATGTCCCGAAAGCAGATCGCTGCCCAACTTTCACCTCGGACAAAAGCCGCCTCAACATATTCATTCTGTGAAATGTCGATGGTAATCAAGCGAACGATCCGGAAGATACGTGGCACATGAAGGAATACGATGCCGAGGATGACGGTAGTCAGGCTCGGTCCGGTTGATGCAAGGAGAACCAGCAGGAAGATCGCAGGGGGTAGCGCATAGACGATATCCGATGCGGCAATCAATACGACGTCGAGCCGTCCGCGTCGTAATCCCGAGAAAATTCCCAGGGGTACACCAATGCAGTATGCGAGACTGGTGGCGACGATGGCGATTGTAAGCAGCGTCTGCCCACCGCAGAGGAACCGGCTGAATGCGTCTCGGCCTAGATAGTCGGTTCCCAGCCAGTGCTGAGCCGAGATCGGGCCGAATGGCAGGCCGGATATCTCGTCGTATGCGTAAGGGCTAGTGTACGGCCCCACGGCCGCTACCGCAATAATCGCTATCACGAACAGAAGTGATATTCTTGCCGACCAGGTCGCCAAGGTAAGGCGAATGACATTGGACATGCTTCAGACCTCTACGAGTCAGTGCGTCATGCGTTCTTCACACGCAGCTTCGGATTAAGGAGCAGGATTAGCGTTTCAGATATCAGATTGATCAGGACGTAGGTGGCCGTAATGATCATTGTGATTGCGAGCACCGTAGGCGTGTCCCGATTGGTAACCGCCCCCGCAAGCGCGCTACCGATTCCAGGCAGCTGGAACACGGCTTCGGTCACCACCACACCTCCGGCTAGCCAAGCCGCATTGAGTGCAACGGTCTGTATGGACGGGCTCACGACATTTGGGAACACGTGGAAGAGAATGATTCTCGTTCGGCTCAACCCTCTTAATTCAGCCATATAGATATACTCGGCCGACAGAACTTCGATCGTTACCGCACGAACCATACGTACCACTTGCGCGAGCGTGGTCGCAAGTAACGTCAGTATTGGCAGGACAAACAGGTTGGCTTGCGAGAACAAAGTTTCGTCACCATCCAGCAGCGAAACCGGTGGTAAGGCATTAATTAATACTGCGAACAATATGATTAAAATTGTACCGATCACAAATTCCGGGAGCGCGACCGCGACGATCGTCGGGACGGAGATGAGGAGATCGGGAGCCCTGTCTTTGTAGATCGCCGCCACGATCCCTAAAACAAACGAGAGCGGTATCAGTAAAGCAAGCGAAGCAATGGTCAGGAAGGCCGTATTCTTTACCTTGGACCGGATCATCTCAAGTACAGGGTGTCCTGAGGGAATTGATTTCCCGAAATTGCCCACGACCACTCCTGAAATCCAGCTCGCGTATTGAGAGACGGCCGGGCGATCAAGGCCGAATTCCCGGCGCAACGACTGTACCGCCGTAGGGTCGGCCCTCGGGCCCAATGCGGCTCGAGCGGGGTCACCCGGAAGAAACAGGGTTGCGGCAAACACGACCGCAGACACAGCGAGCAAGGTCACTAGTGACAATCCAACGCGCCCTATCAATAGTCTAACTAACTGCGGATTCACTTTATGCTCCTCACAACGAATGCCGCCCCACGAGGCTTGTCCCCACGGCGCTCGATTCATCAGCTTTCAAAATAGGTGCCTTCGAAGCGGTAGTAACCGAGGTTGCGCTGGTTTGAAGGTTCGATGCCCTTCACCTTTGCGTGCTTCGCATCCAGCAGATCCCGGAAACCCCAGACGACGTAACTTCCCTGATTCCAGAGAATCTTTTGTGCTTCGACGAAATATTCTCTCCGCTTGGTGGGATCAAAGGTCGTCCTTGCCTGGGCGACCCATTTGTCGAAATCGTTGTTCGTCCAGTCCGGTTCGTTCCAGTAAGCACCTCGAGCATAGGCCTGACCGAACTGGGACTCGATCGTATGCTGACCCCAGTCTGAGCAGCAGACAGGCGTCTTCTTGAACTTTGGTCCCGCGTAGTAGCTGTCCGGGGGAACCACATCGAGTTTGATATTTACGCCGACTTTTTTCGCCTGATTTGCGATCAGTGTCGCCGAAGCCAACATGCCTGGGGCAGCATCCGAGGCGTAAAGCTCGACCACAAGGTTGTTGTCGAATCCGGCCTGTTTAAGAAGTGACCGTGCCTGATCCGGGTCATAAGGCCGCTGAGGTATCTCTGACGCGTAGTCAGGATCAGTGATGCAATGCAGATCGTTACCAATCTGCCCGTACCCCGCCAGAGCGTTGTCCACGAGCTGCTTCCGATCGATCATCAGCCGAAACGCCTGCCGGACCCGCACGTCGGCGAAAGGCTTCAGGTTCACCATCATGAACTGGTCAGTCGTTGCCCCGCTTTTCGATCTGATGAGCGCAAGCGCGGGGTTCGCTTGAACAATCCGCGCCAGGCTTCCGTCAATTTGGGCGACAACATCGACCTGTCCAGCGACAATGGCATTCAGCCGAGCGGTCGAATCATTGATCGCGATGAATTCAACCCCGTCGAGATAGGGCATCCCCGGCTTCCGATAGTTGTCGCTCCGCACCAGCGAAACACGTTCACCGCGGGTCCACCGGACAAACTTGAACGGACCTGTGCCAACAGGGCTCGTAAAGTCCTTCGTACCCTCCTTGATCAGAAACATGACTTTACTGCCAAGCACATCCGGCAGCAGCGAATAGGGCCGCTTCAAGGCGACTTCGATAGTCGACGCGTCAAGGCTGCGCACGCCGCTCGCATTCATGAGCGGCGCAAGATTGGTGTAGGCGTCAGCTTTATTGTTCGGATCAAGGATGTACTGTATGGAATATACGACGTCCTTCGCGGTGAACGGACTCCCGTCATGCCAGACAACCCCAGTCTTCAGCTTGATTTTCCAGACATCGCCGCTCTGATTGAAACTGAATTCTTCGGCGAGGCTGTTATATAGCTTTCCATTCTTGTCGAAGTCGGTCAATCGGTCAAAGATCGATTGTGCTACGGCGAAATCCATGTCTCCGGTCGAAATGAACGGATTCAGTGACGACTTGGCTCCCGCCGCTCCGAGCCCGACATGTAGCGTGCCCCCCCGCTTGGGTGCACTGGCGAAGGCACTCCCCATCCCTGCCGCTGTGATCAGAAGTCCCGAGCCAAGCGCCGCGCTCGTCTTCAGAAAGTCACGACGCCCCAAATGCGCCAACCCAGCCGTGTCGTCATTGACATCCAGTTCCATAACTTTCGTCCTTTTTGATAGGTATCGCCTGCGCCGTATTCGACGTCGAATGGCCCACCATTTAGTGTTACTTAAGAAGTCCCGCGTGCCTGATCGCCGCCTCAATGTTTCTTCGATCGTCGGGCGCAAGATTGCCGCTCGGTTTGCGCGGCTCGCCTACGCTTCTTCCGAGCAGGTTAATTGCGTATTTAACGCGGGCCGGGAAGTTGTCTGGCTTGATCATTTCCCGAGCCAGCGGAGCGATCTTCTCCGTCAACATCCGTCCCTGCAGGTAGTCACGGCGTTCATGTGCCGCGAAGATTTCCCGGTATTGGTGCGGGATAACGGTATTGATACCGGATATCGATGCATGAGCGCCAAACAGAAAGCTCGCAATATTGACGCAGTCAGCCCCTGCAGCGACAGCGACCTTGTCTCCGACAGTTTGAACAAGCTCTGAGACCGGCTCGAGCGCCACCTCTTTAAGACAAATGACGCCTGGCAAGTCTGCAATGCGCTTCATCACTGACGGCGGATTGAAAAAATGGTTGTAGTAAATGATTGGCAGACCGGTTGCACTCGCAACATCCGTAATGAAATTATCAAGGCCCTCGGCCGACGGCGTCGTATAGATCGGAGGTCCGAGCATCAGTGCACACGCGCCAGCCTCTTTCGCCAGCAGGCCACGACGGATTGCATCGCGCGTTGTGGTGGTAATTACGCCCGCAATTATGCGAAGGCTGCTTTGCGATGTCGCCACGCCAATGAGCGTTGCCAATTCGTCGGGCGAGAGCTCATCACCAGAGCCCGTGCTGCCTCCGACCACTGCGAGCGAGATACCGACGCTGCTCATGAACTTGAGCTCATTGATGAATAGATCCAGGGCCAAGTCTCCGCCAAGAGTGAAGGTTGAGACAAGAGGTGGAATGATGCCCCGTATTTCTTCTTTCTTGAGCGCGCTGTTTGAAGCAACCATTTTTAATACTCCTTTCATTCAGTGAAAGTGACATTTGCGGAATGAAATAATAGACAGCTAAAAATTAGTTGTCAACCGATCCAAAGCGGTTAGAGTCGACCTATGGTTCGCACTAGTGGCCTGGCGAATATTTGCGTACGCGGTATCGAGTGGGACTCTCGTAGACCACAATGAAGTTGTCACCGATTCGAGAGTGAACCAAACCGTGGGAGGCTATTTCCGTCGACTTGACCGCCGTCATAGACGACGAGACGACGCCTTACCCGACGGGATACGGCGCTTGGAATCTGCGAGGGTTCTAACAAAAAAAGCCCGGCGAGCCCGCCGGCACCCTCGCTATATCAGCTACGCTGGCGACGTTGCCAACCGATCGGAGTTGCTATGCGACTGATCATCGAGGC
>NZ_FCOK02000045.1 GCF_001544555.2 Caballeronia udeis | reverse complement strand
GATAACCCCGCAGGACCGCCGCCCACGATCACGACGTCGTACTCCATGGATTCACGGGGACCGTACTGCTCGATGAGACTCTCCGGGGTCATCCAATGCTCCTGTCTAACGTTAGAATGCTTTTTTTGGGGATCGCGTATTGTCAGGGAACCTTTCTCAGGGTGCAACCGACGTTCCCGAAATTAGCACGACCGTATTATTTCAGGATAGCATATCGGCTGTGTCGATTCGATGCTGATTTGGGGCGAACGGGATCAAGACGGTTCGACCCGGACACCCCAATCGCTTTCAACCAAGGAAAAACAATGGGCCGTTCGATCAACCTGGAAGGCAAATGTGCGCTGATCACCGGCGCCTCCAGCGGACTTGGCAAGCGCTTTGCGCAAGTGCTGTCGCAGGCGGGCGCGCGGGTCGTGCTGGCAAGCCGGCGCACCGAGCGCCTGAAGGAACTGCGCGCCGAAATCGAGGCGTCCGGCGGCGCGGCGCACGTCGTGTCGCTTGACGTTACTGATTACCAAAGCATCAAGTCGGCCGTCGCGCACGCGGAGACGGAGGCCGGGACGATCGACATTCTTGTGAACAATTCGGGCGTGTCGACCCAGCAAAAGCTCACGGACGTGACGCCGTCGGACTTCGACTTTGTTTTCGATACCAACACGCGCGGCGCGTTTTTTGTCGCCCAGGAAGTCGCCAAACGGATGATCATGCGCGGCAACGGCACGGTCAAACCGGGCTACCGGATCATCAATATCGCGTCCATGGCGGGGCTCAAGACCTTGCCGCAGATCGGTATTTATTCCATGAGCAAGGCCGCCGTCATTCATATGACGAAGGCAATGGCGCAGGAATGGGGCCGTCACGGCATCAACGTCAACGCGATCTGCCCGGGTTATATCGACACCGAACTCAATCACCATCACTGGAAGAGCGAGGCTGGCCAGAAACTGCTCGCCATGCTGCCGCGTCGACGGGTGGGCACGCCTGAAGACCTGGATGGCCTGTTGTTGCTGCTTGCCGCCGATGAATCGCAGTTCATCAACGGCTCGGTGATCGCCGCCGACGACGGGTTTGGCCTATGAGCCAGGTTCTCGACCAGGCGAGCCTGACAGCGCCGGCGCCGGGCGGTTTTCATCGCGTAATTGATCTATCCATGCCGCTGCGGTGGGGCGACATGGACGCATTTGGCCACGTGAACAACACGGTCTACTTCCGTTTCATGGAGGAAGTGCGGATCTCGTGGTTCCGGCAACTGGCCATTGCCGGCGCCAACGTTGAAGGGCAGGGACCGGTGATCGTGAACGCGTCGATGGAATTCCTGAGGCAGCTCCATTATCCCGGCGATGTAATCGGCAGCATGTTCGTGGGGCCGCCGGGCCGCAGCAGTTTCGACACGCGCTTCGAGCTGTTCCGTGCCGACGATCCCGCTACGCTCTACGCCAGGGGCACGGCGAAATGCGTGTGGATCGACTATGGGGCGGCGAAATCGGTGCAGATTCCTGACCTGTTGCGCCATGCCATCGAAACAGCGGGAGTGGGGACCAAAACGCCCGGCTAGTCGCCCAGCAGCCGCTGCAACAACTCGGTCGCGTTGCCCGTGTCGTATTTGCGCATGAGTTTTGAACGGTAGATATCCACGGTCCGCGGGCTGATATCCAGCGCGCGGCCAATCTGCTTGCTGGTCTTGCCCGTGACGAGCTGCGCGGCAATTTCCCGTTCGCGCGGCGTCAGTTCGATGGCAACCCGCCGCGTCGCGCTCAAGTCCTCGAAGGTCCAAACACCGGCGGCGTGCGGCGCGCTCAGGTCGAGCGAGCGGCCGGTCACATGGCACCAGAACAATTCCCCGTTGGCACGTTTCATGATGCGGTCGTCGGCGTAGCTGCCCTGGCGCTGCATCAGCGCGGCGATGCGCGCGCCGATCCGCTCGAACTCCACCGGCGACGGATACAGCACCTGGAACGACTGGCCCAGCAAGGCCTCCGGCGCGACGCCGAAAATCGCGCAGAGCTGCGCGTTGCAGTCTTCGATGATCCGATCCCGTGACAACACCAGCCCGACTGGCGCAAGATGAAACGCTGTTTGGTAATCCAGTTGACGCATTTGGCTCGCACGTGTCGGGTTTAACCCGCGTTTAACTATGTCATTGCCGTGCAGTACGGCAATTACTTATGTATTTTTGCGTATTGTGCCGGATCGATCCGGCGTCGTACTCTTTTGCCACGTCGGAAAGTCGTCTCGCGCCATGCAACCGACCGCGTGGACGGCTCAAATAAACGGATTTCATCCAGATCAGGAAGGGACAAACAGATGAACAAGGTCTATCCCAGCGCGAAAGAGGCGCTCGATGGCATCGTGAAGGACGGCCAGACGTTTGCCGTCGGCGGTTTCGGTCTGTGCGGCATTCCCGAGGCGCTGATCGCGGCGTTGCGCGACACGGGCGTGCAGGGCATCACGTGTATCAGCAACAACGCGGGTGTCGACGGTTTCGGCCTCGGGCTGCTGCTCGAAACCCGTCAGGTCAAGAAAATGATCTCGTCGTATGTCGGCGAGAACAAGGAGTTCGAGCGCCAGTATCTGGCCGGCGAACTCGAGCTCGAATTCACGCCGCAAGGCACGCTGGCCGAAAAGCTGCGTGCGGGCGGCTCGGGCATTCCGGCGTTCTTCACCAACACGGGTTACGGCACGGCGATCGCGGACGGCAAGGAAACGCGTCAATTCGGCGACAACCACTACGTTCTCGAACATTCGCTGACCGCTGATGTCGCGCTCGTGAAAGCGTGGAAAGCCGATAAATCGGGCAATCTGATTTATCGCCGCACGGCCCGCAACTTCAACCCGATGTGCGCAATGGCCGGCAAGATCACGGTGGTCGAGGTGGAGGAAATCGTGGAAACGGGCGCACTCGATCCGGACGCCATCCACACGCCGGGCATCTTCGTGCAGCGCATCGTGCTGAACGCACATCCGGAAAAACGCATTGAACAACGCGTCGTGCGCGCGAAAGGAGACTGATCATGGCATGGGACCGGAACCAGATGGCCGCACGGGCGGGCAAGGAATTGCAGGACGGTTTTTACGTGAATTTGGGCATTGGCTTGCCCACGCTGGTGGCGAACTTCGTGCCGGAAGGCATGGAAGTGTGGCTGCAATCGGAGAATGGCTTGCTCGGCATCGGGCCCTCGCCGACGGAAGAAGAAGTCGATGCCGACCTGATCAACGCCGGCAAGCAGACGGTGACCACGCTGCCGGGATCTTCTATTTTTTCATCGGCGGATTCGTTTGCGATGATTCGCGGTGGTCACGTGAACCTGGCCATCCTCGGCGCCATGCAGATCAGCAAGACGGGTGACCTGGCCAACTGGATGATCCCCGGCAAGATGATCAAGGGCATGGGCGGCGCGATGGACCTGGTCGCGGGCGTGAAGCGCGTGATCGTGTTGATGGAGCACGTTGCGAAGGGCGACCAGCACAAGATTCTCGAAGCGTGCACGTTGCCGCTGACGGGCGTGGGCGTGGTCGACCGGATCATTACGGATCTTGGCGTGATCGATGTCACTGATGCCGGACTGAAACTCGTCGAACTGGCGCCGGGCGTCAGCGTGGAAGAGATCCAGCAGAAAACCGGCGCGCCGCTGGACGTAAGCAGCGTCAAGTAAGGTTTTTCCGCAGGGGTTGTTTTTCCGGCCGAAATGGACCGTTCCGATGTAAGTCGGAACGGTTTTTTTATTTTGAATGGGGGCGTTTGCGAGAGCCCTGACGGATGGTGACGGGTCTTGTGTTTCGTGTTCGGGAACGGCATATCATCGATTTGTCCAGGCCGTTTGGCTAACGCTGCGGCGTCACGCCGAAGCGCAGCTGGCAAAGCGTTTACAATCAATTTCAGTTGAGTTGCTTGTATGCCGCAGCGCCATCGAACCGAGGAAATCTTATGTCCGCGTCTGTCGTCGAAGCTGCGTCTTCGTTTGTTCCCACCCCCCGGCAACGTCATGTGCAGTGCGTCAGCCCGTCGGGCCTGCATCGCATGGCTTATACCGAATGGGGCGATCCGGCGAACCCGCGTGTGCTTGTGTGCGTGCACGGGCTGACACGCTCGGGCCGGGATTTCGACGAGGTCGCGAAGGCGTTTGCTCGCGAGTATCGCGTGGTGTGTCCGGACGTGGTCGGGCGAGGTCTATCGGACTGGCTGGCCGATCCGAAGTATTACGGGGTGCCGCAGTATGTATCGGACATGGTCGCGCTCATTGCACGGCTGAACGTGGAAACGGTGGATTGGTTCGGCACGTCCATGGGCGGGCTGATTGGCCTCGGCCTGGCCGGAATGCCGAATGCGCCCATCCGGAAAATGCTGCTCAACGACGTTGGACCGCACATTGAACCGGTGGCGCTCGAGCGCATTGGCGCCTATCTTGGCTGTGGTGAGACTTTCGCCACGCTGCAGGAAGGCATAGACAACGCGGCGCAGCTCGCCGCGTCGTTCGGGCCGTTGACCGCCGAGGAATGGCGTGCGATCAACACGCCGCTGATGCAGGAGCGCGAAGGCCGCTGGGGGTATCGGTACGATCCGAAGATCGCGGTCCCGTTCGTCGCGGCGGACGCGGATGCGGTCTCGCTCGGTGAGGCGGTCCTGTGGCATTCGCTGGCGTCGATCCAGCATCCGGTGCTGGTCGTTCGAGGTGAACATTCGGATTTGCTCTCTCGCGAGACAGTCGAAAAAATGGTCGCGAGCGGGCAGGCCGTGACGAGCAAGGAGGTCGCGGGCGTGGGTCACGCGCCCGCGTTCCTGGCACCCGATCAGATCGAGATCGCGTACCGGTTCTTCCTCAGCACTGAAACGGCCGAGGCATAATATCGGGCTTCTTGCGTTTTTTTTTGACAACTCACACTCAGGAACATTCATGGCAGTCATTCGTCACCATGTCGGCGCGCGTCTTTCCGAAATCGCGATCCACAACGGCACCATTTATCTTGCCGGGCAGATTGCCGAAGACACTGACCAGGACATCACGGGCCAGACCCGCGAAGTGCTCGGCCATATCGACCGTTTGCTGGCGGAAGCCGGCAGCGACAAGACACAGCTTTTGTCGGTGCAGATCTATCTCTCCGACCTGGCCCATTTCGCCGCCATGAACGCGGCGTGGGACATGTGGGTGCCGGAAGGCAATGCGCCCCCGCGCGCTACCGTTGAATCGAAGCTTGCCAATCCGGCATGCCTCGTGGAAGTGGTCGTCGTGGCTGCCGTGCGTAGCTAAACCCGGGACATTTACGCGCCTGATTGATCCGCATGCCTGATACCGCCGTCTCCCCCGCACTGATACCCGAGCCGTCCTTCGAAGACGCGCTCGCGTTCGTGCGTGAACATGCGGGGGACGCACGGTTGACCAGTGGCGAATTGCTGGTTGAGCACGCGGCCGGCACGGCGCGGATCATGCAAACCTTGAACGTCGATCCGGCGGCTATCGCGGCGGCGGCGCTGTTTGCGATCGCGCCGCATATCGACGATCCCGAGCGTGTGATCAGCGAGCGTTTCGGCGCGGAAGTGCAGAGCCTCGTCGCCGATGTCCGCAAGCTGTGGCGGCTCGGTTCGGTCAGCTCGCGGGCCGCGCAGGCAACGTTGCCGGAAACGGGCCGCGACGCCCAGGCGGCGCGCCGTGCCCAGGTCGAAGCGCTGCGCAAGATGCTGCTCGCGTTCGCGCAGGATATCCGGGTGGTGCTGATCCGGCTCGCTTCGCGGCTGCAGTCACTGCGCTACTACGCGGCGAACAAGCTCGACCCGTCGCCAGACGTCCCGCGCGAAACACTCGAGATCTATGCGCCGCTCGCGAACCGGTTAGGCATCTGGCAATTGAAGTGGGAGCTGGAAGACCTCGCGTTTCGCTTCGAGGAACCACCCACCTACAAGCGCATCGCAAAGTTGCTCGACGAAAAACGCGTCGAGCGGGAAGCGTATGTCACCCAGGCTATCGCGCGTTTACAGACGGAACTGGCCACCGCGAATATCCGGGCGGAAGTGAGTGGCCGGCCAAAGCACATCTACAGCATCTGGAAAAAGATGCGCGGCAAGGAGCTGGATTTTTCCGAGCTGAACGACGTGCGTGCGTTTCGTGTGATTGTCGACGACATCAAGGACTGCTACACCGTGCTGGGTATCGTCCATAACTTGTGGCAGCCGGTGCCGCGAGAGTTCGACGACTACATTTCACGGCCTAAACCGAACGGGTACAGGTCATTGCATACCGTGGTGGTCGGTGATGACGGCCGAGCGTTCGAAGTCCAGATCCGCACGCAGGAAATGCACGGATTCGCCGAATACGGTGTAGCCGCCCACTGGCGCTACAAGGAAGCCGGTACGCGCGCATACGCCGGGCAGGTCACGGCCGCTGACAAGTACGACGAGAAAATTGCGTGGTTGCGTCAGTTGCTGGCGTGGAAAGAGGACGTTTCCGAGGGCGACCAGCCGGGTACGCAACCCTGGCAGCATTTGCGCGAGGCTACGCTCGACGACGACCATATCTACGTGCTCACGCCGCAGGCACGTGTGATCGCGATGCCGCAAGGCTCAACCGCGGTTGACTTCGCTTATCACCTGCACAGCGAGCTTGGGCATCGCTGCCGTGGCGCTCGCGTCGACGGGGCCATGGTGCCGCTCAACACGCCGCTGCAGAACGGGCAGACGGTCGAGATCGTCGCGGTGAAGGAGGGCGGTCCGTCGCGCGATTGGCTCAATCCGTTGCTCGGCTATTTGCACAGCCCGCGAGCCCGGCAGAAGGTGCGTGCGTGGTTCAACGCGGTCGACTCCGAAGAAAACATCGCGAACGGGCGCGCGCTGGTTGAAAAGACGCTGCAGCGTGAAGGCAAGACGTCCGTCAATCTTGATCAGCTGGCGTCGAAGCTGGGCTTCAAGACGCCTGAAGATCTGTACGCGGTTGTCGCCAAGGAAGAGTTCAGCCTGCGTAACATCGAGCAGGCGCTGCACGACACACCGCCGCCGGAACCGGAGCCCGAAGCGCCGGCGCAGTTCGAGAAACGCAGCAGCGGGCAAAGCGTGGCGCAAGGCGCGTCTACCGGCGTGCTGGTTGTCGGTGTGGACGCGTTGCTGACGCAACTGGCACGGTGTTGCCGTCCGGCTCCGCCCGACCGCATCTCGGGCTTCGTAACGCGCGGCAAGGGCATGTCGATTCACCGCAGCGACTGCGCGACCTTCCAGCGGATGGCTGAACGTTCACCCGAACGTGTGCTTGAGACAGCGTGGTCCGCCGACGTAATGAGTGGACGCGGATCGTCGGTGTACCCGGTCGATCTTGCCGTGGAATCGAACGATCGGCAGGGCTTGCTGCGCGACATCTCCGAAGTCTTTGCGCGCGAGAAAATGAACGTGACCGGCGTGAAGACGCAGAGCCGGCGCAATGTCGCGTACATGCAATTTACGGTCGAGGTATCGAGCGCCGCGCAAATTCAGCGTGCGTGCTCGCTACTGAGCGAGGTGCAGGGCGTGGTGCGTGCGTCGAGACGGGCCTGAGCTGCGCGCCGCCCAGGAAAAATGCGTGCCGGCCCGCGCGCTCAAAGGGGTGGCAAGCCGTTGATAACGCGTTGAATTTGAAGCGCATTGTTGATGCTTATTAAACGTATCGACGAACTTCTCCAGTGTCATCGCATGAAAGTGCTTGCCAGGATTCAAAACGCTCCATATAATTTCGCTTCTTCAGGCTCGTAGCTCAGCTGGTTAGAGCACCACCTTGACATGGTGGGGGTCGTTGGTTCGAGTCCAATCGAGCCTACCAACGAAAGTGGAAATCCGGTTCGCCGCCGGATTTTCAAAACTGCAGCAAGCGTCTTGGCGCGAAAGGCAAATGAACAAGATGGCACCGCGAACGTTGACCGAAACAACTTCGGAACGACGCTAGTCGAGGACCACTTTCGCCTTTGCAGTTGTAGGAAAAGTGAATGCGGCCCCTCAAAATGTGGGGCCGCATTTTTTTTGCCTTCGCGCGTTCGCCTTGGCGCTTGCAAGGCATTGTTCAATGAACTTGGGCGTCGGCTGCCGGCGTCTTGGAGAACGAAATGGTTTCGATACGTTTGCCCGACGGATCAGTTCGACAGTACGACCACCCTGTGACGGTTGCGGAAGTCGCCGCGTCGATTGGCGCGGGACTCGCGAAGGCTGCGCTCGGCGGCAAGCTCGACGGTGAACTCGTCGATACGTCCACGCTGATCGATCACGACGCGTCGCTCGCCATCGTCACTGAAAAGGACGCTGACGGTCTCGACATCATTCGCCACTCCACGGCGCATTTGCTCGCCTACGCGGTCAAGGATCTGTATCCGGAAGCGCAAGTGACCATTGGCCCGGTGATCGAGAACGGCTTCTACTATGACTTCGCGTACAGCCGCCCGTTTACGCCGGAAGATCTCGAGAAGATCGAAAAGCGCATGGCCGAAATCGCGAAGAAGGACGAGCCCGTGTCGCGCCGCGTGGTGACGCGCGGCGAAGCCATCGACTACTTCAAGAGTATCGGGGAAAAGTACAAGGCCGAGATTATTGAATCGATCCCGTCCACCGACGATATCAAGCTCTACTCACACGGCAGTTTCACTGATCTTTGCCGCGGCCCGCACGTGCCGTCCACCGGCAAGCTGAAGGTCTTCAAGCTGATGAAGGTCGCAGGCGCGTACTGGCGCGGCGACTCGAAGAACGAACAGTTGCAGCGGATCTACGGCACGGCCTGGACGAAGAAGGAAGACCAGGAAGCCTACCTGCACATGCTCGAGGAAGCCGAGAAGCGGGATCACCGCAAGCTCGCGAAGCAGCTCGACCTGTTCCATCTGCAGGAAGAGGCGCCGGGCATGGTGTTCTGGCACCCGAAGGGCTGGGCGATCTGGCAACAAGTCGAGCAATACATCCGCCGCCGCCTGAGCGAAGTCGGTTATCTGGAAATCAAGACGCCGATGATCATGGACCGCTCGCTGTGGGAAGCGTCGGGTCACTGGCAGAACTATCGTGAAAACATGTTCACGACGGAGTCGGAAAAGCGCGACTACGCGATCAAGCCGATGAACTGTCCTGGCCACGTGCAAGTGTTCAATCATGGCTTGCGTTCGTATCGCGACCTGCCGTTGCGTTACGCGGAATTTGGCTCGTGCCACCGGAATGAAGCGTCGGGCGCGCTGCATGGCCTGATGCGCGTGCGCGGTTTCGTCCAGGACGACGCCCACATTTTCTGCACGGAAGACCAATTCATCGAAGAGTCGATTGCGTTCAACACGCTCGCGATGAGCATCTACAAGGATTTCGGCTTCGATCACATCGACATCAAGCTGTCGCTGCGTCCGGACGCCCGTGCCGGTACCGACGAAACCTGGGATCGCTCGGAACAGGGTCTCCGCGAGGCGCTGACGGCGTGCGGTCTCACGTGGGAAGAGCTGCCGGGCGAGGGTGCGTTCTACGGTCCGAAGGTCGAGTACCATATCAAGGACGCGCTCGGCCGGTCGTGGCAATGCGGTACGCTGCAGCTCGACATGGTCCTGCCGGAGCGCCTCGGCGCGGAGTACGTGTCAGAAGACAACAGCCGCAAACGCCCGGTGATGCTGCACCGTGCGATCGTCGGATCCATGGAGCGTTTCCTCGGTATTCTGATCGAGCACCATGCTGGTGCAATGCCGTCGTGGCTCGCGCCGGTGCAGGCTGTGGTCCTGAATATCGCTGAAAGTCAGGCTGAATATGCACTGAAACTGACCCAATCGTTGCAAAAACAAGGGCTTAGAGTTGAGAGCGATTTGCGCAACGAGAAGATTAGCTATAAAATACGAGAGCACACGCTGCAGAAGGTCCCGTATTTGCTGGTCGTCGGTGACAAGGAGCGTGAGGCACAAACCGTAGCCGTGCGTGCTCGTGGCGGTGTCGATGCTGGCGTGATGCCGGTCGACGCATTCCTTGAGCGTCTGCAGCAGGACGTGCAGGCGTACAAGTAAGCCCAAGCCCAGCGCGGCTAGTTTTTTTAGATTTTTAGAGGAAACGTAACATCGCTACTGATAAGTCTGCACATCGCATCAACGGGGAAATCACTGCACCGGAAGTGCGCTTGGTCGGAGTGGACAACGAACCGCTCGGAATCGTGAAACTGGCCGATGCTTTCCGCATGTCGGAACAGCAGGACGTGGATCTTGTCGAAATTGCGCCGCAGGCTGTTCCGCCTGTTTGCCGATTGATGGATTACGGTAAGTTCAAGTACTCGGAAGCGAAGAAGCAGCACGAGGCCAAGCTCAAGCAGAAGATCGTTCAGGTCAAGGAAGTCAAGTTCCGGCCGGGCACCGACGACGGTGACTACAACGTGAAACTGCGCAACCTCACGCGCTTCCTCGAAGATGGCGACAAGACGAAAATCACGTTGCGTTTTCGCGGTCGGGAAATGGCTCACCAGGAAATCGGCATGCGCGTGCTCGAGCGGTTGAAGACCGATCTCGAAGAGCACGGTCAGGTCGAGCAAATGCCGAAGATGGAAGGGCGCCAGATGATCATGGTCATGGCGCCGAAGAAAAAGAAGTAATCGAAAGAATCGATCGATGGATCGCGCGGCCGGGAAAGTGTTCAAAGGTCTGCGCGGCATCGTTTGAGCAGGTTTCAGCGCGGCGCCGGATAATGGCGGCGCTCATGAAAAAGTGGTGGCTGTAAAAAGTCTGCCGCTCATAAGTGGCATGTGGGTTTCGAAGGGCGGGTCAGGATCGAATGGATCGACCGCACACCCATATCCATCAAATAAACTGGAGTAGTTTCATGCCGAAGATGAAGACCAAGAAGAGTGCTGCAAAGCGCTTCGTGGTGCGTCCGGGCGGTACCATCAAGCGTGGTCAAGCCTTCAAGCGTCACATTCTTACCAAGAAGACCACCAAGGTAAAACGCCATCTGCGCGGTTCCACGGAAGTTCATGCATCTGACATGAATTCTGTGCGCGCAATGTTGCCGTTCGCTTAACCCTTAACTGACACTCACAGGAGCGCACTATGCCTAGAGTCAAACGTGGGGTTACCGCACGGGCCCGTCACAAGAAGATCATCAAGCTGGCCAAGGGTTACCGCGGCCGTCGCAATAACGTCTATCGTATCGCCAAGCAAGCGGTCATGCGCGCCGGGCAATACGCCTATCGCGATCGCCGCAACAAGAAGCGTGTGTTCCGTGCTTTGTGGATCACGCGTATCAACGCGGCGGTGCGTCAGCACGACATGACGTACAGCGTGTTCATCAACGGCCTGAAGAAGGCTTCGATCGAACTCGACCGCAAGGTGCTGGCCGACATGGCTGTGTTCGACAAGGCTGCTTTTGCTGCGATCGTCAAGCAGGTAAAAGCCGCCGTTGCAGCCTGATCGAGCTTGTTAGCAAGATTGGCACTGCGTGGTTCGTTGTAGCGTTGTCCCTGACCGGACAGTGCAACGACAGAAAACGGGGCTCTTGTCGAGCCCCGTTTTTGTTGGTGAAGCCGGTGAAGCCGGGCTGAGGTGCGACGATGCAACGATGCACCGGTTGCGCAAATATCGGCCCGGAGCCCGGAAACGATCAGAAGAACTTTGACGCTGAAATGATGGGATCAATGGATCTGGACCAGATTGTCGCCGACGCGCGAAATGCCTTCGAAAACGCCGCCGACGCGGCCACGCTCGAAAACGAAAAGGCCCGCTTTCTTGGTAAGTCCGGGGTGCTCACGGATTTGCTGAAAGGCTTGGGCAAACTCGACCCGGAAGCCCGCAAGACCGAAGGCGCACGCATCAATGCGGTCAAGCAGCAGGTGGAAGCAGCGCTGAACGCGCGCCGTCAGGCGCTGGCGGACGTGTTGCTAAACCAGCGGCTTGCGTCGGAATCGATCGATGTCACGTTGCCTGGCCGCGGTCCTGGCGCCGGCAGCCTGCATCCGGTCATGCGCACGTGGGAGCGCGTGGAACAGATTTTCAGTACGATTGGTTTCGATGTGGCCGACGGCCCCGAGATCGAAACGGACTGGTACAACTTTACCTCGCTGAACAGCCCGGAAAATCATCCGGCGCGCTCGATGCAGGACACGTTTTATATCGATGGCAAGGATGCGGATGGCCGGCAACTGCTGCTGCGCACGCATACCAGCCCGATGCAGGTGCGCTACGCGCGCATGAATAAACCGCCGATCAAGGTGATCGTGCCGGGCCGAACGTATCGGGTGGATAGCGACGCCACGCATTCCCCCATGTTCAATCAGGTCGAAGGGTTGTGGATCGACGAGAACATCAGCTTCGCCGACCTGAAGGGCGTGTACTCCGACTTCCTGAAGAAATTCTTCGAGCGCGATGACATTCTCGTGCGCTTCCGGCCCTCGTATTTCCCGTTCACCGAGCCGTCCGCCGAGATCGACATGATGTTCGAGCACGGCAAGAACGCCGGTAAATGGCTGGAAATCTCCGGTTCGGGACAAGTTCATCCGAACGTGATCCGCAACATGGGACTCGACCCGGAACGGTATATCGGTTTTGCATTCGGCAGCGGCCTTGAACGCCTGACGATGCTGCGCTACGGCGTGCAGGATCTGCGCCTGTTCTTCGAAAACGATCTGCGTTTCCTCGAGCAATTTGCCTGAACGCATGTTGCTGCGGGCCGTTGTCTGGACCTAGAAACGTAGAAGTCCAGACGCAGACACCACTTATGTCGAACCTCATTTCGAACCTAGACACACATGCAATTCCCGGAATCCTGGCTTAGAACTTTCGTCGATCCCAAGCTCTCGACCGATGAACTCTCGCACGCGCTGACCATGGCGGGTCTCGAGGTGGAAGGCCTCGCGCCCGTCGCGCCGCCGACCACGAAGATCGTCGTCGGGCAGGTGCTGGAAGTGGCGAAGCATCCGAACGCCGACAAGCTCAACGTGTGCCAGGTCGACGCCGGTACCGGCGAGACGCTGAACATCGTGTGCGGTGCGCCGAACGTGGCGCCGGGGATCAAGGTGCCGGTCGCGCTGGTCGGTGCCGAATTGCCGCCGGCCGAAGCGGGCGGTGCGCCGTTTGCGATCAAGCTGTCCAAGCTGCGCGGCGTGGAAAGTCAGGGCATGTTGTGCTCGGCGCGCGAACTGAAGCTGTCGGAAGATCACAGCGGTTTGATGATCCTTCCCGCCGATACCCCGATTGGTCAGGACATTCGCCAGACGCTCAATCTTGACGACACCGTTTTCGAGATCAAGCTCACGCCGAACAAGGCCGATTGTTTGTCGGTATTCGGCGTGGCGCGGGAAACCGCCGCCATCACGGGCGCGCCGTTGCATGCGCTCGATATGCCTCCGGTCGCCGTTTCAATCGATGAAATCCTGCCGGTCAAAGTGTTGGCGCCGGACCTGTGCGGACGCTTTTCGGGCCGCGTGATTCGCGGCGTGAACGCGCACGCAAAAACGCCGCACTGGATGGTCGAGCGCCTCGAACGCTCGGGACAGCGCAGCATTTCCGCCCTCGTCGATATCTCGAATTACGTGATGCTCGAACTCGGCCGCCCGACGCACGTGTTCGATCTCGACAAGATCCACGGCGGTATTGAAGTGCGCTGGGGAAAGAAGGGCGAGACGCTCAAGCTGTTGAACGGCAACACGGTTGAACTCGATGAAACCGTTGGCGTGATCGCCGATGACCGCCACGTCGAAAGCCTTGCCGGGATCATGGGCGGTGACAGCACCGCCGTGTCGCTCGACACGACCAACATTTACCTGGAAGCCGCGTTCTGGTGGCCGGACAGCATTCGTGGCCGCGCGCGCAAGTACAATTTTTCCACCGACGCCGCGCATCGGTTCGAGCGGGGTGTCGACTATTCGACAACCGTCGAGCATATCGAGCGTATTTCCAGACTGATCCTCGATATTTGCGGCGGTAACGCCGGTCCTGTAGACGACCAGACGCTCAATGTGCCGACACGCGAGCCGGTAAGCATGCGCGTATCGCGGGCGAACCGGATCATTGGCGTGGCGATTGGCGCAGAGGAAATCGCGCAGATCTTCACGCGGCTCGGCCTGACGTTCACGCACGACGGCGACACGTTTGCCGTCACGCCGCCGCCGTACCGGTTCGATATCGAGATTGAAGAGGATCTGATCGAGGAAGTCGCGCGCATTTACGGCTTCGAGAAGATTCCGGCGCGTCCGCCGGTTGCGACCAGCGAAATGCGTCCGACCAACGAAACGAAGCGTTCTATTCATGTGCTGCGCCATGCCGTGGCCGCACGGGACTACGCCGAGACGGTGAATTTCAGTTTCGTCGACGCTGAATGGGAAGCGGATTTCGCCGGCAACACGAATCCCGTGAAGTTGCTCAATCCTATCGCCAGCCAGCTTTCGGTCATGCGCACCACGTTGTTCGGCAGCCTGATCAGCGTGCTGCGCTACAACCTGAACCGGCGCGCGGACCGGATTCGCGTGTTCGAAGCGGGTCGTGTGTTCCTGCACGATCCGGCCATCAAGGCGGGCGAACTGGCCATAGAGGGTTTTGACCAGCCGAAAATGATCGGCGGCCTGGCTTACGGTCCGGCGCTTGACGAGCAGTGGGGCGTGAAACCGTCACGCAGCGTCGATTTCTTCGATGTGAAGGGCGACGTGGAAGCGCTGTTCGCGCCGGTCGTGCCGCGTTTCGTGAAAGCGGAACATCCGGCGCTGCATCCGGGACGCAGCGCGCGGATCGAGATCAACGGCCGGGCAGTGGGCTGGGTCGGGGACCTGCACCCGCGCTGGATGCAGAAATACGATTTGCCGCACGCGCCGGTTTTGTTCGAAATCGAAGCGGAAGCTTTGATGCAACGCGCATTGCCGATACCGTCCGACGTGTCGAAATTCCCGCCGGTTCGCCGCGATATTGCGATTGTCGTGGACCAGAAAGTGGAGGTTCAGGCACTCATCGACGAGCTGGAAAGTGCTCGTTCCGAACCCGCCTGCAAGCATGTCACCAGGGTTGCTTTATTCGACGAATTTCGTCCAAAATCAAGCACTTCCGGTGGGTTGGACACACATGAGAAAAGCCTTGCCTTCCGTGTAACGTTGCAAGATACTGGCGGGACGCTTCAGGACGAAACGGTCGAAACGGCCATCAACACATTGGTGGAACGCTTGGCTCGAGTACATGGCGCGCGATTGCGCGGATAGCCTGCAGTTGGCCCCCTCCGTCTTCATCGTCACGCCATTTTTTCGATATGAACCAAATGAACTCGAGTGATTTCGAAGCCCTTCTTTCGGCGCAACGCAGCGCCATGATCCGAGATGTTCCCACTTCGAACGGTGCGGCAACGGCAGAAACGCCTACGCTGACAAAAGCCGAATTGGCCGAAATGCTATTTGACCATGTCGGGTTGAATAAGCGCGAAGCCAAAGACATGGTGGAAGCATTTTTCGAGGTCATTCGCGACGCGCTTGAAAGCGGCGACAGTGTCAAGCTATCCGGCTTTGGCAACTTTCAACTGCGCGACAAGCCGCAGCGTCCCGGACGTAATCCAAAAACGGGGGAAGCCATTCCCATCGCGGCGCGTCGTGTTGTCACGTTTCATGCGAGTCAGAAGTTGAAAGCGCTGGTCGAAGCCGGTGCTGAAAACAGTTTCGGCCGCTGAAGTGACGGGCATTTGTCACGTGCCGCCCGAGCGCTTATTAGCGACATTTGCCCCATTCGCGACATTCACCACGATGGTTGATTGACGATGGAAAAAGTCGTCCTGCCTCCGATTCCGGCCAAGCGCTACTTCACGATCGGTGAGGTAAGCGAGCTATGCGGTGTCAAGCCGCACGTGCTGCGCTACTGGGAACAGGAATTCACGCAACTGCGGCCTGTCAAGCGGCGTGGTAATCGCCGTTATTATCAGCATCACGAAGTGCTGCTGATCCGCCGCATTCGTGAATTGCTTTATGAGCAGGGGTTCACGATCAATGGAGCGCGCAACCGGCTCGATTCACATGGTCGTCCGAACGGTTCGGCTGATATCGAAGACATGCAGGAAAACGGCGCGGCTCCCCAAGTAAATGCTGCGGTCGATGTCGATCAATTGCGCAAGGACATTCTGCAAGTGATCGATTTACTGGGCGGGTGACGACTCGCTGGATTCACCTGCTGGATTCAAGCAAAAACTCATGCAAAAAGGCGTCGCGATTAATCAGCGACGCCTTTTTTCATTTTTGATCGGAGCGGGGGCTTACGCTCGGTTCCACGGACTTTAAGCTTTGAGCGAAGCCATTATTTTCTGGCGTTGTCGCGTTTGAATTCGAGGATCGGCAAATCCGGTTCTGAAAGCATCGCCTTCAGCACGTCATCGGCAAATTCCTCAACCACTGCGTGCCATTCGATCGTGCCCACGGGAAAATCGCCCGGGCATTTTTTCCCTTGAGCCTTGCGGATTGCGCCGACGCTAAGACTCAACGCTCGCGCCCTCAGGAAGGTCGGATCGTTTGAGTCGGCTGGCGGGTTGATTTCGTGGTCCATAGACGGGCTTTCGGCAGCGAGTGGGAAAACTTTAGGGTGAATCTGGCGAAATATTGGCGCGCCGGAACTCGCCGGATCATGAGTGTACACAAGCAAAATGGCGGTAGAAGAGAGCAAAACAGGGACATAACCGGGAACGGCACGAATCCCCTGATTGTTCCGATCCGTGCCCGGCGGGTATCGTGGGTATCGTGGACGCAATGCTGGCGTCGTCGAAGCCTGCGTGCTGTCAAAGAATTAGCCGGTTTGATGAAGGACAATGGACGCGCGGACCGGCTCGTTCGATACGCGTAGGCCAAGAGTGCTCATGCTTGCCGCAAGCCAACAATTTCGCCAGCCCTGGCAACCGTCCGCCGGTTTGAACGAAAAAAAACTGCCTGACGTGTCGATTTGCAGGCTGATCGCACGTCATGTTGGCAGAGGGCGCGTGTTCGGCGCCGTCTCTACTTAGTGGGTCAACCCGTTACATCCAGGAGCAAAGCAATGTCCAATTCGGCTGTCAAACCAATCCCGGAAGGGATGCATACGATCACGCCTCACCTGGTTTGCAAGGGCGCATCCGACGCCATCGATTTCTACAAAAAAGCATTCAACGCGGTCGAGCGAACGCGCTTGCCGGGGCCTGACGGCACGGTGATGCACGCCATGCTGGGGATCGGCGACTCGACGGTGATGCTGGGCGAGGAATTCCCGAATTGTGGCCGTAGCGGACCGCTAACGCTGAAGGGCTCGCCGGTCACGCTGCACCTGTACGTGAAAGACGTTGACGCCTCTTTCGCGCAAGCCGTCGCAGCCGGGGCCAAGGTCATCATGCCCGTCACCGACATGTTCTGGGGCGACCGCTACGGCGTGATCGAAGATCCGTTCGGTCACTCGTGGTCGCTCGCCACGCATACCCGCGATCTGACCGACGAACAGATCCGGGAAGGCATGCCCAAGGCAATGCCGACGTAATTGTCGGAGGATTTGGTTCGATTGGTAGCAAGGTGCCGCGTATTGACACGTCCGGATGTGTCCGGACGTGTCCGGCATAACAGGCTTGATGCCCGCGCGCCGGCAGGTGACGTTTACCTGACAGGTGCGTGCTGCGCCAAACGCCGGTACGATTGCCTCATGGTGAATTCCAACCGCAGCGTAGTTGATGGCTGCTTTAATCCATGTCCATGAGGAAACAATGATCGTAGAAATGCGTATTTATCACTGCGCGCCGGGTCGTCTGCCCGCGTTGAATGACCGGTTCGAGAACATCACGCTCGGCTTTTTCAAGAAATACGGGATCGAGCCGATCGGGTTCTGGACCACGCTGGCCGGCCCAAGCAACCAAACGCTGACCTACTTGCTGAAATGGGAAAGCCTGGCGGAACGCGAAGTCAAATGGAACGCGTTCCAGACCGACGCCGAGTGGATCGCGAAGCGCGCCGAAACCGAAGCGAAGTCGCTTATCGTCGAGCGCATTGAAAATCAATTTCTGTCGCCGACAGCTTATTCCGCTCTGCGTTAATGGTTTGATGCAGCATTAACGAGCAAATGCAGCAAGACGCCCGGTTATCGGATTCTTCGATATCCGGGCGTTTTTACGACTGGTTCAGTGGGGTGCGGTAGTCCGCACGAGAGCTTATGGGAACGCCGGTATGGTCGGATCCGTCCCCTCGATGTCCGCTTCGGGATGGTGACTCTTGACCAATTGCTCGATTTCTTCGACGCGATCCTTCGCGACGTCGACCATCATCAGCAATTCACCTTTCCCGATCGCGACTTCGAAGCGCTTCAGACGCGTGTTGGGCACGTCGACACCGATCATTGTCGCGGTCCATGCGCCGAATCCCGCGCTCGCCAGCGTCAGCAAGACAACGACGCCACCGGCGATCGTGAGGCCGGAAGGAGGAAAGGCCATGGCGACAAGACCCGCCAGCATGCCCGTGACACCACCCGCCGCGGTGCCCCGGGCGAGCGCCGGAAGCAGGTCGCTGCGCTGCGCGAGTGTGGCCTGCGGCAAGTCCTCAAGCGGGATACCCGGACGCGCGAGCACGTGGATATGTCGCCACTCAATGTGCTTCAGCAACAGCTCGTCGATGATTCCCTTCGCGCTGTGCACGTTGGGCAACAGGAAATAGATGCGCCGCATTTTGGGCCTCCTATCGGGAATACCCGCGACCCATTCCGTCGCACCGGCCATGACAGTACCAGCGGTACCGGCGGCCAGGTTCGACAGAGTCTCATCATTCAATATAGTCACAATCGTGCTCGAATTCCGGATCCGCAATGATCAGCCGGACTCGTCGCGCTCGTGCGGTTGCGGCGTGGGGGAATCATGTTGATTGATTCGGATAACTATGTACAAAAAAGCCGGTTTATCAGGTGACGTGCTGTTCAATTCGAGTGAAGGGTGCATTAGCGCCGTTGCGTCAAAGCGCTTCCCCGAGCGTGTCGCTCGTGAACTGCGGGACGCGCCAATTGCTGCCTAAACCCCGGCAGCTTTCTCTTAGCCTAGCGGTATCAACAAAATTGCAAGAACCTCACCCGCGGTAGCTATCGCGACGGCAGATTCGACCGGGTTCGTGTTGAAGAACGTCCACAGGCTGACATCGTCGCTGAACTGATTCCACGTCCCGACAAAACCGAGCGACAGGATCAGCCCGAAAAGCAGGCTGAACGCGATTGCCGCGGACAGCCACTTGTTGTGATCGAGACTGGCCGGTGAAAACGCGAACGCGCTCAGGCAGAGTAATTGCGCGGCGAGAACCAGCAGTATTCCTGGGTGGTATTGGACACCCTTGTACGTGAACGAACGCGACATGCGCGAGCGCTCGTATCTGTTCCCCATGGCTTTTCCTCCCCGGTTCGTAAAGTGTACATGCGATCTATCACGAACGACGCGAGGGTCGGCGCCGGTGGATCCCGGGAGAAAACGGTCCGTTGCGCCAGATTCCATTGCCTAGAATCAAGTTACGCGCAAACGGTTCCGATCACGCATATACAGTGCCGCTCGCGATATCGCTAGCGCGGATGTGTCCCGACACGTTTCAATCGTAGGGAGAATTGTCATGACGACTTATGTGGTTCTTTCGCAATTTACGGATCAAGGAATCCGCACCATCAAAAACAGCCCGCAACGGGCTGGTCAAGTGGCGGAAATGGCAAAGGGCTTCGGCTGCGAAATGAAAGAGATCTACTGGACGATGGGCCAATACGACATTGTCTCCATCGTCGAAGCACCGGACGATCAAAGCCTCGCCGCATTCGGTTTCGCGCTCGGCTCCGCAGGCAACGTCCGCACGCAGACGCTGCGTGCTTTCACGAAGGACGAAATCGGCCCGATCATCGGCAGGCTGCCGTAAAGCGGGCATCGGACACACAAACAGTTCTTTCCCTCAGGAGGTCACGATGAAAGCAGACGACAAGGGTGACGTGCGCGCTTTTGTGCAAACGGCTGAGCAGGCTGGAGAGTATGTCTGGGTCATCACGCTGGTCGACTTTGGCGCAAAAAACGTCAAACGCTCGCTCGTATCGGACGAGGCATACGCCACCCGTGCCGCCGCCAAGGACGCCGGCGAGGCTCATCTGAAAGCGCTGGAGGAGGACCGCTAGCCGGGCCTGGGCAAGCTCGTATTCGCGCGCCGACAGGCTATAAGGCCGGTCTATATCTCGACACTGAAAAGCGGGGCGATCTCTTCGTGCGCACGCGTGTTCACTTTACGGCTCACCCCGCCGATCACCCCGCTGCTGCTGCGCTGCCGCCAAGATACGCGGCGCGGACCCGGCTGTCCTGCGCCAGATCGCGGGCCAGGCCGGCAAGCGCGATGCGGCCGCTTTCCAGCACGTAGGCCCGATGCGCGATACGCAGCGCCTGACGGGCGTTCTGTTCGACGAGAAGGATCGATGTGCCTTCGTTGCAGATGTCGGCAATCATGCCGAAAATCGCGCGAACCAGTTTTGGCGCCAGTCCCATGGACGGTTCGTCCAGTACGATTATGCGTGGCCGCAGCATCAGGGCGCGCGCGATTGCCAGCATCTGCTGTTCGCCGCCGCTGAGCGTTCCCGCCAACTGGCTGCGCCGCTCACCAAGCCGCGGAAAAGTCTCATAGACGCGGTCGATCCGCTGCGCCAGCACGGCGCCGTCGCGCCGGATCAGATAGCCGCCGAGCTGCAGGTTTTCCGCTACCGTCAGCGCGCCGAACATGCGGCGGCCTTCCGGCACGTGGCCGAGACCCAACGCCACGATCTGGTGAGCCCGCAGTGCGTTCAGCGGGTGCCCGTCCATCACGATCTCTCCCGCTCGCGCGCGAATCAGGCCGGAAACGGCCCGCAGCGTGGTGGTCTTTCCGGCCCCGTTGCTGCCGAGCAATGCAACGATCTCACCTTCCCCCACGTCGAGAGATATGCCATGCAGAACCTCTACGTTCCCATAGCTCACATGCAGGTCGCGGATTTCTAGGAGTCCCACAGCGATGCCTCCCCGGCAGCATCGTCGGCGGCCTCGTCTTTCCCGGCCGTTCCGAGATAGGCGTCGATCACACGCGGGTTGGCCTGGATCTCGGACGGCAGATCCTCGGCAATGATGACCCCATGGTCCATGACGATAATCCGGTCCGACACGCCCATCACCAGCATCATGTCGTGTTCGATCAGCAGCACCGTTACGCCAAGATCCCGGATACGCCGGATCAACTCCATCAGCGCGTGTTTCTCGGTCGGGTTCATCCCCGCCGCCGGCTCGTCGAGCAACAGCAGGCGCGGGTTGCTGGCGAGGGCACGGGCAATCTCCAGCCGGCGTTGATCGCCATAGGGCAGGTCGGCCGCGCGTTCGCCCGCCCGAGCGACGAGGCCGACGAAGCCGAGCCAGCTCATGCCTTCCTCCACGTGATCCGCTGCTTCGGCACGCGCGGAGGGCCACGCGACCAGCTCGGCCCAGAGCCAGGTCCGAAGCCGGTGATCCATGCCGATCAGCACGTTCTCGAGGGCCGTCATGTTGGCGAACAGGCGGATGCCCTGGAAGGTGCGCGCCATGCCGCTATGGACGATGCGATGCGGCGCTCCGCCGACCAGTGAGGCGCCCCGCCAGAGAACCTGACCGCCGGTCGTACGGATTACACCGGTGAGACAGTTGAACACCGTTGTCTTGCCGGCGCCATTCGGGCCGATCAGGCTGACAATCTCACCGCTGCGCACGGTGAAGCTGACGCCGCCGACTGCCTGAACACCGCCGAAGCGGCGCTGCATGTTGCGTACATCGAGCAGGATTTCATCGGTGACGGTCTCCCGGGGCAAGGGTGCTGTCGCGCTGCCGGCATCCTTGCGCGGGAGCGCCACGCGGCGCAGCGGTGCCGGCCACAGCCCTTGCGGCCGCAGCAGCATCAGGATCACGAGCCCGATCGCAAAGGCGAAGATGCGCCAAAGATTGAGGAAACGCAGTATCTCGGGCAGGCCGGCAACGATGACTGCACCCAGGATCACGCCGGGAATGCTCCCCCGCCCACCCAGCACGACAACGATCAGGATGGTGACGGACTGCAGATAGGTGAAGCCGGTCGGGTCGATGGTCCCGAAGCGCGCGGCGAACAGGCTGCCGGCGAAACCGCCAATCAGCGCGCCCAGGATGTACGCCAGCATTTTGACGCGCAGTGTCGGCACGCCGACGGCCTCGGCCGCATCCTCGTCCTCGCGGATGCTGGTCCAGGCGCGGCCGAGCCGCGACTGGCCAAGCCGGATTGCAAACACGAGCACGAGCACGAGGAACGCGAGGCCCAGTTCGTAGACGGCACGCGGCGAGCTGATCTCGTAGCCGAACAGGCTTGGGCTCTCGATGCCGTAGATGCCGTTCGGGCCGCCAGTGATGTTGAGGTTGGTGGCAACAATGCGCGTGATCTCACCGAACCCAAGCGTCACAATCGCCAGATAGTCGCTTCGCAGGCGCAGGGTAGGGTAGCCGATGACGATACCCGAAGCACCGGCGAACGCCAGGCTGAACGGCAGCGTTTCCCAGAACGAGAAGTGCAGCAACGTTTCCAGCAGCGCCGTTGTGTAGGCGCCGATGGCGAAGAAGGCGGCATAACCCAGATCCAGCAGCCCTGCATAACCTACTACGATGTTCAGCCCGAGACCGAGGATCGAATAGGTGGCGATGGTCAGGCCGACATCGACGACATAATTGCTGGCGACAGCCGGCAGCGCCACGGCGGCCGCAAGAAGCGCGACGCCGGTGGGGCGGGACCAACGTGATGACGCCTGCAGTGCGCTCATGAGCTACATTCTCTCGACAACGCGTTCGCCGAACAACCCGGTTGGCTTGATCACGAGCACGCTGATCAGCACGCCGAACACGAACACATCGGTCCACCGCGACGAGACATAGCCGGCGCCGAAGGCCTCGAGCAGGCCGATCAGGATGCCGCCGGCCATGGCGCCCGGAATGTTGCCGATGCCGCCGAGAACCGCAGCGGTGAAGGCGCGCAGGCCGAGCACGAAGCCCATGAAAAAATTGATCTGCGTGTAGTAGATCCCTTCCATGACGCCTGCCACGGCGGCCAGCGCCGAACCCAGGAAGAAGGTCAGCTGGATCAGCCGTTCGACATCGATACCCATCAGGCGCGCCGCGTCCTGATCAATCGCCAGCGCGCGCATTGCGGTACCGACGAACGTACGGTGAACGAAGAAATAAAGCGAGATCATCAACGCAAAGCTCGCCACGATAATGCCGAGCTGCGCGAACGTCACCTGCACGCCGTGGACATCGAATCCTGTGTGGCTGAGCACATGGGGATAAGTGTTGAAACCGGCGCCGTAGAGCAGCAGCACGCCGTTTTCCAGCGCGAGGGAGACGCCAAGCGCCGTGATCAGGATCGACAGGCGCGGTGCGCGCAACAGTGGCTGGTACGCAACCCGCTCGATCGCGAGGCCAAGTGCGCCGGTGACCACCATCGAAGCCACGAGGGTGATCATCAGCGCCAGGGCGAGCGGCACGTGCGCGGCAGCAAGCGTCGTCAAACCGGTCCAGCCGATGAACGCACCGACCATGAACAAGTCGCCGTGAGCGAAGTTGATCAGCCGGATAATCCCGTAGACCATCGTGTAGCCGAGGGCGACAAGGGCATAGAACGAGCCGATCGTCAGCCCCTCGATGACGAACTGGAAGAAGGTGCTCATGGCTTGAGCGCGGCAGGCGGCTATTTCATCGCCATCCAGTGTCCGCTTGCATCCTGCTTCTGGTAGGGCGCGAAATTACCGTCGCGAACGATGATGGTGATGTACACCGCCACGCTGCGGTCACCCTTCGGATTGAACCCGATCGCCCCGGTCGCGCCCTGGTAGTTCGAGATCTTGTGCAGGGCAGCCGTGATCGCGGCAGGCTTTGCCGATTTCGCGTCCGCGATCGCTTTCGCCGTGACCCCGACGGCATCGTATTCGTAGACGGAATACGGGCCCGGGCCTTGCCCGAAAGCCTTCGTATAGTCGTCGACATAACCATGCGCGGCGCTCAGGAACTGCGCCAGCGGCGCCGTGGTGATGATCATGTCGTTGGCCGCCGGGCCCGCTGTTTTCATCAGCGTCGGGTCATTGGTGGCGTCACCGCCCATGAAGGTCATCTTCAGGCCCAGTTGCCGCGCCTCCTTCACGAGCAGACCCGCTTCGGAGAAATAGCCGGTGTAGTAGATCACGTCCGGTTTCAATGCGCCGACGTGGGTCAGTGTTGGCGAGTAGTCCATCTGGCCGGGTGTGATCGAGTCGTCGTAGACGACATCGACGCCGTCTTTTTTCAGGGCTTCCACCGTGTTGTCGGCCAGGCCTTTGGAATAGGTCGTGTTGTCGTTGATCACGGCCGCGCGCTTTGCATGTAACGAGTTTTTCATGAAACTGGCGGCAAACGGGCCCTGTTCGTCGTCACGGCCGATTGTGCGGAACACGTTGTCAAAGCCCATTTCGGTGAGTTTGGGATTGGTCGATGCATCCAGTACGTACGGAATCCCGGCGCGATGAAATGTGGTGAGTTCCGGTAGCGCCGCGCTGGAGCAATAACCGCCGGCCACCGCGACGACCCCCGCATCAACCAGTTTCTGCGCTGCCTGCACGGCCGTCTGCGCGTCGCAGGCGTCGTCCTCCGGCACTATTTCGATCTGTCTGCCGAGAACGCCGCCGGCCGCATTGATCCGGGTGGCGGCAAGCTTGGCGCCATTGACGATGTCTGTTCCGGCGTTGGCACTGCTGCCCGACAGAGGCACGGGAACGCCGATCTTGATGGTCTCGCCCTGGCTTTGCACCAAACCTGGGGCCATGCCGGCGAGCACGGCGAGCGCCGCGATTGCCGCCAGTTTCGTTTTCCGCAAAACGCGATCAGCGCCGGACGTGTCATTGTTCTGAGCAATCATGTTAGTGACTCCTTATTGTGAAAGGGATCGGATCGATCCGCCACACGGGTTTGCCGGTGGCGTCAGAAAACAACTGAAAACTTACATTTGCATGCACGCATGCACGTCAGGACCTGCCGGTTCAGCCGCCTGACCAGGGCGCTCATCGCAGCGTAATCATGAAAGCACTCCTTTCATGATAGGTCCCGCCGCACGTTTGGACCGTATAGGGTATCTGCGTATAAAACACCATGCAAAAAGTCTCGGCAACATCGTATTTCTGAAAATCTTGGCGAGGTTGTTCGCGCTGTAACACGTCGAATCACCCGGCAACGTTTGCTTTTGGAAAGTGGAGAGTGGACTCCTTACTTGTTGCGTTGAGCAGGCGCTCTTCGAGTTCCACCCAGATCATTTTTGATCCCCGGGACGGCCGGCGCCGAGTGCCTCGAGCAGAGGCCGAAGGGCATCGAGTTCCGAGCCGAAACCGCTCCAGTCTCCTGCCTTCAATCTTTCGATGGCGCGGTCATAGTGCGCGAGCGCCTCGCGGGCGCGCGCGTCCGCCGTGCCCCGGGGCATTGTTGCCGGGGTGGTCTCCTTGAAGAGCGCCGCCAGGGCTTCGCCCAGGGTCTCTTCCATCACCACACGGTCACCGTAGGCGGCGATCACGCGCTTCAACTCGGGCAGCTGACCGGACGCTGCGCGCAAGTAGAGTGGAGAAATGTAGAGGATCGAGTTCTCGATCGGCACGACCACAAGATGGCCCCGGATGACCCGCGAGCCCATCTGGTTCCACAGTGAGATCTGCTGCGAGATCTCGGTGTTCTGCTGGATGCGCGCCTCGATCTGGAACGGCCCATAGACCAGCTTTTCCTTGGGGAAGGTGTAGACGATGAGCTTGCCGTACTCGGGCGGATCGCAACGCGCCGCCAGCCAGGCGATCATGTTCTCGCGCTGGCTGGGCACCATCGGCAGCATCAGGACGAACTCGGCGCGCGCTGCCCCGGGGAGCCGCATGACGGTGTAGTAGGGCGTCATCGGCACGGGGGTATTCCCACCGTCGATGCCGGCCAGCTCCTGGGGAAACTGCCAGAGATCCTCGCGATTGTAGAAGACCTCGGGTGTGTCCATATGGTAGGCGCGGTAGAGCTGCGCCTGGATCAGGAACAGGTCTTCGGGGTAGCGGATATGCTGCTGCAAGTCTTTGGGCATCGCCTCCAAAGGCTTGAACAGACCCGGGAAGATCCGCTGGTAGGTCCGCAGGATCGGATCGGCAGGATCGCTGACGTAGAAGTCGACGGTGCCGTTATATGCATCGATCACCACCTTGACCGCGTTGCGGATGTAATTGCCTCCGTCGCTGATACCCGGCTGGGCATAGGGGAACCAGCTGCTGGTGGTATAGGCGTCCTGCATCCAGAAAAGGCGCCCGTCGCTCACGACAATATACGGGTCATGGTCGAGACTGAGGAACGGGGCAATGGTGCGCACCCGGTCCTGAATGTTGCGGTGGAACAGGATCCGGCTCTGGTCCGTGATGTAGCTGGTCAGCAGGATGTTGGGATCGTCGAACTGCCAGGCGAAGAGGCTGCGTCGCGCCAGGCCGCCGACAGCGACTCCGTCGTGCCCGCTATAGGCGGCGTAGACGTTGTCTTTCCCCTTGGGGTAGTCGAACTCGGGTACGTTGCCCTTCACGATCACATAGTCCTGATCGCCCCCGCCAAAATAGAGGCGGGGTTCGCGGATAGCCGGGCCACCATTGGCGACGGGCGGAATATCCTGCAGATAGAGGGAAGGCAAGCCTTCCGTGGATTTCTCGGTGACCGGCGACATCACGACGCCGTTGCCGTGGGTGAACAGGAGATGCAGGTTCACCCAGGTCTGGGCGTTTGCCGGGAGCATCGCCGGATCCAGTTCACGCGCCGACAGCATCACCTGCCGGTAGCCGTCGTCAAGCCGGTAGCGGTCAATGTCCACGGAGAGGAATTTGTAGTAGGTCCTGATCTCCTGCAACTGGGCGTAGGTATCCATCAACGGCTGCACATCCCACAGGCGGATATTGTCGATGGTCGGGCGATTGGCCTGGAGCGACGCGAGATTGAGCCCCTGCTCGGCAGGAAACGGTTTCGCCGCGATCTGCTCGAGGCCGTAGGCCTTGCGCGTCAGCGCGATATTGTGTTCGATATACGGCGTCTCCAGCTGGAGCTCGCTCGGCTTGACATAGAAACGCTGGAACAGCGCCGGGTAGATCACGGCAAACGCAAACGAGCCGCCGAACACCAGTAATACCGAGGCGGCAGGCACTCGATAGCTCCGCCAGCGCATATTGGCCCAGGAGGCCACGGATGCGGCGGCGGCAACGCCGACGAGCAGCCACAGGACCGGCAGCACGACGTGAACGTCGGAATAACTGGCGCCGACCACGACACCGTTGTCGCCGTACAGCAGCAGGAAGCGGTCGAGTCCGTAGGACCAGGCCTTCAGCACAAAGAACAATCCGAGCAGCGCCGAACCATGAACGGCGGCGGCGGGCGAGAGTCCGCGCGGCAACTGCTCGATGGCGATGTCGCCGCGCATTGCGTAGACCACGCCGGCAACGGCTGCGCTGCAGAAGAGCACATGCAGCAGCCAATTCTTGAGCGCGATATAGACGGGCAGCGAGAAGAGATAGAAGCCGATGTCCTTGCCAAAGATCGGATCGCGCTCGCCAAAAGGCACTTGGTGAATGAAGCGCAGCGCCATGTCCCAGCTCGAGATTTCGCTGACGGCAACGAGCAGCCCCAAAACGATGGCGACGCCGGCGATGGCGGAGCGCCAACGAATGCGCGGCGCGACCCGGTTGGCCAGATCGCTGATGGCCGCCGATGGACCGAACGAAAAAGCTGCTGACACCTGCGAGAATCCAAGGTCCCTCGCGTAACGATGCGCGAGAAACCCCGACACCCATATAGCACTTGCCGATACGGCGAATATGGCGACGAAGAGGAGCACCTGGGCTGAAAGAACCGTCCAGAAAACGTCGACATAGCCGATCGAAGAAAACCACAGCCAGTCGACCAGGATGCCGGTGATGCGCCCGACGACGATCAGGCAAAGTACGACGAGCGCAACCGTGATCGCAGTGCGTCTCAAGCGCGCGCCTGACCTCACTTGCGACCGCATCGATCATGCTCCTTTGCTGGCCCGTCAATCATGGCCGGCGGCGACCCCATCATTGTCTGCCGTTGATCTGTCAGGCGCGTGGATCAACCGGTGATCGATACGCCCCTCACAGTCCCTCATAGCTCAACACGCAGCCACGCAATGACGCGCGGCAGATGACGCCAGATGAATAATTGTAGTCCGGTGAACAAAAGGCGGTGCGCCCGCCAGACCGGACTCGCGCGCCTGAATGCGACGTATCCGCAGCAGCTTCGGGCGGAATGCCCCCGGCCCTTTCCAAGGCCTCCCATGCAAAACGAAACGGGTGCGTCGCACATAGTGGGAAGCCCGGCCCGAGATACACCTGCCCATGACACTAGGGAATGCCTACGCTTGAGCCGCCGCCGTGCAGCGTCGTAAAATCGTGGCACATCGGTTTGGGGGCCCAGCAATGTGCCTGGCTTCTCGTTGCGATTTCAGCCGCGATTTCCGGCGGCACCCGGCGCCCCGGCGCCCGACGCTTTTCCGACCCGCTCCTCGCGATGAGGCCAGCGGAGGTCACGGAATTGTCGTCAAATCCGCGCCATGATGCCGCTCATTTCCGTCAAAGGGCTCAGCAAGAGTTTTCCCGGCGTGAGGGCGCTTCACGAGGTCCAGTTCGAGCTGATGGCGGGTGAAGTCCACGCGCTGATGGGTGAGAATGGCGCCGGCAAGTCGACGCTGATGAAAATCCTCGCGGGCGTGTACACCCGGGATTCCGGCGAAATCCTCTATGACGGCCAGCCGGTCGAGTTCTTGAGCCCGGGCCAGGCGCAGGCCGTGGGCGTCTGCATCATTCATCAGGAACTCCAGCTGATGAACCATCTGAGCGTCGCGCAGAATATGTTCATCGGCCGCGAGCCGCGCGGACGCCTCGGCCTGTTCCTCGACGAAGACAAACTCAATGCGCAAGCGAGCGACATTCTCGCCCGCATGCATGTGAAGCTCGACCCGCGGGCGGTTGTCAGCAGCCTTACGGTCGCCAAGCAGCAGATGGTCGAGATCGCCAAGGCTTTGTCCTTCGACTCGCGCGTCCTGATCATGGACGAGCCCACCTCGGCGCTCAACGACGCCGAGATCGCCGAGCTTTTCCGCATCATCCGGGAGCTGAAGAGCCGGGGCGTGGGCATCATCTATATCTCCCACAAGATGGACGAGCTGAAGCAGATTTCCGACCGCGTCACCGTGTTGCGTGACGGGGAATATGTGGCCACTGTCACGGCCCGCGACACCAGCGTCGAAACGATCATCGGCATGATGGTCGGGCGAACCTTGACCGACGTCGTGCCTCCCAACAGCGCGGCGGACAAAGGCGAGGTTGCACTCGAAGTAAAAAATCTAAACGCCGGCCCGCTGGTCAGGGACGTGAGTTTCGCACTGCACAAAGGCGAGATATTGGGCTTTGCCGGCTTGATGGGCGCCGGCCGCACCGAGGTCGCCCGAGCGGTGTTCGGCGCAGATCCGATCGAGTCCGGCGAGATTGCCGTGAGAGGCGTGAAGGCGACGATCAGGAATCCGAGCGATGCGGTGGCGCGCGGCATTGGCTATCTCTCGGAGGACCGAAAGCGCTTTGGCCTTGCAACCGGAATGGACGTCGAATCGAACATAGTGATGTCCAATCTGCGCAAATTCCTGTCGCTCAATTTTTTCTTGCGCCGCGCCCAGATACGCCGGACAGCCTCCCATTTCATCAACCTGCTTGCCATTCGTACCCCCTCCGCAGCGCAGCCGGTGCGGCTTCTCTCGGGCGGCAATCAGCAGAAAATCGTCATTGCCAAATGGCTCGAGCGCGACTGCGACGTGCTCTTTTTCGACGAGCCGACGCGCGGCATCGACGTCGGCGCCAAGAGCGAGATCTACAAGCTCCTTCGCGCGCTCGCCGGGGAAGGCAAGGCGATCGTAATGATCTCGTCGGAACTGCCGGAAATCCTGCGCATGAGCGACCGCATTATCGTGATGTGCGAGGGCCGTATCACCGGCGAACTCTCGGCCATGGAGGCGACGCAAGAGCGCATCATGCAACTGGCGACGCAGCGGGAATCCCTGAAAGCAGCATGAGCTTCGAGAGGAGAGGTCCAATTTATGACACTGCCATCGGATACTTCGGCGCTGGCGAATGAGGGACGGCCGTCCAGCCTCAGAGCCCGCGTGTTCGCGCCGGCCGCTTTGCAAAAGCTGCTCGCCTTCGGAAGCCTGGTCCTGCTGCTGGCTTTTTTCAGCTTCGCCTCGCCCGCCTTCATGCAGATGGACAATATGCTCGGGATCCTGCAGGCGACGGCGGTCAACGGCGTTCTGGCCATCGCCTGCACGTTCGTGATCATCACCGGAGGCATCGATTTGTCAGTCGGCACGTTGATGACCTTCACGGCGGTCATTTGCGGCGTGTTCCTGACCTATTGGCATTTACCGATGACGGTCGGCGTTGTTGCTGCAATTGGGACGGGCGCGATCTGCGGGACCATTTCGGGAACCCTCACGGCGAAAATGAAAATACCGCCGTTCATTGCCACGTTAGGGATGATGCTGCTGCTGAAAGGGCTGTCGCTTGTCGTCTCGGCCGACAAACCGATCTATTTCAGCGACACGGAAAACTTCTACCGGATCTCTCAGGATTCGCTGATCGGCTATGTATTGCCGAGCCTGCCGGTTCCGAACGCGGTCCTGATCCTGTTTTTCCTGGCGGTCGTGAGTTCGATCACGCTTAATCGCACCGCGCTCGGCCGCTACACCTTTGCGCTCGGCAGCAACGAAGAAGCCGTACGCCTTTCGGGCGTGAATGTCGATCGGTGGAAGATCGCCATTTACGGCCTGGCCGGGGCAATTTGCGGCATCGCCGGGCTGCTTATCGCCTCGCGCCTGAATTCGGCCCAGCCGGCGCTAGGCCAGGGTTATGAACTTGAAGCCATAGCAGCCGTGGTGATCGGCGGGACCTCGCTCAGCGGCGGTGCGGGCACGATCCTGGGCACGATCATCGGCGCTTTCATCATGAGCGTGCTGACCAACGGCCTGCGCATCATGTCGGTTGCCCAGGAATGGCAGATCGTGGTGACCGGTCTCATCATCATTCTCGCGGTTTATGCCGATATCTTGCGACGCAAGAAAAGCTGACGAAGGTTGACGAAAGCGGATGGAGGCTGACGCAGCACGGGACAAGATCAAGACAAGATCAGAAAAGGGAGCGCCGCAGGCTCCCCCAACGGCTGAAGGTTAATGGCCCACCTTAGGAGGAGAACCACCATGTTGAAAAGAAGACTAATCGGTGTCGTGGTCGGCGTTGGCGCGCTCATTGGCGGGACAAGTCTTGCGCGCGCAGACGAAGCCTACATCCCGCTCATCTCGAAAGGCTTCCAGCACCAGTTCTGGCAGGCCGTCAAAGCCGGCGCAGAACAGTCGGCCAAGGAGCACAGCGTCAGGATTACATTCGAGGGGCCGGAAACCGAGGCCATGGTCGATAAGCAGATCGACATGCTCTCGGCCGCGCTCGCCAAGAAACCCCAGGCGCTCGGCATTGCCGCGCTCGACAGCAAAGCGGCCATTCCGCTGTTGAGGAAGGCGCAGTCCGAAAAAATACCGGTCATTGCCTTCGACTCGGGTGTCGACAGCACCATTCCGCTGACGACGTGCGCGACGGATAACGTTGCCGCTGCCGCACTTGCCGCCGACAAGATGGCCGAGGCTATCGGCAATTCCGGCGAGGTCGGCCTGGTCGTGCATGACCAGACCAGCCGCACCGGCATCGATCGCCGGGACGGTTTCCTGAACGAGATGAAAGCGAAGCATCCGAACATCAAGATCGTCTCAGTCCAGTACGGCGGCGGCGACCATCTGAAGTCGGCGGAAATCGCCAAGACGATGATCCAGGCCAATCCCAACCTCAAGGGCATTTTCGGCGCGAATGAAGGCTCGGCGGAGGGTGCCGCGATCGGCGTCAAGGAATCGGGCAAGAAGCTCGTCCTGATTGGCTACGACTCCGGCAAGGAGCAAAAGGACGACATCAGTTCCGGGCTGATGTACGGCGCCATCACGCAGAACCCGGTCGGTATCGGCAAATGTGTCGTCGATTCCGCGGTGAAGGCGCTGAAGGGCGAGACGCTGCCCAAGAAGGTCGACACGGGCTTCTACTGGTACGACAAGACCAATATGAGCGATCCCAAGATCGCTGCCGTGCTCTATGACTGACCGTCGCGTCAGGGAGTGATAAGAGGAGGGGGCCGCGGTACCTTTTGACGCCGCGGCCTTCTTTGTTCATGGGCTTGGTTTAGAGGCTTGGTTCACAGGCTTGTTCACAGGCGCCAAGTAGATATCTGTCGAAGAGGAGGATGTTCAGATGCCCACGATCACCAAGCTGTCCGTCCGGGACATCCGGTTTCCGACCTCGCGTTCACTCGACGGCTCCGATGCGATGAACGCCGCGCCGGATTACTCCGCCACCTACGTGACGCTCGAAACCGATTCGCCGGATGCGCTGACAGGGCATGGCCTGACCTTCACCATCGGGCGCGGCAACGAGATCTGCGTGAGTGCGGTACACGCGCTTGGGCCGCTTGTCGTCGGCAGAACGCTCGAGGACATTGCCGCGAACATGGGCGCTTTCTGGCGCGCGCTGACTTCGGACAGCCAGTTGCGCTGGATCGGCCCGGACAAGGGCGCCATGCATCTGGCGACGGCGGCTGTCGTGAATGCGGCCTGGGACCTGTGGGCCAAGGCGGAGGGCAAGCCGGTGTGGAAGCTGCTCGTCGACATGAGTCCCGAAGAACTCGTGCGTTGTCTTGACTTCCGTTATGTGACCGATGCGCTCACGCCGCAGGAAGCCATCGCCATGCTGCATCGCCACGCAACGACCCGGGGCGAGCGCGAAAAGGAGATGCTGGCGCACGGCTATCCGGCCTACACGACGTCGGCGGGCTGGCTCGGCTACGACGACGACAAGATCCGCCGGCTCGCCCGTGAAGGTGTCGCACAGGGCTGGACGCACTTCAAGCAGAAGGTGGGCGGCAATCTCGAGGAAGATATGCGCCGGGCTCGCATCCTGCGCGAGGAAATCGGCGAAAACCGGAAGCTGATGATGGATGCGAACCAGGTGTGGGATGTCGATGAAGCGGTCGCGAACATGCGGCGCCTGGCGCAATTCGATCCGTGGTGGATCGAGGAACCCACGAGTCCCGACGACGTTCTCGGCCACGCGGCCATCCGGCAGCGGATTCGGCCTATCGGCGTCGCGACGGGCGAGCACTGCCAGAACCGGGTGATGTTCAAGCAATTGCTGCAGGCGCAGGCGATCGACTTCTGTCAGGTCGACAGCTGCCGTCTGGGCGGGTTGAACGAGGTGATCATTGTCCTGCTGATGGCCGCCAAATTCGGCGTGCCCGTGTGCCCGCATGCGGGCGGCGTCGGCTTGTGCGAGTACGTCCAGCACATTTCGCTGTTCGACTATATCTGCGTGTCAGCGTCGCTTGAAAACCGGGTGCTGGAGTATGTGGACCATCTGCATGAGCATTTCGTCGATCCTGTCGTGATCCGAAACGGCCGATACATGCCGCCGCAACGTGCCGGCTACAGCATCGAAATGCATGCGGCGTCGCTCGATCAGTATCACTTTCCCGAAGGTCCGGCCTGGCGCGCCTGAGACGGTACGCGCGGCCAGGAAGGTGCGAACTTCTTCGCGAGTCGCGGCCGCACGTCACTCATGACGTCGCGGCGTCGCCGTGGTTTTTGTGCTGCGCCGCCATCCGCTCCTGCTGGGCGGGGGGGGCCGGATCGTAGTGGCTGAGCCGGATGCTGTAGTTGCCGTGCCCGCCGGCGATGGCATTCAGACGCGACTGATAGTCGTTGAGTTCGGACAGGGGCACCTGGCCTGCCACGACCACGGCGTTACCGGCGGCCGTGCGGGTGCCGTGAACCTGGCCGCGCTTGGCGGACAGGTCGCCGATGATGTCACCCATCGCGGCGTCCGGCGTCGTCACCTCGATGTCCACAATAGGCTCGAGCAGGATGGGCCTGGCTTTCAGCACTGCATCGATGAAGGCCTTGCGCCCCGCGGAAACGAAGGCCACTTCCTTGGAGTCGACTGAATGGCTCTTGCCGTCGAAGACGGTGACCCGGACGTCCTGCATCGGGAAGCCGGCAAGCGGCCCGCTGTCGATGACCTGCAGGATGCCTTTTTCCACGGCGGGCATGAACTGGCCGGGGATGGCGCCACCCTTGACGGCGTCGACGAATTCGAAACCGGCGCCTCGCGGCAATGGCTCCACGCGCAGCATCACTTCGCCGAATTGCCCGGCGCCGCCGGTCTGCTTCTTGTGGCGATAGTGCCCCTCGGCTTTGGCGCCGATCGTTTCCCGATACGCGATCTTCGGCGGCCGCGTCACGACCTCGAGCTTGTACTGTTCCGATAGCCGTTCCAGCATGAGGCGCAGGTGCAACTCGCCCAGACCTCGCACCACCGTCTCGTTAGTGCCGACCAGGTGCTCGATGCGCAGACACGGGTCTTCCGCACTCAGTTTTTGCAGAATCTCCCAGAGGCGCTGCTCGTTGCCCCGGCGCGCGGGCTCGATCGCGAGTCCGTAGATGGGCGTGGGGAAATCGAGCGGGGTCAGGTGGATGTCGCCGTCTTCGGGGGAGTCGTGCAGCACGGAATCGAAGCCGATTTCATCGATCTTCGCCGTGGCGCAGATATCGCCTGGGCCGGCTTGCGGGACATCCACGTGTTCCTTGCCCTGCAGCATCATCAGGTGGGTGACTTTGAACGGCTGGCGCCCGTCGCCGATATAGAGCTGGCTATCGCGCCTGACCGTGCCCTGATGGATGCGAAACACGGCCATCTTGCCGATGTAAGGGTCCATGACGATCTTGAAGGCGTGGGCCAGTACATGCTTGTCGGCGACCGGTTCGGCGCGCACGACTTCCTGGCGGCCGCCGACATCGCGGTAGAAGAGCGGCGGGTTGCCTTCCAGGGGATTGGGCAGGAGCCGGACGAACACGTCGAGCAATTCCGCGATGCCGGCGCCGTTGGCCGCTGACGTGAAGCAGATCGGTACCAGATGCGCTTCGCGCAGCGCCCGCTCGAAGGGCTCGTGCAATTGCTCCGGGGTGATGGCCTCGCCTTGCTCCAGGTACAGCTCCATCAGGGCGGGATCGATCTCGACCACCTGATCGACCAGCGCATTGTGCGCCGCCGCAACAGACAGGAAGTCGGCCTCTCCGGCAGGCTCGAAAAAACAATCCACCACCTGGCGGCCGTTTTGCGCTGGCAGGTTAATGGGCAGGCATTCCTTGCCGAAGGCCTCCTGGATTTGCGTCAGAAGTCCCGGGAGGTCGACCTTTTCACCATCGATACCATTCACGATGATCATTCTGCAGAGCTTGCGTTTCTCGGCCCACGCCATCATGCGCCGGGTGGTCATTTCGATGCCGGTCTGTGCATTGATGACGATGGCGGCAATCTCCACAGCGGGCAGGGCGCTGATCGACAGCCCGGAAAAGTCCGGGTAGCCGGGCGTATCCAGCAGATAGATGCGGGTATCCCGGTAGTGCAGGTGGGCGACGGCGGAGTTCAGCGAGTGGTGATATTTGCGCTCGAGCGGGTCGAAATCGCAGACCGTGGTGCCGCGCTCAACGCTGCCGGGGGCGCGTAACTCGCCACCCTGGTACAGCAGGGCTTCGACAAGCGATGTCTTGCCACATCCGGCATGCCCGACCAGAGCGATGGTGCGGATAGCGTCGGGGCTGTAACGCATGATCGCCCTCGTCCAGTAGTGGATGTGGAGCAATTATTGGCGAAAAAGGACCCGTGTGCCATAAGGGGTAATCGTCCCATTCGTAGGCACTTGCTGAAGAAGCCACCCGGGCGCCATGTATTGGCGAAGCGCAATCGTTGCGCCTGCGCTGGTCACAGCGCCGCCGTCAGCATGTTTTTCACGCGCAAGCGAAAGCGAACTATCCTTAAAGAATCGTGCGCAACAATCTCCCGTTCTCTACCTTTCAGAGGAGGTGCGTCATGTCAATGTCTGCCACTCTCGAGGACTGCCTGCGCAGCAAGGGCTCCCGGTACGAAATCGTGCATCATCCGCACAGCAATTCCAGCATCGGAACTGCGGCGGCAGCGCATATTCCCGGCGACCGCCTCGCCAAAACCGTGCTTTTTGAAGACGAGCACGGCTATGTAGCGGCTGTGCTGCCATCGACCTATGCCGTAAGGTTGTCCGAGCTGTGGGCCAAGACCGGGCGCCACCTGATGCTGGCGAGAGAGTTCGATCTGCGCGAACTGTTCAAGGATTGCGAGGTGGGAGCGCTGCCGCCGGTATGTACGGCCTATGGCATGCAAACCTATCTTGACGAGAGCCTCGCCAGCCAGCCGGACGTCTATTTCGAGGCCGGTGATCATGAAGAGCTGATTCACATGGGCACGGATCAATTCCTGGCTCTGATGGATCAAGCCGAGCGGGCACGCTTCTCCCGTCGCATGCAGGGTTTGCCAACCTGACCGGCGCCGCCTGATGCGGCAAGGCTTGCGCAGTGCGGCATAAAGCGCACTGCGCCACCCAACCTTTGCGCGAGGCAGATCATGCAACGCAGCGATACGGTCCTGAAGCAGGTGATGGCGGCCTTCGAACGCGACTCTCACCTGAAGCTCCACAATCATCCCATTCATATGAATTTCGATGGCGATGTCTTGACCGTGGCAGGCGAGGTGCCGGATATCGCATCCAAGAAGCGCCTTCTTCAGTTGACCCGGATATACAGCGAGGGGAATGGTCTCGTCGACCAACTGCGTGTCACCGCCAACCCGCCGATCGGTGATGGCGAGTTGAGGGCACGCATCTGCGAACGGCTGGCGCAGGCAGTGGATTTTCGTAACTGCGTGATCTGCGCGCGCGTCAAGGGTCAGCTCGAAGTATTGCGAGGCACCATAGACGATGCGGGCAACAACGGCAGCGGCGTCATGGAAGTGACTGTCGAGGATGGTGTGGTGACCTTGACGGGGCAAGTGATCAGCTTGTCTCACAGGCGTCTGGCGAGTGTGACTGCCTGGTGGGTCGGCGGCTGCCGCGACGTGGTGAACCTGCTTGAGTTGGTGCCCGCCGAAGCCGATGGCGACGATGAAATTTCCGAGGCCCTGCACCTGGTGCTCGAAACGGATCAGCGTGTGCGCGCCGAGCAGATCACCATCAATGTGGAAAACCACAGGATCACGCTGGCAGGTTGGGTGGCGACCGAAGCCGAACGACGGCAGGCGGAGCAGGACGCGTGGTGTCTGGATGCTATCGAGGGCGTCGTCAATCGCATCCAGGTGCGGGCCTGAGCTGACCGCAGGTCCGCGTGCGTAGTGTTGTCTGAGGTCAATGTCAAAGACGGCCTTAAGGTACAGGCGGTACAGGCCGTTTGACCTTTACCTGACCCTGTCGCGAGATGATCCTGTGGCCTACCGCCAGGATGAGGCGCGGACACTCGGCAACCTGGGCACGCTCCTCAGCCAGACCCAACGACCGGGTGAAGCCGAACAGGCGAGGCGTGACGCCGCCCGTCTTCTCGATACACCGGGAGCGCCGTAGATCGCACGGCAAAGGGCTTTGAGCTACCTGCGTTGCCGGGGCGGAACCAGGCGCCAGGTCAGCAGCACCACCAGAGCAAACACCACGTAGGCGAGAGTGAACACCCAGGCCGACACATCGTAGTAGAGCAGACGGCTCACCCAACGCTGGATAAAACCTTGCGTCCCGACCGAGCCATTGCGCAGCCAGTCCTCCAACACCGTCAGGGGGCAAGCGATACCCAGCAGCGACAAGGTCGACACCAGGCCGATCGCGAACAGATGAGCAAGCCGGAATAGCCGGAGGCGTACCCATTTCCAGCCGAGACCCGAGCCAATCCAGATCGCCGCAAGTCCGCCCACGATGAAGAGCGCGATCAGCGCGTGCAGGACGAGCACCGCATCGGCGAGCCAGATCATGATGTCCTCACACTATCCGCGGCGAACTTTCGACTGGTTTTTGTGCGGTGCCGCGATGCACGCCGCGCCCTTGGCTAAAGTTTTCCTGATTCTTGTCGTCATACAGAGCGCTACCTATTAGACCGGAGACCGTGATGAAGTCGGTAAGCGCAGAAATCGACATGATGGAAAAGATGCTGCATGAGCTGGTTCGGCGTCCACGTTTGATTCGTAGCGCCTACTGGTCTACGAACATAGAGTGCCTTCTGGCACGCCCGGGACTCCGGGCTCAAGACAAAGCACGGCTAGCCGCTTTGCTCGATTTGATCAGCACGGTAGCGCCAGCCAGTGACGTCACCCAACATTTGCGAACCGACGCGTTGGCTGCGACCTGAGTCAGTTCGCTCACGCGAACTCCGCCGGAGTGGCGGGCAGCACTCGCTACGCGAACACCGCTACTTGCCCACTTTGACCCAATATTTGCGCAATCCGTTCTCAGACTGACGGGTGCGACAAAAAAAGACGCCTGTATCGCGCGGCTTTGTAGTTTTTACGGTCACTGCGACAGGATCCTGAGAAACCCCGCATCGTCTTTCGGTTTCACCGCGCGGGGCGAATTTCGACAGCAGTTCGTCGAAAGCTGCTAAATCAGGAAACCTTCCCGCTATCTGGTAGCTTGGCTTACGTGTTCCGGGTTGTGCGCCGTGGTTGGGAGCGACGTAGGTTCCATTGCCGGATCGTTGGCATCGCCACCGTACGCTAGCAGCAGTTCGAGAGCAGCGGGGTCTGCCATGTCGGGCGAGCGGTGCAGCGCGTTGGTCCCCGTGACGCGGGCGCCGCGCAGCAGCAACGGGCGGGCGCAATCCGGGTTCTCCTGCCAGTGATATAGAGACTCACCATCGTTCGGATCGACACCGGCGTCGAGTAGCAAGTTCGTCAATCCAGTATCGCGGTCGACACCAGCGAAGCCGTACAAGGCGGCAAAAAGGTTTCAGCCGGTGAAGGTTCCGTTAGATATAAAGCATTACTAAAGAATTTGATGAGAGCGCTTAAATCGGACCTTCTCGCGGACTGCATCTCGTCTCCTTCGTAGTTTTACCCGATACCTATCTTCGGTGCTGCCGGGTCGCGCGGCGATCGGCACAGGGCCATTGCAAGGATCTCCTGCTCAGGGTTGATGTGATCGTTTTCCCTTACCCGACGACTGACTGACGCAGATCCACAAAGCCGCAACCCCGTCTGCACGGCGCCACAGCCGCCTCCCCGAACTCGCCGCTTGCCGCTCACAGCGGCTTGCGCTTCCTTGACATGCAACAAAAATTGCGTAGTATTGGTATAGCAATATTAATTGCATAAGCGTTGGTGTCCAATCGTCAGCCGCGCCAGCCGCGCCAGGATCGCACTCCGGCGTCACATAGCGACAGAGAACAGGAGGAGTGGGAGTCATGTATGAGAAGTTCGGTTTATTCATTGGCGGCGAGTGGCGTTTCACGGGGGGCAATGGCTCGGCGGAGGTGTTCGACCCTGCCACTGAGGACGTCCTCGGTCACATACCCCTGGCTTGTGTGGAGGACGTGGAGCGGGCGATCGATGCGGCGGCTGCAGGGCTGAAGCTCTGGCAGCAGACGCCCGCCTGGACGCGTGCGGACATCCTGCATCGGGTGGCCGATGAAATGCTCCGGGCGACCGAAGAGGGCGCACGGCGCATCACGCTCGAATCCGGCAAGCCGCTCGTTCAGGCGAAGCGGGAATGGCAGCTGAGCGTCGACCAGTTTCGCTGGTATGCCGAAGAGGCGCGGCGCATATACGGGCGGGTTGTGGAGAGTCGTGCTCCGGGCGGCCGGTTCGAAGTCCTGCACGAGCCGGTCGGGATCGTGGCAGCCTTTACGGCGTGGAATTTTCCCGCCGTGCTCATTGCTCGCAAGATCGCGCCTGCGCTTGCTGCCGGATGTTCGATCATTGTGCGTCCGTCGACCGAAGTACCGGGCGTTGCGATGGTCATCTTCGAATGCCTGCGCAAGGCCGATGTGCCCGCCGGTGTGGCGAATCTCGTGATTGGTCCGACCTCCACGACCTACGCCACGCTCGTTGCCTCTTCTCAGGTGAGAAAGATCACGCTGACCGGGTCGACATCTGTTGGCCAACAGATGATTCGCGATTCGGCACAGACGCTGAAACGCGTCAGCATGGAACTGGGTGGGAATGCACCCCTCGTGGTGTTCGATGACGCCGATCTTGAAACTGCTCTGGATCTGGCCGTTGCAACGAAATATGCAAATGCGGGGCAGGTGTGCGTCACGCCCGACCGCTTCTATGTCCAGAAGGGCATCTACAGCCGGTTCGTTTCCGGTTTCACCGAGCGTGCCAAGGCGCTACGCCTCGGCAATGGGCTGGACGATGCGACGCAGATGGGGCCGCTTATCAATCAGCGCCGACGCGAAGCCATTGAGTCGATCGTGGCAGACAGCGTCGCTGTCGGCGCAAGCGTCGCAGCGGGGGGAAGCCGTCCGCCAGGGTTCGGCAAAGGCTTCTTCTTCGAACCGACGGTGCTGTCCGACGTTCCTCCACAGGCACTGGCGCTAGTTGAAGAGAATTTTGGCCCGATCGCTGCGATCACTCCATTCGGTGATCCAGAGGACGCCTATACCTGGGCTAACGATTCCCCATACGGCCTGTCCGCCTATGTATTTACAAGGGACCCGGGGCGAATCCGGGAAGCGGTGTCACGGATAGAGGCGGGCATGGTTGGTGTGAACAGTTTCGCACTCGCGGCGGCCGAAGCGCCGTTCGGCGGGATCAAATCGAGCGGCATGGGGCGGGAGGGCGGACTCGAAGGTGTCCTTGACTTCATGAACGTCAAGCTCGCGCAGATCGCAGTCTAGGAGAGGAGCTATGAAACTCAATAACATCAAGTCGTTGTGGTCAGACGGCAAGCCTGTCGTGAACGGCTGGCTTGCCTTCGCATGTCCGTTTTCCGCCGAAATCATGGCAGAGCAAGGATATGACTCGATCACGATCGACATGCAGCACGGCCTGGTTGGCTACGAAGTCGCCACCACCATGCTACAGGCGATGCGCGCAAGCCCGGTGGTCCCGCTTGTCCGGGTGCCTTGGCTCGACCCGGGCGACATCATGAAAGCGCTCGATGCAGGCGCTTACGGCGTGATTTGTCCGATGGTCAATACCGCGGAGGATGCGGCGAGGCTGGTTTCCTACGTGCGTTATCCGCCCCTGGGCTCGCGCAGTTTCGGACCGATACGCGCGAATTTTTCCGCCGGCGCTGACTATGGCCAGCACGCTGACGAGCAGGTTCTCTGCTTTGCGATGATCGAGACGGCGGAGGCGCTTGCGAACATTGACGAGATCGTCTCGACACCAGGCCTGGACGGTGTCTATATCGGACCGGCGGATTTGACGCTTGGTTTGACGGGTAAGAAATATCCGCGTGGATTCGACCGCGAAGAGCCGGAAATGGTCGAGGCCATCCAGCACATCCTGAAGCGCGCACATCACGCCGGCATCAAGGCCGCGCTGCACAACGGAACGCCGGAATATGCGGCTCGCGCCGTGGAGTGGGGGTTCGACCTTGTTACGGTGTCCAGCGACGCGCGGCTGCTTGCGGGTGCGGCGCAGGCAAGCGTGAAGTCCTTGCGCGCGATGCTCGGCAAGACGACGTCTTCAGACGCAAAGCCGGCGGGAGGTTACTGACATGCCCCACGTACTGGTAGCCGGACGGATTCACGACGCGGGGCTGGATATCCTGCGCAATGCCCGCGGTGTGACCTTCGACCTCGTCGAGGACATATCGGTCGCGTCCTATGCACCGCTGGCACCGAATGCGGATGCGATCCTCATCCGTACCCAGCCACTGCCGCGTGCGGTGATCGAATCCGCAAGGCGACTCAAGATCGTGTCGCGACATGGCGTCGGGTTTGACGCTGTTGATGTCGACGCATTGACCGAGCGATCCATTCCATTGGCGATTATTGGCGACGTCATCTCAAACTCGGTCGCCGAGCACAGCATGATGCTGGTGCTTGCGCTCGCCAAGCGTACGATCGTGTACGACCAGAAGACCCGGGCCTCTTCCTGGCAATATCGGAATAGCTACGATGCATGGGAGCTCCACGGCCGGACGTTGCTGCTGCTGGGGTTCGGTCGTATTGGCAAGGCGATGGCGAGAATGGCCGCAGGTTTTAACATGAAGATTCTCGCCTACGACCCGTACGTTGCAGTCGAAACAATCAGTGCATCTGGTGTAACACCTGTCAGCGATCTCCGGCAAGCCCTAGCTGAGGCTGATGTCGTGTCGGTTCACATGCCGAAGTCAGTGAATGGTCCGTTGCTCGGAGCGCGGGAATTGGGGTGGATGAAACCCTCGTCGATCGTGGTGAACACAGCGCGTGGAGGAATCGTCGACGAGCAGGCACTTCGGGAGGCGCTGTCCGCAGGCCGTCTGGCCGGTGCTGGCCTCGACGTGTTCGAGAGCGAGCCGCCGGGGCCGGATAACCCCCTGTTTGATTTCGACAATGTCGTACTAAGTCCGCACTCTGCGGGCTTGACTGAAGAAGCGGCGGCCGGCATGGCGATGTCCGCTGCCACCAATATTGTTAATTTCTTCGCCGGCCATCTGGACCCGGCGCTGGTGGTCAACGACGTGGGAATCGCCCCGCCCGCGACGATGGACTGAGTACAGGGCTGATGGGGCAAAGAGACAGTGGGGACAGGTGTGAGAGTATTGGTTGAGGGCGGCCACATGGGCGATGCTGACCGGGTACTGCGACTCAGGCTTGCCGGAGGCGACCACTGGTGGCATCGTTTGGCTGACAGGACTACCAGCGAGACGAGACGCAACCGGAATGACGAGCGAAAAGAAACCGAAGATGACCAGGGAAACGACCGGCGAGCAGCTTATCCCGGAGGAGAACTACGAGGGGATCGTCAACGTAATCACCACGGAGTACCCCAAGCTGTCTGAGCGGTATCAGCAGGTAGCGCGGTTTTTCACACAGAACCCCAACGTGGTGGCGCTGGAGTCGATCAACGCGATCGCGGCCAAATGCGGAGCACATCCTTCCATACTCGTGCGTTTTGCACAGCACTTCGGATATTCCGGCTTCAAGCAACTCCAGGCGGTGTTTCAGACGCGTCTTGCGACCACCGCTCCGGGTTTTCGTGAGCGCATCAATGCCTTGGAGGTGGATCTCAAGCGCAACGTCGATCAGGGCAACCTTGGATTTTTGCATGACCTGGTGGTGCGTGACATCGCGACGCTTCAGGCGCTGTTGAGCAACGTGACCGAGGAAAGCCTCACGCAGGCAGCCCACTATCTGAAGGACGCGCAGACGATTTACATCGCTGGCCAGCTTCGTTCGGAACCCATAGCGCAGTTTCTGCGCTACATCCTCTCGATGCTGCAACGCAAGGTGATCCTGCTTGACGCATCAGGAGGACTGGCGCCGGAAATGGCTTCGACGATGGCCCGGGAAGATGTGCTGGTCGCCATCGCCTTTCGCCACTACGCCAAGGAGGTCGTCATGATCTCGGATATCGCGGCGCGGGTGGGCGTGCCCATTGTGGCGATTACAGACAGCCAGCTTTCGCCTCTTGCGAAGGACGCAAGCGTGCTCTTTGCCATTCCGGAAGAGGAGTACACGTTCTCGCGTTCGCTTGCTGCTCCCATGTGCCTGACTCAGTGCATCGGCATTGCCCTCGCTGCGCTTCTTCAGCCCGGCCATGACGGAGCGCCGCGCATTGCGACCGTCACAGAGAACGAACGGAACCGGGGCAAACGGTCCCGGCAACGCACGCAATGATGCGACTGATGTAACAGGCGCATCACGTCGGTCCGGCACAGTAGTCGCTTCAGTTTTTTTCCCGCAACCCCTTTGCCGCCCGATGTCACCGGGCTGTGAGCGCTCGTGCGCCAAGGTGCGGAATGCACTGGGAAAACCCTTAAGCAATTTTCATTGCTGAAACAAGTTATCTGCAATAAAGTTTGAGAAGAACGGCGGTGCGACTAGCCGCGGCCATCCCGAACGTGTGAGGAGAAGACAATGTCGACCATTCGCTGCACCGTGGCACAAGCCATAGTGCGTTACCTGAAGAGCCAGCTTACCGAGATCGACGGAAAGCGCGTTCCGCTCTTTCCCGGCGTCTTCGGTATATTCGGACACGGCAATGTCACCTGTCTCGCAGAAGCGCTTGAAGCGGTAAAAGACGAATTCCCGACCTGGCGTGGTCAGAACGAGCAATCGATGGCGCTCGCAGCGATCGCCTTTGCAAAAGCGAAACGTCGGCGCCAGATCATGGTCGCCACCTCGTCGATCGGACCCGGTGCGACCAACTTTGTGACCGCAGCCGGCCTTGCCCACGCCAACCGGTTGCCGATCCTCTTCCTGTCTGGCGACACATTCGCAAGCCGCCGTCCGGATCCGGTTTTGCAGCAAGTCGAGCATTTCAACGATCCGTCGATGACGGTCAATGATGCGTTCAAGGCAGTCACCCGGTACTGGGACCGCATCACGCATCCGGAGCAGATCATCTCATCGCTGCCACAGGCGGTAGCCGTGATGCTGGATCCTGCGGACTGCGGTCCGGCTTTCCTCGGCTTGTGTCAAGACATCCAGGAAGTGGCATTTGATTATCCGGCCGCGTTCTTTGAACCGACGGTTCACTCGATCCCCCGGCCGAGGCCCGACAGCATTCGCGTGGCGCAGGCTGTGGCGGTGCTCAAGGAGGCGCAGCGCCCCATCATCATTGCGGGCGGGGGCGTTCGTTACTCGGAGGCTGAGCAGGCGGTCGTGAAGCTTGCTCAAGCGCGCGGTATTCCCATCGTGGAAACGATCGCGGGCAAAGGCACGCTCACACACGATCACCCGGTCCACATCGGACCGCTAGGCATCGTCGGATCGACCTCGGCTAACGCGCTCGCCGGCGAGGCGGATGTCGTGTTCGCGATCGGCACGCGCTTGCAGGATTTCACTACCGGTTCGTGGAGCTGTTTTTCACACGGCGCGAAGTTTGTTGCTATCAACACAGCGCGCTTTGACGCGGTCAAGCACCGGTCGCTTGCGCTCATCGGTGACGCGCGGGAAACCGTCACTGAGCTGGATGCCGCGCTCGGAGACTGGCACGTGGATGCGTCATGGCTTGAGCATGGCCGGCGTGAATTCGCACGCTGGAACGATGCCCTGGATGCTGGCCAGAAGCACACCGATGCCACCGTGCCTACGTACGCGCAAGTTGTCGGCGTTGTGAATGAAGAAGCCGCGCAACGAGACTATGTCATTTCCGCTGCGGGCGGTTTGCCCGGCGAACTGGTCAAGGGCTGGCGGGTCAAGGCGCCGGGTACGTTCGATTGCGAGTTCGGTTTTTCCTGCATGGGCTACGAGATCGCCGGCGGCTGGGGTGCAGCGATGGCCGATCCGACACGTGACGTCTTCGTCATGGTCGGCGATGGCTCATACATGATGATGAACTCCGACATCTATTCGTCAGTGCTGGCAGGACACAAGATGATTGTTCTTGTGTGCGACAACGGCGGCTTCGGCGTCATCAACCGGCTTCAGAATGGCAAGGGCGGAGCATCGTTCAACAACCTGCTGAAGGACAGCAAGGTCAAGGAGGCCTTCCCGGTTGATTTCATCCGTCATGCCGAATCGATGGGAGCACTTGCTCGCCGCGCCAATACGCTCGACGAGCTGCGCGATGCCTTGAAGTGGGCGAAGTCGAATGACCGGACCACGGTCATCTCGATCGTGACCGATGCCTTCGCGTGGACGCCGGGCGACGCGTGGTGGGACGTCGGGGTTCCGCAGGTCAGTGAGCGCGAAGAGGTGCAGGCCGCGCGCAAGGATCAGGAAAAGGGCCGTATGAAACAGCGCATCGGCGTTTGATCACTCCTTCTACGGAAAAGAGATATGACACTCAAAGCAAAGCTGGGCATTGCTCCAATCGCGTGGTCCAACGACGACTTGCCGCAACTTGGCGGCGATACACCACTCGAGACGTGCCTCGCCGAGAGCGCCGAAGCCGGGTTCCTCGGCGTCGAGACGGGCGGGAAGTTTCCCAAGACGAGTGCCGAGTTGAAGCCGCTGCTGTCACGGTTTGGCCTGCGGCTCGCGTCGGGGTGGTATTCAGGCACTGTCCTCGACTCAGACCTCGAAGCGGAAAAGGACAAAGTCCTGGCGCAGCTTGCGTTATTCCGTGAATGTGGCGCCGCGTGCCTGGTGTACGGCGAGACTGCCGGCACCATCCAGAACCGCCAGAATGTCCCGCTGACAGGTCGACGTACGCTCAACGACGACGACTTCGTCGCATATGGCCGCAAGCTAACGAAGTTCGGCGAGTTCTGTGCCGAACAGGGCGTGCCGCTCGCGTTTCACCATCACATGGGTACCGCGATTGAAAGCGCACTGGACATCGACCGTCTCATGGCCCATACCGGCGAGGCCGTGCATCTTCTGCTCGATACCGGGCACGCGGTGTTCGCCGGTGCCGATCCAATCGCGATCCTGAACCGGCATGGAAAGCGGGTTATTCATGTGCATGCAAAGGACGTCCGCGACGGTGTTCTGTCTGGATTGGACCGCTCACATGAGTCCTTTCTGGATGCGGTGCTCAAAGGCGTTTATACGGTGCCCGGCGACGGCACGATCGATTTCGCCACTGTCGCGCAAAAACTTGCCGACATTGGCTACGAGGGCTGGTTTGTGGTCGAGGCGGAGCAGGATCCCGCCAACGCTCCGCCGCTCGAGTACGCGAGAATTGGACATCGTTCGCTCACCATGGCATTGCAGCGAGCCGGCTACGACATCGAAAGGAGTACGACATGAATCAGTTCGAGGGAAAAATTGCGGTTGTTACCGGCGGCACTCAAGGTCTGGGCGCGGCAATTGCCACGCTCTTTGCACAGCGAGGCGCGGAGGGAATCATCATTTGTGGTCGCTCGCGTGAGAAGGGCGAAGCCAAAGCGAAAGAACTGACTGCCGCGACAAAGGCGAAAGTGGTGTTCGTACCAGCGGACCTGTCAAGCGTCGATGACTGCCGTGCTGTCATTGCGGCTGCTGACCAGTCGTTTGGCCGGGTCGACGCGCTTGTCAACGCAGCAGCCATCAGCGATCGCGGCACAATTCTGGACACCACGCCGGAACGCTTTGACGAGATGTTTGCGACGAATGTGCGCGGGCCGTTCTTCCTGATGCAGGATGCGATCAAACTCATGCTTCGAACGGAAACCAAAGGCACGATCGTCAACATTTGTTCGATGGCGAGTCTGGCGGGCCAACCGTTTATCTGCGCTTACTCCGCTTCCAAGGGCGCGCTCGCCACCCTCACCCGAAACACCGCGTTTGCGGCGCTGAAGAACCGGATTCGCGTGAACGGCCTGAACATTGGATGGATGGCATCCGAGGGCGAAGACCGGATCATGAAAACGTACCACGGGGCAAAGGACAACTGGCTCGAAGAGGCCGCGCAGAAATTGCCTTTTGGCCGCCTGATCGATCCTGCCGAGGTGGCACGCGCAGTAGCGTTCCTGAGCAGTGACGAGTCCGGGCTGATGACAGGCTCCGTGGTCGAGTATGACCAGTCCGTGTGGGGAGGATACGACGAGCCCCCAGGCCCGAACGCGGCCTTGTGACCGGTCAACGAACTCGGGCCGGCAGTGATCGCGGCGCACGTCGCGCCGCACTTCTCGCCGCACTTCTCGAACTTGAATGAGGTCGTGGAAATCATGCGTACCATCAAGGGGCCGGGTGTTTTCCTCGCCCAGTTCGCAGGCAATGAGGCCCCCTTCAGCACGTTTGCCGGACTGGTTGACTGGGCTGCGGACAAGGGCTTCAGGGGAGTTCAACTGCCGGCGTGGGACGCGAGAGTCATCGATCTCGCGAAGGCCGCCGAGAGCCAGACGTATGCGGACGAAATAAAGGGCGTCGCGGCGGCGCGTGGTCTGACGGTGACTGAACTTGCGACGCACCTCCAGGGCCAACTGGTAGCGTCTCATCCCGCCTACGACGTGATAGCTGATTCGTTCGCACCGCAGGCGGTGCGCGGCAATCCGCAGCGGCGTCAGCAATGGGCTCGAGAGCAATTGTTGCTGGCTGCCAAGGCTTCGCGCCGGCTGGGACTTGACCGTCATGTCACTTTTTCGGGCACGTTACTTTGGCCCTACCTGTACCCTTATCCGCAGTGGCCCGAAGGGCTGATCGATGAGGCATTCGATGAGCAGGCACGTCGCTGGCGGCCCATCCTCGACGCGTTTGATCAAGAGGGTGTCGACCTGTGCTACGAAATCCATCCGGCAGAAGATCTGCACGATGGCCTGACCTTTGAGATGTTCCTCGAGCGCGTCGACAATCACCCTCGTTGCAACATCATGTATGACCCGAGTCACCTGATCCTGCAATCGATCGACTACCTATCCTACATCGATCACTACCACGAACGCATCCGCATGTTTCACGTAAAGGACGCTGAGTTCCGCCCGAACGGAAAAACCGGGGCGTACGGTGGCTTCCAGCCCTGGGCCAGTCGCGCCGGCAGGTTCCGTTCACTCGGAGACGGGCAGGTTGATTTCAAGTCCATTTTCTCGAAGCTCTCAACCTACGATTTTGACGGTTGGGCCGTGCTTGAGTGGGAATGTTTTCTGAAAAATTCCGAGGATGGCGCGGCGGAAGGTGCACGCTTTATTCGCGATCACATCATCAGCGTATCAGACCGGGCTTTTGACGATTTCGTCAAGTCGGGTGCGGACCGCGCGTCGAACCGGGCGATCCTCGGCCTCGGACAGGAGGCGCAATGAACAGCACAAGGATCAACAGGCGCTTGCGTCTCGCCATGGTTGGCGGAGGCGAAGGCGCATACATCGGTGGCATCCACCGTTATGCGTCCCGTCTCGATGACCAGTACGAGCTTGTAGCGGGTGCGTTCGACATCTCAGCCGAAAAAGGGCGGGCGTTTGCCGGGAGCGTTGGTGTCGCAAGCAATCGTGCGTATGGCAGCTACCTCGAGTTGATCGAAAGTGAACGTGCGCGAGCAGACAAGGCGGACATCGTTTCAATATGCACTCCAAATCATACGCATTTCCCGATCGCGAAGGCATTGATTGAAGCAGGCTTTGACATCATTTGCGAAAAGCCGATGACGACCACCCTGGAGGACGCGGTGAGCCTGCATCAGTTGGCCCGGTCGAGTGGCTGCTTCGTTGGCGTCACCTATACATATAGCGGATATCCGCTTGTACATGAAGCCCGCGCACTGGTTGCGCAAGGCGTGATCGGCACGGTGCGGGTGGTGCAGGTCGAATACCCGCTTGAGTGGATGGCTACGGCGATCGAGGCTGCGGGAAATGCCCAGGCGGAATGGCGGACGGATCCAAAAAGATCCGGGCGGGGCGGAAGCATCGGAGACATTGGCACACATGCTTACCATCTCGCCGCCTTTGTGAGCGGATTGAAGCTCGACGCGCTATGCGCCGATCTGGCGACCTTCGTCCCGGGTCGATCACTGGATGACAATGCGCACGTGATGTTGAGGTACGAAGGAGGCGCTCGCGGCCTGCTCTGGTCGTCGCAGGTAGCGATTGCTCACTCTAATGGGTTGCGGCTCCGGATAACTGGCGACAAAGGCAGTCTCGCCTGGGCCCAGGAACAACCGAATGAGCTGCTTCATACATCGCTTGGAGGCGCACCCGTCACTATCAAGCGCGGCCGTGACGATGTGTCAGAGGCGGCGAGAGTCCGGACGCGCACCCCTCCGGGGCATCCAGAGGGATATATCGAGGCCTTTGCCAATCTCTATGGCGGGTTCGCCGAAGCGATTCGGGCGCAGAGGGACAATCGGCAAGCCGGCCCGCTCGGCCGGGACATACCGGTCACCTACGATGGTTTGAAAGGCGTAGCGTTTGTCGACGCGGTGGTAGACAGCTTCGAGCGTGGATCGGTGTGGGTGAAGCCGGAATTCGTCTAGTGGCGCGCGGAGTCCATCGGTAATCCAGCAACCAGGACTCTGCCGTATTCCCATTCATTTCTGCATTGAGCGCGGCAGGTCCATGAGATCAGGAGATAGAGGTGGCAGTAACCCATCCCAAGATAATGGGTGCCCCGTTGAAATGCGCTGTGCGGTACCGCTGACTTTGTGACGGGAGAATCCCGGGCATGGTCTTGCAAGTGAATCTGTCCGGGAACTGCCCGACACCGGCGGTCGATGAGAAGACAGTTTTCAATCGGGAAGCGGCCCCTATGAATTGCGATTCAAAACCCGTTGCAGCGGTTACCGCCAAGACGCCGGGGACTGCGGTGAGACGCAGCTTATTTCGCCTCAGTGCGGCGGTCTTTATCTGTGGGATTACTTTTGGCGCCCTGTTGCCGGTCGTTTCCATTTTCGTCGGGCGTCTGCTCGGGTTCAGCGACGTCGTTGCCGGTACGGCTGTAAGCGCGCATTTTCTTGCGACACTGCTCACGCGCGGATATGCCGGGCGTCAGGCTGATCATTTGGGCGCTCGCAGGTCGATGTTGCGGGGTTTGCTGTCGTGCTCGGCTGCTGGCGTGGTTTTCGCTGGCGCAACACTGTTCACCGGAGCGCCTGTCTTTCAACTGGTGTGCGTGATGGCCAGTCGTGTGTTTTCGGGTTTGGGAGAAAGTCAGCTCATCACAGGAGCGTTGACCTGGGGAATCGGCCTGGCGGGCGCGCAGCGCTCGGGCAAGGTGATGGCGTGGAACGGAATGGCGCTATATGGCGCCATTGCAGTCGGTGCGCCATGCGGTATGGCATTGGTTCACATCGGAGGCTTCGCTCTGGTCGGCATCGTCACGATCGGGTTGCCGTTGATTGCGTGCCTTGCGGTACTTGGCCTTTCAGCGGTCGCGGCCGGCGGCGGGCATCGCAGCGGTTTTCTTGAGGTACTCGGAGTCGTTTGGCGTCCCGGGATAACCCTCGCTTTGCAAGGGTTTGGTTTTGCTGCAATCAGCTCCTTTGTTTCCCTTTATTTCGTTGCGCGGGGATGGGCAAATGCGGGGCTGGCTTTATCCAGCTTCGGCTTTGCTTTCGTTCTGGTCAGGCTGTTACTCGGATGGTTGCCTGACAGGCTGGGCGGGTATCGGGTCGCACTGGGATCGATGTGTGTCGAGGCAGTCGGCCAACTCATCATGTGTCTGGCGTCTAATGCTGCGATCGCCGTATTGGGTGCAGCCGTGACGGGAGCGGGATGTTCCTTGATGTTTCCGGCGCTCGGATCGATGACCGTGAAGCGAATGCCATCGCACAGCCGGGCCATCGCCATAGGAACCTTCACCGCTTTTCAGGATATTGCCTATTTCGTAACGGGACCGCTTGCGGGTCTGATCGCGTCGGGGTTGGGGTACAAAGCCATCTTCGGAGCAGGCGTGGTTACGTCGTGTGCCGGAGTCGCCTTGACGGTATGGAGCAAACGGGCCACATGACTGCTCATCAGTATGCGTGAGTCGTCTGATTCGATAGTCGAAGCCAATTGTCGGGACGCCCAGCTACTTGGGGTAAAGGAAACATCCATGTAAGTAGTCACAGATCGTATGGCGGTTTCGCGCAGATATTGGAGCGCCTTGCCAAACGCGCTTTATGGCGACGGTTCAAATCCTGGTGGCCACGCCGGCAAAGATATCGAATAGGTCGCTTTCCGGCATATTTAATATGCATAACGTATTAAGTGAGGGCGGGAAATTTTATGAACCAAACCGCATGTTTACGATTTGAACCAACAGATCGACTCGTGCCGCAAGACACATCGTGCGGTGGTCCGTGGGACCGGTAAGCATTCGGGGTCGAGGCCGGCAGCCGCTGACACGACGGCCAAAATAAATTGGTACGAACTCTTATGCGCGACAACGCAACAACAATTGCATGGGGACTTGCGCTGCGGCGTTCGATAGAAAGAGGTGCCCTGGAGCCTATCGTTTTCCCTTGGTTCACCTTGGCAGGTCGCGCTGCATGGCAGCGGAAAGCCTTGTCGCAAGGCGATCGCGGTTGATAAGGACAACCTCGGGAAGGCCGTTGGAAGTGCACGGAAATCTTGACACGCAACAAAAATTGCATAATATTGATTATGCAACATTAAGTGCCTGTTATACCAGGACATCGACCCTGGCCAGCATGGCCTGCGCAGCTGCGAAGGCAGACGGGCACAGGAAGGAGCGAATCATGCTTGAAAAGTTCGGTTTCCTAATCGATAGCCCGGGCTCCTTGATTGGCACTCTTGAGCGGGGTTGGATGAAACCATCGGCGATAGCGGTGAATACCGATCGAGGCGATATCACCGGCGAAGCAGCGTTTAGTGAAGCACTTCTTTCACGCCGATTGTCGGGTACCGGCCTCGACGTATTCGACATGGAGCCACCGCTCGTTGACAGTCCGCCGTTGCGCGGCGAACGCAGGGTACTAAATCCTCGTTCAGCAGCGTTGACGGAAGAGGCCGCCACTCGAGTTGGTCGCCGCGGTGACCAACATCACGGACTTCCTGTCGGGCAGGCTCGATCCACAGCGTTAATAAACACCAGCCGGTCGGACTACCGGTGACCGTAAATAAAATTGGAGACAGGTATGACACGTATTGCCGTATTGGGCGCCGGACGAATCGGAAAAATCCATGCTGCAAACGCTGCTGCTAGCCGGCACGCGTCGTTGGTTGCCGTAGCTGATCCGTTCGGAGATGCCGCTCGGTCGCTCGCAGAACAACTTGGATGCGACGCTGTTTCGAATCCCCTGGACGCAATTGCGCGTGCAGACGTGGACGCTGTGATCATCTGCACGCCCACCGATACGCACGTCGACTTGATGTTGGCTGCGGCGCGTGCGGGAAAGGCCGTGCTTTGCGAAAAGCCGGTTGATTTGGATATCAAGCGTGCCGACGCCGCCGTGGCGGAACTGGAAGCACTGGGGGTGCCGGTGATGCTGGCATTCAATCGGCGTTTCGATCCCAGCTCGATCGAGCTTCGACGCGCCATCGACGCAGGCGACATTGGCGACGTCAGGCAGGTGATCATCTCGAGCCGTGACCCCGGGCTGCCGCCGCTGGAATATTTGAAGCACTCGGGCGGAATCTTCAAGGATATGACCATCCACGATTTCGACATGGCCCGATGGCTGCTCGGTGAAGAACCCGTGTCGGTGATGGCTGTTGCGAGCAGGGTCGTGGAGAGCACTCTCTCGGAACTCGACGACTTCGATACGTTGATGGTGATCATGCAAACGGAGTCCGGGAAGCAATGTCACATCAACTGCTGCCGGGAAGCCGTCTATGGATACGATCAGCGGTTCGAAATTTTCGGCTCGCGGGGAATGCTGCTTAACGAGAACTTGAGACCAACAACCGTGCGTCGATATACGGCGGAGCAAACCGAGTCTCGGCAACCCTTGCTCAACTTTTTCCTTGAGCGTTATGCCGACGCATATCGGGCCGAACTCGAAGCGTTTCTTACGGCTTTGCGCGACGGTCTGCCGATGCCGGTCACTCCAAAGGATGGCCGTCAGGCATTGAAGCTTGCGGATTGCGCAGTGGAATCCGTGAGAACTGGACGGATGGTAAAGGTCGACTAAGGGCGGACCCGCCTCACGCACGGGTTCAGACCAACGAAGGATTTTGCGGCAATTTCACGGGTGCGCCCGCTCATCGACCCGGCTTCAACGACTTGAACGGCATGGGAGATTCAAAAGGTCACCGACACTTCCATTCGCTCCTCGCGAGAGAGGAGTCGGCTCAACGTGTCGTCAGTCACCGAAGCGTCACGGCCTCGATGCCGTGACGCTTACTAAATCAGGAGACAGGGTCTATGGCTATTCTTGAGTTAAGGAACGTATCGAAAAGCTTCGGCGCCATTCAGGCTGTTTCGGATGTCAGCTGTTCGATTGGAAAGGGTGAAGTAGTCGCCCTTATGGGAGACAACGGCGCCGGAAAATCTACGCTCGTCAAAATGATTGCCGGCAACTTTCCGCCGACCGGTGGTGAGATTTCCGTGGACGGTGAGCTTTGTCACTTCAACCGGCCAATCGATGCCAGAGAGAAAGGCATCGAGATGGTTTATCAGGACCTGGCGCTGAGCGATAACCTCACGGCCGCTGGAAATGTTTTCCTTGGCCGTGAACTGAAGCGCAGAGTTGGCCCGTTCAGCATCCTGGATGACAAGGCCATGGCCGAACGCTCAGCCGAGCTTTTTGCTGAACTGAAGTCCGAGACCCGCCCGTGGCAACTCGTACGGAGAATGTCGGGGGGGCAGCGCCAGGCCGTGGCAATTGCCCGTACTCGTCTTTCCAATCCGAAGCTCGTTGTCATGGACGAACCGACGGCAGCCATTAGCGTTCGACAAGTCGCCGAAGTCCTTGCCCTGATCGAGCGGCTCAGAGACACGAATCACACTGTGATCCTGATCAGTCACCGCATGCCCGACGTCTTCGCGGTTTGCAGTCGCGTCCTCGTCATGCGCCGCGGTCGGAAAGTTGCGGACAAGAGCATCGCCTCAAGTTCACCTGAAGAAGTCACTGGGCTGATCACTGGCGCGATCGAATCGGCCTGACGGCGATCTAGGAGGAAGTAATGATGAACAAGCAATCCGCAACGAGGATCGATGATTTTAGCGACATCGTCCAACGGCGCAAGTCTGGCTTTCTACAGTCCATTACGCACACTCAGCCAGTGTGGGTCTTTTTGGCGATGCTGCTCGTCTGCGTCGTAATGAGTTTTGTGAGTGACCAGTTTATGTCGACACGAAACGTCTTCAACACGAGTCGAAATTTTGCCTTTACAGGCATCATGGCACTGGGCATGACGACAGTAATTATCACCGGCGGCATCGATTTGTCGATCGGTTCGGTGATGGGCGTCTCGGGAATTGTGCTCGGAATGACAATGGCCGGAGGCCATTCGATCTGGTTTGGGCTAGCAGCGTGTCTATTGACCGCGGCAGTGTGCGGTCTGATTAATGGGGTGCTGATTGCCTATTTCCGCATGTCGTCGTTTGTTGTAACACTCGGGATGCTCGCGATGGCCAGATCGCTCGCTCTGGTTTTATCGAACAACAAGCTCTTTTGGCAGTTTGGACCTGATCAAGCGCTTTTGTTTCAGATCGGAGGAGGAACGACGGCGGGCATTGCGAACCCCGTCTGGGTACTGGCGATCATGACTGTGCTCTTTGTCCTGGTGTATCGCTACTCGGCTTGGGGACGGCATATTTTCGCCCTTGGCGGAAACGCCGCGGCGGCGAAACTATGCGGCATCCCCATTGAGAGACTCACTGTCTCGGTCTACGTCCTATCGAGTCTCACGGCAGGCATCACCGCTTTTCTGATGGTCGGTTGGCTCGGCTCGGTAACGAACGCCTTAGGACTATCAAGTGAGTTGCAAGTGATCGCAGCGACTGTTATTGGGGGGGCGAATCTGGCCGGTGGCATCGGCTATGCCATCGGCGCTCCGATCGGCGCGGCGCTAATCGAGGTTATCCGCAACAGCCTCTTGTTGGCCGGCGTTGATCCTTACTGGCAGGGCATGTTCCTGGGTGGATTCATCATTCTTGCAGTAATGCTGGAGAAGTTGCGTCGCAAGTCGGGTGATTGATCCCGACTCGACCGGTTATTCATAACATAACGGAGGAGTACACAATGAAAAAAGCAATGTTGCCGCTGCTGGCGCTCGGGGCTGCCCTGTGCGTCCAGTCGTTCGCTGTCCGCGCCGAGGATGTATATGCGCTAGTTCCAAAAGCGATGAACAATCCCTACTTCGACCTGGCTCGTGACGGATGCAACAGCGTAGCCGACAAGTTGAAGGGCGCGAAATGCCTCTATATTGGCCCGTCGGAAGCCAACGAGCAGGAGCAGATTCAAATCATCCAGGATTTGATTACACGTCACGTCAAGGGTATTGCGGTGTCACCTGCAAATGCGCCGGCAATAGCCCGTGCCTTGAAGTCAGCGCAGGACGCCGGCATTCCGACGATTACCTGGGATTCGGATCTTCTTCCACAAGACAAGTCATATCGGCAGGCGTACGTGGGGACGAAAAACTACGATATTGGTGTGAATCTGGCGAAGCTCCTTCAGCAAATGAAGCCAAAGGGAGGCAAGATCTGCCTGCAGTCGGGCGGGGCCGCAGCTGCGAACCACAATGAACGGCTGCAGGGGATTCGAGACACGCTGGCCGGCACACATGACAGCAGCCCGCCCGGAAACCGCTTGACGGGGCAACATGGCTGGACAGAGGTCGACGGGTGCCCGCTTTTCACGGACGACGACAGCGCAAAGGCGGATCAGCAACTGTCGGATATTCTGACGAAGTATGGAAATCAGCTGGATGCGTTTGTATCGACTGGAGCGTTCACCCAGTGGTCAGATAACGCATACCGTCAGGCCGTACAGTCGATGCTTCCGAGGATCAAGTCAAAGCAGCTCGTCGTTCTTGTTGCGGACACGCTGCCCATGCAGTTGCAGCAGCTAAAGGATGGCTACAGCAACGGCAATGTGGGTCAACGACCGTTTGAGATGGGCGCGAAGGCGATTCTGATGCTGCAAGATATCTCATCTGGAAAGAAGGTATCGGACACCACGTATACCGGCATCGATGTTTGCACGGCCGACAACGTGAACACCTGTCTCAAGCATTAACAGGCATCTACTTCCGCCGGGCGACCGGATTTTCTTCCGTCGCTCTGCGGAACCGGGACTGTGCGGTTCAGTGAATACCATTGGCAAAACCCGGTGTGAGGCGAGGCTCGGGTCACGATGTTAGCGTTCGGCTCTGGTTCCGAAAATGAACCCAGGGAAACGGCGGGAGAGGGCAAGGGTGAATGACGAGCGGTTCGTCCCGGAGGGAAACCACGAGAGGATCGTGAACGTCACCGCCGCCGAATATCAGAGGCGTTCGGAGCACTATCCAAGTTGGCCGGTTCTTCGCGCAAAACCCAATCGGATCGGATAGTCATCCCTCGGCGCGATCTCACCCATGTAAACGCAAGAATCCAAGCTTGGTCAATTTACTACGGCAGTAAATTAGGAAACCTAATAATGAGAAAAGAACTTCGTGTAGCAGTGGTTGGTGCAGGTCTAATGGGTTCAGATCACGTCGAACGGCTCGCCAATCGTATCGCCGGTGCGAGCGTAGTCGCCGTAGTCGATGTGGACGCGGAGCGCGCGCAGCGCGTTGCAAGCAAGGCACCTGGTGCGATCGCGGCCACCGAGCTTGGCTCGCTGCTCACTGGCGACCGTATCGATGCTGTGTTGATCGCGACGCCGGGGGGTCTTCACGAAAAAACGTTGCTGCAAACTATGGAGCAAGGTAAGCCGATTCTTTGTGAAAAGCCGCTGACCCCTGACGCTGCCTCGTCCTGGCGAATCATTGAAGAAGAACAAAAGATTGGCCGGAAGCTGATTCAGGTTGGCTTCATGCGTCGGTTCGACCGGGAATACCGGCAACTGAGACGCCTCATCGAGTCTCGTGAAATGGGGGATACGCTGATGCTCCATTTCTCTCACCGTAACGCAGTGTCGCCATCAAGCTTCACAAGCCAGATGCTGATCAACGATTCCGTTGTACACGAGTTCGACGGAATTCGATATTTGACGGGCGAGGAAATCACGACCGTGCAGGTCCGGCTTGGTCGACCCACGCGCCACGCGCATCACGGCCAGCACGACCCGCAGCAAGTGTTGATGGAAACTGAAAGCGGCATCCTGGTCGACGTCGAGATTTTCGTCAACGCGCAATTTGGATATCAAGTTGCAGCGCAGGCAGTTTTCGAAGACGGGATTGTTAACATCGGCAACGACATTGGACCCTACATCCGATCGTCGGGCCGCTGGGGCGGGGCAGTGCCGCCCAGCTTTGTCGAACGCTTCAATGACGCATTCAACCTGGAACTGCAAACATGGGTTGACGCCGCGCGAGAAGGCACGGTCAACGGGCCGTCGGCATGGGACGGATATGCCACCGCAGCTTGCTGCGAGGCCGGCGTTGCAGCACAAAAGACAGGACAAAAGGTCAAGGTGGCGCTGAACGAAAAGCCGGCGCTCTATAGCGACGAGAAGGTCGCCACCGCAGCCTGATTTAAGCGCTGGCATCTGTGTGATCGTTTGCCATACAGAAGGCCCGGAAAAATAGCATACGGCGTTAGCAATCAAGCAATTGAACTGAGCAGAGACAAGAATGAAACTTTCATTTTGTACTGACAGCCTCGGGTATCTGCCGTATGAGCAGATGCTCGATAAATTATGTGAGCTCGGAGTATCCGGCGTCGAAATGACCGTAGGTGGCTGGTCTTCTGCACCGCATCTGCGAGCGGACGAATTGTTGAAAGACGCGAGCAAGCGTCGTAGCCTCAAGGAGGCGCTGGAGAGCCGGGGTCTGGAGATTGCCGCACTGAACGTTTCGGGCAATCCGCTTGATCCGGGAACGCTTGGCATGAAGCACAAGTCCGATACGGACAAGACGATCCGGCTTGCAGAGCTCCTTGGCGTAAAGAAGATTGTCATGATGAGCGGGCTGCCACCTGCTAGCCCGGAGGACCGAATTCCAAACTGGATCACCTCGACCGTCAGTTGGCCTCCGTCGCTGAAAGATTGCCTGGACTATCAGTGGAACGACGTCGCTATTCCTTATTGGCACCAACTCGTTAGTCAGGCAAAAGCATGCGGCGTTGAAAAGTTCGCGCTGGAAAATTTCAGTTCAATGCTGGTCTGGAATCCCGCAACGCTGTTTCGGCTTCGTGAGGCCGTGGGACCTATGGTCGGGCTAAACCTTGACCCAAGCCACATGATGTGGATGGGTGCGGATCCTATCGCCGCAGCGCGTGCGTTAGGTGACGCGATTCATCACGTGCACGGCAAGGACGCACGCCTGGAACGGGGAATCGTCGATGTCAATGGCCTTTTGGAAACCAGACCGATCGAAGATCTGGCACGACGCTCGTGGAATTACGTCGCGGTCGGCTGTGGGAAGGATCTCCAATGGTGGAAGGAGTTTTTCTCCGTCGTTCGGATGGCTGGATACAACGACTGGGTATCTCTGGAAATGGAGGACCTGACAATGTCCGTGGAAGCTGGCATCAAGACGTCCGTTGAAGCACTGAAGCAGACCATCAGCCGATGATGCGGCGGGTGCCGACCGGCTTGTGGGCGCAGCCTTGACGCGAGGCGCGAAGCCCGCGCCGAATTTGATCATGACAGAGAGATTCAGAGTTTTTTGTCGCGCGATCTTGCGCGACAGCGCCGGCAATGTGCCAACGCCGTGACGCGAGGTCGGGTACGGTCGACGCTGGGAGGGTTCCGATTTTCCCGGTTTCCGCGAAAGAGATTCCCCATTCGGCTCTGTGTCTTCATCGTTGACGAATATACACTCGGGCCAAAGTTCCACGAAAACAACGTCGGAGACACCCTATCGCAGGTAGCCCTTCGCCCCGCAATCTCCTGTACGTCGATGAAGCGCACTGAGCAGACGCGTCCAGCAACCGGTTGGGTCACGTTGTGGTCGGGCGGCAGCGGCTCTAACAAGCAAGTGCAAGTGAAGAAGCAGGACAGCCGGCCGACCTGATGTGTGCTGACCCGGACCCGGAGGAACGCGGTGTCTCCAGGCGAATGATTTGGGATCCTCACACTCGACGGGACCCGGATGAGAGGAAGGTGGACACTACGCGCACTTCTCAACGGATGTTGGAAGCGCGCTTTGTGCGTGACTAACGAACGGCAGCGGTTCAATTTTTTACATTGCCGAACATCAGGTACTGCCGACAGTAACAAATCGCCACAACGCGATGTTCATCCCATGCTCACCAAAACGGTGATTTGTATAGAAGTACTACATAACATAAATAGGAGATGCAATGAAAAAGGTTCTGTTTGGGTTGTTCGCAATGACGGCGGCGGCGTCGGCCAGTGCGCAAAGCAGCGTCACGTTGTATGGCATCGTGGATAACGGACTTGAATACGAGACCGGCATGCCAAAGGGCCACGTGGTCGGCGCGCAGAGCGGCGGATGGGCGCAGTCGCGATTTGGCCTCAAAGGCGCAGAAGATATCGGAGGCGGAACAAAGGCTATTTTCCAGCTTGAATCGCGCCTGAACACACAGAACGGCAGCGTGGCCAACGGTAGCTTCTTCGAGGGGCAGGCGACAGTAGGTTTGCATAACGACACGTGGGGGCAACTGAAGCTTGGCAACATGGGCTCCGCCGAAATAAGTCAGTATTCGGGCGATGTCGACCCCCAGCAGACCAAGAAATATGCGATTGGCACGCTGGTGCGTGGCCGGATCTTTTCGCAGGCGGGTAACGGTGCAGAGTATCTGTCGCCGACACTCGGGGGATTTACGCTGCAGGGGCAATACGACCTGACGAACTCGACGAAGTGGAACTCCGGGAATCCGGGAAGCGCTCCAGGCCAATTGGGCACGTCTAGCGGTCTGGGTAGTGCTCAGGGGCGATCGGACGGCATCAAGCTGTCGTACCAGACCGGCAGCCTTTTCTGGCAGGCCACCTATGACGAGGTCCGCGATCAGAACGGCCAGTTCAGCAATGTGTACCTGGCGTCGCGCTCCGCTCTCACCGGCGCGACCTACACGCTCGGCCCAGTGGTAGCGTATGTTGGTTATCAGCACCTCAGCGCACCCAACGCGTCCAACGCAGGATACTTCGGTACGGCCACTCCAACCACGTTGCCGGCAGGCACAACGCTGCCGACAGCAGTCAATCACGAATGGATTGGAGCCATCTGGCAGACTACGCCAGCGCTCTCGATCACCGGTGCGGTGTATCACGCAAACGCCAATCACGGCAATGGCAACGCGACGCTATACACACTGGGCACGAACTATTCGCTGTCGAAGCGCACGCTCCTGTACACCGAGCTCGGTTATGTTCGCAATAGTTCGACGTCCAACCTTGGGCTCGACAGCGGACTGTATGGCGCGAACACCAACAACGACCCGGTGAGCAGCGCCGCGTCGAGCACAAACCCGAACTACGGCAAGAGCCAGTTCGGCGTGATCGCGGGTATTGCCACTCAGTTCTAAGGAGAGCGGACGGGTTCGGAAAAATCTATATTCTGAACCCGGCCCGGCTCACGCCGACCTGCCGCGCGGGGCAGCATATTGTGTCTGATTGACGCAGAACCATTTGCATCAGGCAGTGCGGAGGCAGTGCGTCAACAGGGTGCCCCGTGACCATCCGTTGCCACACTGCACGCTGCCTTAGTCAACGTCCTTATCAACGAAACCGGCTCGCTATATGCGCGGGAATATTCTCTGGTGTAACGACAACGACCGATGAAGACGGCGATACGGTCGACGCCGGCAGGAGTTTGTGGAAACAAATGATGTGCTGGCACGCCGAGCGCATGTCCTGACGTAGATCGTGATGGAGAATCGCCTGTACCTTACCTTCACGCAGCAGACGCACGTTGTCTCGATCCAGATCGTGTCCGATAAAGCAAATCGGAGATTGCTGTTGTGCTTCGAGTGCTCGAAGAATGGCGACGTTTCCTCCGCCCATGGAGTAGACCGCGGCGATTTTGGTATCTGTGGCGAGGACATTGAGGACTCGCTTTTCGGTGGGCGTGTCAAGGCCGTGGCCGCCGCTCGCATCGATCAACGTAAGCTGTGGATATCGGGTTCTCAACGCGCGTCGAAAACTTATTTCGCGTTCCTCTTCGCCCCTGAACCGCTCATCGCTCATTGTTATCAGGATGTTGCCAGCCCGTGGGCCTAGCCACTGCGCGACAAGATAGGCGGCGGTGGCGCCGGCGACCCGATTGTCCAGCCCCGCGTATGCGACGCGTCCGGACAACGGGATATCGGTGAAGATCGTGATGACCGGAATGCCGCGACGTTGGAGGTCGCCTATTGCTTCGGTAATCTCGGGAACATCGCGCGCCTTCAGCACAACCCCATGGCTTCCCCGGCGTCCAATTGACTGAAGCGAGTCGACCACCTCAGCCGTGGTCATCGTTTCCTGCATCATGAAACGCGGACGAATGACTACCGGGTGCATACCCGCCAGTTCCGTTTCAAGCGCGTCCTTGATCTCGTCGGCAAAGCGTGCGGGAGCTTCCACTATCACGTCGATCATGAGCTTTCGTCCTACGGTCGCCAACTGCAGTTCCTGCTTTTCGAGCTCCTTGATGGCTTGCTCGACGCGCTTGCGTGTGTGTTCCCGAACGTGGGCACGTCCATTGAGCACCCGGTCGACTGTTGCCACCCCGAGGCCGGACTGGAGAGCTATCTCCTTGATAAGAAAGCGGTGTGCCATGCCTGCGTTTCCATTTTTGATGCGTTTTTGATGTTTTTATGATAACCGCATATCGGCTCCGGGGATTATGCTTGGTTGACAGTGGAGGGAGATATGAAACAGGGCGAAGGGTCCGCCGCAAAACGCGGGCAGCAGTGGTATAGCGAGCGTGATTGCTCCCTGAATGAATTCGTGGACCAACTCAAAGCGGGCGACGACTGCCCGACGCGTTATGTGGCGGACATCAGGCAGGGAATTCCCGTGTACGACTGTGATCAGCTCGATGACGTCATAGGCGATGCATCCGGGCTCGCGCAGTTGCAGGCGGAATGGGCGCGCGTCCTTCGAGATGGCGCGGGGGTGCTGGTGCTCCATCGGGCATTCGCGGACACACGATCCGTCGATGCCGCTACGGCCGTCTTCGAATCCATTATTCGTAGTGAGCAGGAGCAAGGCACACGTGCAGCAGACCATTTCGCGAAAGCGGGCGCAAACGACCGGATCTGGAATGCGCAGGAAAAGCTCTGCCTTCGAGCGCCGGCCGTATTCGCGGAGTATTTCTCGAACCGGATGCTTTTGGCCGTGTCGGAAGCCTGGCTCGGCCCTTGTTACCAGATGACATCGCAGGTCAATGTGGTTCGCCCCGGCGGCGATGCGCAACTCGCACATCGCGACTACCACCTTGGCTTCCAGGCGGTCGCCGAAGCTGAACGTTACCCGGCGCACGTGCACAGGATGTCCGCCTTTCTTACCCTGCAAGGGGCGGTGGCACACACCGATATGCCGGTCGAGAGCGGACCAACAAAACTCCTGCCGTATTCACAGCGGTATGCCGAGGGATACGTGGCATGGCGGCGTGCTGACTTCCGCGAATACTTCGAGGAGCACTTCGTCCAGCTGCCGCTCTCGAAGGGCGATGCCGTGTTCTTTAATCCGGCGTTGTTTCATGCGGCGGGCGCCAATCGCACCGCGGACGTTCAGCGCATGGCGAATCTCCTGCAGGTCTCGTCGGCATATGGCCGGGCGATGGAAGTGCTCGACCGTAGAAGTATGTGCGAGGCGGTTTATCCGGTGTTGCGCGAGCGTCGCGCGCTGGGGCGAATGAGTGGCGCCGAAGCCGCCGCGGCAATTGCATCCTGCGCTGAGGGATACCCGTTCCCTACCAACCTCGACCGCAACCCGCCGGTCGGCGGGTTGGCTCCGGAAAGCCAGCGGGAACTCATGCAACGCGCACTTGATGAGGATTGGGAGCCCGCCAGATTCACGCAGGCGCTTAACGATCATGCCTCGCGAAGCCGCACGGCGTAAATTCCCGCCAGATCCGGGTAGACATTTTGATTGATGGTTTTTTGATGTGTTTGGGTCTCTCGGCGATAGAGGGAACACCGTATTGTTGCCTGCCATAGACAAACAAGCGGCCAAGCAAGGTTCTCGATAATCGCGCGCCTGTGCGGTCTGTCGCGCGACGGAACTTGGTAGAAAAGCAGGGTGATACAAGATGGATCAGTTTAAGGAACTACAGCTGTTCGTTGAGGTTGCCGAAACCGGAAGTATCAGCCGGGCCGCGGAAGCTGTGGATCTTTCCATATCCGCGGCAAGCCGTTACCTGATCTCCCTGGAGACCCGGCTTGCGGTCCAGCTCGTGCGCAGGACGACGCGCAATCTCTATCTGACACAGGCGGGCGCCGAGTTTCATAGACGATGCAAGTCCATCCTGGCGGACCTCGGCGAAGCTGAGTCGGTCATCAAGGATGCAACGGTACGACCGAGCGGAATGCTTCGCGTCACTGCGTCGCTCTCGTTCTGCATGCTGCACATTGCACCTATGCTTTCGGAGTTTACGGCGCGTTATCCGGAGATCACGGTAGACGTCGTGGCGGCAAACCGGTACCACGACATCATCGAAAATGGCATCGACGTCGCCATCCGTACCAAGGTTCTTGAGGCGGATAGCAACATAACGGTAAGGCGGCTCGCTGCAACCCGGCGAATACTGGTTGCGGCTCCTTCGTATATTGAGGCAAATGGTTCGCCACGCTTGCCGGCGGAATTAGCCAGGCACAAGGTACTGAATTACGGACTCGCCGACAATCCGCGTGAGCTGGCATTCTGTCGCACGGGAGAATCGGTTCTCGTCAAGATCAAGCCTCTTCTTGAATCCAATGATGGCCAGATACTTCGGGTCGCCGCGCTCGACGGTATGGGTATTCTCGTGCAGCCCAAGTACATCGTGTACGACGACCTCAAGGCTGGCCGCCTGGTTCCAGTGCTCAACGACTGGGACCTTCCAAGGCTCACTATCAATATTGCATTCCAGACCCGGGCACATATGCCGGTGAAGGTTCGCCTGTTTATCGATGCACTCGTCGAGCGGTTTCAGCAGAACGAGTACGAGCGGCACTGGACCGCGTGACGGTCGTGCGGGCGGGAACACTGCCTGCTTTCTCGCACTTTCCCAGTCTTCGCGAAAGAGATTCCCTTTTTAGCTCTGTTTTGCCGACTTCGGGGAATATAGACTTGTCTCAAAGCAGTACGACAATATTGAAGGAGACGCTCCGTGCAGCATCCAGAACCCTCTGTTTCGGTATCCTCATCACCGTATTTCGATGAAGCGCACTCGGCCGACGTCGTTAACGCACGCATGGACCCGAATGCCGATGTGCGGCTGAAAAAGATCACGTCGATTCTGGTCAGGCATCTGCATGCTGCGGTGAAGGAAATCGAACCGACGCATGAAGAGTGGTTTGCCGCGATCCGGTTCCTGACTGAAACCGGTCAGATGTGTACCGACTGGAGACAAGAGTACATCCTGCTGTCGGACATCCTCGGCGTCTCGATGCTCGTTGACGCAATCAATCACCGCCGGCCGAGCGGGGCGACTCCCAATACAATTCTCGGCCCGTTTTATGTCGCGAATGCACCTGAGTACAAGAGCGGCGCGAACATCTGCCTGGACGGAAAGGGCGAACCTCTGGTCGTGGCAGGCCGTGTGACGGACATTGGGGGCACACCTGTCCCGAACGCGAAGCTCGAGGTCTGGCAGACCAACGACGATGGTTTCTACGACGTCCAGCAAAAGGGGATTCAGCCGGACTCGAATCTGCGAGGTGTATTTACCTCGGATGCAGAGGGCCGGTACTGGTTCAAGTCCGTCAAGCCGCGCCACTATCCGATTCCATCAGACGGTCCAGTCGGGAAGCTCCTGGGCGCAATGGGTCGACACCCGAATCGGGCTGCTCACTTGCACTTCATCGTGACCGCGCCTGGCTACGACCCCGTCATTACCCACATCTTCACGCCGGATTGCCCGTATCTCTCCGAGGACGCGGTCTTTGGCGTCAAGCGTGAACTGATTGCCGAATTTAACAAGATTGACGACCCGGATGCAGCGCGGGAGATCGGTTTCAAGGCTCCCTTCTGGTCGGTGACCTGGGATTTTACTCTCGCAACGTCCACGAATCCGACGCGGGCAATCGCATGATTGTGCGGCCCGCGGCAACACGCGTCGTCGAACATTTTGAACAAACCGGAACTAATGGAGCAAATTGAAATGAGCGCCAAAGAGATCGAACTGCTGGCTGCGTACTGGACTATTGCCGGTGACGTCTATCCGTGTGGACCGGCTGAAATCAGTCCGTTCCCGCTGCGAGATCGTTGTGAAGCGGCATCGCGTGCCGGCTGGAAAGGCATCGGTCTCATTCTCGATGATCTCGAGTACAGCGTCGAGAAATACGGGCTCTCCGGCGTCAAGAAGATTCTGAACGACACGGGCATGAAGTACTTCGAGCTCGAAATTCTCATGGACTGGTACCTCGACGGCGAGGCGCGCGCCAAATCGGACAGCTGCCGTCGACGTATCATCGAACTGGGCGGTGAACTTGGCATGCGCAATCTGAAAATCGGTGCGAGCCCTTTCGACGAAAGTCCGGCTGACTTTGCGCGCATGACCGGCGAATTCGCGAAACTTTGCGAAGACGTGGCGACGGTGGGTGCGACGGTTGCAATCGAGTTCATGCCTTTTTCTCCCATCAGAAAAATCGGGGAAGCGCTGAAGATTACGGAAGGCGCCGACCACCCCAACGGTGGCCTGATGGTTGACCACTGGCACGTGGCACGCGGTGGCAGCCCTTATAGCGAGGTCGCCCAAATCCCGGCGCGCTTCATCAAGGGAGTAGAGCTGAATGACGTAGCCGCGCAAGTTAAAGGGACGCTGTTCGAGGACTCGAGCTTTAACCGCCAGCTTTGTGGCGAAGGTGCCGGTGACTGTCCCGCCTTTATAGATGCCCTGCAACAAGCAGGGTGCACGCTTCCTTATTACGGCGTGGAGCTCATCTCCGAGAAACACCGGAAGTTGCCGCTCGACGAGATGGCAAAGCGCGCCTACGACACCACCATTGCCCAGTTCTCGGCAAAAAGCGCGACTTCCGTCTGACGCTCTTGACCTTAAATCACAAAGTACTCCTGGAGACTCACATGATTCGTATCGCTGTACTCGGCGCTGGCCGGATTGGTCGTATTCACGCAGGCAACGTTGCCGCGAGCCCGAACGCGAAACTGGTTGTCGTCGCAGATCCCTTTGAAAAGGCTGCCAGCTCGCTCGCCGAACGACTCGGCTGCGAAGCGTCGATGGATGCCTCGGCTGTCCTCGAGCGCGATGACATAGATGCCGTGGTGATTGGCACGCCGACGGACACTCACATCACATTCATGTTGCAAGCCGTGGCGAAAGGCAAGGCTGTGTTGTGCGAAAAGCCCATCGACCTGGACATGGAAAAGTCGCTCGCAGCGGCGAACGAGGTCGAGCGCCTCGGCGGCCGTGTGATGCTTGCGTTCAACCGCCGCTTCGACCCTACGTCCCAGGCCTTCCGCAAGGCGATCGACGCAGGCGATATAGGCGAGGTGCGCCAGGTTGTCATCTCCAGCCGCGATCCGGGCATGCCGCCCCGCGACTACGTCGAGCATTCCGGCGGCATCTTCCGCGACATGGTGATCCACGACCTCGATATGGCCCGCTGGCTGCTCGGCGAAGAGCCAGTGGAAGTGATGGCGTTCGCGAGCCGGCTCGTCGACTCGTCGCTGGCCGAACTCGACGATTTCGATACGGTCATGGTGCAGTTGCGGACCGCTTCGGGCAAGCAATGCCACATCAATTGCTGTCGCGAGGCTGTGTACGGCTACGACCAGCGCATGGAAGTCTCCGGCTCCAAGGGCATGCTTCTTCAGGAGAACCTCCGGCCTTCGACGATCCGTCGCTGGACGAAGGAGGCAACCGATGTCCGCGAACCCTTGCTCAACTTTTTCCTTGAGCGTTACGAAGCGGCCTACAAGGCCGAACTCGAAGCGTTCGTCGAGGCGCTGCGTACGAATGCGCCCTTGCCGACATCGGTGCAGGACGGCCTGAAGGCGCTGCGTCTGGCCGACTGTGCGCTCGAGTCCGCTGTATCAGGGAAATCGGTCAAGGTGTAACTCGTAACCTGGAGGAGATAAATCATGACGCGAAAGATCGGTCCCAACGAAACGACAGGCGTGGCATGCCTTGGCGTCACCCACCCCCACACGTCCGGCCGGGTCAAGGCGATCCAGCGTCGCTCCGGCGCAAAGATGCTCGGCGCGTGGGACACCAGTCCGCTGCTCAAGCCGTTCGTGGATGCGCTCGGCCTCGAGGCGAGAACGAAAGAGGACATCCTCGCTGACGAAAATGTGCACGTCGTGCTCGTGCATTCGAAAAGCGAGAAGATGGCCGACCTGACCATTGAAGCACTCGAGGCCGGCAAGTCGGTCCTGTGCGAAAAGCCCGCAGGGCGCAGCTCCGCGGATGCCAAACGGATTGTCGAAGCGGTCGAGCGTACAGGCGGTCTCGTACAGGTGGGCTACTGCTGGCGCTTCGCTCCGTCGGTTGACGCCATGCAGGCAGCGCTGAAGAGCGGCCGCCTCGGGAAAGTCGTCCAGGTGCGCGCGCACGGCGGCTGCTCACATGACGAGGCGGGCACGGCCCACATGACCCAGCCCGGTGATATCGGGGGCGCCGTGTTCGTCATCGGCTGCCATCTGGTGGACCGCATCCTCTTGCATTTCGGCATGCCGCGAAGTGTCAACGCCCGCATTACGAAGTTCCCTAACTTTCATGGCGACGAGTCTCGCGAGGATGCGGCGGGCGCGGTGCTGAACTACGAAGACAAGATCGTGGTGATCGACTTCATGTCGTGGGACGTGCTGCCGTGGACCGAAAGCTGGGACATCACAGCGTACGGCACGGAAGGCATCATGTCTTCGCGATCGCTGCCGTCAAGCTACAAGGTCTACGATGCCGGCAAGGGGGCCTATCCGGAAGGATGGACCGAATGGCAGGAAACGAGCTTCCCCGAAATATGGGCCACGAAGAAGACCGAATATTCCCCCGATATTGCTGAAATCGGGAACCCGGTGTACTTCGACCGCGAATCGAATGCCTTTTTCGAAGCGCTTCGTGACGGTACGCCGTCGGTTGTTCCCGCCACGCAGGCGTACAACATCAGCCGCGTTATCGAGGCTATGTTCGCTTCGTCGAAGCAGGCCGGTTCAGAGATCTTTATTGAGTAGGAAGGTGAGTGGCTGGCTGGCCTCCTTTCGGGACCAGCTACCAAAAACTGACTGAAGAAAGTCAGAAGTAAATTATGTAATCCTTATTAGGAGACAAACGATGAACATCATCAAGAACGTCGCTGTAGCTGTGGCCGCTTCGATTGCATTGTCTGCGGTGTCCCTATCCGCCTACGCCCAGGACAAGGGTGTCATTGGCATTTCGCTGCCGGACAAGACGGAATCGCGGTGGATTACCGATGGCAAGAGCATGGTCGACGCGCTGAAGGCGAAGGGCTACTCCGCCGATCTCCAGTATGCCAACTATGACGTCCCGACGCAGGTCAACCAGGTCGAGAACATGCTGGCGAAGGGGGTCAAGGCGCTCGTGATCGCCCCGATCGATGGCAAGACCTTCTCCGACGCCCTGGCGCTTGCGCAACAGAAGGGTATCAAGGTTATCTCGTACGATCGCCTGATCAGCCAGACCAAGAACGTCGACTACTACGCCACGTTCGACAACTACGGTGTGGGTGTCCTGCAGGGTCAGAGCATCGTCACCGCCTGGCAGAAGGCGGGTAGCAAGACCCCGTTCAACGTTGAGGTCTTCGGCGGCTCCTCTGACGACAACAACGCGCATATGGTCTACGCCGGCGGGATGTCGGTACTCAAGCCATATATCGACAACGGGAAGTTCGTGATCCGAAGCAAGCAGGTGGCATTCGAGAAAGTCGCCACTCGCAACTGGGACGGAGCCACGGCCCAGTCCCGCATGGACAACCTGCTGAGCGCCTTCTACGGTAACAACCGGCTCGATGCCGTGTGGACGCCGAATGACGCCATTGCGATCGGTGTGATTTCCTCACTCAAGGGTGTCGGCTATGGTTCGGCGCAACAACCGATGCCGGTCGTCACCGGACAGGATGCGGATCTGCAGAACGTCAAGGGAATCATACGCGGCGACCAGACGACGACCGTGTTCAAGGATACGCGCAAGCTGGCTGGCATCACAGCCGATATCGTGGACGACGCGCTGACTGGAAAGCCCGTGCCCGTGAACGACACGAAGAGCTATAACAACGGCGCCAAGATTGTTCCGACCTACCTCGTGAAGCCCATCCTCGTCGACAAGGACAACTGGCAGCCGGAGCTCGTCACCAGCGGGTACTACACGCAGGCGCAGCTGAAGTAACAGTGTCCCGGCCTTCGTGGGTGCCGGGCGCGTCAGCAGCCCGGCACTACACAGACACGCGTTGTACGTGAGCAACCCGAGGAATACGACGATGGAAACCATTCTGGAGATGAACGAAATTCAGAAGAGCTTTGGCGCGGTCAAAGCCCTGAATAACGTCAGTCTTAAAGTCCGCAAAGGCGAGATTCATGCCATATGCGGCGAGAACGGCGCGGGTAAGTCGACGCTGATGAAGATCCTGAGCGGCGTCTATCCACACGGCTCTTATGCGGGCAATGTGGTCTACGACGGTGAAGATCGTGCGTTCTCGGATATTTCCGACAGCGAGCACGTGGGGATCATCATCATCCATCAGGAACTCGCACTCGTACCCATGCTCTCGATTACCGAGAACATCTTCCTGGGTAACGAACAGTCGAAGTGGGGTGTTATTGACTGGCAGGGCTCCCGGTCCCTGGCCAAGGAACTGCTGGCGAGGGTGGGTCTGCCTGATTCCCCCGATACCCCTGTAGGCACGCTCGGCATCGGCAAACAGCAGCTTGTCGAAATTGCCAAGGCGTTGTCGAAAGAGGTCCGCCTGTTGATCCTCGACGAGCCAACGGCAAGCCTCAACGAAAAGGACAGCGACACGCTGCTCAATCTCCTGCTGGAGCTGAAGGCGCGTGGAGTGACGTCCATCATCATTTCGCACAAACTCAACGAGATCTCACGCGTGGCAGACGGCATAACGGTCATCCGTGATGGCTCAACGGTCGATGCGCTCGACTGCAAGGCCGATAGTGTGAGCGAAGACCGGATCATCAAGGCGATGGTCGGCCGTGAGATGTCTGACCGTTATCCCAAGCGGGTGCCGAATATCGGCGAGGTGATTTTCGAAGTCAGGGACTGGCGCGCGCAGCATCCGACCCAGAGGGAGCGCGCCGTCATCAAGGGCGTTAATCTCAAGGCGCGAAAGGGCGAGATCGTAGGTATCGCCGGTCTTATGGGTTCCGGACGGACCGAGCTTGCGATGAGTGTCTTCGGCGCAACGTACGGTCAGGACATTTCCGGAACGGTGCTCATGCACGGGAAACCGGTAGACGTTTCCTCGGTACAGAAAGCCATTAAAGCGGGTCTCGCGTATGTGACTGAAGACCGTAAAGGAAACGGCCTGCTCCTTGACGACAACATCCAGCGAAACATCACGTTGGCGAACCTCGCAGGTGTGTCGAATCTCGGCGTCATCAACGAACACGAGGAAGCAAGGGTCGCGGGGGATTTCCTGAAGAAGCTCCGTATCCGCGCCCAGGGGGGAACCCATGTTGTCGCCAATCTGTCCGGCGGCAATCAGCAGAAAGTCGTGCTGAGCAAATGGCTGTTTTCCGGACCCGAAGTACTCATTCTGGACGAGCCCACGCGCGGCATTGATGTGGGAGCGAAGTACGAAATCTACAGCATCATCAATCAAGCGGTTGAAGCGGGTAAGTGCGTGGTCATGATTTCTTCGGAAATGCCGGAGCTTCTTGGAATGTGCGACCGCGTTTATGTCATGAACGAAGGCCGCTTCGTCGGCGAGTTCACCGCGGAGGACGTCTCGCAGGAAAAGATCATGCGGGCAATCATGCGAAATGGAGGCATCTGAAATGCGTAAGACACTCTCACCGGCGGCGCCGCAGGATGCCGGAGTCAAACATAGCGAAATCGTTCGGGTGCTCAAGCGGGGCGCCAGTGAATACGGACTGCTGATTTCGCTCATCGTCATCATGGCTTTCTTTCAGATGTCGACGAGCAGCGTGTTGATGCAGCCGCTCAATCTGACGAATCTCGTGCTTCAAAACAGTTACATCGTCATCATGGCGCTCGGCATGCTGATGGTGATTGTTGCGGGCCACATCGATCTCTCGGTCGGTTCGACCGCCGGACTGGTGGGCGCACTCGCAGCGGTGCTGATGGTGCAGTTTAATGTCAACTACGTGCTGGCCACCATCATCTGCATAGCCACCGGCGCGCTGATTGGAGCCATCCAGGGTTACTGGATTGCATTCTGGCGGATGCCATCGTTCATCGTGACATTGGCCGGCATGCTGGTATTCCGAGGCCTGACAAACCTCGTGTTGCAGGGCCAATCCATTGGGCCGTTCCCCGACGCTTTCGCGGCTTTCAGTTCCGGCTTCATTCCCGACATCTTTCACGGGCAGAGTCTGCACGTCACGTCCATCCTGCTTGGAATTCTGGTGGGTTTGCTCTTCTTCGTGATTGAATTTCGACACCGCGCGAGCGCAACGAAATACGGCATGGGTAGCGGGTCGTTCTCCGTGTTCGTCGCGAAGAACGTCATCCTCACCGGCCTGATTGTCTTCCTCTGCACCATCCTTGCCTCGTATCGCGGCCTGCCGACAGTTCTCGTCATCATGGGAGTACTGATTGGCGTGTACACATTCGTCATGAATCGCACCACCATTGGCCGTCGTATCTACGCAGTGGGCGGCAACGCGAAGGCGGCGAGATTATCCGGGGTCAGCGTTCCGGCCATCAGTTTTTTAACCTTCGTGAATATGGGTGTTTTAGCCGCATTGGCCGGCCTCATATTCGCAGCCCGCTTGAACAGCGGCACACCGAAAGCCGGAACGGGCTTTGAACTCGATGTGATCGCTGCATGCTTCATCGGCGGCGCGTCGGCTTCCGGCGGTGTCGGGAAGGTGGTTGGTGCGGTAGTAGGCGCCTTCATCATGGGTGTCATGAACAACGGGATGTCCATCATGGGTATTGGTGTTGACTACCAGCAGGTGATCAAGGGCGTGGTGTTGCTCGCGGCTGTCTTTGTTGATGTGTACAACAAGAACAAGGCCTGAGCGTCGGCTTGGCGGACGTGCAGCCAGATGGTACGGGCGAGAAACAGCCAATTTCAACGGCAGAGTACCTGGCGAACCTGGGCGAATTATCCATAGGTGTGGATGACTAAACAAAATTCGCACGGACTTCGGTCGTAAACACGGAATCGAGATGATTAAACACATCGTTATGTGGGATGTTCGCGGTGAGTCGCCCGAGCAAAAGAAGGAAACGGCTCAACTGGTGAAGAGCGCCTTTGAAAGCCTGATCGGCAAAATTCCGGGACTGGCGAAGCTCGAGGTCGGTATGGATGTGAGCGGGGTCGACTACGCCTGTGACGTCGTCCTCTACACGGAGTTTGAGGATCTCGAGTCGCTGGAGGCGTACGCGTCCCATCCAGAGCATCTGCGCGTCAAGCAGGTTATCGGGGACAGCCGTATCGCCCGGCACCAGGTCGATTACATCTGAGCCGACGAACATGGAACGGTAGGGAACAACGGGAAACTCCAATCTTATGTACGAATTTACCTACACGACGCATGCCTCGCGGGTGGTGTTTGGCGCGGGAAGCATGAAGCTCGTCCAGCAGGAAGTTGAGAAGCTGGGAGCCCGGCGGGCGCTGGTTCTGTGCACGCCGGAGCAGAGAGCGCAGGCCGAGGTTGTTTCGTCCCTTCTTGGTCCGTCGAGTGCCGGAGTCTTCGACGGGGCGCAGATGCATGTACCCATTGAAATCGTGCGCCGTGCGGGGGAGCACGCGAACGCGGTCGACGCGGATTGCGCGGTGGCGATTGGCGGAGGCTCAACGATTGGCCTGGGCAAGGCCATCGCCCTCCAATCGTCCTTGCCGATCATCGCTATTCCGACGACCTATGCGGGTTCGGAAATGACACCGATCTATGGGATAACCGAGGGTGGGCTCAAGCAGACCGGGCGGGACTCCAGGGTACTTCCTAAAACGGTCCTCTACGACCCGGAGTTGTCGGTCGATTTGCCAGATCATCTCTCGTTCGTGAGCGGCTTGAATGCCATCGCACATGCTGCCGAGGGGTTGTACGCAAAAGATGGAAACCCGGTCATGTCGCTTATGGCAGAAGAGGGAATCAGCGCGCTGTCGAATGGGCTTCGTGGCTTGAAGAGGAGCAGCAAGGACAAGACGGCGCGCGGCGAGTGCCTCTATGGCGCGTGGCTTTGCGGGATGGTTCTGGGCAATGTCGGCATGGCGCTTCATCACAAGCTCTGTCACACACTTGGCGGCACGTTCAACCTTCCGCACGCGGAGACGCATGCGATTGTTCTCCCGCATGCGCTTGCCTACAACAGCGTCGTGGCAGAGGAAGCAATGGCACGAATCGCGCGTGCGCTCAATGTGGAATCCGCTGCGGATGGGTTGTATGAACTGAGCCAGGAACTCGGTGTACCACGAGGATTACGTGAGATCGGACTGAGAGAGGCCGACCTCGATCGTGCGTGCGAGATAGCAATGTCCAATCCGTACTGGAACCCGCGTCCAGTGGAGACTGCTCCCCTTCGAGAGCTGCTCCAGCGTGCCTGGCAAGGAAGTCGGCCGTGTCCGTGAGAAACGGCTGGGCGCTTACGCAAAATGCGCTGATCCTCAAAAATCGCTATTGGAAAGAACTCGTGAGAGCTACGAGCGGAGCAAGCTGAAGAGCGCATGACGTGTTGAACTTCCCGCTTTCTACGCCACTGATCGCTAGCCGCGGCGTCTGGACTTCACCGGTCTTTTGCTGACAAGACATCGGAGTCAGAAGTGAGACAATTCGTCATGCGAACTAAAATTGGTTTAGCCTTATGCTCTTAATTTAGAAATATATACGCCGTAAAGGTGGTATGTCACCACCGAGGAGAAGATCATGAGGATGACCGTAGGCAGGAAGCTCGCCGCAACGTTTGGGGCAGTAGTTGTCGTTTCTTTGATCGGCAACACGATCTCTATCATCAACTTCCTTCGGCTCAATCACGCGAACGGCTGGAACGTCCGTAGCTACCAGGTTCTCCGGACCAGCGACGACATGTTGACCAATATGATCAAGATGGACGCGAGTGTGCGTGAATTCGTGGCGTCTGGAACAGAGCGAGTGCTGCAGCCTTACAAGGCGGGGAGCGATCAGTTTGCCAAGTCACTGAAGCTGTCCCGCTCCTTGACAGCCGACAATCCTGACCAGCAACAACGACTCAATACCTTGAGTGAGATGCGTACGAAGATCAGTGAAATTGACGAGAAGCTGATCGGACTGCGTAGAGAAGTAACCGCTGGCGAGCAGCCTTGGAACGCGCTGACGGACTATTTCAGGCAGGGCAACGACAAGCAGTTCATGGATCGCTATCGGGCGGTCGCGGCCCAATTCGACAGCGCCGAGCAGGCCCAGCTCGACAGGCGCGCTGACGAGGTGGCAGCGATGACGTGGGCGACAGAGCTTGCGCTTGCGGTAGCAGGCGTCATGACGGTGCTCCTCGCGATCGTGTTGGGGTCCTTGATTACCCGTGGGATCATGCGGTCGCTGGGTGGAGAGCCCGTGGACGCGGCGGAGGTTGCGGCGCGCATCGCGGAAGGCAACCTGGCGATTGCAGTGCCGGTGGCACCGGACGATCGCGGTAGCCTGATGGCGTCGCTGGAGTCCATGCGGCGGCAGCTTAGAACCATCGTTGCAGGCATCCAGTCGTCAGCCGAGTCGATGAAGATTTCGGCTAGAGAAATTGCACAGGGAAACAGGGATCTTTCCGAGCGCACGGAAGAGCAGGCAGCCTCGCTTGAGCAGACGGCGGCGAGCATGGAGGAACTGACCTCGACGGTGCGTCAGAACACGGAAAACGCGAAACAGGCGAACGCGCTGGCTGGAGATGCCTGTGCAGTCGCGATGCGAGGGGGCGAAGCGGTACATCAGGTGGTCGAAACGATGCAGTCGATTTCACGGAGTTCGGACAGGGTCGCCGCAATCATTTCCGTGATCGAAGGGATTGCGTTCCAGACCAATATCCTCGCGCTCAATGCGGCGGTTGAGGCGGCGCGGGCCGGTGATCAGGGCAGAGGGTTCGCGGTGGTTGCCAGCGAAGTTCGAACGCTGGCGCAGCGCAGCGCCACTGCGGCGAAAGAAATCAAGGAATTGATTACCCAGTCCGTCGAGCGTGTGGCTGAAGGATCGGAGCAGGTTGAACGGGCCGGCTCGACGATGCACGACATCGTGAAGTCGGTGCGGCAGGTGACCGATATCATGGGCGAAATCACGGCGGCCTCGGAAGAGCAGGGAACCGGGATCGAACAGGTGAACGACGCGGTCAGCCAGATGGACGAGGTTACGCAGCAGAACGCGGCGCTCGTCGAGCAGGCGTCGGCTGCCGCGCAGGCCATGTCTGAGCAGGCCACGGCCTTGCGCGACGCTGTCTCGGTCTTCAAAATCGAAGAAACGGCCACTTCAGGTTCGGGACAATTCGACCAACGTCCGTCACTCGTCGCCGGACTGCGAAGCCTGCAGCCGCAGGCGGGTGACGCAACTGGCTGACGTTGAGACGAGTGGAGAGGTCGCCCGGGAGGGACCATAGGTCCACACCGCGGGCCCGTGAGCAGGTTGAGCGTCGCAAGGCGCAGGGTATTTAATCTGGAAGGCTACGATCACCTCGGCTACGGCAACGTACTGCGTTATCGCTCGACGTCGATGCCGCAAAATCTACGTTAAAGAAAGTGCAAGTTCAACTTTGAGTGACCAAAGGGAACCAGCAATGGAAGAAAAATGGAGAACTATCAGGAGCGAGCCTCTCTTAAAGGACCGCTGGATCGATGTGCGCGCTGATTATTGCGTTACACCAGGAGGGCGGGAGATTAGCCCTTATTACGTGCTTTCTTATCCTGACTGGATACACATAGTGGCAATTACGGCCGACGACCGCTTGGTCCTGGTACGCCAATATCGCCACGCGGCCGGCGATTTCTTTACGGAGGTACCTGCAGGGGCGGTTGAAAAAACTGACAGCGATATCGAACAGGCAGCGCGTCGTGAACTTGAAGAAGAAACTGGGTTCACGGCAAAATCTTGGAAACATGTAAGTACGTTGCATGCGAATCCTGCGTCGCACACGAATCGGGTGCATATATACCTTGCGCTTGACGCCGTGGGTGATCAACAGCAACGCCTTGACCATGGAGAAGAAGGGCTGTCCGTTCATGTCATCCCGATTGCCCAGGTTCTCGCGAAACTGCCAACGGGTTTTATCGGGCAGGCAATGCACGTATCTTCTATTCTGCTGGCGCTGAATGTCGCGGGGTATCTGAAATGAAGCCATGACTGGCGCAGGGCATTGTCAACTTAACGAGACTTACTGCTGCGCCGCCCTCAGGAAATTCATGCGTCGGTGCAACAACCTGAAGCCCAACGTCACCATTGACACGCAAAGTCATATCAATACCAGCGAACTGCGCAACTGGTGACTGTGACGGGAAAATCGTGACCGTGATAGAGCGATTTTGATTTCTTCGTCACGCCATCGCACGTGACCAGCCCAACAACCTGACAGCGCCGAAATCGGGTTTGCACTCGATGTGGCGCCGCGCGAAGGATCGGGCGCAAGTAACCGACGATATTCAGTTCAAGGATTTGCGCGCGCTGGGTGTAACTGACGCCGCGAGAGCCCGAAAGAGAAGGTCGGAAATCCAGACGCGCCTGGCGCACACGACCGGAAAACAGCCGAAATCTACGTCAAAGAAGCATTTCCAGAGAAGTCTTCGATCGATCTGAAGCTCCCTTGGTAGGACGCGAATATTAGATGCGTCCAATATTCGGTCTAGTCCGTACTTTTCCCCATCAATTAGCCGAAACCTCCGCTAGCATTGGGTTTCGGCTATTTTTAGGGTTTAGGTGTAGCC
>NZ_FCOK02000044.1 GCF_001544555.2 Caballeronia udeis | reverse complement strand
TCGCTATCCAGTTCGAAGACCGGATGTCGCCGGGTTAAACCAAAACCCGTTTACACAAAATCCGGGACACCCCCGTGTTCGGAGAAGGAGGGTTTCACACATCCGTGGCTCTGGCGAGCACCATGCTTTTGGGGCACCCATGAATAAAAACTGCACGCTGTGGACACTTAGGGTAGCGTGTAACTCAGGCAGACCACTAACGCCGAAAGCACCAACCCGGCACTGACTCCGACCACTAACCCGCGAAACCACCTGGAACCCGGCCTCAACCCCGACCGACCGCCAAGCCAGAACCCATCCCCGAGCGCGAGCGAAAATTCAGTCCATTAACCAAACCGACTCATCAAGCTGAACCTCGTTGAGATTACAACCATCCCCACCACGATCCACAACAATAAAGTCGCTCACTTCGCCAAGTGCAATCAACGGATGATGCCAGACGCCCTTGGCATAATTCACCCCCTGCCATCCGCGAGTAACGAACCCGCGAATAGCAGATTCATCGAGCTCCCCGGCCGGCGCAACAACAATAAGATACGGCCGATCGTTGAGCGGCAAAAACGCCTGACTCCCCAACGGATGCCGCTCGAGCATCGAAACCTCAAACGGCAACACTCGCGGTTGCCCGCGAAACAGATTCACAAGCGCCCGCCCACCCTCATCTTCCACATCAATCCGGGCGAGATCGTGGAAACGAATCGTCGTCCCGAGATTAATCGGAATCTGCTTCGCCCCCTCAAGCTCGATGACATCGCCGAACGGTTCAAACGCTGCCCGGGTCAAGGGTTCAATCACCAGTTTTTTCATCGTAAAACCCATGTCATGCAAGCGCATCAGACAAGCGTGCCGAACAAGCGCAACCGAGATACACCACCGTCCGGATAAATGTTGAACCGCACATGCGTAACGGGACCCAACGCGGCCAACTCCGACTCGAACACATGCTGTTTGTCCATCTGCAACTTCTGCTCGCCAAGCAAGACCGGCCAGAACATGGCCTGCGTGACAAGCGAACTGTCCGTTCCACCCTTCACATACGCGCCCTGCAACGAACACCGGTCCGGATAATTGCCCTTGAAATGCGCCGTATCCACTTCAATTTTCTTGATCACGCCCGGCTGAGCAAGCGCCACGATGCACCAGTCGTTACCCGGCTCACGACGACGACGCGTCTCCCAGCCATCGCCCATATTTGCGCCGCGTCCAGGCATCAGCAAGGTCGAAGCCGGTCCGAAATGCTGGTTGTTCGCGCCAACAATGTACGCGCCATTTTCCATTGCCGCGAGATCGAATAGCTCGGTGCGGCTAGCGCTGCTCCAGTCAAGCTGCGGCTGTCCATACACACGCAACCGCGCAATTCCGCCATCCGGGTAAATGTTCACACGCAGATGCGTGAATGGCTGCTCGCTGGCGATGTCCACGTAATGATGCGTATTCCCCTGCAACGTCATGGACGGCACGACTTCTGTCCATTGCGTCGCTTGGGTCGGCGCGCCGTTCGCCACGTGCGCACCCTCGATGGATGCGGCCGGCGGAAAGTTGCCTGTGAAGTGGCTAGTATCGATATCAATACCCTTGATCACTCCCGGACGCGCCAGTTTCACCACACACCAGTCGAACCCGCTCACCCGCTTGCGACGCGTTTCCCAGCCATCCATCCACTTGCCGTTATCGTCGTATTTGCCCACGATAAACACCGCCGGCTCCGGGTTGAGCATCCGCTCTTTCGGTGCGAAGAATTCGTCGCTCGCTTCAAGCGCCTGCGCACCCAACCGCGGGTCCGCGAGATTCACATAACGGCGCGTGAATTCGGGCGCGTTTGCATCGAGTATAGGGGCGGCCATGATGTTTCCTTATAAGGTTTTGAAGGTGACGCGCTGCATTCAAGGGTTCGAACATTCAACCGTTCAGCGTTGATTAACCAAGCAACTCGTCGAGCCTGAAGCGCGCTATCCGGTAAATCTGCTGAAGACTTTCACGTAACTCGATGTCGCGGCCATGATGCAGGCGCGCCTCGAAGTTCGCGATAATGCCGTGGCGATCAAATCCGCGCACAGCCAGAATGAAGGGAAATCCAAACTTCTCGCGGTATGCGGCGTTAAGCACCTGCAACCTGTCGAACTCCTCCTGAGTGCAGAGATTCAGACCCGCGCCGCTTTGTTCGCGTGTGGACTCGTCCGTGAGTTCGCCACGCACCGCAGCCTTGCCGGCAAGCTCGGGGTGGGCGTTGATCAAAGCAAGCTGCCGCGTGTTGCCCGCCTGGTCGACGATCGTCATCATGACGTCGTGAAGCTGATCAACGCTCGTAAACGGCCGCTTCCAAAGCGCCGCTTCCGCCACCCACGGCGAGTGTTCGAAGATACCCGAAAGCGTACTGATAAACGCGCCGGCAGGCAGCGCATTGAGCTGGTCCAACGTGATCCGCACGATGCTCATGACGCGCTCACTCCCGCTGTGCCTTGATACGGATGATGCTCGCGCCAGTGCCGCGCAATATCCACCCGCCGTGTTACCCACACGCGATCATATTGCTCGATGTGATCGAGGAAACGCTGCAGCGCACGGAAGCGTCCCGGCCGACCCAGCAACCTGCAATGCATGCCGATGGACAACATCTTCGGCGCTTCGCTGCCTTCTTCGTAGAGCACGTCGAACGCGTCGCGCAGGTAGACGAAAAACTGCTCCGCCGTGTTGAAACCTTGCGGCGTGGCAAAACGCATGTCGTTGGTATCGAGCGTATAAGGCACGATCAGTTGCGGCGCCTTCGCGCCACCGCTGACCTCCACGTCCATCCAGAACGGCAGGTCGTCGCCGTAATAATCCGAGTCGTACAGAAAACCGCCATGCTCCGCCACCAGCCGGCGCGTGTTCGGACTGTCCCGCCCTGTGTACCACCCAAGCGGCCGCACGCCCGTCACGCGTTCAATGGCCTCCATGCCAAGCCGCATGTGCTCCGCTTCCTTCTCCGGCGACATGTCCTGGTAATGGATCCACCGGTACCCATGGCACGCAATCTCATGCCCCAGTTCGACGAACGCGCGGCCCAGATCCGGATGCCGATCGATCGCCATGCCCACGCCGAATACCGTCAGCGGCAAGTCCCGCTTTTCGAACTCGCGAAGGATGCGCCAGACGCCGGCGCGTGAACCGTATTCGTAGATGGACTCCATGCTCATGTGACGAGACGGGTAAGCCGCCGCGCCCACGATTTCCGACAGGAACTGTTCCGACGCCGGGTCGCCGTGAAGTACGCAATTTTCCCCGCCTTCCTCGTAATTCAGCACGAATTGCACCGCAATGCGTGCGTCCCCGGGCCAATTCGGCTGCACGGGGTACCGGCCGTAGCCGATCAGGTCGCGTGGGTACTTCGATTCATTCGACATGGCTGGATGAGTGCGTGGAAGTCGATGGAGCCGCACACGGTTGGAGACCCGCGCGACGATGGGTCAGTTTAGCGAAAACACATCGTCGCGCCCATATTCATACGCAGATATTGCAGGTCAGGCGAGATGTATGGTCCAGGCGTTTTATTGGGGTTTGCCTGGACTATAAGGCGCTAGCGCACCGTCATACTGCTTCGCCAGCGGGCGGGCGTAGTCACCGCGTTTCGACGTCCGCAACCTTAGCGCGACCAACGCTTCCGCCCATTTCACCGCCGTCGTCACGCCCTCGATAACCGGCGCGCCAATCGCGTCTTCAATCTCGTGGCAAAACTCCGCCATGCCCGCGCAGCCCAGGACGATCGACTCCGCATCGTCTTCCGCCAAGGCCTTTCGGCACTCTTCTATGATGATCGAGCGCGCCCTGGACCCGGGAATGTCCAGGTCCAGCACGGCTACATCGGTAGCACGGACGTTCTTGCAGAAACGCTTCATGCCGTAGCGCTCCGCCAGGTGCCAGGACATCGTGCAGGTGCGCTTCAAGGTGGTCACTACACTGAAACTCGGCGCTATGACGCTTGCCGCATGCATTGCCGCTTCCGCTATGCCGATGACCGGGCCCCTGGACAATTCCCTGGCGGCATATAACGCAGGATCGCCAAAGCAGGCTATGACGTAACCGTCCATACCCTCCTTCTCACCCTTTTCTATCTCCTGCAATAAGGCCAGTGAAGCGAGCGCTTCGTCGTAGTAACCCTCAATGGAGGGCGGCCCCATCGAGGCGCTGACGGAAATTATTTCCGTTCCTGCTGACGCTACTTCCCTGGCGCAACGATCCATCGCCAACGTCATGCGTTCCGTCGTGTTCGGATTGATCAGTTTGATGCGCATTTTGTTTTCCTTCCAGTTCCTGCAACCGACATTTGATTCGGATTACATATTACTTATTCAAACTCCCCGCGCACTACTGCTTGCAGTCGCCATCGCATCTGGGCGATTCTCCGAAGCGATGGCTCACCTGCTGCCGCGTTCTTGCTCTTACGCAAAATTCGACACCGAGTTCTTGTCCGCGATCATCCTGTAGAACAGCGCGCCCAATCCTGCACCTATGAACCACGAGAAGTTGCCGGCGCCTTCAAGGGACGGCAGCATCACGCAGGCCACCGCTATGGCTGCCGCGGGCAACAATGCGGCCACTGCGCGCCAGTTCACCCCATTGCTATACCAGTAGCGCCCTGTCTCCGATGTCGTGTATAACTCCTCCACCTTGATCCTGCCACGCTTCATCAGATAGAAATCAACGATGAGCACGCCATACAACGGGCCGATGAAACTGCCGAGTACGTCAAGCGTGTAGTGGATCACAGCAGGGTTGTTAAAGAGGTTCCACGGGGTTATGAAAATCGATGCCACCGCGGCCATCATCCCACCCATCCGCCAACTGATCAAACGCGGCGCCACATTCGAGAAATCGAAAGCTGGCGACACGAAATTCGCCACGATGTTGATACCAATCGTCGCTACCGTGAAAGTCAACGCACCCAGGATCACCGCCGTCGGCTGATCGATTCGGCCCACCGTTTCCACAGGGTCCGTAATCAACTGACCAAAGACCGGCAGGGTCGCGGCGGTCGTGACGACCGTCACCAGCGAGAACGCCAGGAAGTTGACCGGCAAGCCCCAGAAGTTGCCGCGCTTCACGCTTTTGAAACTCTTGCCGTAACGCGAGAAGTCGCCAAAATTCAGCATCGGTCCGGAGAAGTAGGAGACCACCAGGGATATGGCCGTGATCATGACCGGCACTACTTCCATACCGTGGTATTTCACGCCGCCCAGGTTCAGGCCAATGTTGCGCCAGCCCGCACGCCAGACCATGTAACCGGCCAGGATGAACATCACCACGTAGACTGCAGGACCCGCGAAGTCGATGAACTTCTTGATCATCTCCATCCCGCGCCAGAACACCACAGCTTGCAACACCCACAACATCATGAACCCGGCCCAGCCCAATGCCGACAACCCCACAAAACCGTATCTGTGGACATCGGCATAAGGCATCCATTGCGGCACAAATTTCAGCACCACGATGACCAGCGCGCTCGACGCCAGGAAAGTCTGGATTCCATACCATGCCACGGCGATCAAGCCACGAATGACTGCAGGAAGATTGGCCCCCAGCACCCCAAAGGTCACGCGGCACGCTACCGGATACGGGACACCCGCCTGTTGGCTCGGCTTAGCTATGAGGTTGCACAACAGGTTCACAATGCCAATTCCAACGAGCAATGAAATCAGCACCTGCCAGCTCGTCAGGCCTAGCGCAAACAAGCTTCCGGCGAACACGTAACCACCCACGCTATGCACGTCGGACATCCAGAACGCAAAGATGTTGTACGCACTCCACGTCTGATGTTTGAGCGGCGCAAGGTCGTCGTTATAGAGCCGGTCGCTATATCCTGCTGGATGATCAGGATTACTATTTGAATCGTCGTAGGATGGGATTTCCCCGCTGCCCGGGGTGGCACTTATCTGAACCATGACTTCTCCTTGAATGAACTCGGCAATCAAACCGCAAATAGTCGACTTCGTAGTGCTTTCGTATGGCAATACGCACCGTCGCGTGGTCAACGCTCAGCGCTTTCTTGTCGGTATGGGCTACACCGTCCGGCAGCCGCGAGCGAACCCGCGGCCAGACGCAATTCATCCACTCGGCACGCGCAACAACACGCATGCGTCCACGGAAAAGGCATGATGAAAGACCTCGCATTCATTGAATGCGGGCTATTAAATTCGTTCGGCTCTCAGATATGGGTAAAGCTGGTATTACTTCGCGCCCGGAGAGTGGTCGCGGTGGTGCTGCATGTCAGTTTGAAAATCAGGCGCTTTTATCGCGCTCGCTTACCTTCGGCTTCGAAAAGACTTCGCGTAAGTCGACCGCGCCGCGTGCGGGCCGGTCCAGCATCTTCAGTTCGACTTCCTGCAAGTGACGCGCCATCAGTTCGGCGGCCTTGGGCCCGTCGCCGGCATCGAGCGCGGCCAGAATATGTTCATGATCTTCAAAGCTGCACGAGCTTTTGCCAAGCGACTCATACAACGCTGATATCAGCGTGGAGCGCGCTACCAGCCCCGACAAGCATTCGCACAACACGGCATTACCGGTGAGCTGCGCGAGCTCCTTATGGAACTCGCCGGACAGCCGTATCCAGGACGAGAAGTCGCGGCTCTCGTACGCCTTGCGTTCACGTCCTATTGTCGTGCTGATCGACTTGAGCCGGCGCGTGCCATGCCCGGTACAGATCCGCTCGACGACCGCCATTTCAATGATTCGCCGCATTTCGAACACTTCGTGCACTTCCTGCACCGAAGGGCTTGCGACGAACGCGCCACGGTTCGGTTCGAGGTCGACCAGCCGTTCGCTCGCCAGTTGCGCCAGCGCCAGGCGCACGGTGCCGCGTTTTACATCGAATACTTCGCACAACTGTGCTTCCGTCAGCTTGGCTCCCGGAGCGAGACGGTGTTCGAGAATGGCGTCGCGAATATTCGCCGCAATCGATTCTGCCGTCGCGGCGGCGACCGAAGCCGCAGTGCCAATGACAGTTACTTTCGACAAATCTTTCAGTTTCGCTTCGGACATGGTCGTGTTCGCTCTATGTGATACATCTTATGACGGACATAAACATTGTCAACAATTTCAGAAAAAAATTTGCTTCATGAATAGGCGTCTTGTCGGAGCAATTCACTTAAGTCCCTTCTGGTAATGACTTTCGCGAATTATTTAAATGAATAAAACCATATTTTGCTGGATTTTTTGTTGACAATCAAATTCCCATTATTCGTGCGCATTTGCTCCCAAGCGGTGCAGCATGCAAAAAAAAGCGCCCTTTCGGACGCTCCTTCGATTTGCGCGATATGTGCTACGCCAGGTACGGATAATCAGAAAGCTTCATTTCGAATCCGTGCGACCGGGCCACCAGATGCGCAGTTGCGCCGAACGGCAGCGTCAGCAATTCGGGCACGTGCCCGAATTGCAATCCTGTCACAACCGGGATCCGGATCACCGACCTGACCTGTTCGAGCATCGTCTCGAACGTATAGCCGTTGTCGTACTCCGACAGTTTCCCGCCCGTGAATTCGCCCAGCACCAGCGCCTGCTGCCGCGCGAGAATCCCCGACTGATGCAGTTGGTAAATCATGCGTTCAACGCGATAAGGATGCTCATTCACATCTTCGATGAACAGAATCCCGCCTTCCACCGGCGGCATGTAGCGCGTGCCGATCAGCGACGCCATTATCGCCAGATTGCCTCCCCACAAAATTCCGGTCACGTCGACAGACTGGACCTGCGGCACGTGGCTCGTCACCTTGAACGACGGATGCGTGACCGCGTTCCAGAAATGCTCCATCGTGAACGCGCTCGGTTCTTCCGCGCCGAAATCCGCGGTGAGCATCGGGCCGCCAAAGCTCTTGACACCGGCAAGCGCGTATAGCGCCAACTGGATCGCGGTGAAGTCGCTATGGCCGACAATCGCGATCGGCTGATCTTGCAGGCGGCGCTGCAGGCCCTCGTAGTCCAGGCCATGCAGAATGCGTGTAGCGCCGTAACCGCCGCGCACCGCCAATATGATGTCGGGCAGGGGACGCGTTGAATCCGCGAGCCGGTTCAGGTCCGCCGCACGTTCGCCGTCAGTGCCGCCAAAACGTTGGTACCGACGGTGCGCCGCCGACGCATTCTCCAGCCGATGCCCCTGCGCGCGCAGGCGCCCCACCGCACGTTCAACCGCTTCAGAGTCGGGATAACCCGAAGGTGCGACGAGATCGATGGTACGTGCCTGGTGGGTCATGTGCGAATGGAAAGTGGTTCGATGGAGTCGGGTTGTCCGGCGTTGCGGGCGTCCCGCGCCTCACGCACGGCGCGCCGGCGTTCGGCAAAAAAACTGCGCAGCGCATTAGCGCATTCGTCGCCAAGCACCCCGCCGGTGACGCTGGTGTGGTGATTCAGATTGCCGATCGCGAATGCATCGACAACGCTCCCGCATGCGCCCGTCTTCGGATCGTGCGCGCCGAACACCACGCGGGCAATCCGCGCGTGCATGATCGCGCCCGCGCACATGATGCAGGGTTCGAGTGTGACGTAGAGTTCGCAACCCGGCAACCGGTAGTTTTCAAGCGCCAGCGACCCCGCGCGCAACGCGGCCATTTCAGCGTGCGCCGACGGATCATGAGCGCCGATCGGGTGATTGAAGCCGGTTGCGATGACTTCCTCGCCACGCACCAGCACCGCGCCGACCGGCACCTCGCCCAATGTGCGCGCTTGCTCCGCTGCAGCCTGCGCGAGCGCCATGAAACGGCGGTCGCGTTCAGCGGCAACAGTCAACGCGAGATCGGTTGCGGGTGTAAGGGTCACTTTTGGCCGGCCTCGGCTTGTGCATTCCCGCCGTTCCCCGAGAGACGCTCGGACAAACGTTCGGCAATGCGCCGCCGGTATTCAAGCGGCATGACGGTGCTGCCGCCGCGCAAGGATTCCAGCGCCATGTCGAGCGCCAGCATTTTCGCTTGCAGCTTGCGGCGGGTCGCGGGATCTTCGGTGCTGCCGGATTCACACTGCAGATCGCGAAGCGCGCGCAAATGTTCGACAGCAGGCGGCACGAAACCGGCATTTTTCATAATGCGGTTGGCAACACGGACTTCTTCGGGGACCAGCGCGTCATCGTCGAACTCGAGGGGTTCGCCCGCGCCGGGCAGATTGTCGAACTCACCGCGCGCGGCAGCGGCCGAAATTCGCTGTTCGACCAGGGCATCTAGCAGTTTCATCGGCGTTTTAGGTGCCGGCAACCGGTCTGTCGAACGTTTGTCGGAGAACGTTATCGAGCAGCAGGATCATGCCGGACTGTCACGTTTTGGGGTTGCGCTTCGCGGTGTCATCCACATTCAATGACCCGCCGGCTGCGTGGGAAGCCGGGTGAGCGATCCCGGCGCAACGCGCTTCGGGGATGCCAACTACCTAAGCTCCTATTCTATCAGGGGCCCGTGCACGGACGGAACGCGCCGGACAGAAGCGCGCCGCAAGGGGGAAAACAACCGCGCTAGGCAGGATCGATCGCCTTGCGTCGATAACCTTCAGTGGCGAGCAACAAACTTCGTGTGTATTCGTGCGCCACGTTTTGCTCACGGACGGCTTCAATGGGAAGCTGCTCCACGATCTCGCCGTCACGCATCACCGCGACCCGCTGACATAGAAACCCGACGACCGCCATGTTGTGACTGACGAGGATCATTGTCAGATGGCGTTCACGATGCAAACGACGCAGCAGGTTCAGGATCTCCGCCTGCACCGACACGTCGAGCGCGGACGTCGGCTCGTCGAGCAGCAGCACGCGCGGCTCCACGATCAACGCCCGCGCTATTGCCACGCGCTGGCGCTGCCCGCCCGACAGCTGATGCGCATACCGGAACCGGAAGGCGGGACCGAGGCCGACTTCGCGCAATGCGTCGAGAATCCGGGCGTCGTGGCGGTCCATGCCGTTGATCGTGAGCGGCTCCCGCAGCGTCTGGTCCACGGTGAAACGGGGATACAGCGAACCGTACGGGTCCTGGAACACCATCTGCACTTCGCGCCTGAACGCACGATCGATGTGTTTGCCGAGCGTATGGCGGCCAATCCGCATTGACCCGTTGGCGATGGGTACAAGCCCGGTCAGTGCGCGCAGCACGGTGGATTTGCCGGAGCCCGATTCGCCGACAAGTCCGAACACCTCGCCTTCGTCGACATGAAACGTCGCCGAGCGAACCGCATCGGCGAAACCGGTTTTCGTTTTAAAGCGCACCTGTACGCCGTTTGCTTCGATCATGGCGCAGCCTCGGTGAACCACGCGGGATCGCGCTGCAGCACCGGCAATTCGTCCGGCGGGTTGCGCAGCGGCGGACTCGCGGCCAGCAAACCGCGCGTGTACGGATGCTGCGCGTGGGCAAGATCGCGCGCCGCGCACGTTTCGACCACCCGTCCGCCGACCATCACCAGCACGCGGTCGCAGAACGACATGACCAGCGGCAAGTCGTGGCTGATGAAGATCAGCCCGGTGTTGTGCCTGGCGATCATCTCGTCGAGCACCGACAACACCTGCATGGAGACGAGCACATCGAGCGCGCTGGTCGGCTCATCGGCAATCAGCAACCGGGGGCCCGACGACACCATCATGGCAATCATCACACGCTGCCCCATACCACCCGACAACTCGTGCGGGTAGGCGTCGGCGACTCGCTGCGGATCGCGGATATGCACGGCCTCCAGCGCGGCGACAATGCGCTCACGCATGGCTTTCGCGTTCAGCTTCGGCGACTGCCGGCCGAACGCTTCGCGCATCTGTTGCGCAACCGTCATCACCGGATTCAGCGAGTACTTCGGGTCCTGCAGGATCATGCTCATCTGCGTGCCGCAAAGGCGTCGCCGCTCCTTCGGGCGCATCGCGAGCAGGTCGTGGTTGTCAAGCCGCATGGTGTCGGCCGACCAGCGTGCCGATGAAGGCAGCAGCCCGAGCAATGCCCGTCCGGTCAGCGATTTTCCCGACCCCGACTCGCCGACAATACCCAGCCGCTCGCCCCTCGCGAGTGTCAGGGAAATGCCGCGCACCGCCTCGGTCAGCGTGCCGTCATGGGCCTCGAATGCAATCCGCAGGTTATCGATCTCGCAGAGGGTATCGGCTTGCATGTCAGCCTCCTTGACGCGGATCGAAGACATCGCGCAGGCCATCGCCGAGCAGGTTGAACGCAAGGCTCACGAGCAGGATGGCAATGCCGGGAATGGTGGCCACCCACCACGCGTCGAGCAACACGCCCCGCCCCGACGCCACCATGAAACCCCACTCAGGACTCGGCGGCTGCGCACCGAGTCCGAGAAAACCGAGTCCCGCGACCGTCAGGATGATGCCGGCCATATCGAGCGTCGCGCGCACGATCACCGACGACGAACACAGCGGGACGATATAACGCAGCAGGATCCGCATGGACGACGCCCCTTGCAAGCGCGCCACGTGGATGAAATCGGCCTGCACGAGCCGCAGCGTCTCGGCGCGCGCGAGCCGCGCATACGGTGGCCACGCGGTGATCGAGATCGCGATCACCGCATTGATCACGCCGGGCCCGAGCGCCGCCGCAAACGCGAGCGCCAGCACGATCTTCGGAAATGCGAGCGCGATATCGGTCAGGCGCATCAGGACGGTATCGACGAAACCGCCGCAGAACCCCGCCGTTGTACCGATCAGCAAACCCACCGGCACGACCAGCACCACGACCAGGATCGCGATGCTCAAGGTCAGGCGCGAGCCGATCACTAGCCGCGCGAGAATGTCCCGGCCGAGTTGATCGGTGCCGAACCAATGCGACGGAGAACCAGGGGGCAGCAGCCGGTCGCCGAGCACTTGCCGCAGCGGATCATGCAGCGGCAATAGGGGGCCTATTGCGGCGAATACGATCAGCAACATCAGGGTCACGAGCCCGAACACGCTCAGCGGATTACTCGCGAAACGGCGCCAGCGCCGGTACGCCAATCCCAACGCGGCCTGCCTGCGCGACGCGGGGGTATCGGTGAGAAGCCATGCATGCCACTCTTTGCGGGGCTGCTTCATTGCGCGGGCGGAATTATCTGTGGATGGACGCACGTCATGAACCTCTGGCAGTCATCGGGCGCGCGGATCGAACACCCGATACAACGCGTCCGTCAGCAAGTTGAGCGTAATGAACGTGGCGCCGATCACGAGCGTGCTGCCCAGCACCGCATTCATGTCGGCGTTGAGCAACGCGCCGGTGAGATAGGAGCCTATGCCCGGCCACGCAAACACGATCTCCGTCAGCACGGAACCTTCCAGCAGATAGCTGTAAGCAAGCGCGATGACAGTCAGCAGCGGCACGGCGATGTTGCCAAACGCATGGCGCCAGATCACGCGGCGTTCGCTCAAGCCCATTGCCCGCGCCGTCACGATGTATTCCTGGCTCAACTGCTCGAGCATGAACGATCGGGTCATGCGGCTCAGGTACGCGATGGAATAGAACGCGAGAATGGCCGCGGGCAGCACAATGTGAGAGAGCGCATTCCTGAACACGTCCCACTCGCCCGCCAGGATGGAATCAACCAGCAGGCTGCCTGTCCGGGTGTCGACCAGACCGTCGTACAGCGGGTCGATACGGCCCGGCCCGGATACCCAATGCAACTTGGCATAAAACAGCAGCAAGCCCATCAGCGCGAGCCAGAACACCGGCAACGAACTTCCCGCCAGTCCGATGAAACGCGCGACGTGATCAATCCAGCGGTTGTGGCGCACAGCGGCCGCGACACCGAGCGGGACGCCGATCACGATGCCAATGAACGTGGACAGCGTGGCGAGTTCAAGCGTGGCCGGGAAGACGCGCTTGATGTCGTCTATCACAGGGTTCGACGTCAGCAGCGACATGCCAAGGTCACCATGCAGCACGTCGCGCACATAGATCAGGAATTGGACGATCAAGGGCTTGTCGAGCCCCAGCGCCACGCGCGCCGCTGCATACGCTTGCACCGATGCGCGCTCGCCCAGCATCGCAAGCAAAGGATCGATCGGAATCTTCCTGCCGATGAAAAACGTCACGCCGAGCAACCCGGTAAACGTGACGGCTAGCATCAGCAGCCAGCGCACGAAGAGCCACGTCCGGCGCACGCCGGCGTGGCGGGTGAGCACCCGTTGCAGACGCTGGAACGCGGAGAGTTGTGCGGCCACGCTTACTGTTTCTTCACGTCACGGTATGACACCAGGTCGAAGATCGGCCCGACTTCCAGGCCCGTCACGCCCGGCCGGGCCGCGACTTGCGAGACCTTCTGGAACATGATCACGAACGGCGAATTCGCCAGAAACTCTTTCTGCATGGCTTCATAGCGTTGCGCGCGTTTTGCCGTCGACGATTCCTCCAGCGCCGCCTGTGTCTCCTTGGTCAACCCGGGAATGTCCCACGCATTGCGCCATGCCAGCATCTTGAAGGCCGATTTGTCGGAGTTGTCCGGATTCCACGCGAAGCCCTGCGCGTTGCTATGCGGGTCGATGTAATCCGCCGACCACTCGCCAATATAGATGTCATGCTGACGCGCTCGATACTTGCCGAGGGTCTGCTTGTTATCGCTTGAAATCAGTTCGACCTTGATCCCGCCCTGCGCCAGGTTCGCCTGCACGGCCTGCGCAATCTCGCCGTACGGCGAGTCGTTGCGCACATCCATCTTTACCGTGAAGCCGTTTGGCACGCCCGCTTTCGCGAGCAGCGCTTTCGCCTTCGGCACGTCCTGGTGGTACGGATTGATGTTCAGCGCGCCGAGGAAACCTTCGGGCAGGAAGGTCTCGTGCACCTTGTACGTGGTCCGCACGATATTCTGCTGAATGCCGTTGTAGTCGATCAGCCATTTCATGGCTTCCTGCACGTCGGGCTTCGCAAGATTCGGGTTCTTGTTGTTCAGGCCAAGGTACATCAGCGTTGCTTGCGGCACCGACGTCACCCGGATCGTCCCCTTCTTCGTCAGCGTCGCGAGGTCGTCGGAACTCAGGTCACGCGCGATATCGATGTCGCCGTTCTCGATCATCAGCCGCTGGCTCGATGCTTCCGGCACATGCCGCAGCACGATCCGTTTCATTGCAAGCGGCACGCGATAACCATCGAAGCGCTGCAGCACGATGCTGTCGTTCGCGGTCCACTTGACCAGCTTGTACGCACCCGATCCCGCCTCGTTCGTCTTCAGCCACTCGTTGCCGAAATCATTACCCTTCGCATGCGATTCGAGCAGCTTTCTATCGAGCACCGAAGCCGGCCACGACCCCAGCACATTCAACACGAACGTGGGCGCGTACTTCTGGTCGGTGGTGATCGAAACCGTGCTGTCGTCGATTTTCTTCACATTTTGCAGCGCGTTTTCCTTCGTCAGCCCGATGCCCGCCAGCACGGCGGCCGCGCCTTTGTCGAGTAACGCGGTGCGCTGGATCGACCATGCGACGTCGTCGGCGGTGAGCGGATTGCCCGAGTGGAACTTGAGGCCGGGACGAATCTTGAAGGTGAATGTGAGACCGTCCTCGCTCACTGCCCACGACTGCGCAACGTCGCCATTGAAATGGGCCGGGTCTTTCAGATCGACGCGAATCAGGCGGTCATAGGTGTTGGCGACGTATTCCTGCGGCACCAGTTCGTAGATCTCGCCCGGATCGAGCGTGGTGAATTCGTCGAGTAAAGTGGCCATGACCAGCATGTCTTTCGGCGTGGCGGCTTCCGTGATTCGCGTGCCGGCAAGCATCAGAGTTGACGCTGCCGCGAGGGCTGCCAGCGCGTTGCACAATACCCGTTTCATACTCGCTCCGTGAGGAATGTTGATGAGATGTCATGCGTGTTCCGTGCGGCTGCGGTTACATAAGGCGCAAGGGGCCGCTGTCGGCGTTGTCGATCAGGTCCAGTGCGCGCGAGCCGGGTAATTCGTAGTGCCACCACTCGCTGGGAATATGAGTAAAGCCAGCGCCGTGCATCACGCCGAGCAACAACGTACGGTTACGCTGCACATGCTCCGGCAAACCGGGATGGAAGTGTTCGGAGGCGATCGACATCTCGTCGAAACCCGTGCCCATATCGAGGTCCAGGCCTTGCGCATCGACCAGCGTCAGGTCGATCGCCGTGCCCCGGCTATGGTTCGAGCCGCGCTTGAGGTCGGCTATGTAGGTCGGGTCGGGAAGGAAGTCCCAAAGCACCTGCTGGGCTTGCGGCGGACGGTAGGCGTCGAATATTTTCAGCGTCATGCCAATGTTGGCCGCCAGCTCGACGGCTTTCTTCAGGGCGGCTTCGGCGGGAGCCAGGAGCAAGCAATGTGCCGTCTTGTAGATCGGCTTGCCTGTCAGGTTGCGATCGGTTGCGTAGATCAGGTCGATCGCGACGCGGTGGGTTTCAGGAGTGATGGCTAGCAAACGGTGATCGGGCATTGATGGCGTTGGGTTCAAGGCTCACGAGTTCGTGCGGTGCCGTTATTGTTTATCAAAATGATGGGTTTGGGGGCGAATGTGGCGGACATGCCGCACTTGGTCGATATCCTCGATTAAAACTCGCCAAAAATCCGGGGGGCGGGTTCGAACAAGGCGTGGACGGGAATGGTGGTACGTTGGGCGCCGCAGGCTACTGGCATCCCGGGAGGGATGAACAGTGTTTCTTCGTGCCCGAGCTTGATGATCGCGCCGATGCCGGGAGCATGGACGGAAGGTGAAAGCGCAATCGAAAGCGGTTCAAGCACACCCGTAGAACCGCTTTCGATGCGTGGACAGATTGCTGCGCAGACTACCGCGCGGATTACTGCGCCATCGCGCCCGAAGCCGGATGGCCCATGCCCATTGCGTCGTTCTTTTTCATCTTGTCATCCTTCTTCATCGCGTCCTTCTTCATCGCATCTTTCGACATTGAGTCTTTCGACATTGCATCCTTGGACATGGTGTCCTTCGCCATTGAATCGTGGGCCATCGCATCGCTTGCCTGGGCGAATGCCATGGAGCCGCTCAGGGCCAACGTTGCTGCGAGTGCTGCGGTGATGAACAGTTTCATATCAACCTCTTGCTGGAGTGAAAGTATCCGGTCGTACCGGGGTGAATCGAAGTACCTGGCGCCGCGACGTGTCTCGATCTCTCGTGACGTCAGGAACCTCCGAACCAGTTGTAGCCCTGATCGACCCAATAGCCGCCAGGGAATTTGTTCGTGACGAAAATCTCCATGATGTGCTTCGGATTTTTATAGCCTAATTTAGTAGGCATCCTTAACTTTATGGGATAACCATATTTGGGTGGCAATTGCTGGCCGTCGAAGGTGAAGGTCAACAGCGTCTGCGAATGCAAGGCAGTCGGCATGTCGATACTTTCGTAGTAATCGTCCGCGCATTTGAAACCGACATATTTCGCCGTTGTGTCCGCCCCCACCCGCTTCAGGAACTCCGAGAACGGCGTGCCGCCCCAACGTCCGATTGCACTCCACCCTTCCACGCAGATATGCCGCGTGATCTGCTCGGCTTTCGGCAACGCGTAGAGCTCGGGCAAGGTCCACGTTTTCGTGTTCTGCACCAACCCGCTTACTTTCAGGCGGAAGTCGGAACCGTCCACGACAGGAACGTCGTCAATGCCGTAGAACGCATTGAACGGAAACGGCCGCGTGATCTGCGCTTCGGTATAGGTCGGCGCCATGCGGTTCGGATCGAATAGCCAGCCTTGCACGGTATCATTCAGGCGAGAGACTCGGCTGAGGAAGGTCTCAACGGATTTGTCGTCCGAGATACTGCAACCGGCCAGCATCGCGAGGCCGCCGAGCGTCACAATGCGCTTGCCGAACAGGCGGCGGGACGGCATGTCGAGTTCGCGGCGAACGTCGATGATCAGCGACTCGCGGTCTACGCTCACGCGGTTTGGCTTCACAGGTTTCATGATCGAGATTCCTCGAGTCCTTAAGTTATCTTTTAGCCGGGCATGTGCGCACAGCTGAATCAGCGGCCACGGATCATGGTGAGCAGAGAGCGCGGCACCAGTGAAACCATCACCAGGTGCACGACAACGAACGCCGCCAGCAACGACATGGCCGAGAAGTGCACAACCCGTGCAAAGTCATAACCGCCCATCAGTTCGCGCAGCAGCGGAAACTGCACCGACTTCCAGATCGCAAGGCCGGACAGGATAAGCACGGCGATATCGAGCATCACGAACAGGTACGCAAACTTCTGCACTGCGTTGTATTTGCTCGGGTCGGCATGCGATAAATGCCCCTTAAGCGCTTCGCCCAGATCATGCAAAATTGCTTGCAGCGAAAGCGGGAAAAACTTGGCGCTGATGCGACCCGTGACAATGTTCATCGCGAGATAAAAGAGACCGTTGAAGAACAGCAGCCACATTGCCGCGAAGTGCCACTGCAGCGCGCCGCCAAGCCATCCGCCCAGCGTGATGCCCGGCGGAATCACAAACCCCTTGAATACGGGCGACGCGTCATAGATCCGCCATCCCGACAGCATCATCAGGATCGCCGCGAGTGCATTCAGCCAGTGCGTGATTCGCACCCATGCAGGCTGGATGGTCCGCGAGCGACTGCTTGCGCGGCTCGCTTCATGTGTTGCGTTCATCTGGGCCTCCATGACTTGCTCGCGTTGGCGGCGACTGCAAACGCCGCCAACGCCATGTTTTCGCAACCAGCGTGGTTGAACCGCCCCGTCTCCGTCTGCATGAGGCGCTCAGAAGCAGGTCGTTAGTTGCTAGTTAATTCGCTTGGAATACCCGGCGGGTTACATCGCCCAACGAAATTTTTTAAGAGCGCGAAAGCGGTTATGCAGTGCGCGTATGTGAGTGAGTTCGCCGGGGAAGACAGATGGATTAAGACGAGCTAATTTCTGCTGCAGGTAATCAGGCACGGCGAATGAGTGACCCTTGGGAAAAGTCAGCGAGGCGATGAAGAGCTATGCCAGGGCGGCCGCTCCGTCATCCGGCAAAAGTGCGGCTATCGAGCACCGCGAGCACCGGTCGCAATAGTCCTTCCAGCAGCGCGGGTTCCGGCCGGCTACGTGCCAGCACCCGAATGCCGAGCAAGACCGCCAGCAGGAGTCGCGCAAAGTCTTCAGCAGGCTGCGCGGATGTAATCTCACCGGTTTGCTGCCCCGCAGCCACGCAGCGGCCGAAATACGCTTCGAGCTTCACCAGCACACCCGCCACGACTTGCTGGAACTCCGGATCATGCGGAGCCATTTCCAGCGCCGAATTCACCAGCATGCAGCCCTTGCGGTCCTTGTCAGTGAGCGAGCGGTGGACGATTTCATCGAAGAACGCCTTGATGGATTGAAGCGGCGACAGCGTGCCTTCGAAACGCCGGACACGATCGTCCACGCTTAGCGACACATAGTGCGCCAGCGCCTTTCCATATAACGAGCGTTTGTCACCGAACGCGTTGTAGAGGCTCGCGCCTGTGATGCCCATGCTGTCCGCGAGCTCACGAACCGAGGTGGCTTCGTAGCCGTGGTTCCAGAAACACAGGACCGCGGCGTCGAGCACGGCGGCTTTGTCGAACTCTCTTGGCCGTGGCATGCAGTCCCTTACTCCCTTGAACGAGGCGATATTGCCATTCCATTTCCGTTAAGATATTCTAAATCGATCGATCTAAAATACAAGCGACAACCCGCATCGGGTCGTAAAGACAGCGCCTCTGCGCGAGTCTTACAGATAGATTTCGAGAACGCCCACAGGGATCGTTGCCGTTCTGCGCCTGTCCGTGACGGCGGACGTGCTCTGCCACGACGCCCCGTCTGTCCTGGCTGAAGTATCGCAAGCAGCCCTTCCTACTACCAAAGACGACATGATCCGTTTCTATTTTCACCCGACACCGAACCCCGCCAAGGTCGCACTCTTTCTCGAAGAGGCGGGACTCGACTACGAAGTGTTTCCCGTCGACACCAGCAAGGGCGAACAGCATCTGCCGGCTTTCAGGAGCATCAATCCGAACGGCAAGGTGCCCGCCATTGTCGATACGGACGGTCCTGGTGGAACCGAGGCTCGGGTGTTCGATTCCAGCGCCATCCTGCTGTACCTCGCCGACAAGACCCGGCGTTTCGCGGGTAAACCCACGGACCGGCCCGAATTGCTCTCATGGCTGTTCTTCATCAGCTCCGGACTCGGCCCCTTTTCGGGCCAGGCGGTGCACTTCCAGCACGCCGCGCCCGAGAAGATTCCGTACGCGATCAACCGGTATCGGCGGGAGATCGAGCGGCACTATCGCGTGCTTGACGAGCACTTGGCAGGGCGCGAGTACATCGTCGGAGACGAGTATTCGATCGTCGATATGTCCGCCTGGGGATGGCTCGACCGCGCGTCGCGGGTGTTGGCCACCGACGAGCCGCTTGCCGCATTCCCGAATCTGAGCCATTTCTTCGATGCCATCAGCGCACGCCCCGCCGTTGCGCGCGCGCGAGCGGTAGGCCGCGACCTTACGTTCAAGCGCGAGGTGGACGAAGAGACCCGGCGCGCATTGTTCCCGTCGAATTATCCGGAGACCACGCGCTGAGCCAAGGCCTGCGCTGGACCGAAGGGTGCGTCTTCGGCGTGCGGTCGACAGCAGCATGCCTATCCGGCACAATCCGTTCGCCCCGTGGCAAGCTCACTCGCGCCGGACCTGCATGCCGGACCTGTAGCCGGACCCGCAGCCGCCGCGAAGCGTTACCTTACGGTGTGGCTAAAACGGATCACGACATTAAAATCGCGGTAATCTCCGGCGTCAGAGCCTGGAGCGACGGGCCGCGCGCCGCAGGACGCCGCGGTGCCGCGCCACGAAATACCTGCAGTAGCATGGCCGCCACAACCGTGTTCATTCCCGCGGTCGGGAACACCGACATCCGTCGGCACAACCGACGCAATTTATTTGAAGCCCGCTGTAACCCGATTCCGCGATGAAGCGAATAATACAAAGTGGCTCTGTGCCTGGTGTCGAAGAACGGTTGAGGGCGCTGTTCATCCGCGGCCTGAATGGCGACGCCGTCGCCTACCGGTCGTTCCTCGACGACTTGACCGGACATCTGCGCGGCTTCCTGAGAAAGCGCATCTATTACCTGCAGGACGACATAGAAGATGTCGTGCAGGAAATCTTGCTGGCCGTGCACAACAGCCGCCACACCTATCGCCCGGACGAGCCGTTGACCGCCTGGGTGCATGGGATCGCACGTTATAAGCTGATGGATTTTTTCCGCGCAAGATCGCGGCGTGAAGCATTGAACGATCCGCTGGACGACGCGCTCGAGATTTTCGCGACCTCGGACGAAGAACCCGCCGATGCCAAACGCGATGTCGGCAAGTTGCTCGAACAATTGCCGGACCGTCACCGGCTGCCGATCGTTCACGTGAAGCTACAGGGGCTCTCCGTGACCGAAACCGCAGCGCTCACGGGGATGTCGGAGTCGGCGGTCAAGGTCGGCATTCACCGTGGACTGAAAGCACTGGCAGCAAAGATTCGAGGCGCCGCATGAAAACCGAGGACCTGATTTCGCTTCTATCGACTGGCGTCACGCCGGTCGACCCACGTGTGTCCGCGCGCCGCTTCGGGCGGGCAATCGGATTGGGCGCGCTTGGCGCGCTGGTGCTGATGGCGGTGATTTTCGGCGTGCGGCCGGACATTGCCGTGGTGTCGCGCACGCCTATTTTTTGGGCCAAGTTTGCGTTCCCCACAACGCTTGCCGCAGCCGCATTGTTCCTGGCGCTGAGGCTGGCGCGGCCCGGGACGACCACGGGCAAGTTGTGGGCACTGCCCGCGGTGCCGGTGCTCGTTGTGTGGGGCGCGGCGGCAGCGGTCTTGTTTCTAGCCTCGCCCGACGCACGCGTGCCGCTTGTCATGGGCTACACGTGGCGTACCTGTCCGTTCAATATCCTGCTGTTGTCGGTGCCTGCGTTTGTCGCGGTGTTCTGGGCAATCCGAGGGCTTGCGCCAACCCGGCCAGGGTTGGCCGGGGCAGCGGGTGGCATGCTCGCGGGGGCTATCGCGACGATGGCCTATTGCTTCCACTGCCCGGAAATGAGCGTCGCGTTCTGGGCCGTCTGGTATGTGCTGGGGATGGCGCTGGCCACACTGATCGGTGCAGTGCTCGGGCCGCGGTTCTTGCGCTGGTAAGTGGCATTGCGACGAAATCGAAGCTATCGCTGTTAGCTTTTAACGCGTACGTGTCCCCGTATCCAGCCGATCAATCCGCACCGGCGGCACGAACCACGCAAGACAAAGCCCCACGATCGCCGCCGCGGCCGCCAGCCCGAGTCCCACGTGTATCGATTCAATCAACGCACCGCGCGCTGACTGCATCATCGCGTCGCCGGCATGACCCGCCATGATCAGCCGGCCAATCAGCGCCGCCTGTTCCGCACGATCGATCAGCAGCTCGGGACTCGCGAATGACTTGAACCATTGCGTCGCCTGATAGGTATCCAGCGACCGATGCACGCCACTCGTATAGAGGCGCCCGAGCAGCGCGCCCGTCATTGCCGTGCCAAGCATGCCGCCAAACATCCGCAGCGATTGAAGCAGTGCCGTAGCAGCACCAAGATGATCGCGGGCAACAAGTTGCTGCGAAAAGAGCGTGAGGTTCGACACGACCAGACCCAGGCCGATGCCGCTGAATCCCATGCATGCCATCCACACAAGGTGAGGCACAGCCCCCGTGATCGCGACAAGACAAAGCGCGGCGCAAGCGAACAGCGCGAAGCCGATATACATCACACCGTTCGCATGCCTGATGCGCGTGACGACCCGGTTATTCACCACACTGCCCACAGTCGTACCCAGCAACAGCGGCGTGATCAGCATGCCTGAGTCATGCGGCGACATCGCAAAGCCGCCTTGAAACAGCAAGGGCACGTAGAAGACCAGCGAGAAGAGCGAGAACCCACCGAGTACGGCCATCGCGAACAACGCCGCCAGCTTTCGGTCCATGAGCATGTCGATGGGAATGATCGGATAAGCCATGCGCTTTTCCCAGAACAGCAGCACCGCTGCGCCGGTCAAGGTGAGCAGACCCAGCGCACAGGTCACGGGCGTGATGCCCTCATTCGGGACCCATTCGATCAGCAGTTGCAGCGCACCGAATTCGGACGCCAGCACGATCGCGCCAACCCAGTCCAGTTTCACGGGGGCGGCTGAACGCGGCCGGCGAAGATGCGGCAGGAAAGCGCGCACGAACAACAACGAGACAATGCCCACAGGCAGATTGACGAAAAACACGAGCCGCCATCCGCCGTACTGGGTCAGCACGCCGCCTAGTGTCGGGCCAACGATATTGGCCAAAGCAAATGCCGAACTGACAAACACCAGCCAGCGCAGGCGAAGCTTCGGATCGGGAAAAAGATCCGCGACGGTGGCGAACATCGTGCCCACGAGAATGCCGCCTCCGATCCCTTGCAAGCCGCGCGCGATCACAAGGAGCAGCATGTTGGCCGCCATGCCGCACATGACCGACGCGATGGTGAAGAGAATGATCGCCGCCATTAAAAACGGCTTGCGGCCGAACAAGTCGCCTAAGCGCCCGAAGATCGGGATCGTGATAACCGATGTCAGCATGTACGACGTAGCCACCCACGCATACAGGTCGAACCCCTTGAGATCAGCGACGATACGCGGCAGCGCCGTCCCCACAATCGTCTGATCCAAAGCGACCAGCATTGCTACAAACGATACGCCCAGCATCGCCAGCACCGACTCGCGGAACGGCAGCAACTGCCCGGCTTCAACAGGTACGGCGATGTCCGGGGTCATGGCGTTCTCCTGATGCGCTCGGGAACTGCGGCGGTATGGGGTGGATGCTTGTGGGCGTACGCTGGATCAGCGTGCCTGAGGCTGCGCGCGTGCGCAAGCTAAGTCGTACGGCACCGAACGACCGGCAGCAACCGTGATGTCAGTAGTTCGGTTGATTCTCCAATGCGGTTACACGCGTGAGCCAACCACGGGTACATCTTCCTTGCGCTGGCTCGGTCTGCTTGGTGCTTGGCTTATGGTGCTTGGATTATTGTCTCAGCGTTATATACGTTGCATACGCGAAAGCGGATGCGTTAGGGCAATTTCACGCTGCCTGTAACCGGTTTTCACGGATCACCGAAATAACTATCAGGCCACGCGGTTTCTTGATCAGCCATTTTCCCGCCTCACTTGGCCCGCGAATCAATGCAGATGCCCGACAACCCTGTCGATGACGGACCGTGACCGCAGTCATGTCAGGCCGCTTCCCGGTCAAGGGGGTCTTTCCTTTCACTTCGGAGTTCGTCATGCGTGCTTCATCGATCCTGTCTCTCGCAGCGCTGTTCGTGTCCTTCTCCGCCGCCACCGCCAGCGCCGCTTCCGCTAATGCTTGCAGTGCATCGAGCCCGGAGCATCGCGCCGCGCTCGTCGAACTCTATACGAGCGAGGGCTGCAACAGTTGCCCGCCTGCCGATAACTGGCTAAGCGAACTCGATCGTGCCCGCAAAACCGCCACCATCGTGCCGCTGGCGCTGCATGTGGACTACTGGGATAGCTGGGCGTGGAAGGATCGCTTTGCGCAACCCGCGTTCACCACGCGACAGCAACAACTGACCTACACGGGCGGCGCACATGTGGTGTACACGCCGGAGATTTTCGTCGGTGGCCGCGAGTTGCGCAGTTGGTCAAACGACGAGAGTTTCGAGTCCCGCATTCAGCAGTTGAATAGCGAAACCCCGCAAGCCGATGTCCGCATCGAGAGCCATCCTTCCTCGCCCGGCCACATCGCATTCGACGCTGCATTTACCGCTCGCAAGAACCTTCCCGACGACGCTGTTGCCTACGCCGCCGTGTATGAAAACCAGCTCGTCAGTGCGGTGAAAGGCGGCGAAAACAGCGGTGCGACATTGCATCACGACCGCGTGGTGCGTCGCTGGATCGGACCAGTCCGGATAGTCGACGGACGCGCATTGATCTCCGGCGACTACGCGTCGGGAGAGGGCCATGACGGCGTGGTGGCGTTCGTCGAGCGCGGAGCGACGGGGGAAGTGCTGCAAGTGGCAGAACTGCCCTCGTGCGGCAGCTAATGCTCGAACACCTTAACGCTAACGGCGACCCGGGCCGCGGTTCATTCTGCTTCCTGAACGCCGTTATCCCACGCAGGAAAAGGGTCCGCGAATCGCTGCCACGCTTGCGGACCCTGCGCCATTTCCACATCGTCGAGCAGACATGCGTCCAGGCGCGCGCGTAACGCCATCTCGTCCATATCAATGCCGATCAACACCAGTTCCTGCCGCGCGTCCCCGACTTGAGGGTCCCAGTCGTCATCAATCGATTTAACCGATTCGGGATCTTCTGGCCAGTAGGCTTTCGGTACCGCGGCCCACCACAACCCCATCCCGCCGTGCCGGCATACACCGCCCGCCTGCGACCACGACCCTACATAAGTCGGCCGGCTGGCAAGCCAGAAGAAACCTTTCGAACGCACCACGCCCGGCCAGTCACTCGCGATCAGTTGCCAGAAACGCTCGGGATGGAACGGCCGGCGAGCGCGGTAGACAAAATGCGTGATGCCATATTCCTCGGTCTCGGGCGTGTGCTCGCCACGCAGCTCCTTGAGCCAGCCCGGCGCTTTGGACGCTTCCTCGAAATCGAACAAGCGGGTATCGAGCACCTTGTCCAGTCCGAGCTTCCCGAACTCCGCGATCTCGATCCTTGCCCGTGGATTCAGCCCTTTCAGGATCGTCATCAGGCGCCTGCGGTCGGCGTCGCCAACTAGGTCCACCTTGTTCAGGACAATCACGTCGCAGAACTCGACCTGCTCGACCAGCAGGTCGACGACCGTGCGCGTGTCTTCCTCGCCCATCGATTCGCCCCGCGTTTGCAGGCTGTCCGTAGAACTGTAGTCCTTAAGGAAATTGAAAGTATCCACCACCGTCACCATGGTGTCCAGACGCGCGACATCGGACAGGCTTTGACCTTGCTCGTCGGCAAACGTAAAGGTTTCAGCCACCGGCAGCGGCTCTGAAATCCCGGTCGATTCAATCACGAGATAGTCGAAACGCCCTTCCTTCGCGAGCCGGTTCACCTCGAGTAAAAGGTCTTCGCGCAGCGTGCAGCAAATGCAGCCGTTGCTCATCTCGACCAGCTTTTCGTCCGTGCGCGCCAGTTCCGCGCCGCCATCGCGAACCAGCGCGGCGTCGATATTGACCTCGCTCATGTCGTTGACGATCACCGCCACGCGCCTGCCCTCCCGATTATTCAGGATGTGGTTGAGCAACGTGGTCTTTCCGGCTCCGAGGAAGCCCGACAAAACTGTTACCGGCAGCTTGTTCATTCTTTCCGTCCAAAAAGTTCTCGCACAATCGGTTACGAATGTTATAACATTGCATTTGCAACGGGTAGAACTTTTTATCCGCCTGGCACTCTACGGCCCCACCCTGGCCGCACGGCTTGATATGTACACGCAACGCCTGCCCAGGATCGATTAGGACTACGTTCTTCACAGATGAAGGTCGGTCGTTGGGGACGGTACGACGTCGCCGGGCGGTGCGCATCCAACACAACCCATCCAGAAAAATAATCGATGAAAAATCGTACGCTCATCGCCCACGCGGCCCTTTTGCTGTTCGCTCAGATCGCCGCGGGACATGTCTATGCAGCAGGTTCTGACGGCGCCGTGTCAGGCTCCGTCACCGATAGCTCCGGCAAGCCCGTCGCCAACGCCAGCGTCGCGCTGCAGGATGCCAGCGGCGCGTCCGTCGGCGCCACGAGCACGGATGCAACGGGACATTTCTCTGTCCATCATGTCGCGCCGGGAACCTATGCGGTCGTCGTTGCGGCGCCGGGCTATGCAAGCGGCAGCAGCATCGCAACGGCAAGCGAGGGCGTAGATGTGTCTGTGTCGGTGGCGCTCGGCAAGAGCGACGCGATCGATGTGCAGGTCAATGCGAAGCGGCTCGATCGCGCGCGCAACGGCCTGCTGCCGGAAACGGGCAGCAGCGTGTACCGCTTCAGTCAGGCGGATATTGATACCCTCCCCGCCGGACAGGACACGCCGCTCAATCAGGTTCTGCTGCAAGCTCCCGGCGTGGCAAGCGATTCGTATGGCCAGTTGCACGTGCGCGGCGACCACGCGAACCTGCAATACCGCATCAACGGCATCATCATTCCGGAGCCCATCAGTGGCTTCGGACAGTCGCTGGATACGCGCATCATCGACCAGCTCAACCTGCTGACCGGCGCATTGCCCGCTCAATATGGCGACCGCACGGCGGGTATTGTCGATATTCATACGAAGAACGGCGACCAGGGCAATGGCGGTTCAATCGATGTCTTCGGCGGCAGTCACCAGACCATCAAGACCAGCGCCGACGTCTTCGGCAGCCAGGGACCGTTCAGCTACTACTTCAGCGGCTCGCTGGGCGAGAACAATCTGGGCATCGAGAATCCGACTTCAAGCGCGAGTCCAATCCACGATCACACGCGTCAGGGCGATGCGTTCGGCCTCATGTCCTACATCATCAATCCGCTCACGCGCGTGAGCCTGATGTTCGGCACGACTAGCAATCAGTTCGAGATTCCCAATACACCCGGATTGCCGACTGCCTTCACCTTGAACGGCAGCACCACGTTCGATTCCAGCAAGCTCAACGAGACACAATCCGAACTCAACCAGTTCGCCGTCATCGCGCTGCAAGGTACCAACGGCGCTGCACTGGACTACCAAGTCGCGCTCTTTACCCGATACTCGCGTACGCAATTCAATCCTGACCCGGTGGGCGACCTGCTGTTCAACGGCGTGGCGGCGAGCGATTTCCACAGCGACAGCGCCAATGGCGTGCAAGCGGATACGACCTATCGTCTCAACGGTAAACACACGCTGCGCGCGGGCATTTCGGTCCAGCAGGAACATGCAATCTTCAATAACAACCTGAGCGTTTTCCCCGTCGATGCAGACGGTAACCAGACCTCCGACCAGCCGTTCAACGTGCCCGATTCGAGCAGCAAGACGGGGTATCTCTATAGCGCGTACATTCAGGACGAGTGGAAGCTGACCGACAAACTCACGATCAACTACGGCCTGCGCTACGACAAGATGGACGAGTATGTGAGCGCGAGCCAGCTAAGCCCGCGCATAGGACTTGTCTACGCATTGACCCCTTCAACAACGGTCCATGCCGGCTATTCCCGCTACTTCACGCCGCCTGCTTTCGAGCTCGTGTCGGGCGAAGATATCGCGCGCTTCGTGGGGACCACTGCCCAGACATCAAGCCGGAACGATCCGGTGCAGCCGGAACGCAGCCATTATTTCGATCTCGGCATCACGCAACGGCTAAGCTCGACTATTACGGTAGGCGTCGACGCGTACTACAAGAAATCGACGAACCTGCTCGACGAGGGCCAGTTCGGCACCGCCCTGATTTTCACCCCGTTCAACTATAAATATGGCCGTGTTTATGGTGTCGAATTCACCAGCAACTATAAACAGGGCAATCTGTCGGCCTACATGAACGTCGCGTTCAGCCGCGCGCAGGGCAAGGACATCGACTCGGCCCAGTTTAATTTCGATGCGAGCGAACTCGCTTACATCAGCAATCACTGGGTGTACCTCGATCACGACCAGCGCGTGACCGCTTCGTTCGGCGGCGCGTACCAGTTGGGCAAGACCACCTTCACCTTCGACGGCATTGTGGGGAGCGGGTTGCGCAGCGGCTTCGCGAACACGGACCACCTGCCTTTCTACACGCAGGTGAATCTGGGCGTGATCCATCACTTCAACTTCAACGAACCGCTGATCGGCAAGTTCGACGCGCGCCTGTTGCTCATCAACGCGTTCAACCGCGTCTACGAGTTGCGCGACGGTTCAGGCATTGGTGTGGGCGCGCCGCAGTATGGGCCGCACATTGCCGTGTATGCAGGGATCACGAAGAATTTTTAATCAACCGGATTATTTAACGAAAGGGTTTTTACCATGCAGGACTGGGCAGGTATTACTGCCGCGGCACGAGTTGGCGGCTGGGTGGTGTACCCGCTCACGCTGCTCGCGGTGCTGGCGATCGCTATCGTTATCGATCGCGCGTATGTGTTCGTGCGATTTGCACGCCAGCCTGGGGCCGGCACCAACACGTTGCCGGCACAGCACGCGTTCAAACGCCTCGATGCAACGGTGGCAGCGCCCGCCGGAACGCCGTTATGGCTGCTCGAAGCCCGGGCGCAATCGGTCGCGACGCGTATTGAACGGGAGATGAGCCGAGGCTTCTGGGTGTTGGAGACGATCGTCACGGCCGCCCCCCTGCTCGGTCTGCTGGGGACCATTGTCGGGATGATGCATTCGTTCCAGCTATTCGGCGGCAACGGCCTGGTTAATCCAGGCGGTGTGACGGGTGGCGTGGCGCAATCGCTGGTGGCAACAGCTATCGGTCTGGTCGTCGCGTTGTTTGCGCTTTTCGCATTCAACTATTTTTCGCGACGCCTTGAACGCCTGATCGATGACCTCGAAGTGCACGCGAACGAGCGTCTCACCGAATTTCGCCTCAAGGCCGAAAGCGCCGGAGCGGCGGCGGGAGACGCACGATGAAGTTCCGGCGCTCGCGGGCGTCGAAGCGCGGGCGCATCGAGATCATTCCGATGATCGACGTGATGTTCTTTCTGCTCGCCACGTTCATGCTGGCGTCGCTGGCCATGCAACGGCTTGATGCGGTCAAGGTCGATTTGCCCTCGGGACAGGCGCAGCAGATGTCCGAGGATCAGCCGTTGACGCTGGCGGTCGATCGCACGAACACGATCTTCCTGGATCGGCGGCCTGTGCGTCTCGACCAGGTGGAAGCCGGGGTCAGGCGGCTTCTCAAGCCGGACCGTAACGTAGTCATTGCCGCGGACGACGCCGCCGCGCAAGGAGCCGTCGTTCAGGCCATGCTGGCCGCGCGCCGCGCGGGCGCAGAGCATTTCCTGATCGCTATACATCGTGAGTAGCGCGATGGGGAAACGGGAAGGCCGGATGGATGCGTCTCAAGTCAGATTCGGCGTGGCCCTTCTGATTGCGTTTGCGCTTTGGGCGGTTCTGCTGACTCAGATCGTGAACCCGCTCTTGCGGCCTCTTCCAAGCGCCGCCACCCCGCCGCAAGCGCCCATGGAAATGCGTCTTGTCGAGTTGGCCGCGCCTCCCGCCAACCCGCCTGCTGTTGCCCCTTCGACACCCTCTGCAGCAGTCACCCAGCAAGCACACGCGCGACGAGATCCAACGCCAATCCGGGTGGTGAAACGGCAGGAAATCCAGCGGCCGCGCCCAGAACCCGTGATGGCGAGAACGGACCAACCGGCACCGCCAGCGCCGCCGCAGGCAAACGCGGCGGCTACATCTACGGCCGCGGCTACAACATCCTCATCTTCCGCATCAGCAAGCAATATGGCGGACGCGTCAGCGGGTTCCGCCGCACGTGTCATCAGCCAGCCAATGCCTCCCCTGCCCGACGATCTTCGCGAGGACGCCTATCAGGCGGTCGCGGTCGCGCGCTTCGATATCCACCCGGATGGAACAATTGAAGTAGAACTTTCGAAGCCGACGCAAAACCCTCGCCTGAACGCTCTACTGCTTGAAACGCTGCGTAAATGGCGTTTCTTCCCAGCGATGCAAGGAGGACATCCTGTGGAGAGTCATCAGGATGTGCGTGTGCATTTCAACGTGAGTTAAGGTAAGGCGTCGCCTTTAGCGTGAGCGGAGGTACGGGTCGTTCAGCCGTTTCCAGGATCACGGATACAGCCCACGAGTCAACTCACGCCAAAAGCGGCCATCGTGCAAGCTGCACATGCTGTGTTTTACCCACCCTGCTATCCACGAGAACGAACTCGCGCGCGGTCCACCGGACTGGCTCGATAGTTCGTTCGGCGACTTCTTGCTTGTCGTAAAGCAAGGTCAGATGGGGCGTGAAGCTTGAGGGTTTGATATTAAATCCGGCTCTCGCCAACGTCGTGCCCACAACGCCGCGGAACTCCTTCAGCGCAGCAACGCCGTCGCTTCCAAGCAGCACAACAGGCCGGTCTCGGGCTGTCCGCTTAAAACTGCCGACATGATCAAGCACCACATCGAACACTGGCATCGAAATGGTGGAAGCAGTGGCTTGCGCCCACGAGGCGACACTTTCAAAAAACCTGTCGTGTATGCCAATGGAATGCAATGTCACGTGGAAGTTCTTCGTCGGCAGCAGCTTTCCCTTCAAGCCGTATTCGACACGCAGACGCTGTGCCAACCTCTCGATACGCAGGGCGGTATCCGGGTCCGGCACAATCGCAAAGAACAGGTGATGACGCTCAACCGGCGGTGGCGCCGGCCTGTCCTCTAATCCCGGTAGCACTAATTGCTCTGGCATACGATGGTCAAACGATAATCAAACGGCAATCACGCCCAAGAGGTTCTCGCTCGGAACGGTATCCACGATCACTTCGACTGACTACCTGTGGGCCGACGGAACCGGAAAAATGTTTTCGCTTTCTTCGGCGGCGGGTCTGCGCCTAACAATCCGAACTCAATAGGTGCGCGTGTGTAGAAAACATGTACGTTGGCTGCGCGTACGGCCTCCAATATCTCGTCCGCTTCATGCTCGGTCACCGCCAGGATGACCTGTACTGGCTGGTCAGCGAGCTTAAGAATATGCGCGGCATGATGAGCACCCGCGTGCCCGATACCTTCCGCTGCGCTGATAACCGTCGCCCCTCGAATGCCGCGTTTGCGAACCTCTTGCAGAAGCCACTCGCAAAACGTCAGATGACCGCATTTACGGTTCTGCTCAGTGTAGAACGTCAGTTGATAGCCGTTCATACCGACCTCCGCGGCAACGTCCGGAGTGCTGACCGAACGCCACCCTTACAAACTTTCGCACGCTTTCGTGCGTATACCCCGCGCAGACGACAACGAGCAGGGCACGTGCCGCGAACGAGAAATCGCACGACACTTAATTGTAGGTCACGTCTTTGACGCTGTCGCGCCTGCGCAATGCAGCAGCCGGTTAATCCTCGCGGTTACCCCTCACGGTTACCCCAGCACCTCGTACTCGATCGGAGCACGCGTATAAAACAGGTTCGCACCACCTTGCCCAAGGCTCGCGAGCAGCGCATCGATCCGCGTATCTTCCGCGACAACCGTCACCACGACCGGTTGATCGGCCAGTTCGAAAAACCGCGCGGCGTGATACTTGCCAAGCATGTCGATAGCTTCAGTGACCTCGACGACCGTCGCCCCGACAATGCCGGCCTTCCCGGTTTCTTCGAGGACCCAGTCGACCACCGTCCGGTGATGCCTGCGATGACCCTGCGTTGCCACATAGACCGTAAGCTGACTTCCTTTCATGAAATCCTCCGCTCGACGAGTGCTCAGACGTGTCTCCGACGCGCATTGCTGACCGGCTGGAACCCGGGCGATCGCTTCAATCGACAACCCGGACCTTGCCTGAAGCGAGATCGTAGATTGCTCCGACCACTTGCACCTTGCCCGTCCTCACATACTCTCCGATCAGCGGCTTCGAAACCCTCAAGCGGTTGGCATTCAGCCGCACGTTCTCGACCGTGACATCCGCGACCAGATCGCCGTGTCCGCGCGTCTTGGCAATTTCGACGGCCGGCCTGATTGCCCTGACCAGTTCAGGTAAATGCCCCGGCAAGTCGGCATGTTCTCGGATCGCTTTGACCGTGGCTGTGACCGCGCCGCAATGCGTATGTCCAAGCACCACGATCAACGGTACACCCAGGAACTTCACCCCGTATTCCAGGCTGGCGAGACCATCGTCGTTGACGAAATTTCCGGCGACCCTGACGACGAACAGGTCGCCCGGACCTTGATCGAACGCCAGCTCCGGCGAGACCCGCGAATCCGAGCAACCGACAATCGCCGCAATGGGATATTGCGCCGTCAAGCGCGCTGCCCGGCCAGCAGAATAGTCCTTGTTTGCAGGCGCATTGGCAACATAGCGATTGTTGCCGTGCAGCAGACGAGCGAGCGCATCCCCAGGTGCGATCGCGTTTGGCACGGGCCCCGTTGAAGGTTGATCCGCACGTGCGTCATGCAGCGAAAACGCAGCGACGGTAACGGACGCCACACCGGCGAGCAGAGCGCGCCGCCGCGGCAAAGAGCAGATTGAATGAACACACATGGATCGTCTCCTTCAGAGGGACAAACGCCGCACCCATCGCAAGACACGGATACACGTCCCACGTTCTTCGATAGTGCGTCAACCGCGCCCGGGCGAACGTGTACTTCGCCTCGTTACGCAACAATCACTGCTGGCGCCAGCAGCATGGTCTATAACTTAGGAGCCGGCGAAAGTGTCGAAACAACGGCTCGCGTCATACGAATTCCTGAGCGTCACCATGGCCTTGTTGCCTCATTGCCACTCATTACCAGTCAGTGAGTCGTCGAGAAGCCGCGCGTTGCGTCGCTTCCCCATGCGGGTCTGAAATCAATGGAGCAAAACGCGTGGCCGGCGTGAGCAAGGTGTCGTTCACTACGCTGACGGTGCAGGCCGTCGGTGTAGCCCCGGACAGCGACATCGCGCTTTTCGCCATCAACAACCCGCCGCCTCCCGGTAGTGCCGAACCGGAGCCGGTGCGCCTGGATCAGATGCCGGCGCTGCTCGAGAAGAAAGCCGAGCGCTTGCGCGCAGCGTTCACCGCGATACACGAGCAACACTAGCTCAGTGCATGCCGGCGACCGGCACCGTTACAACGGGTTGTGCGTAGCTTACGTTTGCCGCAGACACGGCAGCGTAGCCGCCCTGCACAGGCACATAGACCACCGGTGCAGGTTTCGGTGCCGGCACATAGACGACCGGCCTCGGCGCGGGTGCAGGCACCGCCACGACATAGGCCGAGCGCACCGGCACGGTGTAATACACAGGCCGCGGCGGCGGTACATAAACCACGGCCGGTCCGGCGTAGACAACAAATGTCCGTGCTTCAACGCCGGTGGAGAGCATGAGGCCGAGAGCGGTAGCGGCGGATGCACTGATAAGACGAATGTTCATGTGGATTCCCTTCGATTCGATCGGCAGGTGTCGCCTTCGCTTTGGAAGCCGTTCCGCCGGATGATGCGCATTGCGTGAGAGCCTTGCGAATCAGTTGAAGCGCTCGTGGCGCCGACCACCGAAAGATACGCAAACTGCGCCTGGAAGCCACGTCAAAACATATTTCATTCGATGTCACCCATTCGATGTCACCAATCACCGGCGTTCAGACGTTTGGGCAAGCATTTTCTGTAGGGAGCAGATGCTTAGTTCATGGTCCGGTGCATGACATGCGGCGACATGATTCGTAGCCGGTTTGTCATTCATTTTCCGGCGCTGGCCGATAAGCTTCGGTCTGCCATCGATCGGGGCCGCTTCAAACGGCGAAACACAAACACCCGCAATCGATGGCAAACAAACGCTTCATTTACTGAATTCCACTGGAGAACCTCATGAAAAACGCACTTGCGATCTTCATCCTGTCCATCGCCGCCTCCTTCGCCAGCACCGGCGCCATGGCGCAAACCGCACCGCAATCGGCGGCCAGCCCGCAACGCATGGAGCGCGCCATGCAGCAATTGCAGGCGCGCTTTGCCGCTGCCAACACCACGCACGACGGCAAGCTTACCCGGGCGCAAGCAGCGCAAGGCATGCCAATGGTCGCGCAGAACTTCGATCAGATCGACACGCAAAAGGCCGGCTACATCACCCTGCCGCAGATCGAGCAATTCATGCAGCAGCGCGCGGCATCGCACTGACGGTTGCGTGGCGACAGGTAAAAGCTTTTTGTTCTGTCCGTACCGGACTATTGTCTATTGGACTGAAGACCGCTTTGCCCCGCTAAAGAAGCTTGCTGAACGTCACGAAGCCCGCCCGTCCGACGCATTGAAGGAGGCATGAATGGAGAGTCAGCCGAAGATCATCGTTCTCGACGATGAAGCCGAGTTGCGCAACATGCTGCAGCGTTTCCTGAGCAGTCACGGTTTCGAAGTCCGGGTTGTCGCCGACAGCAAGCGGCTTGACCGCTATTTGCAGCGCGAGCCCTTCGACTTGCTGATCCTCGACCTGATGATGGATCAGGAGGACGGGCTGTCGGTCTGCCGGCGTTTGCGCGCCGAGGGCCAGACGCTGCCCATTCTCATCCTCACCGCCAAGGGCGATCCGGTCGACAAGGTCATTGGTCTTGAAACCGGCGCCGACGACTACCTCGCCAAACCGTTCCTGCCGCGTGAACTTGTTGCACGTGTTCGCGCGCTGCTCAGGCGCCAGAAGATCGCGGCAGGCGAACCTGTGCTTAGGTCGCAGACCGTGCGGTTCGGCGACTACTGCCTGGATCTCGGCAAACAGCGCCTGTACAAGTCGGGCGATTTGTTCGAGATTCACTCGACCCAGATGCTGCTATTGAATGCGTTGGGTGCCTCACCGAACCGGCCCGTCAGCCGCGACAACCTGATCGCCCGCTCACGAGGGCGCGACCACGACGCGCTTGATCGCAGTATCGACGTTCAGGTACTACGGTTGCGGCAGATCGTGGAAGCAGATCCATCAAAACCGCGCTTCGTCAAGACGGTCTGGGGCGTGGGCTACATGCTGGTCGCGGAAGTCGAACCATGAGCCGGCCCATGCGCCCAATTGCGTTGCCGCGCTCACTGTTTGCACGCAATATCGCGCTGCTCGTGGCGCTGGTCATTGTCAGTCAGATTAGTTCGTTAAGCGTACTAATGCACTTTGTCCAGAGACCCCGGATCGAACGCGCCGCAGAAACTTTCGCTATTTATGTGCAAACGCTCGACGACCTGCTGCAGACCGCGGCACCCGATGCTCAACGCGGTCTTGCAGTTCGCTTCGAAGCCAGACAGGAATTCCCGGCCGGCGCCGCCTCCGAGCCTTCGTTTACCTGGCGTAATTTCTATCGAACCTATCAACGCGATGTTTTTATCGATACCTTGCGCCAGCATCTGCCGGCGAACATGGAGGTTCAATGGCAAACAGAAGGCGAACAACGGCTTTGGATTCGTGCGCATCTCGGTCAAGAACCCTACTGGATCGCCCTACCCGTTCCCGAAGCCGCGCACAACGACGGCATGCTCTCCGCTATTGCGCTGTCGCTCGCACTCAGTGGGCTTGCCATCGTCACTGCCTACCTGATCCAGAGCCACATCAACCGGCCGCTGCGCGATCTCGCCAACGCGGCGCGCCGCTTGAGTTCGGGAGAGGCGCCGCAAGCGCTGCGTGTGGATGGACCGACCGAGATCGCGCAAGTCAGCGTTGCATTCAACCAGATGGTCAATGCGTTGCAGGAAGCCGATGCCACCCGTTCGCTGATGCTCGCCGGTATCTCCCACGATATCCGCACGCCATTGACCAAGCTGCGTCTCGCCGTGGCCATGACAACACCATCGGAAGAACATGACGAACTGGCGGTATCGACGGATCATTATCTCGATCAGATCGACGCCATCCTCCAGCAGTTCATGGACTATGCCGGCAGCGGCACCCGTGAAACGGCGGAGATCGGCGACCTGAATGCGCTGGTCGGCAATCTTGCTGCCGACTTCGCGGGCCTTGGTCACGTGTTTGAACTCACTCCAGGCGAACTGCAACCGTTCGCGTTCCGTCCGATCAGCGTCATGCGCGTATTGATGAACCTGATGCAGAACGCGGTGCTGTACGGGCGCGTGGGGTTGTCGGTGCGGACGTGGGCCGACGATGTGAGTCACACCGCGTACGTGGAGGTTGCCGATCGCGGCAAAGGCACGAATGGCGGCGATCTCAATGCGTTGAAAGCCCCGTTCAAACGCGGGCGATCGACGGGCAAGCATCCGGGAGGTACCGGGTTGGGTTTGGCTATCGTCGAAAGGATTGCGAAGCTGCATGGCGGTGAACTTCAATTGTTGCAGCGTGAAGGTGGCGGGTTTGCGGCAATCGTCTCGTTGACAATGAGGGCAGAGAATCAGCGCTCGCAGGAGGAACATGGCGCCGCCTAGAGCGTTCGCAAACGAATCGGCCGCCGTGCTTCAAGCACGGTGTTGCGCGTACTATTCCGCTCTGGACGCGGCTTGAATGATCGCTCTGCGCAATGCTCAACCGGCAGAGACAAACACGGAGACTGACTTGGCAACCCCTGACAATCTGATCGATGCAACCACTCCTTGCGGAGACACGACCTATGTCCTGATTCACGGCGCCTGGCACGGTGGTTGGTGCTGGAATGCAGTTGCCCGAATCTTGCGCGCTCATGGGCATCAGGTCTTTACCCCTACGCTTAGCGGCCTCGGCGAACGTTCGCATCTGCTTTCGAAGGCTATCGATCTCGGTGTGTTCATCCAGGACGTCGTCAATGTCCTCGAATACGAAGACCTGACCGACGTCGTCCTGGTCGGCCACAGTTTTGGCGGCCTGCCGATCGCCGGTGCGGCGGATCGCGTGCCTCAGCGGATCCGCCAGCTTGTCTTTCTCGATGCCGTCGTGCTCGAACATGGACAGACGGCATTCTCCCGGCTCGCGCCCGGGATCGTGGCGCAACGCATCGAGCAATCGAACGAATCCAGCGGCGGCCTCTCCATTCCGGTGCCGCCCGCGAGCGCGTTCGGCGTGTTCGAGCTCGCTCAAGTGGCACTGCTGGAACGTAACTGCACGCCCCATCCGCTGAAGACTTTCGATGATCCCATCGTGCTGAACGGACCCGTGGGCGGCACTATCCCGAAGGTGTACATCCAGTGCGTCGATCCGGTGTACGAGCCGTTGCAAGCCAGCCGCGACTTCGTGCGTGCTCAGAAGGACTGGGCATGGGACGAAATAGAAACCGGACACGACGCAATGATCAGCGCGCCCGAAGCCCTTGCTGCCAAATTGCTCGGGTACGCGTCTTAGTCAGGCGGGTTTGGCTATCGCTGCACGCACTGCGTGGCAGTGCCGCACAAGCTCAGGCCGCGCCAAAACGAAGTGCTTTAGCGGCGTGTCTATATCGTAGAAGAAGATATTCGCCACGAAGCCATAAACGCTGGCGTCAATGCTCGTTGGCAACGCACCGAACATGAATTCGTTATCGCCAAGCAGGTTCGAAATCACCTGCAGATCGGCGATCCCTCGCGCATAGACTTCGCCGGGTTCGAAACGACCTATGCCTTGATATCGATACCGCTCGAAGTTGTATTGTCGGGCCGCGTCAAGGCTATCTGCCGTGATGTCCGGGTGTGCGGACAAGAACGCGCCTTTGAAGACTGGCCAGAAACGCGGATCGCTCCAGCGTGAATAAGACATGACCCAATACAGATCGTCGAGCGACCGCCTGATCAGAAAATCCAGGTCATGCTGGATGGGTGTCAATGCGTCGTCGATAGCCAGGCCGTACTTGCGCTTGAGATAAGCAATGATGGCGTCGCTGTCACCAATCGATTCCTGGTCATCCGTCACGTAGGGAAGCTGCCCGCGAGGCGCTGATTTTGTATCGAGGATATGCCGGTGATCGAAAGGCAAATCGCAGAGCCTAAGGAACGCGAATACCTTCAGACCATACGGATTGTTATCTTCGAGACCGTATAGTTCAGGGTACGAAAAGAGGGTGATCATGCAACGCTCCCTGAAAAGGGTACTGCTTAGTGGGCTGCGTAGCGGGCTTGGGCGCTCCTAGTTTATGCCAAGCGGCCCGGCGAGCGCCCGGAGATTGCCCGGGAGCTTGTACGATGCCCGCAGGGGCCGTGACCGATTGCTAAGCAGGTGCACAAGCGAAAGCGGCGAAGCGGCAGGGTCTTAGATTGAGACGATGGCGGCGGCTATGTGAGCCGGAGTTTCCCGTTGCAGGCCAACGGGAAACTCACTCGTGATGCGCCGAACCCGACGCAATGCGCTCGGCCAAACCAGCGTCGTAACTGGAATGCACATGCACCCGCTTCTTGTCAGGATACGCGTAGGTGTACGCCTTCCTCAACGCCAGCGACGCCTCGTGAAAGCCCGAAAGAATCAGCTTTTGCTTATTCGGATAATTCGCGATGTCCCCCACCGCGAAGATCCCCGGTCGCGAACTTTCGTAGTTTGAGGTATCCACATCGACCCGGCCGCCGACTATTTTTAAATCCCAGGTCGCGATCGGTCCGAGGTCGGCGACAAGGCCATACAGCACGACCAGATGATCCGCATCGATCTGCGCCGTGCCGCCGATCTGCCGGATCTCGATCGATGCCAGTTTATTTTCGGGTGCAGACAACGACGCGATAGAACCGACCATGAACTCCATTTCACCTGCATCGACCGCACGCCTCATCTCATCGACACTCGATGCCACCGCGCTGAACCCATTGCGCCGATGCACCAGCACGACTCGGCGCGCAACCTTGCGCAAAGCCAGCACCCAATCGAGTGCCGAGTCGCCACCGCCGGCGACTATCACAGTCTTGTCGGCGAAATCGGCGAGATTTTGCACGCTGTAGTGAACGTGGCTACCTTCAAGCGGTGTCGCTTCGGGCAGCGCCAGGCGTTGCGGCACGAACGCGCCGTTCCCGGCGGCCAACATGATCGCGGCGGTATCGAAGACGAGGCCCTGGCCCGTCGTGACGGTCCACCGGCCATCTTCACGCTGCTGAACGGTTTCGACTCGTTGAGCCAGGTGAATCGGGGCGTTGAAAGGACGGCATTGCTCCATGAGGCGGTCGACCAACTCACGTGCCGTGCACGATTGAATGGCGGGGATATCGTAGATGGGCTTGTCGGGATACAACTCAATGCATTGGCCGCCGATCCGCTCGAGCGTATCGACGATCTGACACGATAACCCGACCACGCCCGCCTCAAATGCCGCAAAGAGGCCAACGGGGCCTGCGCCGACGATCAGTACATCGGTGCGGATCGGGCATGTTGGGGAAGTTGATGCGTCAATGAGAGTGTCTGTTTCAGAAGTCATTCGGTATCCGTGGTGTCATGCACGCGGGCGCGCTGCATCTGTTGATCCACCATACAGAACCTGCCGGACCAGGGCAACGAAGGCACCACGGGCGACGTGGGCAGCGTTTGAAAGGGGTAAAGACGGCTCGGCACTCGTTCGAGCCTGTTTCGCACGGACGCCGGCCAGCGCAACGGTTGAGATTTCACGCCCCATGGAATCCGGGCACAACAACGGTCGCCAGCCAGTTCCGACCCACTTGCTCATACGCGAACGCGCGGATTGGGTCCATCGGACGATATATGTTGCTAGATACAAGCAAATACCAGCAAATACAGTAGTTGAGAGTTCAGGTGATTGCAATATCATACGTCAATGACGTATGATCAGCCCATGCTGACAATCGTTGAGACGCGTCTTTTCAAGAACCTTGTATCTGACTACTGGAGCGAGGACGAACGTGGTGAATTCTGCTCATGGCTCGCCAACAATCCGGATTCGGGGGACGTCATCCCCGGTTCAGGAAGTTGCCGGAAAGTCCGATGGAAACGTCAGGGCAGTGGCAAGAGCGGTGGTGTCCGCATCATCTACTACAACAGACTGGCAAACGGCGAGATATGGCTGCTGACTATCTACGCCAAGAGCGCACAGGAAAATATCCCGTCGCACATCCTTAAAGCAATCAAGGAGGCAATCGATCATGCCTAAGACAGAAAAGGAACTCATTGCGCGTGACAAAACGCGCGATATCGGTACGGAGTTGTTGGAGGCCGTCCAGCAAATGAAGGGCGGAATGGCCGCCCGCGCCACCACCGTTAAATTGAATGCTGCAAGTGAAGCCCGTATGAAAGTGGGCTTGTCGCAGTCCCAGTTTGCCTCAGCGCTGGGCGTATCGGTACGTACGCTCCAGGAATGGGAGCAAGGTCGCCGCACACCATCCGGTGCTGCGCAACGCCTATTGAATATTGCAGCAAGACATCCCGAAGTTCTCATCGAAGAGCTGGCTACGAGTTAGCGACCGCGTACTATCAAAAACCAAGCCTACCGTATCGTCGCGACGCAACTCATAGCGGCACCGGCCGCAGGATCCGGTCCGGATCGATCTCCAGTCGACAAGAATCAGCCTTTCCGGCCAATAGCGGCAGCGACGATCGCGACCTGCACGCCAATCATTCGCCGCATGTCTGCCCCATCGCGAGCGATTTCCTTGAACCCTTTGATCGCAAACACGATGGTCTCGGCCAAGTCCTTGGCCGCTATCCCGAGGCCGGATTCGGCAAGCGGTGCGCTGATGATTTCTGTCAGCAAGTCTCCGAACGCGGAGAATCCATTACAGACGGACGCGAAACCCAGGTCAAACATGTCTTTCGCGTCCGGGTGCGCCTGCACCAACTCGAATCCCTCCGCTCCCCACGCCTCGCAGGCATAGCGCAGCTTTTTTTCGAAGCCACGATAGCGCGGCAGCCGCTGGCGAATCTCGCTCAGCTTGTCAGCCACCATTGCGTCCACGACCGCGTGAAAAATCGCGTCCTTGTCGGGAAACGCCAGATACAGAGTCGGACGAGACAGACCCGCCGCTTGCGCGATGTCCGCCATTGTCGTGCGCGCATAGCCATATCGTAGAAATACGCCTATTGCCGCCTGGACCACCTGGTCACGGCGCGTTGAAGTTGTTTCGCTCATGACGCCGATTATGGCACATCGACGACAAGACACTTTGACGAAAACTGTCAGATGAACTAGACTTTTGTAATTGACATTTTTACCAAAACTGTCAATTCGTAACACCTATCAACCAGCTCGAGAGATACCCATGGCCAGCCCCAAAGTGTGGTTCATCACCGGTGCGTCGCGTGGCTTTGGCCGTCGCTGGGCAGAAGCCGCACTGGCGCGCGGAGACAAGGTTGTAGCTACTGCACGTGACGTGCAATCGCTCGTTGCGCTGCAAAAACAATACGCCGATACCCTGCTGCTGCTCCCGCTCGACGTCACCAACCACGACGAGGTTGTCCGTACCGTCAATCGCGCGCACCAGCACTTCGGACGCCTCGACGTGATTCTGAGTGTTGCCGGTTATGGCTATATGGGCGCCATCGAAGAGGTCAGCATCCAGGACGCCCGCGCCAACTTCGAGACCAATGTGTTCGGAACGCTGTCTGTGATTCAGGCCGCCCTCCCTCTGCTTCGAGCGCAGGGATCGGGACATATCCTGCCGGTGTCGAGCGCAGGAGGAATCGTTGCGTTCCCGACGGGTGGTATCTACGAAGCAACCAAATTTGCGGTCGAGGGTTTGGCCGAAGCACTTGCCGCAGAGGTGGCCGCATTCGGGATCAAGGTAACGATCATCGAGCCGGGTCCGTTCGCTACGGATTTCATGAATGAATCGTCCATCAGGCAGGCACCGCCCATGCCGGCTTACGAGCCTGTGCGTCAGCACCTGGCGTCGATGTTGTCAGCCGACGCCTTTGGAGATCCTTCCGCGACGGGAGAAGCGATTCTTAAGGTGGTCGATGCACCCGAACCTCCCCTGCGTCTCATCCTCGGCAGCGCAATGCTTCCCTTGATCAAACAGGTCTACGCCGAACGCCTGAAGGTTTGGGAAAGCTGGGAGAGCGTCTCAAAGGCCGCGCAAGGGGGCAGCAACTAGATTGCCGTCGCGAGACGGCGAGACAGCGAGACGGCGAGACGGCGAGACGGCGAGATGTATACGCGCTTGTGGCTAACATCGTTTAGATCTGTTGACCTGAAAATGGAATTTACTATGTCTGATACTTCAAAAACCTGGCTGGTAACTGGCGCCGGGCGCGGCCTTGGGCGTCTTATTAGCGAGGCGGTCCTTGCCGCAGGCGATCGTCTTGTTGCCGGCGCCCGCGATCCGGAACGCCTGGCAGATCTGGTCGACCGCTATGGAGACCGGATTCGTCCCGTTGCACTCGACGTAACCGACGAGGTTGCTGCACAGAACGCGGTCGACCACGCGCTCAATGCCTTTGGCCACCTCGACGTGCTGGTCAATAACGCGGGTTACGGCCACACCGCTCCGTTCGAGCAAATGACATCGCAAGATTTCCGCGATCAGGTGGAAACCAACCTGTTCGGTGTGGTCAACCTGACCCGTGCGGTGTTGCCGGTGATGCGCGAACAGCACTCTGGCCATATTTTCCAGGTGTCATCGGCGGGCGGCCGTACATCGACGCCGGGATTGTCCGCCTATCAGGCAGCGAAGTGGGCGGTCGGCGGGTTCAGCGACGTCGTTGCAAAAGAGGTTGGCCACCTGGGGCTCCGCGTATGTACGCTGGAACCGGGAGGGATACGCACCGAGTGGGCCAGCGAAGCACGTCGCGGCATTGACGACATGTTGCCCGACTACGAACAGTCTGTCGGCAAGATGCTCACGCTTCTGGAAGCTTATGGCGGTCACGAAATCAGCGACCCCGCGAAGATCGCGGCATTGATCGTCCAACTGTCACGTCGTGACGAGCTGCCGCTGCGTCTGTTGCTCGGTGGCGATGCGCTGCATGTCTGCAGTCTCGCAGACGCTCAGCGCGCCGACGAACAGGAGCAGTGGCGCGCAACCACCCTTTCCACGCATTTCCCGGACGCGCAGCTGCCGGAAGGGCTCGATGTACTGAAGAAGCCGACATGACATGAAGTGGGCGTTGCCGCCGCCAGGCTCGCTAGAACCGGTATCCAATTCCGAGGAAGACGATCACCGGATCCGCCGTGATGCGCGTCTTGCTGGACAACACTGTCTGACCGTTGGCGGCCACGGAACTGACCGTCGCATTTGTCTTCAGAGAAAGATAGGTCACCGACCCGGTCGCATACCAGTTCTTGCTGATATTGTAAGAGGCGCCCGCGGTGACCGCGGGGTTCCATGACGGACTGAGCGAAGCCTTGACCTGTCCGCCCGGCCCTGCAATCTGCTGCAACGCGCCACCGAATGTTGAATTGAGATTGGTATGCGAAAACCACGTGTAGTTCCCGCCAATACCGACGAACGGGCGCAGCTTCGTCTGCGCGTCGAAGAAGTAATACTTCAGGAACAGAATGGGCGACCACGACCGTGTGGTGGCGAGCGGCGCCAGATTCCCCAGATTGAGCGATGGCCCACCGGCACCGAATGGTGTGGCCTTGCCCTGTGCAAAGAGCTGGAGCTTGGGCGGTATGCCCGCCGCCAAATCGAAAGCAATATGGTCCGTGACGAAATAAGTGGTCGAGAGCTCCAGGGTGAACGTGTTATGTATCTGACCGCCCGTTCCCGTTGACGTGAATGTGCCGAAAGCCGAACTGCTCTGCAACGATGTTGCGGAAGACGGACCAAAGTCGAGCCAAACTCCACCCACGCTGGTTATGAGACTACCCGCGCTCTGCGCCATCGCACTGGAACATATCGCGGCCGGTATTAACGCAAGGCATGCAATTTTTTTCATCATGTCTCCTCAATTTATTTCGTAATACATATTAATATTTTTGAATCAATGTCTTTCTTTCATCGCTGCTCAGAATTGTTCGATCGGCAGGCTCGACCCGCTCGATGCGCCGCTGCGAATTGTCTCCAGAAGCGCGGTCGCTTTAGGCAAGACCTTGTCGGCGTAGAAGAGCGCAGTGGCGAGCTTCGCGCGATGGAAGTCCGGATCTTCACCCGCTGCGGCTTTGCTTGACGCAGCAAGCGCTGCACGCCCCATCTGCCAGCCACCGCACACGTAGCCGGTGAGCATCAGATAGTCGACGGAGCTGGCAAGCGCTGCGTCGGGCTGAGTCGCCAAGGCTTGCAGCATCCACGCAGTAGCGTCGTCTAGCGCCTGGATACCGGCCGCGAACGCGGTGCCAACGGACGCCACCTGGGTATCCGTGCTGCGCGCGAGCTCCAACGCGGCCTGACGCATCTCCGCGACTAGCGCGGCCATCCCTGCGCCCTGATCCGACGCGAGCTTGCGGCTGACGAGGTCCGCAGCCTGGATCCCCGTCGTGCCTTCGTAGATCGGCGCGATTCGTGCGTCGCGCAGGAACTGGCACGCACCCGTCTCTTCGATGTAACCCATTCCGCCATGCACCTGCACACCCGTCGACGTAATCTCGACGCCCAACTCCGTGCACCATGCCTTCAACACGGGGATCAGCAGATCGACACGCGTCTGGCGACGTGTGCGCTCACCGGCATCGGGGTCACGGTGCGCGCGGTCCATGTCCGCAGCCATCACGTACGCGAAAGCACGCATCGCTTCGACCTGGGACTTCATCGTCATCAACATGCGCCGCACATCCGGGTGATGAATGATTGCCACAGCGCCACCGGATTTGCCAGCCGCGAGCCGCCCCTGGACGCGTTCCTTCGCGTATTCGCGGGCTTGCTGATAAGCCCGTTCCGCAATCGCGAGCCCCTGGATCCCCACCTTCTGGCGCGCTTCGTTCATCATCGTGAACATATGCGCGAGACCTTTGTTCTCCTGCCCCACCAGATAACCGATCGCCCCGTCCTGATCGCCGAAACTCATCACGCAGGTGGGACTCGCGTGAATGCCGAGCTTGTGTTCGAGGGACACACAGTGCACGTCGTTGCGTTGCCCGCTGGAGCCGTCGGCATTCAGCAGGAACTTGGGCACGACAAAAAGCGATATGCCGCGCACACCCTCAGGCGCATCCGGCGTGCGTGCCAGGACGAGATGAATGACGTTATCCGTCATATCGTGATCGCCCCACGTGATAAAGATCTTCTGGCCGTAGAGGCGATAGTGGTCGCCTTCGGGCACCGCTTTCGTGCGCACGGCGGCGAGATCCGAGCCCGCTTGCGGTTCGGTCAGGTTCATGGTGCCCGTCCATTCACCGCTCACGAGCTTGGGTAGATAGCGTCCCTTGAGTTCTTCCGAGCCGTGCTGCCTCAACGCCTCGGTAGCGCCCGCGGTCAACAGGGGACACAGTGCGAACGCCATGTTGGACGAATTCCACATTTCGACGGTTGCCGCTTGCACCAACTCGGGCAATCCCTGGCCGCCGAAATCCGGATCGCCGGAGAGGCCGCTCCAGCCGCCTTCGGCGAACTGCCGGTAGGCTTTCGCGAAACCGTCCGCCGCAACAACGCCGTCCTTCGTCAGGCGCGCGCCCTGCGCGTCGCCGGGCTTGTTGAGCGGCGCCAGCACTTCTGTCGCGAGCCTCGCCGCCTCGTCGAGCACGGCCTCGGCGAGTTCGGGACTTACCTCCTCGAAGCCCGGCAGCGAAGACAACTCGTCAAGACCGGCCAGTTCCGTCATCACGAAGCGCATGTCGCGCAGCGGTGCAATATAGGTGCTCATCATGGTCTCCGGAATCAGTTTTGTTGCAGTTTGTCCAGCTCGCCGGACAACTCGGGCAATACCTTGAAGAGATCGCCGACGATCCAGTAATCGGCGACCTGGAAGATCGGCGCCTCCTCGTCCTTGTTGATCGCGACGATCACCTTCGAGTCCTTCATGCCGGCCAGATGCTGGATCGCGCCGGAGATGCCGACCGCGATATAGAGTTGCGGCGCGATGACCTTGCCGGTCTGGCCCACCTGATAGTCGTTCGGCACGAAGCCGGCATCGACGGCAGCGCGCGACGCGCCGACCGCTGCGCCCAGCTTGTTGGCGATATCCTCCAGCAGTGCGAAGTTCTCGCCCGCGCCCATGCCCCGCCCGCCCGAGATCACCCGCCGCGCCGATGTCAATTCAGGACGCTCCGAGCGGGTCAATTGCTGGCTCACGAAACGCGAACCCGGGGCCTCGCCGGCCGGGGCGAGCGATTCGATCGCCGCCGCGCCGCCTTCGGCTGGCGCCGCTGCAAAGGCCGTCGTGCGTACCGTGATGACCTTGATACGGTCCGAGCTTCGCACCGTCGCCAGCACGTTGCCCGCGTAGATGGGGCGCACGAACGTATCGGCGGATTCGACGGCAACGACATCGGAGATCTGCGCGACGTCGAGCAGCGCGGCCACGCGCGGCATTGCGTTCTTGGCGGTGGTGGTGGCGGGCGCCAGCACGTGACTGTAGTCGGCCGCGACCGTCGCAATCAGCGCAGCCAGGTTCTCGGCCAGCGGATGCGCATAGTGCGGCGCATCGGCGACACGCACGCGGTTCACGCCGGCGATGCTTGCGGCCTGTTCGGCCACTGCTGCGCATTGCGCTCCGGCGACGAGAACATGAATGTCTGCGCCAAGACGCGCAGCGGCGGTGACGGTGTTCAACGTCACCGCCTTCAGCGTCTGGTTGTCGTGTTCTGCAATAACGAGTACGGACATGTTTTCCTCTTTCGTTTCAGATGACGTGCGCGACGTTCTTCAGCTTCGCCACGAGGTCTGCGGCGTCGGCGACACGAATGCCCGCCTCGCGCTTCGGCGGCTCCGCGAGCTTCAGCGTCGTCAGCCGCGGCGTGATGTCGACGCCGAGGGCATCGGGTGTCACCACCTCGAGCGGCTTCTTCTTCGCTTTCATGATGTTGGGCAGCGTCGCGTAGCGCGGTGTGTTGAGGCGCAGATCGGTGGTCACAACAGCCGGCAGATCGACCTCGATCGTCTCGAGCCCGCCGTCTATCTCACGCGTCACGGTCGCCTTGCCTGCTTCGACGCTCACCTTCGATGCAAAGGTCGCCTGCGGCCAGCCGAGCAGCGCCGCGAGCATCTGGCCGACCTGGTTCGCGTCGTCGTCTATCGCCTGCTTGCCGAGCATCACGAGTTGCGGCTGCTCCTTGTCCACCAGCGCCTTGAGCAGCTTCGCCACGGCGAGCGGCTGCAACTCGGCGCCGGTCTCGACGAGGATGCCGCGGTCGGCGCCGGTCGCCATCGCCGTGCGCAGCGTTTCCTGGCAGCCCTGCACCCCGCAGGACACAACGACCACTTCCGACGCCGCGCCGGCTTCCTTCAAACGCACGGCCTCTTCCACGCTGATTTCGTCGAAAGGGTTCATCGACAGCTTCACGTTCGCGATGTCGACAGCGCTGCCGTCGGCCTTCATGCGAACTCTCACATTCGCGTCGACGACGCGTTTGACAGGAACCAGTACTTTCATTGCCTCCTCCGTTTCGATAAAAGACTTCGTTACGCCGGCCGTCTGAACCAATCTTGTTTTGTACGTGCGAGCTACACGCCGCGGGTCCGGGCTTATGCGCCGCACTACGATTTAATTGGGGTAGACATGTCCCCTCGCCCAAGGTGGTTGGGCGTATCATTTCTTGAGAAAACACCGTTTCAGCCAGCACCCGCCGAGAGGCGATTTCCCAATGACCGGCGGCGTGCCGCACCGTTGTCCAGCGCCGTTGTCCAGTTGTGGAACTTCGCATCTCCCCCTGGAATGCATGGTGTCTGAATGCGGCGCCGCGCAAAATCCCCCTTACAGGGGAGCGCGAGTGCATGGACGGGGAATGGCAGTCAGGGTCAACCCGAACGCCTGGAGCAACTGATGCACGTGATGCAAGCGCCGCCGCCGAACAGGCCGCCTCTGTTCCTCGCAACGAAGGTCTTGCCGCCGCGACTGCCCGCCGGGTTGATAGATCGACCACGGCTCGTCGCGCTCGCCGGGAAGGCGGAGTACAAACGGCTTACCGTAATCAAGGCGCCGGCCGGCTTTGGCAAGACCTCGCTTGCGCTCACGTGGCTCGACGGGCTGAATCTAAGCGGCGCCTATGTCGCGTGGCTGTCGCTCGACACGGAGGACGACGAACCCGCGCGCTTCTTCCATCATCTGGCACAAGCATTGCGCAACGCCTGTGCGGCTGTCGGCGCCTCCGCGCTCAGCCTGACCGCCGAGGCGTCGCTCGTGCCCGCGCACTCGGTCGTGTCGACGCTGATCAACGAACTCGTCGAAGTCGACGACGAGGTCTATCTGTTCGTCGACGACTACCATCTGATCAGCTTGCCCGCCATTCACGACGCAATGTCGTACTTCATCGTGAACGCGCCGTCGAACGTGCATGTCGTGGTCTGCACGCGTACCGATCCACCACTGCCGATCGCCAACCTGAGAGCCAGGAACGAGCTGCTGGAAATCGACGCGCTGACACTTCGCTTCAACTTCGACGAAACCCGCAGCTTTGTCGAACACGAATGCCCAAGCGGACTGCGCCCGGCCAACGTCAAGTCGCTTTTCGCGAGCACCGAAGGCTGGGCTGCGGCGCTGCGAATTTCCGCTTCGGTGATATCGCGTGACGAATGCAAATCGGACTGGGATGTGAGTGTGCCGTCCGGCGCCTCCCGCCCGTTCGCCGCGTACCTTGAAGACATGCTCAAGCGCCTTCCAAACGACATGGTCGGGTTCATGTTGCGCACGTCGATACTCGAGCGGCTGACGGCGTCGCTATGCGAAGCGGTAACCGGCGTTGCGGCGCAACAAGGCATGCTGGACACCATCTCCGCCCGCCAGTTGCTGCTCGAACCGCTCGATATGGAAGGACGCTGGTTCCGCTATCACCATCTGATGGGCGAGTACCTGCGCCGGCGGCTCGAAACCCGGCATCGCGATGAAGTGGCGGACCTGCATCGCCGTGCGTGCCAGTGGTACACCAAAGAGGAGCAATGGACAGACGCGGTCAGGCACGCGATCGCCGCGGGCGATACGCAAAACGCTGTCTCCCTGATGGCTCACTGCGCGATGGCGCTCGTCACGAAAGGCGACCTGCTCACGCTGCTCGGCTGGCAACGTCAGTTCCCGGCGCATCTGATGCGCGGGCAGGTGAAGGTCACGCTCGCGATCGCGTGGGGGATGGCGCTTGCGATGCGTTTTGACGAAGCGCTCGCGATGCTCGACGAGATCGAGCGCGACGCGGACACCGGCTCGGGCGAGACCGCCGGGAACATCCGCTGGGAGTGCCAGGCAATCCGCTCGGTGGTGATCGCGCTACAGGACGACTCGGAGCGCGCGCTTGTAATCGCACAGGCGTGTCTCGACCGGCCGTCGACAGACAGCTGGACCACCAATGTCGTCTCCAACGTCGTGCGCTTCGGGCACTGGAAAGCAGGCAACCTCAAAGCGCTCTACGCGACACCCTGGATCCCCGATTCGATCGAGGAAGACCAGCGCAATATGTTCGCTTCGGTGTACCGGCTATGCCTGCTTGGCCACGCGGAAATGCAGCAGATGCACTTCGGGCTCGCCGAGCGCTATTTCACCGAGTCGATGCAGCTCGCCGAGCGCCATTCCGGTCCGAAATCCATCTCGGCCGCGTTGTGCGCGCCCATGATTGCGCAGATCTGGTACGAGCAGGGACGGCTCGACGAGGCGGAAGCGTTACTGGTCGATCTCATGCCGATGATCGACCTGGCGGTCCTGCTCGACAGCACCTTGATCGCCTATCGTGTGCTCGTGCGGATCGCCATCTCGCGTGCCGACGCCGGGCAGGCGTATGCGTTGCTCGACCGGGCACAGGTTCTCGGTTATGCACGCCGCTGGGACCGGCTCATTGCCGGCGTCCTTGTAGAGCGCGCGCGGCTCTACCTTGCGGAAGACAGGATCGCGGAAGCGTCGGCATGTGTCGTGCAACTGGATCAGGTGGTGGGCTCCCGTTGCGCCGCGGAGGAAGCAGTCTCGCCGGAGATCGAAACATACCGCGCGATCGCGGTGGCCTGGGTGGCGATGGCGCAGAACCGGACCGAGGAAGCCCTCGGGTCGTTGACATGCGCTCTGCGAAGCGTCGAAAGCCGGCACGGCGACTATCTCGCGCTGCGCTTGCGCACCGTGCTCGCGCTCGTCTGGTTGCGTGCGAACGAACAGGCCCGCGCCGTCGAAATCTTTCGCGAAGTCCTGAACGCCAGTAGCGATATCTATCGCTCGATTCTCGACCAGGGGCCGGAAATCGGGCCGCTCCTGCGTGCGGTTCGCGATGACACGCGTTCCACCCCGCAGACGAAGGAAAGCGTTGCTTATATCGATCGCCTGCTGGACGGCTGGCGAGCACTCTATGAGCCCGCCGCCGGCCCCAGGCGCGACACGGAGCGCGAGCCGCTGAGCGCACGGGAGCGCGGTATCGTCGAGCTGATTGCCCAGGGGCAATCGAACAAGGAGATCGCACGCACTCTGGGGATCACGCCCGAAACCGTCAAGACCCACGTCAAGAACATCTTCGTGAAACTGGCCGTGGACAAGCGCGCGCAGGCCGTTGCGCGCGCGCAGGCACTGGGACTGGTCGCGGCCGGCTAGCGTACGTGCGCCGTGTCACGAAGCAACTCAACTCGCCTCCTGCCTGAGAAACCTGCGCACCACGGGCGCGACTTCACTCGCGCGCGAGATTAGGAACAGATGGCCGTCATCGATCACATAAAGCGTCGCATCGCGGATACGGGCCGCGAGAATCTTCGCGTTGGTCAGCGGCACGATGGGGTCGTCATTGCCGTGCATGACCAGTGTCTTCTGGCGCAACGCGCCGAGCCACGGCAGGCTGCTCCAGCCTGTAACAGCCAGCAGTTGATAGAGGTAGCCGCGGCCGCGCGGCGGCTGGATGTGCTGGCTGTGCGCCTTCAGCAACGATGGATCGCGCCGGTAAGCGCCCCCGTAGATGTCCGCGCCAACCTCTTGCAGGTAGGCGGGATCGGTGTAGCGGCGCGGACCGATCAGCTTTGACAATACCGACAGTTTGCCCGGCACCATGATGACGCCGGGAGAGGTTGCCGCAAGAATCAGCCTGCGGCAGCGCTCCGGATACAGACGCGCGAACTGCTGGGCCAGCGCGCCGCCCCACGACACGCCAAGCACATCGACGGCCCCGTCAAGGCCCAACCGCGTCAGCAGCTTGTCGGCCAGCACGGACAACGTCGAGAAGCGATACGGCACGACCGGCGCAGGCGAGCCGCCGACGCCGGGGATGTCGAAGATGATCACACTCACGTCTTCGAGCGCCGTGACGAAGGGCTCCACCAGCTCGAGGTTGGCGCCAATGCCGTTGAATATGAGCAGCGGCGGCGAAGCGTCACTGCCGCGGCACGTCCCGACACGCAGTGTCTGACCGTCCAGATCGATCGTCTGGATTTGCATGCTGCAAAGAGACTCGGGGCTCGTGTTCATTTCTTGTTTCCGGATCATCTTCTGGACGGCCAATCGTTCGGCCTGTCGGCGTGCCGCACGGGCCCGCGTCCCATTACTTCTTCGGCTGAAGCAGCGTCTTCAGTTCCTCGACGTGCTCGGCGACGCGCTTGGTGACCACCGCGATGCTGTCCGACTGCGCACGGTATGCGGTGCCCGCGAGTTCCTGCATGTCCGCGAGCGCCTTGTGCAGTGCCTGCTGCACCACTTCGCCCGTGTTGGCGGCGGGCTTGGCTCCCGACTGGGCAGCGCGAGCCGCGAACGACTGCAATTCGGTCAGCGTCGTGCGGAGGATCTCCGACTGCTTCTGAGCCAGCGACTGCACGCCTGCAAGCGCTGTCGTGTTGGCTTCGGCTATCGCCTCGATGTCCTTGCGGCGCGACTCGAGGATCGCGTTGACGTCCATGCCGGGCAGCTTGAACTGTCCAATGACTTTCTTGTACTCGTCGAAAATGCTATTCGGATTGGTTGAATCCATCATCAATACTCCAATGAAACTACGTTAAGAAAGATGTTGGCCGCCGTGCGGTCAACGAATGTGCCGGTGCGTGTGCCCTATGCTTCCATGACATACGTTCCCGGCGCCTTCACGCCCGGCGGGTGCCGCTTGTTGCCGAGCGTCTTCGGTGCGGGCCGCTGCTCGCCGGAATGGCCGGCGAGCCACGTGCGCCAGTCGACCCACCACGAGTCCTTTTCAGCCTGGGCGTTGGCGAGCCATGCGTCGGCATTGCCGGCCAGATCGGGATTGAGAAAGAACTTCGACTTCGGATTGCCCAGCGGGTTGATCAGGCTCTGGATATGGCCGCTCGAACTCAGCACGAAACGCGTGTCGCCGCCGAACGTGCGCGCCGTGTTGTACACGCCCTTCCATGGCGTGATGTGATCGGTCATGCCGGCCACGACGTATTTGTCGCAGGTTACTTCAGACAGGTCGATGGGTGTACCCAGGACCGTCAGCGCGCGAGGTTTGCTGAACAAATTGCCCGTGAAGATATCGAGCAGTTGCCCATGCATCGCCGCGGGCAGCCGGGTTGCGTCGTTGTTCCAATAGAGGATGTCGAAAGCGGGCGGCGTTTTACCGAGCAGATAGTTATTGACCCAGTAGTTCCAGACGAGATCGTTGGGTCTCATCCACGCGAACACGCGGCCCATTTCTTCACCGGCGAGCACGCCCTTCGAGGTGCTGTTCTGCTTCGCGGCCGCGATGGCTTCCGGGGTTGCAAAGAGACCGAGCTGCGAGTCAGCCGTGTTGTCCAGCACGGCAACCATCAGCGTGGCAGCATTGACGCTCTTGTCACCCCGGCTTGCGAGGTGGCCGAGGAGCGCCGAAATCGTCATCGCACCCGAGCAGGCGCCGTGCAGGTTGACGTCGTCGCTGCCGGTGATGTCACGCACTGCCGCGACCGCTTCAAGGAGCGCGGCAACATAGGTATCGAGGTCCCAGTGACTCTGCGCGGCGGTCGGATTGCGCCAGCTCACCACGAACACCTGAAACTCGCTCTTCACCAGATAGTCGACAATGCTCTTGCCTTCGGACAGGTCGAAGACGTAGAACTTGTTGATCTGGGGCGGCACGATCAGTTGCGGGCGGGCGTGCACTTGTTCCGTCGCCGGCGTGTACTGGATCAGCTCGAGCACGTCGTTGCGAAAGACGACCGCGCCCGGCGACGTGGCGAGATTTCCGCCTACCTTGAACGCCGTCCTGTCGACTTGCGCGGGCATCCCCTGGTTCTGCAGCATGTCCGTCATCAGGTTCCTGATGCCGTCAAGCAGGCTGGCGCCGCCCGAATCGATGACTTTCTTGAGTGCGGCCGGATTGCCCAGCAACGTGTTTGTTGGCGACAGCGCATCAGTGAACAGCGACAGCACGAACTGCGCGCGTTCCTTGCTCTTCGGGTCGAGCGCGGAGCGATCGACAAACCCGGTCAGCGCGTTGCGCCACGCCACGTAACTTTGCAGCGCCATGCGGTAAAGCGAATTGCTCTGCCATGCAGGGTCGGTGAAGCGCTTGTCGCCCTGAGGCGGCGTACAGTTCGCACTGCCGCCAAGCACAGCCATCAGATCCCGCGCCAGCGCCGCCTCCTGCTCCAGGAGCAAGGCGGGTTGCCGCAGCGCCTGGGCGCCAATCTGCTGCGCGGTTGCCAGAATGTCGCGCGGGCGCAGTCCCACGAACGGATTCGGTCCGAGTATGCCTTCCGCGGCAGACGCCGCGAGGTCGTTCGGCTGCTCGCTTTGTGCTGTGCTTTCATTTTTCGCCACCATCTTGCTGCTCCTCAAACATCTCCATGCGCTTCGCCAACACAGTGGCTTGCACTTACAAGACCAGCATCGCCAATGTCTCGGCAATCAGCGCCGGCTTCTCCTCGCCCTCGATCTGCAGTTCGTTGATCATCTTGATGACGATCCGGCCGCCGCCCTTCTTTTCCACCGACATCAGCGTCACGCGATTTCTCACCCGCGCCCCCGCTTTCACCGGCGTCATGAAGCGCACCTTGTCCAGCCCATAATTCAGCCCCGCCGATGCGTCCTCGGGAATGACTCCAATCTCCATCGCGAGCGACGCCAGTAGTGAAAGCGTCAGATAGCCATGCGCGATCGTGCCGCCGAACGGACTCTCGCGCTTCGCCAGTTCCTCGTTCACGTGAATCCATTGCTTGTCGCCCGTACACTCGGCGAACGCATTGATACGGGCCTGGTCGACGACAACCCAGTCCGATACCCCCAGTTCGCGGCCAACGAAATCGTCAATGCTGGTGACGTTGTATCCCTTGATGCTCATCGTGTTTGCTCCTTGTGACGGGTCAGGCGAACTGCTCGCGCAGCCACTTCTTGTTGATCTTGCCGACACTTGTCTTTCCCAGCGCATCGACGAACTTCACGATCTGCGGCACCGCGTATTTCGATATTTTTCCGGATGTGCTGAACGACAGTACGTGCTGCTTGATGTCGTCCTCCGTGACTGCCGCCCCCTCCTTGAGCACCACCAGCGCCACCGGCCGCTCCCCCCACTTCTCGTCCTTGATGCCGATCACGGCCACTTCAGAAACGCCCTCGTATTGCGAGATCAGGCTTTCTATCTCGAGCGATGAAATCCACTCGCCGCCGGACTTGATCACGTCCTTGAGACGGTCAGTAATTTGTACGTTACCCGTCGGATCGATATTCGCGATGTCCTGCGTATGGAGATAACCGCCGGTCCAAAGCTGCCTTGAAGCCTCGGGATTGTTCAGATAGCCTTGCGTGAGCCACGGTGCGCGCGCGACGATCTCGCCGGTGGCTTTGCCATCGCGGGCGAGTGGGTCCATGTTGTCGTCGACGACACGCAGGTCAACAAGAGGAACAGGAAGGCCGGTCTTGCAGCGCAGGCGAAGCTGCTCGTCGGCGTCGAGCTTTTCAGCGCCGGGAGGAAGTTGCGCGAGACTGAGTACGGGGCACGTTTCCGACATCCCGTAACCGACGAACACGTCGATGCCCCGGTCCAGCGCCGCTTTGGCAAGGCCTTGCGGCAACGCGCCGCCGCCAATGATGATCTTCCACTTGCTCATGTCCGTGGCTTTCCCCTCCTCGCACGCGAGCAGCATGTGCAGGATCGTGCCCACACAATGCGAAAACGTGACGCCCTCTTCGCGCACGAGTCGTGCGAGCCGGTCCGGCAAATAGCGTCCGGGATAGACCTGCTTCACACCCAGAACCGTGGCGATATACGGCATGCCCCAGGCGTGGACGTGGAACATCGGGGTGAGCGGCATGTACACGTCGCCACGATGGAAACGCTGTCCCGAGACAGGGCTCGCCAATGCCGCCATCAGGGTGATGGTGTGCAGAACCAGTTGCCGATGCGAGAAGTACACACCCTTGGGCAGACCGGTGGTTCCCGTCGTGTAGAACGTGGTGGCGCGGGTATTCTCGTCGAAGTCGGGGAAGTCGTAGCTCGTTGCGCTTGCCGAGAGCATTGCCTCGTATTCCGTGGCGAACGCAATGGTGTGGGCACACGCTTCACTGCCCGGCTCGTCGATCCACACGAATGTGCGGACCGTTTCAAGCTGATCCTTGATCGCTTCGACCACGGGCAGGAAATCAGTGTGGACAAACAGCACTTCTGCGCCAGCGTGGTTGATCGTGTAAGCGATCTCCGCGTCCGACAACCTTACGTTGACCGTCTGAAGAACGGCGCCCATCATCGGGACTGCAAAGTATGATTCCAGATAGCGGTGGCTGTCCCAGTCCATTACCGCCACGGTGCTGCCATGCCGCACACCGAGCCGGTTCAGGCCATTAGCGAGCCGGGCGATGCGTTCCCTCAGCGTGGTATAGGTCATCCGCAACTCGCCGCGGTAGACGATTTCCTGGTCCGGCGCCTGAACGAACGGCGTATGCAGCAATTGCTTGATCAACAGCGGATAGGCATAGGGGGATGACGTCGAGTCCTGCACAGCGTCCTGCATCTACATCTCCTGAAGTCGAGAAATGGATCGGGTTGACACAACTGACGCAAGTCCGTCGGCGCATATCGCGCACGGTGGCATCCCGGTTGATGCCATCATCGAATTATTCGCAGGAAGGAGACATCCCCCGAACAGGGGAGCTTCAAGGGGAGGCGGGAAGATAAGGGAGGTTTTGACGGATCGCGCGCGAAGCGGCGGAAGTAATCGGCGTGAGAAGGAGAACGCCGTACCCGCAACATGTGTCACCCCAGGTCAGGCGCTTCCCGGATCACCTGTTGATATAGCCCCTGGAATCCAAGCCAGGCTACGTAATCCGACGCCAGATGCGCCCTGGTCGCAAGCGCCTCTTCTTCACTCAATGGCTCGATCGCGCCAGCCGCTTCCGCGAGCAGTTGTACCTGGCAGCAACGCTCCATCGCGATGAAGCGATACACCGCTGCGTCAACCGATCCGCCCACTGTCAGCAAGCCATGATTCAGAAGAATTGCTGCCTTCTTTTCACCCATGGTTTCTGCAATCCGGCGTCCTTCGTCTGTCGCCAGCACGACAATGTCACCGCGAAACAGCACATGATTTTCGTAGAAGAGACACGCTTCCTGGTTGATCGGAGCTAACAGCCTGGATCGGGCGGAGAAAGCCCGGCCCCAAGTCGTGTGCGTATGCACCGCTGCGATAGCGGCGGGGTTAGCGCTGTGAATGCCGCAGTGGATAGCGACGGCGGCCGCGTTGACCGGTCCGGTTCCGTCATGGACGACACCGGTGTCGTCTATGCAAATCAAGTCGTCGGGGCAGATGGTGGAAAAGTGCTGAGCGTATTGATTGACCCAGGATCGATCGGGAAATTCCGGGTCCCGGACAGTAATGTGGCCCGCAATGCCCTCCGTCAAACCGAACCGTGCCAGGATGCGAAACGCTGCGGCAAGCCTGCGTTTGCGGTCGCGGCGTTCCTCCCCTACGTTGTCGAAGACCTCGGGCGTCGGAAGACGCCCGCCAATGGGCGTCGGGATTATGAATTCTGCTTCGCTGATGCCGCTCATCGTGTGCTCTCGTTACATTGATGGATAGCAATTCTCCGAGCTGTTTCCCCGACCGTCCATCGATATTCAATAACAAGCGACCCACTTTTACTCACGACCGGCATGGCTTTGCCGATTGTGACAAAAGCTCACAAGCTCAATAGTTTCCGTCGCTTGCACGGGGAAAATGGCACGTGCCTAATGCTCCTCGAAGCAACCAGACATTCATACCGGAGCATCATGAGCACACTTGATACAGGCATGGCGTTACCTGCACCGCTGATGAGGCGGGTCGTGATGCGTCTCGCACCGCTGATGATTCTGATGTACATCGCAAATCAGCTTGATCGCGCTAACGTGGGTTACGCCGCATTGACGATGAACGCCGAGTTACACATGAGCGCGGCACAATATGGCCTGTCAGCAAGTTTGTTCTTTCTTGGGTACATCTTGTGCGAAGTGCCTAGCAACCTATGCATGCATCGCTTTGGCGCGCGAATCTGGATGGCTCGGATATTGATTACCTGGGGCCTTCTGTCTTCGTTGACCAGCTTCGTGCCCAACGTCTATTGGCTCTACCTGGCACGCTTTTTCCTGGGCGTTTTTGAAGCCGGCTTATATCCGGGGATGGTCTACTACATGACGTTGTGGATGCCGGCACGCAACCGGGTATGGATGATGTCACTTTTCACGGTCTCGATCCCGTTGACAGGAATGCTCGGCGCTCCCATATCGACGTGGCTCATGGAGCATCTCAATGTGTTCGGTGTCACCGGCTGGCGCGCCATGATTCTGGTGGAAGGTTTGCCAGCCATTACGTTAGGCTTTATTGCTTATTTTTGGCTTCCCAACCGGCCTGAGACCGCTCGCTGGCTGTCGAGCGAGGAGAAGGAGCAGATCAACGAGGCTATTGCACCTGAGAGAAAAGCTGCCGCGCAGTGGGTGGAACCCACAAGCGCATGGGAGACCATTTCAAACCTGAAGGTCTGGGCGTTGGGCGCGGTCTACTTCGGTACCAATTCGGGCATCATCGGCTTGCTGTACTTCTTGCCGCAGGTGGTCAAGACCTTCAAGAACGGTGCCGACCTGACGCTGAGCGAGATCGGCCTGATTACCGCCATACCGTTTGCGGTGGCGGTCATCGCCGTGTTGTTGTGGGGCCGGATTGTCAGCAAGAGATCCATAAACGCATATTACGTGGCGGGCCCGCTGCTGGTGTCTGGGGCGTCACTGGCTACCGCGCTGTATCTCGAGTCGCCAATCAATACGATCATCGCATTGGCGATCGGAACATCGGCGTGTTTCTGCAGCATTTCGACCTTTTGGCAAATGCCTAGCCGTATCTTGACGGATCGGGCTGCGGCAACGGGCATTGCCTTGATCACGAGTATCGGCGTGTCGTCTGGTTTCCTGATGCCTTACTTCATAGGATGGGTCCGGGACACCACCGGCACGTTCCAGTACGCGTTTGTGGCGATCGCAATCGCGATGACATTCGCCGCCATATTGGCCATCGCACTCGATCGTAACCGGCACCATGCATCGGCGTCCGGCATAGCCTTTTAGAACATGTCGCGTCGCGCAAACGCTCAGCACTTCAGGTTTCGAACGGTTGCGGTGTACCGTGGACTCGGAATGTCACATCGCTCAAAATAGATCGCGAGTGCAGTTCCTGAGTGCAGACACCGAGGAAATACAATGTCAATGCGACACGGCATTCCAAGCTTGAGCGTTTTACAAGCGTTCGAGGCCTCTGCGCGGTATCAAAGTTTTTCGAAGGCCGCGGCAGAGTTGCAGCAGACGCAAGGCGCGATTTGCAAGAAGGTTAACGAGTTGGAAGCCGGGCTCGGGTTTCCACTGTTTGATCGTGTGCGGCAGCGGCTGGTGCTGACTGAGCCGGGTATCGAGTACGCACGCCGTATTCGTGTTCACCTGGATCAGATCCGGCTCGACACGCTTGAGCTCATTCAGCATCAAACCAGTCCGCCGATTCGCTTGGCCGTAGGTGTCACGTTTGCAGCGCAGTGGCTTGTACCGCGGCTGCGCAATTTCCACGAGCGGTATCCGGGCGTGGAACTTCGCTTGATGGGCCGGGACCAGCCGACTTATTTCAACGATCTTAATTTCGATGCCGCGATCTACTTCGGGCAGTCCTTGGTGCCCGGAATGGCTGGACAGGCGCTCATTACCGAAGATGAGATATGGATGGTCGGCGCTCCGGAATTGCTGGGTCACGGACGCGAGTGTTCAACCTCGGAGATCGCTGCCTTGCCCTGGATTCATACCCGCGATCAAGCCACAGTCTGGCAGGCATGGCGCGAGACGCTCAATTTGAGTCCGGTCGAGCATACCGGAGGCGAGCACTATTTCGACATGTTCATCATGGCGATCAACGCGGCAGTATCGGGTCTTGGAATCGCGCTGCTGCCGCGTCTTTTAATCGATCAGGAGTTGCATTCAGGAAAGCTCGTTCGAATTGGTCAATACGTTAGCCGAGGCTCGGCAACGCTCTATCTTTCCTTTCCTGAACAAAAACGTGAGTTGGCGTCACTAACGAAATTTATAGCCTGGATGGAGTCTGCCGTTAAAGACTATAAGGCTTCGCTTGACTGATTCCTTTGATCTCGGCGCCTCGATTTTTCGATGCGACAAAACCGTCCTTACTACGCGATATCACCCTAAAGGGGGGATTGGCTCCATGACGGCTCCCCCATGCCTTACGCTTGAAGCATCTCGCTCGAAGCGTGCTTCAGGCAGTTTCGCGGCCTGCTCGCATGAACCGCCGTCGAGCAGGCGCAACGAGACGCGCCTGCATTTGTCATTCGTCAGCTCAGCCTGCGTGATCACGTTTCGGTGTCCCTCCGGCGTGCGGAGGTAGCCACGGGCAGCTCCGCGATCAGCCCCTCGCCGCGCATGCGGGACCGCCAGCTGTTGGGCGACTCACCGACCATCCGCCCGAAGACGGTCGTGAAGTGCGCATGCGAGCCGAAGCCACAACTGAGCGCGACGTCGAGCACGCTGAGCGCCGTCGTGCGCAGCAACATCTGGGCATGCTCGATCCTGCGCCGCAGCAGGTACGCATGCGGGGAATAGCCGGTCGTCGAGCGGAACTGCGCGGCGAAATGCATGCGGGTGAGGCCGGCGCTGGCGGCGACATCGGCAAGTCCGATCGGCTGCGCCAGATTCGCTTCGATGAAATCGAGCGCGCGCCGCAAACGCCACTTCGGCAGCGGCGACGCGCGCCGCGCGGCCCCCGGCGTGAGCTCGGCAGCCCGCGTGAGCAGGCGCGTGATGATTGCGTCGCAGATGCTGTCCGCGTAGAGGCGGCCGGACGCGTCGGCGACCGGATTGACTTCCTCAAGCGCGGTCGCGAGCCGCTCGACCGCGACGTCGCGGAAGATGCTCGGGCTCTCGATCGACCGGAGCGGCTCCTGAAGCTCACCCTCGGCCTCCTCGTACCGTTTCGACAGCAGCTTCGGCTCGATGAACAGATGCATGACGCGGCACGACGTGGAATACGCCGCACTGACGCTTTCGCCGGGCGTCGTGATCTGGATCGAGCCCGGCATCACGGGGCCATCCCAGATCACGTTGCCGCCGTGCTGGAAGCGCACCGTGGCCGGCGTCAGACTGATGCCGACAATGCAGAAGCGGTCGTCGCAGCGGCTCGACACCTCCAGCCCTTCGCCGGGCTCCCAGGCCCAGCGCCCTACGGCGATCCGGTCGCCGGTGGCGCTGCCGGCCGCGGACGGCGGCGGGCAACGCCAGTCTTGCTCGACCAGCACGACCGGATGGTCGGCCGTGGTCCTGCTATTGGCGGCGAAACCTGCCGCCTCGTTGCCGAGCGCAGCATTCGGTGTCCGCGTGATCATGTGCGCCTCTCCTGTCGATACCGGCGACGTGCCCGCGACGCAAACCAGGCGGCTTCCGGGGGCGGATGTCGACAGTCCACATGTTGCGCAGTCCGGCGACGGCGCGACATCCCCTCTTCGGGGGAGCGCGAGAGCGACGGGAGCGGCGTCCCCCGTTCGTGGGTTCAACTCAGGTTGCCGCGCCGCGGCTTGATTGCACCCGCGGGATGGCGCTTCGCGATCGCCGAGCGCAGCGCGGAATAGGCCGGTGCGACCATCGGGTAGTCGGCGGGCAGGCCCCACTTCGCGCGGTATTCGTCAGGGGTTATCGCAAAGTGGCGCTGCAAATAGCGCTTGAGCGATTTCAGTTTGTGTCCGTCCTCCAGGCAGACGAGGTAATCGTCGTGCACCGATTCCTCTATCGGCACCGCAGCCCGCTGCAGCGCGGCCGGTGCCGAGTGCGTGCGCAATGCGGCCAGCGCGGCGTAGGTGCTCGATATGAACGCCGGCAGGTCGGCTGCCGGCAATGGATTGCACGACACGAAGCTCGCCACGATCTCGGCAGTGAGTTCGATCAGGTCGATGTCCTCCGTCCCGCCCTGAGTCGACAGATCAACGGTTCCGGGTGGAACAGCGGTGTTGCCCGAAGCGGAGTGCGGATTCCTCAAAGCATCATGAGTCTTCATGACCGGGCTCCCTGGCAGGCGGGTCATCGGTTACGTTAGGATCGCCCGGGCATGGCGATCAATCCCCCGAACGGGGGACGTGACTCCTGCACGGTCGACCGGCAGCAGCAACGAACCCGGCGCGCTCGCCCACTTCTAATGCACCTTCGTGCTGCCGAGGTCGCCCGGCAGGTCCTCGTTGCGATAGCCGCCACCAAGCGCGCGGGTCAGCACGATGCCCGCCTCGATCTCGTCGCCGGTAAGCTGCACGAGCTCAATGCGCCCCTGGATCACCGGCGCCTTCGCCTGGATCGCGCTCGTCCTGTCGCCGAGGCCGGTCTGGTAGCTCGCCTCGGCGCTGTCGCTCGCGAAACGCAACGCGTCGATCCGGTCATGCTGCAGATGCACGCGATGATCGAGGTCGTCGATCTCGCTGCCGCTCTGCGCGACGTCGCGCACTGCGTCGAGCACCGCCTGGTCGTACTGCTCGATCAGCGTGTTGCTGGCCGTGCGTGCGCCGTGCAGGTTCGCGTTCAGGCGGCCGCCATCGAAGATCGGCAGGGTAAGGCCGGGAATGAGGTTGATCTGCTGGCTCGAATGCGTGAACAGGTCGCGCATTCGCAGCGCATTGAAACCGAAGAACGCGGTGATATCGAAGCTCGGGTAGAACGCCGCTTTCGCTGAATCGATCTTGTCGAACGACGCCTGTACCAGCCAGCGCATTGCCTGCAGATCCGGGCGCCGCGCGAGCAGTTCATACGACAGCGTCGACGGCAGCGAAACCGACGGCGCCGGCAGCGGCACCGGCGCGATCGCCGGCAGGTCGTCGGGACCGGCGCCCGCCAGCGCGCGCAACGCCTCGCGCGCGTGCACGACCTGCTCCTCGCTCGACGCGATCTGCTGGTCGATCGCGAGCAACTGCGCGCGCGCGCGGGCGGTCTGAGTCAGCGCTTCGAGGCCGCGTTCGTGCCGCGCCGATCGCGTGTCGAACTCGAACGCGCGCACTTCGCGAAGCTGGCGCAACAGGTCGAGACTCGCGTAGGTGATCTGGATGCTGTAGTAGAGCTGCGCGACGCCTGCCGAGAGCTCAAGCTCGGCCTGCGCCGCCTCTGCACGCCGTGCGTTCTGCTCGCCGATTGCTGCGCGCACGAGTTCGCGCTGTTTGCCCCAGATGTCGATGTCGTAGTGAGCGTCAACGCCTACCAGCCCGGTCCAATACCACGGCCCATACGCGCCGATCGCCGGGTCATGCGACGCGTACGCGCTGAGGAAACCGTGCCCCGAGACATGCTCGCGATCGGTCTCGGCAAGCGCGGACATCTGCAGACCGGACGCCGCGCGGATCAGCTCGACCTGCGCGTTGGCCTGCGAGACGTGCTCGCGCGCAACGGCGAGCGTCGGCGCACGGGCGAGCGCGAGGTCGACGAGCGTATTGAGTTGCGGATCGTGATACTGCTCCCACCAGCGCGCCGACGGCCAGCCTTCGTTCGCGAGATGGATGTCGTCGGCGAGGCGAATCTGCTGCGGTGTGATCATCGCGGCGGGTGGACTGTCGTGATGAATGATCGCGCACGAGGCAAGCAACGGCAGCGCGAGAGAGGCGAGCCAGTGGTCGGCCAGTCTTGCGGCCAGTGCATAGGGTAAGCGCGGAAGGCGGCGCAGGATGCAAGCGAAGCGCGTCATCGCAGATCACCCCGCACTAGCGAATTCGCCGGACGCACGCTCGTCCGCCGACCAACGCGGCAATCCGGCGAGTGCTGCATCGATCTGTTGCGCGAGCCGTTCCAGCGCACTTGCACTTGCTGGTGTGACGCGCAGTGCACTTGGGTCGATCGGTGCAGGCGTCATCGCGGCCGGTGGCTCGGCCGCAAGCTGTGACCCGTATCGCTCAAGGGCATCCGCGACATCCGACTGAAACTTCGCTGCGCCCTCCATCGACGCGCCTGCCAACGCGCCGATCATCGCCTCGTGGTGAAACGCTTCGATAGCGATAAGCATCGCACGGCTCTGCGCGAGTACCGTCTGCGACAGCAGTGTGATACGAGCCGTCTCGCCCTCGCGCCAGTCGGGTTCGAGCGCGACGCGCGCCAACACCATCTCGCAGTCCGCGATCGTGGCCCACGTTGCGACCACCTCGGGCGAATCCGTCGCGCGCGGGCCGGTGAACATAGCGTTCGCCTCGAGGCGCACCAGCGCCGCGATCCTGCGCAATACCGAGGCCAGTTGTGCACGCAGCGTATCTGCTTCGCCTTCCGGCCACAGCGACATCTGGATGAAGGTCGCCACGCCGACGCCTAGCAGAATGCCGACGATCCGGTCGCGGATCTCGGTGAGATCGGACGGCGGAGAGAACGATTCGAGCAACGCCAGCGCAAACGTAAACATGATCTGGATGCCGGCATAGCTGCTCCGCTCGGAACCCGCCGACACCCAGGCGCCGAGCGTAATCACGGGCAGGCTCATCAATAGCAGCCCTGTCACGCTCTCCAGTTGCGGAATCACGAACGCAACCATGAACAGCGCCAGCGCGCTGCCGATCAATGCGCCGCTGATCCGCAGCACGCCTTGACGGCTTGATGCGCCAAGGTTCGGCAGCGCGACCACGAGACATGTCAGCATGATCGTGTGGATGCCCGGCCAGTTCACCGCGTTATAGAACACGTAGCAAATCAGCACCGAGAACAGCGTACGCAGCGAGAAACGGGCGTAGCGCGGATTCGCGAAGATGTCCGGTTCGAGCGGGGCCGGTTTCTCCGCCGCTTTCGCTGTTGCACCGGCCGCAGCGGCATCGTCCGGCGGCGTCGGCGCGACGGCGTTGCGCGTGGCATCGGAGAACGCGATGAGCGCGCGCTGCATCGCGTCGAGCGCCGGTATCGAGGTCGACACCGGCACCTGGCGCAATGCGCTCCAGTGCAGCCATTGCGCGTCCTCGCCAATCGCGTGGTCGAGCGACACGAGTTCGTCCTGCACCGCGCGGATGGCATTGATCTGCCCGGCGCCGTGCGTGACAGCATGGGCATCATGGTCGGGCAGCACCGCCGCAGCCTCGAAGATGCGCGATACCACGGTCACGCAGGCCAGCCTCGCCGCCTCATCCTCGGGGCTGTAGTGGTGACGCATGGTCGAAAAGCGCAACAGCTTCTGCAACGCCAGTGCGCCGCGCTCCAGATCGAGCGAGCCGATGCGCACGGCCGGCGCATCCGAGTCGATCACGGCAGCGAGCCGCGCATGGGCCGTCGCGAGCTGCCGTTGCATCGCGGCGCGCAACTGCCGCTCCGGCTCGGCCGGCAGAAACAGCGTGTTGATGATCAGCGACAGGACAACTGAGTAGTTGACCGCTACCCACACCCACAGACAGTCACGCACCAGTGCTTCCGCGTTATCGGTCAGATCGGCAAAGGTCTGCGCGTAAATCACGATCAGCGAGACGAGAAAGAACACCAGCCCCAACTTCGCCACGGCCCGCATCAGATAGGCGCTGCAAAAAAAGATGGCACTCGCGATAATGATGCGCAGCAGCGGATAGTCGAACGTCAGCTTGTAGATGCCGATAATGCAAGCGATCGCGCAGGTCGTGCCGATCACGATACTCAATGCGACCACGCGGGTCAGCACGATGTTCGACTGCGTGACGAAGAACACCGCTATGAGCGACAACGCCAGCTCGGGCACCTGTAAGGTCATCGACACGACGATCACGATCGCGCAGCCGAGCACGGAGCGCATGGTCACGTTGGCCCGCCCCGGAAACCCGCCAAGCTCCGAACGCAGGAAGGCTGCCAGCTGCCCGAGCGGCCGCGGCCATGCGAGACGGCGCCCGACGCCATCGAGCCCGCTCATGACGGCGCTCCATTGGGCGTGGCATGGTTGTTGCCATTGTCGCGATCCTCGCGACGTTCAGGTTGCAGCACGGCCACGGCGGATGTACCGATGCGGAACATCAGCGGATCGGGATGATCGATCAGTATCTTCACCGGAAAGCGCTGCGCGACGTGCACCCAGTTGATGCTGCGCTGGATATTCGGCAGACCGTTTGCGGTGCCGCCGCCGTCCTGCGGATCGACGCCGAAGCCGATCGAGTCGACCGAGCCGCTGAAACGGATGCGGGTATTGCTCATCAGGTACACGGTCGCACGAGTGCCGGGACGAATATTGCCGAGCTCGTTCTCGCGTAAATTGGCGACCACGTACCAATGCCGCGTATCGATAAGCGTGAAGACGGGTTTTTGCGCGGACACGAATTGCCCGATAGATGTACGCAGCTCGACGACTCGGCCATCAAACGGCGCACGCACGGTCGCGTATTCGAGATTAAGCTGCGCCGTCGCGATTTCGGCGGTCAGCACCGCGCGTTGCGCGACGAGCGCGGCGACGCTGCTGACCGCCGCCTGCGCCTCACGCGCCTGCGCTTGCGCGGCCGCGAGTTCGGCTTGCGCGGCGCGTTGCGCGGTGTGCGCGCGGTCGAGTTCGTCCGCGGAGATGTAGCCCTTCCCGATCAACGGCTCCATTCTCGCCAGCGTGTCCCCTGCCTGCTTCGCGGCGGTCTGCGCGCGCACGACCGCGGACTTTGCCGCGTCGGCACTGAATCCTTGCGCATTGACGGTGCGCTGGGTCAGCGGAATCTGCGCGTCGAGTTGCGCGAGCGCCGCCTGCGCGCGCTGCAACGCGAACTGGTACGGCCGAGGGTCGATCTCGAACAGCAGATCGCCCTGCTTCACCGCCTGGTTGTTGCGCACCGCGAGCGTCACGATCTTGCCGCTGACTTCGGGCGAGACGCCGATTGTGTCGGCGTACGCATAGGCGTCATCGGTACGCGGCACGGTATCCACACGCCAGATCACGGCGATGAGCGCGATCACCGCCAGCGCGATCAGCAGCATGGCGGGCCAGGTTCGCGGACGCTGCTTTCCTGCATCCGTGCCGTGGGCAGCGGTCATGGTCGGACGATCGGTTAGAGACTAAAGGTTAAAGCCAACGACCCAGAGCGCGACCGAAAACAGCACGGTCAGCGCCGGGTAGACGATCGCGGGCGGCGTGAGCCAATCGCCGCGCCTGCTGCGCGACAGCAGCACGTGCACGCATGCGACCAGCAGCACGCCGCCCGCGATACAGAACAACCAGTCTGGAAAATACGCGCCCAGCACGCCGACCGACGGCGCGTCGCTACAGGCAGTCAGCGTCGCGCACGACATCGCGATCGCCCACGCATGGCGCGCAGGGCGCAAACCACTCGACATCGCCATCTCCCCCTGAAGGTCCAAGCAATGAAGCTATACCGTTCAGCGCGTCAGGTTCACTTTCGCGAGATCGATCAACTCGCCGCCGCGGCCATCCATCACCGCCTTCATCATGAAGAGGCCGAAATTCCAGGCTTCATCGATGGTGGTCTTCGGCGGCATGATCAGTTCCTGGCGCGCGCTGACGACATCGACAAGCGCGGGCCCGTCGTGTGCGAGCGCTGCCGTGAGCGCGCCTTCAAGTTCCTGCGGTTTCTCGACGCGGATGCCCTTCACTCCCACCGCTTCAGCCATGCGCGCGAAGTTCGGATTGACGAGTTCGGTGCCGGTATCGACGAAGCCCGACGCGCGCATTTCGATTTCCACGAAACCCAGCGTGCCATTGTTCAGCACAACTACTTTCACCGGCAGCCCCGCCTGAACCAGCGTGATGAAGTCGCCCATCATCATCGTGAAGCCGCCGTCACCGGACATCGAGATCACCTGGCGGCCGGGATACGCAGCCTGTGCGCCGATTGCATGCAGCAACGCGTTCGCCATCGAACCGTGATTGAACGAGCCGACCAGCCGGCGCCTGCCGTTCAGCTTCAGATAGCGCGCCGTCCATGCGATCGGCGTGCCGACGTCGCAGGTAAAGATCGCGTCGTCAGCTGCGAGCTGGCTCACGAGCCGCGTCACATACTGCGGATGGATCGTGGTGCTCGACGGATTGCTCTCGGCAAGCGCGTCGAGATCCTTGCGCGCTTTCCGGTAATGATCGAGCGCGCTGTCGAGATGCGACGAATCGGTCTTTTCCTTGAGGAGAGGCAGCAACGCGGCGAGCGTGTCCTTGACCGTGCCGAGCAGGCCAAGATCGAGCGAACAGCGGTTGCCGAGCGCTTCGGGACGCACGTCGATCTGCGCGATCTTTGCGTCTTCCGGATAGAACTGCCGGTATGGAAAGTCGGTGCCGAGGAGCAACAACATGTCGCACGCCTTCATCGCAGCGTAGCCCGACGCGAACCCGACCATGCCCGTCATGCCAACATCGAACGGGTTATCGTGCTCGATGGACTCCTTGCCGCGGAGCGAGTGCACGACAGGCGCCTTGAGGCGCTTCGCGAGCTCGACCACTTCGTCGTGCGCGCCCGCGCAGCCGGCGCCGCACATCAGCGTCACGCGCGATGCCGCGTGCAGCATATCGGCCAGACGCGCGATCTCGTCGTCGGCCGGACGCAGCACGGGCGGCGTCGACGGTATCAGCCAAGGTGCAACCTCGGCAGTCGTCGTCGACAGCGCGATGTCACCCGGAATCACGACGACCGCCACGCCGCGCCGTCCGACCGCGACCCGCATCGCGCGGGTCAGGATCTGCGGTAACTGGCCAACGTTCGACACGAGTTCCACGTAGTGGCTGCACTCCTTGAACAGGCTTTCCGGATGCGTCGCCTGGAAGTAGTCGATGCCGATCTCCGAGCTGGGAATGTGCGCGGCTATCGCGAGGACGGGCACACCGCTGCGGTGGCAGTCGAACAGCCCGTTGATCAGGTGCAGGTTGCCCGGTCCGCAACTGCCGGCGCACACGGCCAGGTGGCCGGTGAGATGGGCTTCCGCACCGGCCGCGAAGGCAGCGCCTTCCTCGTGCCGCACGTGGATCCAGTCGATCTCGCCGGAACGCCTGAGCGAGTCGGTAATGCCGTTCAGCGAGTCGCCGACGACACCGTAAATGCGCTTCACGCCGGCTTGCGTCAGAGCGTCGACCAGGTAGTCTGCTGCGGTGCTCATGATGCCTCCCCGATGGAGGTATCCGCCGCTATGGGGAGCAGCGAACGCGAGTAAGCTTGGGGGTTGTTCAAGATGCGCCTCCTGTGGTTTCGCGCCATGCCTTCAGCCCGCGTGGCGTTGCGTCAGGTCTTCAAGCAGTTGCAGGTCCGTGACCGTGTACGAGATGCACATGCGTAAGCCCGCGCCATTGCGCACCGGCGCGAGCGTCGACAGTTCCTCGCCCGCGGCGTCGGGAAACATCACCGTGCCTTCCCCGGCCCAGGCGTCGACTACCTTGAGGTCATCGGTGATCGAGAGCACCAGTTCGTTGATCGCAGGCTGGTCGTGCTGGCACGTATGCCGGCGGGCCTCGGTTTGCCTGCGATCATGGTGTCGCGGGTCATCCGGGCGTGCTTTAGGATTCGCACGATTACGTATTGGAATCGCGCGTATGAAGCCACCCATCACCCTCCCGAACCGCCCTTGACATAGCGGCGATAGTGCGGCGTCCACATGTATTCCGCGATGCGAGCGTCCACGCCCGACTCGTCAAGAAAGGTGGCAACCCCATCCCGCTGTGCCTGCCGAGCCACTACCCTCGCGACAGAAATTGCCACATCGCGTAACTGGCTCACCCGCGGCAAGAGCCGTCCTTTCGGGTCGGTCACCGTTGGCGACATGGCAGCGACCGCCTTGCCCGCGACCATGAACATTGCGTCCGTTACACGTTTTGCCCTCACGGCCAGAATGCCGAGCCCCATGCCAGGGAAAATGTATGAGTTGTTCGTCTGATTGTTGGCTATTTCCACGCCATTCCAGGTGACGGGCTTAAACGGGCTGCCTGTGCCAACCAGCGCGCGCCCTTCCGTCCACGTGACGAGTTGCTCAAGCGTTGCCTCGCTGCGCGATGTCGGATTCGACAGCGGAAAAATGATCGGCTGTTGAACATGCTGTGCCATCAAACGGATCGCTGGTTCCGTGAAAGCGCCAAATTGACCCGACACGCCGATCAGCACGGTCGGGTGCGCGTTCGCGACCACATCGAATAACCCGATCTTGCCTGGCGACTCACTCTTCCAGTTAGCAACCGCCGCGCGGCTCTGCACGAATGGCCTCTGCCAGGTGGTGATACCCGGCATCCCGTCCACCAGCAGCCCGTCGCGATCGACCGCATAAAAGCGGCTGCGCGCGTCCGCTTCACTGGCGCCCGCCTCGACCATGGCCCGCAGCACGAGCGAGACGATGCCGCAGCCGGCGGAACCGGCGCCCAGCAGGGCAACGCGCTGCTCAGTCAGCGGTATGCCGGTGACGTTGATGGCCGCCAGGAGCGTCGCCAGCGCGACCGATGCGGTACTCTGGATATCGTCGTTGAACGTGCAGAGCCGATCGCGATAGCGTTCAAGCAACGGTCCAGCGTGGTAGCCCGCAAAATCTTCCCACTGGAGAAGCACATGCGGCCAACGCGCCATCACAGCGGTCACGAACGCTTCGACAAATTCGTCGTATTCGGTCCCGGTGACACGCTCGTGCCGCCACCCCATATACAGCGGGTCCTTCAGACGTTCCTGATTGTTAGTACCGACATCGAGCAAGATGGGCAGTGTCTCTTCCGGGTGAATGCCCGCGCAACCAACGTAAAGGGCCAGTTTGCCGATCGAGATTCCCATACCCCCAGCACCCTGGTCGCCTAGCCCAAGAATCCGTTCGCCGTCGGTCACGACAATGGCGCGAACCTGATCGAATCGTTTGTCTGCGAAAATATCAGGAATCCGATGTTTATTGGCGTAGCTCAGAAACAGTCCGCGCGGCTTACGCCAGATTTCACTAAAGCGCTGGCACCCTTCACCGACGGTCGGCGTATAGACAATCGGCAACAGCTCTTCGAGGTTGCTGACGAGCACCGAATAGAAGAGCGTCTCATTGGTATCCTGCAGGTCCCGAAGATACGCATAGCGTTCAAAGTCGGTTTCGTAACTGCGTAGTACCTTGATCCGTCGCGCGGCTTGCTCTTCCAGCGTGCCAATATGAGGCGGAAGCAGCCCATGCAAGTGGAACAGATCGCGCTCCTCCTCCGTGAAGGCGGTTCCCTTGTTCAGTCCGGGCTGATTGATCAGGTCATAGCTCATCAGTTCCGTCGCAAGGGTCTGTGCGACCTCAGATGATTTTTCCATGACGCACTCCTGAATAATGTTAGATCAAGTTCGATTCAGATCCCGGTGTGAGACGTGCGGACACCAGAACGGCCGGATTGTACGAAGCGACTTCGCGATGGTCACCTGAATTTAAGAATCCGCTACCTGGAGAACAGACCGATCAGTATTGCTTCCGTTCCGATTCCCAGGACCGTGCTGAGCAGGATGGTTGATGTCGCGTCAGCGGTATAGGTCTTGTTCTTTAACGCAAACATGGCGGCTGCGGTCGCAGTCGGAACTGCTCCAGTGATAATGGCCTGATGCGCGGGATCTCCTGTCAGCTTGAAAAGCAAAACGCCTAACAGCATCATTGCCGGCATGAAAAAATTCTTTATACCAATGTTCGTCAAGACGTCAAGGTTGATGCGGAATTTCTCTCCATAAAGCATCAAACCAAGCGCGAACAACGAGGTGCCCCCGGACGCCTTCCCGATCAAATCCACTGATGAAAGTACAGGCGTCGGGAGCTTCACGTGGCAAAAACTCAAGACGACACCGAAGATTGGCAGGAAGACGATCGGATTGATAGCGGCCCCCCAAAGGCTGTGGCCAAGGACGTGTACAGCGTCCTTCCAGCCGTGCCCCGCTTCCCGTTTGTCCGAAAGGTGGGTCAGAACAATGGTCAGGGGCAACATGAGAATACTGGTGACCAGGTTGCCGACGAGAACAACGAGGAACCCTCGCGGACCAAACATGGCTGCCAGGATTGGAGCACCAAAATACGCCATGTCAGGATATCCGCACACCAGTGCCTGCATGGTGGCGGTACGCAGGTCATGCTTGAACACGAGGCAACCCAGCGCAAGGGCGATCAAATAGCTGCCCATCAATCCAAAAGTCAGGCACAGGGCCAGTCCTGGGTCAACGATCTGGTCAGCGGGTGTGGTGACCGCTGCGTAAAACAGCGCAAACGGCAGTGCAAAACGGATGACCAAGGTTGCCAGCACACCGGCATCCTCGTGCTTCAGGAGACCAATCCTGGCCGATAGCCATCCAAGAACGATGGCCAATGCGACCGGCAGGAGTCCGTTAAGGATCGTTTCAATCACGGGATTGACCTTTAGCATAGCCGTGGAATGTCCGGCGAGTGCCTGAGTCAGCTCGCCGTACTGATTGCCAGACAGGCCAACAAATGCCTCGCCGCCATACTCCGGGCGGTTCCGCGAAATGTACCGCTACGGCGTTTCGGCCGCTTTCGAATTCGCACGATTGTCACCACTCCACCGCCGTTCAGTATTGCCGCAAATCGCTCGATATCGATGCCGGCCAGGACTTGCCATTGTCCGACTCGAGCCGTCCATTTCTGGCGCGGGGATTGGCCGCGGCACATCGAACAACAGGGTGAAGCGCTTTACACCCGAGTTCGTCAAGCACTGGAATCGTTTTGGCATACCCACAGGGCGGTCGTGGCGTGTTGACCAAAGTCCAGAACGAACGTGATGCTCGGCTTCAAACAGTTCAGGCATGCCGCGGCCACGATTTCAGGCATCAAATTGATGCATCGCATTCGCAAGGGACAGTTCAACCTCCCCATGGTCGGGTTCAAAGATACCGCCGCGCCTTTTTTCTGGAATTCCGTCCTGTTCAATCGATAAGGTATCCCTATCTATAGGGAACATCTCAGCCAGACAGGCCATTTGCACCAGAGTCCTAAAAGCCAGCTGGATAAGCTAGATATCCAGGAGACGAACCGTGTCTTCGAATTGATTCACAAGCACGCGGATAGCACTTGCTTCGGCGACCGGTGGACGTATTAGTAATCCGATGTTTCGGCAGACCGGATTTCCGGGCAATTCCGCCGTTTGAATAGAACTAACCGACGGTACATCGAGAAGCGCGGCCGGGATGATCGACCACCCCAGACCCTGGGCGACCATTTTCACAATGATGTTGGGTTCGTCAAGCTCCATGCCTTCACGAATGAGTATTTTGTGACGGCGCAAAAACCGGTCCACGATACGCCCGCCGAACGATCGGCGGTCGTATCGTATAAATGGCAGTTGACTCGCCCATTCGTCCATTGGCTCTTTGACCGAGGAAGCAGCGATGGCTACAAAAATATCGTCGATTAATGGCATCCACTCCAGATCGGAGGGGATACCGAAATGGGGCTTGATCATAACGGCCATATCCAGTTCGCGACTGTCAACCTTCGCTAGCAACTCCGCAGATGTCCCCGGACAGATGTTGATACGTGCATGGGGACAGCGTTCCTTAAATTTGCGCAAGATGCCAGGCAGCAAGCTCGATTGAACGGTCGAAATCGCACCCAGGCCGATCGTCTCGGGAACGAGTTCCGTAGCTTGTATCTTCAGCGCGTCGTACATGTCGACCACATGGCGTATCTGTATCAGCATTGCCCTACCGCGATCGCTCAGTTGAACGGCTTTACCGCTGCGCTGAAACAATAGACAGCCCAAGTCGGCCTCCAGCTGTTTCATCTGAATGCTGACCGCCGATTGCGTGAGTCCGAGCTTCGCACCCGCGGCCGAGAATGACTCCAATTCGGCTGCCACCAAGAACGTCTTCAGGTACCGGATCATATAAAAAAAACTTCTGCTAAGAATGAAAAATGTGCGTTTCACATTAGCATTTTTTTGTCTTATCGTAAACGTTGAGGTCGACAGGCCGCTCATATAACTACCGTGGGCAGCCGTAAATTGCCAAGCGACATGTTCCCACCTCCCGTCCTCCCCTCCACCCACCGAGTAATGAAATGAGTTCGATCGAAGAGAAGTTCGCCAAACTGACCACTGACCATGCGCCGGGCCAAGAGGTGCGCCAGCACGAAGGCGGCCTGGAATCGCTACTGCGCGGTGACAACCTGAGTGGCACGCCTGTGGATTTCTCACATGGCGACGTGAACACCAGTGCCTTCGCCCCCACGCCTGGTTCGCTGGATGAGTTCATCAAGGGCGTTGAGCGCGGTGGCGAGCAGGCGTACACCGAGTACAGAGGGGGTGCCGAGCTGCGCGAGCGCGTGGCTGTGCACCTGGCTGCGTTCACCGGCCGGCCACTGTCGGGCGCCAATGAGCTGATCATCACGCCCGGCACGCAGAGCGCGCTGTTCCTGGCCATTGCAGCCACGGTCACTGCCGGCGACAAGGTCGCCATCGTGCGGCCCGATTATTTCGCCAACAGGAAGCTGGTCGAGTTCTCCGGTGGTGAAGTCGTGCCCGTGCGACTGGACTACCTGGATCACACAGCGCGCGCAGGCCTCGACTTGAATCAGCTCGAAGAAGCGTTCAAGGCCGGCGTCAGGACTTTCCTGTTCTCCAATCCGAACAACCCTGCCGGTGTCATCTATTCAAAGGATGAGATCGAGCAGATTGCCGCGCTCGCCAACCGGTATGGGGCAACCGTCATCGTCGACCAGCTCTATTCGCGCCTGCTCTATACCGGTGTGACGTACACGCATCTGCGCGCTACCGAGATCAACGCCGACAACGTCGTGACTATCATGGGACCGTCCAAGACCGAGTCGCTCAGCGGCTATCGCCTGGGCGTGGCCTTTGGCCCGAAGCGTCTTGTCGATCGGATGGAGAAGCTCCAGGCCATCGTGTCCCTCCGGGCGCCGGGCTATTGCCAAGCGATTCTGCGCACCTGGTTCGAAGAACCAAAGGGCTGGATGCAGGAACGTATCGCACAGCATCAGGCCATCCGCGACGACCTGTTCGGGTTGTTCTGTTCCGTAGACGGCATGGCCGCGCGTTTGCCCGAGGCGGGCAGCTACCTGTTCCCTCGCCTGCCCGCGATGTCCGTCTCGCTGCACGATTTCGTCCGCATTCTCCGCCATCAGGCCGGGGTGACAGTGACGCCAGGCACAGAGTTCAGTCCTCACGCCACCGACAGCATCCGTCTGAACTTCTCCCAGAACCACGCTGCTGCCGTGCAGGCCGTCGAGCGCATTGCACAACTTATCAACCGTTATCGCGCCTGAGTGCAGAGGAGGTTCTCAATGACAACCCGCAAAGCCTTTTCGAACGAACGGACGCCGCCGCCGGCGGGCACCTACAGCGTGGCCATCCAGGCACAGGGTCTGGTCTTCCTTGCGGGGCAAACCCCGCGCGACAGGGACAACGTGCGCCACGGCGACAAGCCCTTTGAGGTTCAGGCGCGCATGGCCCTGGACAACCTCGAGGCGGCCGCCAACGCCGCGGGGTTGTCGCTGAAAGATGCCGTCAAAGTCGGCGTGTTCCTGAAGAATCCGTCGGACGCGAAGGCGTTCGATGCGATTTACGCCGAATACGTCAGCGACCCGCCCCCTGCCCGCACGCTCATCCAGTCAAACTTCGCAGGCTTCGATATCGAGGTAGACGCCGTGCTGCTCGCACGCGACGCCTGAGAGCGCGTCCATCCAGTCTTCAAGACTGTCCCTCGGCGGGATGACCTTCGTGACACGGATCCGTCGCGGGTATTAGGGAAGCGAAAGCGATCCATTTATTGGGTTGTGTCGCGCTAGGCGCGCAGGCAATCTGGCCGCCCTTCAGCCCTTCAGCCCTTCAGCCCATCAACGCTGAACGGGAACGCCTATCAAGATCCGGCAGGTCAAGTATCTGAACAACATCGTCGAACAGGATCATCGGGCCATCAAACACCAAATCAGGCCGATGATGGGCTTCAAGGATTCCGGTGTGCTCGCATCATCTGGTCAGGCATTCAGACAATGCGCATGATCATATAAGGGCAGATGAAAGTTGATGATATCGCGTGCACTACCGCAGAGCAGTTCTATTCGTTGGTCATGTAGGAATCCATACCATACACAACTTTCTCACCTAATCTCGACACACCCTTTATTTTGCCACGCGGGAGCGAATTGAAGCGCAATACGCGCTTTTTGAAAAGCCCTGCGGAATAGGATGTAGCTTGCTAGCTAACACGCGAAACTGCAAGATCGGGTGATACCATTTGCATGGCATCGAATTCCGACCTCATCTGTTCTAAAATGCGATGAATACTCGGCACCACCCACCTCCACGAGGCGCATCGAATGCTGGAGGCAGCTTTTTGCGAAAATGCCCACATAATATTTGAAACCTGAGAGTTTAAAATGCGACAGAATTTATCTGCCCGAGCCCTGCGCGATGAGGTCGGACCGCCAGCGTTCGTAGAAAATGAGGTGCCTGCCCAGTTTGAAAATCCATCAATTGGATGGGAGTCAGGCAGCGACAAAGCGCGCATTCTAGCTGCGGTGTTTCGCGGCCAGGCCGCATCCAGGAAGGACTTGGTGGACCTGCTTTCGCTGCGGTCCAGCTCTGTCTCTGAGTTGGTGAGTGACTTGCTGCGCTCGCAGTTGTTAGCCGAAACGGCGGACCGCCGCACGCGACGCGGCAGGCCCTCTCTAGTCCTGATAGGGAATTCTCATCGCATCGCTGTTTTGGTTTTCACGGTTACAAGCCAAGCAATGCATGCAACTGTTCTGAACCTTCTTGGGCAGACCATAGCGCACGAAGCGTGCGAACTCAGGCCTGACTGCACCAACGAAATTATCTCTGCAACAATCGAGCTTTTGAGCCAAAGGACTGTTGCGCGGTTGAAGAGCAACACAAAACTGGTGGGCGCTCGCTTTTCGCTACCCGGCCTTGTCAACACGGTGGCAGCAACATGGGTGTTCTCTACCCGATGGCCCCTGATGCGACGTTTGGACCTGCGCGAGGTCATGCAAAAATGGGATGTTCCAGTGTCTGCGTGCCGTAATCTGGACGCGGAATTGCACGCTCGGCTGGCGAGAGACAAGCGGCTTTCCAGCCGGACGATGCTTTTTCATTGGGGATACGGGATCGGAGTTGCTTCTACATCCGAGGGCCAGGTGAGATTCAGCGGCACCGAAGGGTTCGGCGAAGTGGGCCACTGGCGTTGGACGGATGAAGGCGCCGAATGCCGGTGCGGACGGCGCGGCTGCCTGGAAACGACTTCAGCGCTATGGTCGCTCGGACCTGCGTTGCTCGGAGAGAAATTCGATCCAGCCGCGAGTGAAGAGTCGATTGCAAGAATATTTCGCGAAATGGACCTCCTCGAATTTCCATCGATCCAAATTGCCTTACGCAATGTCGTGTTGACGTTAGCGAACCTGTGCCGCGTTGGATTCCCACGAACCGTCGTTATGTCCGGGCCGTTCGTGGCAAATGCAAAGTTGTGGATTGCCTTTCGCGAGGCCTTCTTGCGCGAGGGTATCTTGTTGGACCTCCCAGGTCCCGATCTCATTGCTGACGAACGTAGCCGTGAACTTGAAATGCTCGGCGCCGCGGGACCTTTACTGAGTACCGGGTTGGAACGGTTGCTGGGCCGTCCATCTGACTGATTCACCTTGGCGCCGTTAGTAGTCTCCGACGGCCCGGATGCGGCGACTCGGCTCGCTCCTTTCCGGAGTCGGCACCCGTTGCACAAAAACATTCAGTTGCATTACAAAACTCTCAGGCTCTGAATCTATCCAGGCATTTCGGGAAAACAGTCAGCGCTGTGTGTTGAAAAGTGCGGAAGCGAGTGTTACAGCGAGATGATTCATTTATGAAATTTTCATCTAGTTATTCTAACTATTTTTTTGTGACATATCGCCCTTCGCCTCGGCACCTTTCGTTTCAAGCAGGTGCTCATCGCTGTATGTGATCATCCATTGCGTCCGACCGAGGTCTCCTTTGATTCCTGCCTTTTGACCAAGGGGTCTTTGCCGACGCCGAACGCTGCTCCAATAGTTTGCCGCGCGCGCGACAGACGGCTCATGATCGTGCCGATAGGCACGTCCAGCGCTTCGGCGGCTTCCTTATAGCTCATCCCTTCTATGGCTACCAGCAGCATGGCGACACGTTGCGGCTCCGGCAACCGCTGTACCGCGCTCACAATTTGAGCGCTCATGAGGTTTTCTTCGGGCGTACGGGCGGCAGGATCTGCAACACTGTCCAGCAGATCGTCGTCCCAAGCGATCCCCGCACGGCTTCGCGCACGGCGCGCCCGTACTTCGTTTATCCACGTGGAATATACAATGGAAAACATCCAGCTAAGCGGGGCAGTATCAGGCTGCAATTGATACGCCCGTTCGAGAGCGCGAAGGCAAGCAAGCTGCATCAGGTCTTCTGCGTCGTGCTTATCTCCGGAAATGCGCAGCGCAAACTTCCATAATTGCGGCAGCATCTTCGGGAGCATATTGCATAAATCCCCAGTGCTGCTCATTGCCTTGCTCCGCTACCAGATGCGGCCCCAACTTCATCGGCGCGACAGGGAATTAATTTGCAAAGAGTAACCAAGCAGGACATGACGACCATCACACGAATTGGCCGACCCCATTGGCCTCGTGCATGCGGCGTTGATGCCGCTATCCATGGTGCATTTTCCTGACTCCTCCAAGTATCGATACACCACACGTCGAAACTTCGCTCACTCGCCCACTCTTTCCTGACGCCGCTAACCGATTCAAAGTCCATCGCGCTGCCCTTCGTTGTCGCCACATGACCGCGAGTAAAGTGAAATCTGCACTCATCAAAAAGGCTCTCTTCCCTACTATCTGCCTGACGTTCGACCGTTGGAATGACGCCTGAAATGCGAGATCGCATGATGCCCAAATATCCTACCTAATTATGAACACGTCTGGTCTAAAATGGCATGAATATTTTGTTTCGCCACATCAATGACTTGTTCATCGCGGATTGATCGGGGATATCGCCTGCGTAGAATTGCAAACCCGCTTGGTCATATATAAGACGGTTATGCATACACTCTGCCAACAAAAGATTACGCTGTGCAGCCTTCGCGGCGAATGAATCGCTGAACCTCTTCCTGCTGCGGACCCACCGGAAGCTTCTCGTAGCGGAACAGACACGGTCCTCCCATACCAGCGCCAAGTTTCTTCAACTTCCGCCGGTCTGCTTACAGGTAGCAGAGGGAACTTCGCAGTCCGCTCACAACGCGGCGGCCATCGATACTCGTGACCAGCCTTGCCTTCGCCTCAGGGCAATAAACGCGTTGAGTTGTTCGAGTCGCGTCTCGCCAATTCCCTATTGTGCGAGCAGGTCCTCGGCTTGTCGCTCGTGAGGATGGAATAAAACCCAAGCCTCGGCCGTTCTTGTCACTAATCTGCTTTTCTTCCCGGAGTGCACACATGCAACCGCCGCTCGCTGTCGCAATTGATTCGCTTCATGGCTTCGAGCTGACAGAAGACGGTCAATACCTGATGCTGAAGAGCAACCAGCCGGATCGCATTGCATTGCACTGCTCGGTCATGCACGAACTGCTGGCGGCGCTGTCGAATGCCATCGGCTCGTCGGAGCGAATCCGTCATAAGAAGAAAAACGTGACATTCGCGATGCCTTGCGAAGCATGGTCGCTAGGCAAGGATGCAGGCGGGGCACCTTACCTGATCTTGACGTTCCGCTTACCGGGAGGCGCGGAGCTGTCTTTTCAGATGCATCGCTCCCAAGCTGCGCACTTGACTGAGGTGCTTGCCCTCGTCACCGGGTTTGCAAAGCCCGGCGACCTCTCCGGCCTCCGGATGCAATAGCGCAACGCCAGGCTTCATGGCCCGTAATCGCGAGTCGTCCATTGGACAGCACGCGGTGCCGGTTCTCATTTTGAATTGGTTTTTTTCGCTTGCCCCTGCATGAAGGTAAAAATCTTATTGTCCCGTTGCACGCAGGCATTGGCGCTCGTCGGCCTGAGTGTGACGGCAGTATCGGCGCATGCCACCGCCTCGTTCGTCGTGCAGGATATCCGGATCGACGGCCTTCAGCGCATTGAACCCGGTTCGGTATTCGCCTACTTGCCTATC
>NZ_FCOK02000043.1 GCF_001544555.2 Caballeronia udeis | reverse complement strand
ACATCAACGCGCTCCCAATGCGGCAACCATCGCATTGACGATTGCCACGTCCTCTGCTGAACATTCGAGCTCGAGCTTCACGCCGTTGGGCAGGTGGGCAGACAGCCGTGCCGGTCGTGTTGAGCGTGGCGAAACGCGGGATGATTCTGCTCTGGTGGCGTGGTGCAACGCGGGCGCGGACGCCATGACCGCTGTCGGCTCGTCGATCGCTACGACTGGAACAAACGCTGACGGCGTGACCGGCTCGTTGTATCCGATCGGGGGCCGGGCGCGACTACTCGCCTGAACCCATTTATGCAACTGGTTGGCATTAACGCCCGCCTTCAGGGCGAGGCCCGATAGCGAAGCGCCTGGCCGCAGACAGGCTTCGACGAGTCGACGTTTGTCCGTTGGATCGAAGCTTCGCTTGCCGCCGACACCAACACGCGTCACGCGTAGGGGCAAAAAGCTGAGGTCATCTTCTGTCATGGATTGCGTCCGCAAAGTGAGGTTGCGGACGCAATCGTGAGCCTTCTCAACAACGCAAGCTAGGTGTGTGAAATCGCGCGCTTACGAACTATCGACCGCCGGCGCCGCGAACGTCTATAGCTATGTTGTGCCGCCAAGAGGATCACGCCTTGGCTCTGCAATCGTATCCATGACGTCAGTCCAAAAACCAGTCGGATCACCGACGTACGGAGGAGACTCTCTATGACACGTTCACGTTTCACTGCGATGGCCGTAGTGACCGCAACGTTGATGATTGGCATCGGCTTTCCTATTTTTGCCAACGCCAAAGTCACCAAGCTGGAGATTACGTCGAAGCAAGGCTACGGCACATTCAGGCCAGGTGAATTCGAGTTTTGGGAAGGCCGCATCTTCGGTGAACTACAGTCAACCGAGAAGATTCCCGACATTGAAAAGGCACCGAAAAACGCCGATGGAATGGTTGATTACTCGGCCAAAATATCGTTGATCTTCCCGAAGAATCCGAAAAGCGGCAACGGTGTACTTCTGGTCGATATTCCTAACCGGGGCCGTCCCTATGCACAGGCGCTTTACAACAGCCCGCGCGATGAACCGTTCGAGGCCGGTACAACTGAAGTGGGCACAGGCTTTCTTCAGGATCACGGGTTCGCTGTCGCAGAAGTGCAGTGGGAGCTGGGCAAAGGTGCCGACCTCCCGATGTTTCTCGACAGCTCGGGGCAGAAGCGCTTCGTCGAAGGCGTCGGGTTCGCGATTGTCAGGGATGCCGCTGATTTCCTGGCGCATGCCACCTCCGATCAATCGGGTACGGCCAATCCCCTGCAAGGCGCTGTGAAGTGGACGCTCGCATCCGGTAAGTCACAGTCGGGGCGATACCTTAAGACATTTCTCTTGAACGGATTCAACGTGGCTGAGGGACGTCGCGTATTCGACGGCATGCACGTGTTTGTCTCGGGTGCGGGCATGTTGCCCATCATGCAATCGGGCACCGGGCCACAGTCGAGCGCTGCCGAGGTTCCGACTTTTGAAAATCCTGAATTTCGGGGTGTCAACGAGGACGTGCTGACGATCGGCGACATTATCGAGCGAGTCAGGGCACGTGGCGAGAATCCTCCCCGCATGATTCTCATCAACTCCACGACCGACTACTTCTCGCTGCGTGCATCGCTGTCGCGCACCGGTGCCGAAGGTACGACCGAGCAGCCCATTACAGACAATGCCCGCGTGTACGACATTGCGGGCGCCTCACACATCGTCTTGCAGAAGGCTAACTGTGAACTGCCACCGGCCAGGCTGGATTGGAGCCCGATCTCACGCGCAACGCTACTGCATCTGGAGGACTGGGTGGCGAATGGAACCGAGCCTCCGAAAAGCCGCCTCATGCCCCTTGAGGAGGCGAGAAATGATCCGTCTGTCCTGCGTGCGCCCAGTCATCTGCCCAAAGCGATAATAGAGATTCCAAAGCGCGATGAGGATGGAAATGCGGTTGGAGGTGTAAGGCTCCCCGATATGGAAGCGCCGCTCGGCGCTCACGCGCGACAAAATCGACCGCTTTCTTTTCTTTGCATGCTCGCCGGCGCGTATGTCGCGTTTCCCCGAACCCAGGCGGACGCCGATGCAGCCCACGATGGACATCGTCCTGTTCTGGAGAGGTACAAGACGCGTAACGAGTATGTGAATCGTATTCGAACCGCTGCACGTCAGCTTGAGCGGGACGGTTTCCTGTTGCCCGATGACAGTGCCATCATCATTCAATCAGCGGCGGAGAATCCTCTGTGGCGTACGTCGTCACCATGAAGGCCGGCGAGTATTGCCGGTTCTCTGCCCTCAATGAATCCAGAGGCGCGGCGCAGACCGACGAGCGGCCTAAACCAAACCGCCATTTGCCGCATAGTCGCTCGGCGGACAACCCACTCTTTTCCGGAAGGCTGTGCTGAAAGCGCTCGCTGATTGGTAACCGACTTGCGCTGCTATTTCATCCAACGTGCATGTTTGAGACCAACACCTTCGGTGTGATGGCCATGGTTCGCGCAATCGTGCCGCACATGCGCGAGCGGGGATCCGGCGTGATCGTCAACGTCACATCCAGTGTCGTCTTCAACCCTATGCCATTTGCCGCGGCGTATACCGCTTCCAAAACAGCTGTCGAAGGATTCTCCGAGGAGCTCTCCTATGAGCTGGCCCCGTTAGGCGTTCATGTGAAGCTCGTGGAGCCCGGCTATGGACGCGACACAAACTTTGGGACAGCCACGTTGGCACTCAATGACGACAATTCGTTTCCGGCTCGCTACCGAGCTCAGTTCGGCGTTTTGATGGGTGGTCTCCCTGAAGTCGCAACTGAGCTCGAAGATGTTGCCGAAGCGGTGCTCCGGGCGGCTGATGACACGGGTCCAACCCTCCGGTTCCCGGCCGGGGCAGACTCGGTAGCCAACGCCAGGAAGCGCGCCGAGCTTAGCGAGGAGGCTTTCCTGGCGTTGGCGCATCAAGCGTTTGGTGTGCCGAAGCAGTAACTTATCGATAAGGTAAGCTAATAAAACGTGTCGTCTGAAAAATCGGGAATTAAGTCTGATGTCGCAGGACCGTGCAGCGGATCAGTGACAAGTTGTGGGAAACGCTGGAGCCGTTGTTCCTCAATTAGAGATCTGGTTGCTAAATTGGCTGCTTCGTTGTGATGGCGGGCGCGTCGGCAGTTGTTGAACGTGTCTAACACGAGGTAGCCGGGAGCAGAGCACTGAAGGGCTCTGTCAATTGCTCGCTGCCCGTGTCCACGTTGTCGGGTACGGCGCTGACCAGGATCATGTCGCCAGGGTTCAGCGTCGCCTCGCTCCGCTTGGGCTTGAACACAGCGTCGCCCTTGTGGATCTCCGCCCCGCTGAACGCGCATCGCCCCGAGGCGCGAGCCCTGACAATCCGCCAATGCTGCGAGCCGCAGTGGCCGCGGCGCGCGTCGCTCCAGTCGACCACCAGGAGGTCGGCCTTGGGCCGTTCGAGCAGCAAAATGCGAGCCCCCGTCGCAGAGCACTGCGTGTTCTCTGCATTCTCTTTATGCATCATCGATCGCCTTCGAGTGGTCTCCTCTTGCGTCCCGGAAACATGCTTCGTCAATCCATCACCGCGTGCGCCGCGTCTTCCCTGTTGACTCGTGTGGCGGGCCGAATGATCAACAGCAGCGGGATGACGACAATGCTCATCCACATCATGAATTTGAAGTCGTCGATGTAGCCGATCATTGCGGCCTGCGCGGTGATTTGCTGGTCAAGCGCCGCAAGCGCGAAGGCAGAGGGCCCTTGGGCCGAGGGGTGCAGGAGCGGATTGAAGCGGCTGATGTGCTCAACCAGAGTCGAGTGAACGATCTGCGTGTGCTGCGTGAGCATCGTTTGCACGACCGAGATGCCGATGCTGCTGCCGATATTGCGAACCAGGCTGTAAATGGCCGTGCCGTCTGCGCGCATCTCCGGGGTCAATGTAGCGAATGTCATTGTGCTCAACGGCACGAAGACGAACCCGAGGCCAATGCCCTGGATGACACCGGGCCAGATGATGTTGCGCTCGGACAGGACAATTGTGTAGCCCGCCATCTGCCACAGCGAGAACGCGGTGAACAGAAGGCCTGCAAGGAGCAGGAACCTCAGATCGACACGGCCGATCAGTCGCCCGACCGCCATCATTGCGACCATCGTGCCAATACCGCTCGGCGCGACGACCAGGCCGGCGGTCGCGACAGGGTAGTTCATGAGGGATTGCAGCATGGGCGGCAACAAGGCCCGTGTGGCGAAAAGAATCACGCCCACCACGAAGATGAACACAAGTCCCGTGATGAAATTCCGGTCGGTCAACAGGCGCCGGTTGAAGAAAGACGGCCCTCGCGCAGTCGCCGTGTGAATGATGAAGAACATGAAACTGATCACGCACGCGAGTGTCTCGCACCAGATTTCGATCGAGCCGAACCAGTCTTGTTGCTCGCCGCGGTCGAGCATTGCCTGCAACGCGCCGATGGCGATGCTGAGCGTCGCGAAGCCGAAGAAGTCGAACTTGGTGTCCCGGCGCAGGAATTCGCCCTTGATATAGGTGAATACGCCAAATACAGCGAAGGCGCCAATCGGCACGTTGATGAAAAACACCCAGCGCCAGTTGTAGCTGTCGGTGAGCCACCCGCCAAGCGTTGGGCCGAGAATCGGGCCCACCATCACGCCCATTCCCCAGACCGCCATCGCCTGGCCCTGCTTTTCGCGCGGGTTGATGTCGAGAAGGATGGCCTGAGAGAGCGGGACGAGTGATGCACCGAACACCCCTTGCAGGAGACGCGCGGCAATGATCATCGGTAACGAAATGGAAATGCCGCACAAGGCCGACGCGACCGTGAAGCCAACGATGGAAGTCAGCAGTACATTCTTTTTCCCGAAATGATCGCAGAGCCAACCGGTGACCGGCGTCGCGATGGCCGCTGCGACGATGTAAGACGTCAGCACCCAGGTAATCTGGTCCTGGGAAGCCGACAAGCTGCCTTGCATGTGAGGCAACGCCACATTGGCGATCGTGCTGTCGAGCGACTGGATCAGCGTTGCCAGCATGATGCAAATCGTGATGATGCCGCGGTGCGGCACGGCCGGCGCGACGGGCGACGACGCGGAGCCCATGGTTGCGCCGGCCGGCGTGCTCATTGCCCCGCCTCTTCATCTTCGTCGCCCGCAGTCGGCCGGACCCGCCATCGCGCGAGATGACCCATTTCGCAGCCGTCGCGGATGGCGGCGAGAAAGCGCTGCATCTTGTGGGCATCGGCGGCGCCGTGAGCCTTGGTGCCGGCATGCAGGTCGAGCTCGCGCCGGAGCGTGAGCAAAGAAGCGAGAGACGTGTCTTGTTGTTTCATGAGTTTGTTCCTTAAAATGCGAGTTACACTCATATTGTATCTAGAGAATAATATGAATGACCCTCACGTTTGTCAAGATCGTCGGAAAATCCCGGCCTGACGGGGCTCGCTTTACAGCTGTATCGCTGTATCGCCGAAGCGATCAACCACGGTCGTCAACGCCATTGACGACGCCCAGTGAGCCGCTTGTCACTGAGCGATGCTGCGAGCACCAATCACAGGCGGTGGTGCCATCGCGTAGCCGACCGTCGGCTTCGCGTGACGCGACGGCGCGTTCTGCGCCTCATTGCCCGGACCAGCGCCGCCTTCGTTTTCCTGGATGATTCGGGCAATCTCGGTGTCGGCCTGGTTCCCATACTTGGCGAACACGTTGGTCTGGTAGACGGTGTTGGGCGCCGCGCCAAGCTGGCCGCCCTGATCGTTCTTGATGGCCACGTCCACGTTCATCGACAAACCGATGCGCAACGGATGCTTCTCGAGTTCCTGCGGGTCAAGTCCGATCCGCACCGGGAGGCGCTGCACGACCTTGATCCAGTTGCCGGTCGCGTTTTGTGCCGGCAGCAGCGAGAATGCCGAGCCCGTGCCGGCCGAGAAGCCAATCACCTTGCCGTGGAACACCACGCCGGAGCCGTAGACATCGGCGGTGAGTTCCACCGGCTGGCCGATGCGCATGTGCGTGAGCTGCACCTCCTTGAAGTTGGCGTCGACCCAGACGGAATTCAGCGGCACGATCGCCATAAGCGGCGTGCCCGGCGACACGCGCTGGCCGACCTGCACCGAGCGTTGTGCGACATAGCCCGTCACCGGTGCGGGCATGGTGTTGCGGGCATAGTTGATGTAAGAGTCGCGCACTTTCGCCGCTGCGGCGAGCACGTTCGGATGGTCGGCGATGTCCGTGTTTGCGGTGAGCGCGCGATTGGATTGAAGCTCCTGCTCCGCGGCGTTTAGCGACGCTTGCGCACCTCGAACGGCGTCGCGCGCGTGCGAGACTTCTTCCAGCGAAATCGCGCCGGTTTGCGCGATCGTCATCCGGCGGCGCAGATCGTCCTCGGCGCGTGACAGATCCGACTGGCGCAGCGCGACTTGCGCCGCAAACTGGTTGTTGTTCACAAAGAGCGTGCGCACCTGGCGCACCGCTTGCGCCAGATTCGCCTCGGCCTGATCGAGTGTGACCTTCGAGTCTGCGGGGTCAAGCACCACAATCGGATCGCCGATGTGAACCGTCTGGGTATCGTCGGCATTCACCGAGATCACGGTACCCATCACTTGCGGTGTGATCTGCACGACATTGCCGTTCACGTAGGCGTCGTCGGTCGTTGCATGGAAGCGCGCGACGAGAAAGTAATACAGGCCATAGGCGATCGCGGCGATCAGTAGCGCAACGACTAGCAGCGTCATCAGCAGCCTGCGTTTGCCGTTGCCTGGCGGCTGTGCTTGTTCGGCCAGTTGGCCGGTTTGCACCGGAGTGACTGGTTTTGTGGGGGCGACGAGGTCTTCAGTGGTGCTCATGGCGATGCTCCGGGTATTTCAATGTGCGTCGTTTATTCGGGTGGTTTGCGGACTCAGTTCGCTGCAGCCGGCGTCGCTTCGCTCGCCTGCAAGCCTTGGGCGGACTGTGCGGCTTGCGCCACAGGGACGTCGGTCGGCACGACAAGACCGGTCTTCGTCGCGTCGAATCCGCCGCCGAGCGCCTTGATCAGGCCGATCTGCATGTTGCGGCGGCTCATCCTGAGGTCAGTCAACGTTTGTTCGGCAGCAAGCCTGTTCTGGTCGGCAGATAACACCTGCAATTGGGGCGAGAGGCCGGCCTTGTAGCGCACAACGGAGAGCTGGTAGGCGCTCGTTGACGCTTCAAGCGCCCGCTGCGCGTCGGCTTGCTGCCGGTCAATGGAATGGATGGATGAGACTTGAGTGGCGACATCGTTCAGCGCATTGACGAGTGTCTGGTTGTAGGTCGCGACGTCATAGTCGAAGTCCGCATAGCGGCCTTTCAATTGCGAGCGCAGGGCGCCGCCGTCAAAGATCGGCAAGTGAATAGCCGGGCCGAACTGGACCTGCCGGCTCCCCGCAGTGAAGAACTTGCCCCAGCCAAATGCGTCGAAACCGGCGGCAGCCGCCAGGTTCACATCCGGGAAGAACTCGGCCTTGGCTTCTTTGACGTCGTGAAGGGCCGCCTCCACTTGCCAGCGCGCCGCGACCAGGTCCGGCCGACGCGCCAGCAGGTCGGCGGGAAGGTTGCCGGGCAGGGCGACCGCGCCGCCCGGCGCCAGGACCGGCTGGGAGATTTGCAGTCCACGATCCGGGCCCTTGCCGAGCAAGGCGCCCAACTGATAGCGCACGACGGTGATCTGGCCGTCGAGATCGGTGAGATTCGCGCGTGTCGTTGCAATGTTGCCGATAGCCGTTTGCCGCTCGACGTTGGTGTCCAGCCCTGCGGTGACGCGGCCGTCGGTGATGCGGCCAATGTCCTCGCGATTTCGGATTTCACGCTGGGCGATGTCGCGTTGGGCGTAGAGGCGCGCGAGCTGGTTGTAGGTGCTCGCGACCGACGCGGCGAGTGTCACGCGGGCCTGCTGCATGTCGGCTTCGGCGGCCTTCTCTTGCGACACGGCCTGGCCCAGACGCTGGCGGTTCTTGCCCCACAGATCCAAGTCCCACGAGGCGCTCGCCAGCGCGTTGTTCTCGCTATACCAGGTGCCGCCGAACGGCGGCGGATAGATCGAGTTTGCGGAGTAGATCTCGCGGTTCCACGAATAGCTGCCATTGACTTTCGGATAGAGCGCCGACTTCGAGCTTTCGATGTACGAGGAGGCTTTTGCGATGCGCGCTTGCGCTTGGGCGATCGACGGATTGCCGTCCAGCGCCTCGGCGATCAGGCCGGGCAACTGCGGGTCACCAAACTGGCTGGCCCAGTCGAGCGAGGGCCATTGGCCGTCCTCAGCCGGCAGGCTCTGCGCGGCCTCATAGCTCGCGGGTGCCGCCATCCGCTTGTCGCTGTGGATGCCGAAGTAATTCGCGCAACCGCACAGGACGATCGCCGCGGTGACAGCCGCGGCCGTGGATGGGCGGGGTAGCCGAAGCGGCGGCAGGGCGGGACAGTTCATCGCTCGCCTCGCGGGCGAGCGGAAGGGCGCGAGAGGCGCTGCAACTAGTTCAGTGCGTTTTCTTTTCAAAATAGAGTGCTGCGTCATGGGTTAGTCCCGCTAAAGCGCTGCTGTTGGCGAGCACGCGGCGGAGCATGCTCTTGAGAAATCCGGTTTCTTCCGGCGTGAAGCCAGAGAGCAGCGTGTCCACCACACTCGCGAAGATGGCCGGCATGCGCGCGGCCATCGCCTCGCCCTCAGGCGTCAACGAGAGCCGCACGATGCGCCGGTCTTCGATGCTGCGCACCCGCCTGAGCAGGCCGCGCGCTTCGAGCAGGTCGATGCGGCGTGTGACAGCGCTCGCGTCGATCCCAAATTCACGAGCCAACTCGGCCGCGAGCAGGCATTTCTCGCTCCACACCATGAAGAGGATGCTGCCCTGAGTGCCGGTGATGCCCAAATCGCACGTTGTCCGCTGGTTGATCATGTTGGCCATCGTCGAGCGCACGTGTGAGAACAACGAGCCCACGCTGTCGTTGAGATTCCGGACGCTGAATTCGAGGGGGCGCGAGGGTGAATCCGTCATGATTTGAATGCTGGCTGGACAATTGTCACGTCAATGAGTTGGGGGCGGGTGGGGACATAGGGAGAAGCGCTTGTTGGCGCGGACACGCAGGATCGAGATCGGGCAGGCAATATGCTTTCGTCCCGGATTGCGCATTGATTTCATTCATGTAAAATACGAGTGATACTCATATTTTACGGAGTGATAATATGACCGATCCTCATGTTCTGTCAAGATACCCGAAAATTCCCACGCAGGAGCGCGGAGAGAAGCGCGTGACCGACCTGCTCGCGGCAGCCGAACAACTCTTTGCATCATCGGGCTATGAGGCTACAACCATGAATGCAATCGCGAGCCTCGCGGGCTCTTCCATCGGCTCGCTGTATCAGTTCTTTCCCAACAAGGAAAGTGTTGGAAATGCCTTGCTGCTCGAATACATGAAGGAGTTGAGCGGCCAGATCGTCGCCTTGAAGGCGGCTTCGCCCGTCGCGCCGCAAGTGCTGGGGCAAAAGCTCGTCGAGATCGTGTTCAACTACAGCGTGGAACACCCCGCGTGCCGCGTTTTAGCAGATACGCCCTCCGTGCAGAAGACGGAGAGCTTCGGCGTGTATTCCGCCAGCGTGGAGGACTTGCTGTCTGCCTTCGCTCCGTCCATGAAAGCAGCGGAAATGTCGTCCATCGCAATGGCCAGTTTGCTCATGGTGCGCGCGGCGGTGCAGGGGAGCCGGTTGGTCGACGCCGAAACGGGCGCTACGTTGCGCCACGAAATGCAGCAAGCCATCGGCACCTATCTGGAGGAACGGCTCAAGGTCGCCTCCCCGGCACCAACCACGCAAGACATGCCGGCCTTTCCGGCGCTGGGGAAACTGAAAAAAATGGGGAACGTCCCTTAAGTTGATTTACGATCAGTGATACTTACTTTATTACCGGATCAAACGTACCGTTGCAGTCAACGCGTTTCGGCGCCGCCCGCGAGACTTGTTTCGGACCTCTGCTCGCATCGCATGCGTGCCCGACGCTCCCGACTCCAATGCTCGAGCAAGGACCGCGTCTGAGCACGTACGGTTGCCTTGAGCAACTCCCCTTTCTTGGCATCGATCGCCTTCGATCCGAGCAACGCAAACGTGATGCGAGGTGCTACGTGGAATATCAACACTTGCCCGTGCAGACTGAGCATCCGGATCAGGGTGACCGGATCGTCGGCCGCAGTCCCCGTAATCCTTGCGATCAACTCGGCGGCAACGTTGTTCAGCGGCAGCCGCAGGCGCCGCGTCAAAACCTCGGACGCCATGCTCGGCTCGTGTCCGGCCTGTTCGCGAGCAAAGAAGAGCCGCTGGTTAGGCACGCAGCCCTCGACGAACATACGATCCGCGACCGCTTCCTGGAGACGGATGAACGCTTCGATGAATGTATCGATAAGCGCAGGCGTGTCGCCCTCCTGGCGCAATACCTCCGTCGCATGACTGATGACCGGTTCGAGGTACATCCACGCATCGTCCGCGAGGTATTCGGCGCAGGTCTGGTAGACGCCTTTCTTGTTCTCGAAGTAATACTGAAGCGCGGGCGGATTGACACCGGCACGCGCGGCAATGTCGCGTGTGGACGCACCTTCGAAGCCATGTTCACCAAACAACTCGATCGCCGCTTCGATGATTCTTAGTCGCGTCGCGTCTCCTCGCGCGTTGCCGCCCGTTGAAGGGTGCCGAAGTCGTTTTATGCTGCCCATGCACACCCCGCTTCAACGCAATAAATATACAACTTGACATATACCTTTTCCGATTTAAATAATTTTTATCGAAAAGAGGACCGTGACCGCAAGTTCGTCTCCGCGCGGAGTGAATGCTTTGGAATTATCAAGGCTGATTGCCCATCTTTCGAGATGTACATATTCAATCCTCCCGACAATTCAGGCATTGATTAGCTTCTTGCTAACCGCCTTTGGTGAGGAACTTCGATACACATCGTGTCATGGCTGCATGGAGCAAAGCTGAGCTGCAGCCGAGTGTCCGTACGCAATGCGAGGAAGACTTGTATTGTTAAATATAATGTGACTGAGGCTCATGTATGTCAAGGTAGAAAGTACGGGGGCGCGGGAATTCTGGTCAGCGGCCAGCGCTCTCGCTGACGAAGGGTGGGGTGAACTGGGAGAGAGTTTGGAGTTTGGCTACGGTAAGCGTTCGGGGCCGGTCCGGTCGCGAACGCGTGTGGCCAGCCAAGAGATCCATCGGTCCCCGCTGGCAGCCTGCGGACGTACGGCGTCCAACAACCTTGTACGGGAAGGGGACGGTGAAGCCACAGGCAGGCGTGGCATACTTGAAGCCGTTTTTGAAGCCTTTTGGCACAATCGAAGAGTCTGATCATCTGACGGTTATGCTCGGAACTTCGTGCGAGTGATGCCGCGAACGGGCAGCATCGGGGTGCTGAGCGGGGTGCTGAGCGGGGTGCTGAGGGGCGGCTGAGTCTATCGCCTGCTAAATGTGAGCTAACCTTACGTTATGAAAAAATTAATATGACTGAAACTCAGGTTTTGTCAAGACGACCGAAGTCACCCACCCAGGAACGCGGAGAGAAGCGGGTGGCCGACTTGCTGGGCGCTGCCGAGCAACTCTTCGCGTCGTCGGGCTATGAGACGGTGACCATGCATGCAATAGCCACTCTCGCGGGTTCATCGATTGGTTCGCTCTATCAGTTCTTCCCCAACAAGGAAAGCATTGGGAGCGCGTTGCTGAACCGCTACACGGACGAAATAGTCTTGTTATTGGATCAGTGGCAATTGTCCTTGCCAGACACAGCCATGGAGTTCGCAAATGGATTGATTTCTATCGTGCTTGGCTACGTCTCGAAGCGCCCCGCGTGCAGGGTGCTGTCAGAAACACCATCGGTCGTGCCAGCGGGATCATATGGGATGGTTCGGCTTTCGGCAGCCATTCAGGATCTGTTGGCGAAGTATGATCCGGAGATCAAGCGCTCGGATCTGTCTGCAATTGCCCTGACAACCTGGTTAATCGTTCGGGCGACTGTACAAGGGAGCCGGATGGTGGAGAAGAGCAAGAGCGCGGCGTTACGCAGAGAGATGCAACAGGTCTTGGGCAACTACCTGGAGGAACGAATAGGTAGGGGTTCAACAGCGAACGCAAGAACCAGCAGACAGCCACGATAGCCTGACCATGCCGTTATCTTTGGTCGGCCAGTCGTTGGTGCGCTCCCCGTCTCTGCGAGAAGGGTATTTCAGAACCGAATCGAATCGCACCTTGACTGAATGTGAGTAGTAGTCGTATTCTATTTTCGAGAAATACGAGTGATACTTGCATTCAAGGAAGGAGAAGTCCATGCCTGAGCTTTTGCACATCGATCCCAGGCACACCGCGCTGCTGGTGATGGATTATCAGGTTGATACCCTTACCAGGTTCATGACGGCTGCGCAGTCAGCCGATGCAATCGCGCGCGTGCCGGATCTGATCGCTGCGGCGCGACATGCGGGCATGATGGTGATCCATGTCGTTGTCGCATTCCGGCCCGGTCATCCCGAGGTCAGCCCCCGTAACCCCATATTCAGTGCACTGAGGGCAAACGGGATGATGGTGGCCGGGAGCGACGGCGCAGCGATCCATCCGGCCGCAGCCGCACGAGAGGGAGAGCCGATCGTGGTCAAGCACCGCATCAGCCCATTCGTTGGCACCGACCTGGAGACACTGCTGCGCGCGAACGGCATTGATACGCTGGTGCTTGCAGGTGTCCACACCAGCGGCGTCGTGCTGTCGACCGTTCGCCACGCCGGCGACCTGGATTATCGGTTGGTCGTCATCCGCGATTGCTGCGCAGACCCAGATGCAGAGGTGCATGCGATGCTGCTCGACATCGTCATCGCGAAGCAGGCGGCCGTTGTTACCACGGTGGAGTTCGCAGGCGCCCTGCCTGGCAGGTCTTCATGAACGAACGCGAGCGATAGACCTCGGGAAGCGTCGTGTCTTTGAACTTCCTCAAGGCGGCGCAGTCTGTAACTTCCACGATGGATCCCTTCTGGTCTCTGTAAGCAGCGCCATGTTGCAGATTCCATCCTGATCTGACTGGAAACACGACGTAACAAACCGATGGCGCAACTGGGGCCAGAAAGCGGAATAACGTCAGCCGGCGACGCGTTTTATATTCAGCAGGTCCGCGTCGTCGTGCACACTTCACATGCGAATTCACATGCTCTGGCAACGCGCTCTGCGAGGCGAACCGATGGGGTCTTCACGGTGTCGGCGCGGCGGTCCGCGTCGTGGTACCGGACCGTCGAGCAGGACGGATTCATGCGCAACTTTATTGGACTTGGAATGGTGCTTTGCAGTTGTGTCGCGTGCGCGACGCCGATGGCGTCGCAGCCCGACCAGGCTGGTCCGCTGAACGACATGACGACCACATCGGCCGTGTCGCCCACGTGCCGCATGGTCAACGGCACGGCGGATATCGATGGCACCACGCAGAACATATCGGGCCTCGCGTGCAAGCAGCCCGACGGCACTTGGCAGATCCAGCAGCAGGACGCGAGCTTCGATACGGGTGACGTTTCCCCGCCGCCCCCGTATCCGTACTATCCCTATTACGACCCGTGGTTTTATGGGCCGCCTGTGGCGTTCGGCTTCGGCGCCTCGTTCATCTTCGTCGATCGGTTTCATCACTTCCATCATATGGATCATGTCCACTTCGGACCGCACGGAGGCTTCCGCGGCGGCTTTCATGGAGGAGGCGGTTTTCATGGCGGGGGTGGCTTTCATGGAGGGGGCGGTTTTCACGGAGGAGGCGCATTCTTTGGAGGAGGCGGTTTTCACGGAGGCGGCGGGGGGCGCCGGTAGCCCCCTGGCTTCATGCGCCTGGCTCACCTCTTGCGCTCGCATCCGATGCGCAAGGCAATAAGGTTTTTTGGAGTCGAAAATGATAGTCGCGACAAAGAAGATCTGTTTTTCAGTTTTTTCAGTCTTAGTTATCGCTATGTCAGGCGAGTGCTACGCGCAAGCAGGAGGCGGCGTGACCGACGTCGGGAACGCAGCGCTCGTTCAAAGCGGCAATGGCATGGGCGCACCGCCGGGCGTCGCTGCCGGCGATGACGTGCGAGCTGGCGCGGGCCTCACGAAAGGCACAGACGGCATAATCAGCAGTATGCGAAGCAACGGCACGAGAACAACTGAGAGTCCGGATCCTAGAGCGCCTAACCGCACCGGAATCCCACCTGTACGCCAATAGGCCTGGTACTCAAAGAGCGGATGGCGATGTATCGCGGTGGTCTTGTCCGGTCGTTAGCGAAGGCCGCAAAGGCTTGCTATCAGACGAGATCGCTGCGCCCTCCATCTCGAATGTTGTCCAGTTCAATAGGCAGGGTATGGAGCAGGGATCAACGAGAATAAGGAATACGAATTAACATGGTGCCGGCAATAGCGGGTCAACTCCGCCGTCAGTTCGGTCGTCGCCGGCAACAAACCCTCCTTGTCACCGTTAGCCACCGGCGGTCCCGGCCGTCGCGGTCCTGCCGTCTAAAAATCCCCCCATCGGTTTGCTCGCGACTTCCGAAATGCACAGACCCGGCAATTACAAGAGCGATATCAGGCAACGTACGCGGGTGTAGTGCTCCTGCGCCCGTGCGGTGTCACGCGACATCGCGTCGATCGAGGTTTTAACGGCTTGCCAAAGATCCTCCTGTAGAAAGCGCGTCACGCGCGGCTTGGCCTTGCGCGCTCGCTGACGCGACAAGGACAGACGCGAACTAGCCTTGCGCCTCATGAGAAGAAAATGAACCAGAAACAGTGTGCGCCCTACGAACATAAATCCAAATGCAAGAAAATAATTTCAAAAAACCGCGTCCAAAAGCCCAAACAGGCGTTGTTCGGCGATTTATGATCGGGTATAAATACGCACATCGGTGCGACAGGCGCACACAATTGACGGGGGTAGGGTGGCATGACGTTTAACGAGGATCGCGGGGAGAAGTCAGCAGGTCATTCGGCAAAGCGGCGCCGCCTGCTCAAGTTGGCCGCATCGGCCGGCGTATCGGCGACGGTAGCAGGCTTGCCATTCGGTCGAAGCGCCTTCGGCGCGGAGCCCATCACATTGCGCTGGTGGTCGACGCAAGCCGCGCCGGACCAACTCAAGGCTTACAAGGCGCAGATCGCTGGTTTCATGGCGACGCATCCGGGCGTCAAAGTTGTGTTCGAAGCCACGTCCGACGAGGGTTATCCCGCACAATTAGCTGCGGCGTTCGCAGCGAATCAGGTGCCGGACATCATCACGCACCTGCCGTCGTATGCCGCTCAGACGTATTTTGCTGATGGCCTGGTTGAACCTGTCGATGACGTCGCCGTAGCCGTGGGCCTCGACAAGTACTATCCGAACGCAAACGATGTCTTCAAGACCGCCGACGGCAAATTGTGCGCCACAGGCCTGGCAAATACTGCGGCGGATGTCATGTGGATCCGGCGCGACCTGATGCAGAGGGCCGGCGTCGACAAGATGCCGGAAACCTGGGACGAATTGCGCACGGCCTGCAAGAAGATGCAGGGCGGGCGAATCTATGGTGCGCCACTGCCGTACGGCCTGAACAGCATGACGTCGCTGATCATGCTCGGTTTCATCCATCGGGCAGGCGGCCAGGTATTCACGCCGGATTTGCAGGTTGCTGTCGACAGTCAGGCGACGCTCGACGCACTTGACTTCTATAAATCGATGCGCGAATTCTGTCCGCCCGGCGCCACGGGCTATAGCTGGGGCGAAAGCTTGACCGCCTTTGTCTCCGGCTCGACCGCGACCGGGATCTACGGTGGCCGCGTACTCGACAACATTGCAACGCAGAACCCCGGGATTGCCGATTCGGTGACGTGCTCGACCTACCCGACGATCTCGAAGTCGGTGCCGGCATGGACTTATAACGACTTTCCCTGCGTCTTCATCCCTAAGAAGGCGAAAAATATTTCGTCATCCAAATTGTTCGCGGAATACCTCTTCGATCCGGCCGGCTACATTTCCGAGTTGCTCGGCGCACCAGCGCACCTCCTGCCGGTGCTGAAGACGATTGCCTCGGACCCGCGCTACACCAGTAACGCGATCATCAAAAAGTATCCTAAAGAAGTGGAGCTCATGTCGGCTGCGGCTGCGTCGGGTCACAATCTCGGCTACGAGTCGCCGGCTCACAAACCCAATCGTCGTGCTAACGAGATTGTGGCGAGCAATGTGTTGGCCGAGATGGTCCAGCGAGTCGTACTGAACAACGAGCCTCCCAAGTCCGTCGTCGGCGCAACAGCGAAGAAGCTTGAAACGCTGATGAAAGCCTGAACGCGATACTGCCTGCCACCAGCAGGCAGTGTTCGTTGCGCTCTTACGCCATTCACCGTCCGTGGCTTGTGCAGTCATGGACGGACACGTTACGGAAAACGCATGGCTACAGTTTCATTGCCCGGCATGGGCATTCGATCCCTCGAGTCGACTTACAGCCGGCTCGGCGTTCTGCTGATCGCACCGGCGGTGCTGTTGCTGATCGCAACAATTGTTTATCCGCTGCTTTACGCGTTGTGGCTCTCCCTCAACGCGGTGTATACGCCGACACAGCAATCCACCTTCGTGGGGCTCGCCAATTATCGGGACATGCTGGGCTCGTCTACCTTCTGGTTCTCGCTGTGGGTGACGATTGTCTGGACGACGTCAACGCTCGTCCTGCAGATTCTCTGCGGCGTCGGCATGGCGCTGCTCCTTAACGAGAAGATCATGTTCCGGTCGGCGGCCCGCAGCCTCGTGTTGTTTCCGTATTTCGTCTCCACTGTCGTGGCGGTACTTGTCTGGCGTTGGCTGTTCAACGATCTCTATGGCTTGCTGAACCAGGTCCTGCTGGAGCTGCATATTGTCGACGCGCCGGTCAACTGGCTTGGGCAGATGCCGAACGCGATGATCAGCATTGTGCTGGTTGGGACATGGAAGTATTTCCCGTTCGTGGTGATTGCCGTGCTGGCGCGCTTGCAGACCATACCTTTGTCGCTTTACGAAGCCGCCCGCATGGATGGCGCCGGACCCTTCGGCCGTTTCTTCGATGTAACGCTGCCACAACTCAGGGAAGTCCTGGGCGTAGTGATCCTGTTGCGAATCATCTGGGACTTCAAGGAGTTCGACCTGCTGTACCTGATGACGGGGGGAGGTCCGGTCAATCAGACGCGCTCGGTGCCGCTGCTTGTCTATCAACAAGCCTTCGGGCTGAACCAGATGGGCACTGCTTCCACATCGGCGGTCGGCATGATGGTAGTGATGGGTGTGCTGATGGCGGCTTATCTTTACCGTTCGCAACGCACAAGGAGCCAGGATGCGAGCCGATAAAACCAACCTGCCGGCATCGGTCATCACCTGGGTGATCGTGATCCTGATGGTGTTTCCGCTGATCTGGATGCTGCTCACGTCGATCAAGCCGCAAAGCGAATTGTTTGTGTTCCCGATCAAGTTGCTGCCTGAGCACGTGACGTTTGAGCACTACCAGCGGCTGCTGGAAGACACGCCTTTTCTCAGCTATTTCTGGAACTCCGTGGTGCTGTCAGCGGCAACGACCGTGGTGGTGATGGTGGTTGCAACGCTGGGCGGCTACAGTCTTGCGCGCTTCAAGTACCGGGGGCGCGAGACGATTGCCATCGCGGTACTCTGCACTTACCTGATGCCATCGGTTGTACTGATCATACCTCTCTACCTGATGATGGTGAAGCTCGGGCTGGAGAACACACTGACGAGTCTTGTCATCTCGTACACCACGTTCGCGCTGCCGTATGCGCTGTGGCTGCTGCGTTCTTTCATGGCGGGCATTCCGGAAGACCTTGAAGCAGCAGCCTTGGTGGACGGGGCGAGCCGTCTCGGCGCATTCATGGACGTAATCCTGCCGCAGGCGCTGCCAGGCATCATCTCGACCGCGCTGTTCACCTTCATCCTTGCGTGGAACGAGTACCTGTACGCGCTTGTCATGGTCAACACCGATGAAACCCGTCCTCTGACCACTGGAGTAATGAACATGCTTGTGTCGTCGTTCAACATCGAGTGGTCGCTGCTGATGGCGGCCTCCGTGATGATGAGCGTGCCGCTGCTGTTCTTCTTCGCTTTCCTCCAGCGCTACCTGACCAGCGGCTTCGGCGCGGGCAGCGTGAAGGGATGAGCGTTCAGGGACCTCATGCGCAACATCACGCACGACATCATGATCACGCATTCCGGAGCAGATCCATGGCAGCAGTAAGTTTCAAGAACGTACGCAAGGTCTTTGGCGACGTGGTATCCATTCCGTCGCTCGACCTCGATATTCGCGATGGCGAATTTGTCTGCCTGCTGGGGCCGTCAGGCTGTGGAAAAACGACCACGCTGCGCATGCTCGCCGGGCTGGAACAGCCGACGAGCGGCGCGATTCACATAGGCGGCGAGGAAGTGCACGAACTGCCGCCGGCCAAACGCGACATAGCGATGGTGTTCCAGTCGTACGCGTTATATCCGCATTTGACGGTAGCGGAGAACATTGTCTATCCGCTGAAAAAGCGCGGCATCCCGAAGCGCGAATGGCCGGCGATGCTGACCCATATTGCGCAGTTGCTGCAACTCGAACCGTTGCTGGCGAGAAAGCCGAAACAGCTTTCAGGCGGGCAGCAGCAGCGCGTGGCGCTCGGCCGGGCGCTGATCCGCAAACCCAAGGTGTTCCTGCTGGACGAACCGCTGTCGAATCTCGACGCCAAGCTGCGTGCTCACATGCGCGCCGAGCTGATCGAGTTGCATCAGCGCATTGGCACGACCACCGTCTACGTCACGCATGATCAGCTCGAGGCGATGACCATGTCCACGCGTATCGCCGTGATGAATGGCGGCGTGCTGCAGCAGTTCGGCACGCCCGACGAAATATATTACCGCCCGGCGAACCAGTTTGTAGCCGGCTTCATCGGCACGCCGGCAATGTCGCTGGTCAATGGCGACCTGCAGCGCGATGACAGCGGCTTTGCCGTGCGCGCAGGCGGGCTTTCCCTGCGCGTGCCGCATGCAGCGCTTCAAACGGACGCGGACCGGGAGGTGGCGATCGGCCTGCGGCCCGAGGACATCGTGCTTGGTCGTGGAATCCATAGCGCGCGCGTCAAGGTGGTCGAGCCGACCGGGCATGAATCCATCGTGCTGATGGATTGCGGCGGCGCGACGCTGTGCACGCGCATTGCGAGCGACGTGCCGCTTGCGGCCGAGCTTCGCGCGGGCCAGGACGTGCCGTTTGACGTGACGCTCGCGCGCGTGCACGTGTTTTCGCGCAAGAGCGGCCTGCGCCAGAACCGTGACGATAAGAACGTCACGTCGATCAAGCGCACGCGCGACGCAGCCTGAACAATTTCTTTACGACTACGGGATTTTTGCATGAACAGAGATAGTGTGAGCTGGTCCGGAGCCATGCCGGCCATCACGACGCCGTTCGACGACAACGGCAAGATCGACGAACGCGAACTGGGCGATGTGATTGATCGCCATCTCGCCTTGGGTGCGACGGGGGTGGTGGTAGGCGGATGCACCGGTGAATTCTGGGCGATGAGCGCCGAAGAACGCGCCCGGCTTTTCGCAAGCTCGAAAGCGGTGATCGGCACACGCGGCACGTTGATCGCCGGGACGGGAATGATCGGGGTGGAAGACACCGTTGCGCTGACATTGCAGGCGGAAAAGGCGGGCTGCGATGGTGCGCTGATCCTGCCGCCTTACTTCGTCAAACTGACCGACGATGAAATCCACGCGCACTACGCCGATGTCACTGCGCGCATCGGCTTGCCGGTCATGCTCTACAACATTCCCGGCAACGCGGTGAACTACCTGACGCCGAAGCTGGTCGCGCGTCTGGGCCAGCTCGAGCGCGTGGTGGCCGTCAAGGAAAGCTCGGGCGACTGGAACAACTTCTACGGCACCTTCCTGGCGGTGCGCGACAGCCTGCGTGTGTTTTGCGGGCCGTCCTCGGTGTTTGGCGTCCCGGCGGTGCAACTGGGCGCGGATGGCGTGATCGATTGTTTCCCGAATGTGTGGGACGAGGGCGGCCAAATGCTCTTTGAAGCCGCACGCGATGGCGACACCACGCTCGCCGCGCGCCTCCAGGCCATGGGGCGCCGCCTGACCGATTTGTTCACGAGCGATGGCCGCACGCTTTATCCATCGACGAAGGCCGCCATGGACCTGCTGGACATTCCCGGCGGCGGCAAGCCGCGCGCGCCGCTGCGTTCGCTCGGCGCCGCCCAGCGCGATGCGCTCGCGGCCGGCTTGCAGGCCGAAGGTCTGCTGTAGCGCGGACCCCAGCGGACTCAGACACCAGACTTCAGCAAGGAGAAGGCAATGACAGAACGAACGGCTGCAAACCCCTGCGGTTTTTCCGTGCAATACGGCAAGTACATCGGCATAGGTTCCAACGGCAATCTATGGGTCGACGGCTGCGACGTGCAGGCGCTTGCACAGACGCATGGCGCCCCGCTCTACATCATTTCGGAAAACGAGCTGCGTGACCGGTATCGCGCGTTTCGCGACGGCTTTCTCGCCGACTATCCGCAGGTTGAAATCCTGTTTGCCAACAAGTCGAACAACGGCCTTGCCATCCGCCACATTCTTAACCAGGAGGGGGCGGGAGGCGACTGCTTCGGCGTGAACGAGATGTATATCGCGCTGCTGGCGGGCACTGATCCGCAGAAGCTCGTGCTGAACGGCTCGAACAAGCAGGACGAAGAACTCGAGATGGCGATCGCCAACGGCATCTGCGTGAATATCGATGCAATGGACGAACTGGATCGCATCGACGCTATTTCAAGCAGGCTCGGCAAGACGGTCAGTATAGGCATCCGGCTGAAGCTGGACCTGCTGCCGCTGGCGGGACGCACGGGCGTTGCCATGCACGGCCCCGGCACGCTCAAGGAGCAAAGCGATTCCACCAAGTGGGGCATGACGCGCGAACAGACGGTCGAGATCGTGAAGCGCGCGCAGCAGATGCCAAACATCGAACTGAAGGAAACGCATTTCCACCTGAGCCGCATGTCGAACGATCCCGAGAACTTCGCGATCATGGCGCGCGAGATGATCACCTGGTCCGGCTTCCTGCGCGATGAAACCGGCTGGACGCCGCCCTGCATCGATATTGGCGGGGGCTGGACCTTCGGAAAATGGTACGGCACCGGGCCGCGTTCGCAGATCGATGACAACGCAGCCCCTACGCCCGAGATCTATGGTCGCCTTTGCGCTGCGGCGATCCGCGAGGAAGCGGAGCGGCTGGGCTTGCCGCTGCCGAAATTGCGGATCGAACCGGGCCGCGCAATCTCGGGGCCTTCGGGTGTCGCCGTCGGCCGAGTAGGCGCGATCAAGCAAGGGGCGTCGAAGAAATGGGTGAACCTCGACTTGTCGACGAATCATCTTTCCTGGGCGTCCGCCCTCGACTGGTACTACCACGCGGTAGCGGTGAATGACACGGCGCGTGACGCGACGGACCACGTGGATCTGGTCGGACCGCTGTGCAACTCCGATGAAATCGGCGCGGACCGCATGATGCCGCCGCTTGCCCGCGGCGATTTTGTTGCGTTCCTGGACGCCGGCGGATACACGGAGTCCGGTGCTGCGCGCTACAACGCGCAATTGCTGCCGGCCACGGTGCTGGTTGCCGGAGACACCGCCGAGATCACCACGGTGCGCGAGCAGTGGCGCGATGTCGCCGGCCGCTTCAAGGTGCCGCCGCGATTGCTGGCAGCCTCGTTCGCAAAGCCGGCCTGAAGACCGGTGCAAGACAAACCTCATTCGAGCCGGCATGCGGTATGCCGGCCTGCGGAGACATCATGAATCTAGGTATCGAAGGCCGTCGCGCGGTGGTGTGCGGCGGCAGCAAGGGGCTGGGACTGGCAGCGGCGCGTTCGCTTGCGCGGGAGGGTGTGGACCTGACACTGGTCGCGCGCTCACAGGAAACACTTCAAACTGCTGCGCGCCAGCTCGTTGCCGAAACCGGTGTGAATGTCGCGACCGTCAGCGCTGATCTGAGCACCGCGCAAGGACGTGCCGAGGTGCTCGAACAGGCCGGGGTCGTGGATATCCTGGTTGCCAATCCCGGGATTCGCCAGGTCCCCGATAACTTCCGGACGATCACGCGTGAGGCGTGGGACGGCTGGATGGAAGCGCATTTCTTTTCGTCGCTCGAACTCATCCGCGCTGTCGTGCCGGGTATGAGCGAGCGCGGTTTTGGCCGTATCGTCAACATGTCGGTGAGCTTTATCAAATTTCCACAGGTCGGCTTCGGGCCTAGTCACGCGGCGCGGCTCGCGCTCGCCGGCGCGATTGCCGCCATGGCGCGCGAGCTGATTCCTCACAACGTGGTGATCAACAGCGTGTGCCCCGGACTCTTCGAAACCGACGCGCTGATCACGAACCTGCACGGTCATGCGGCACGCGGCAACACAAGCTATGAAGCAATAGTCGCGGACCGGTTGAGCCACTGTCCGGCAGGACGCTTTGCGGACCCGTCCGAGTGCGGCGACCTGATCGCGTTCTTGTGCAGCGCCCAGAACGGCTTCATGACAGCGCAGAACATTGTCAACGACGGCGGTGTCTATCAAGGGCTCTTTTGATGACTCAAGCTAACGGGGAAGAGCGCGGCGTGGTCATGTTGTCGGGTGCGTCCAGGGGTATCGGCGCAGCTATCGCGCAGCGTCTCTACAACGACGGGTACACGCTTTCGCTCGGTGTACGCGATCCAGCGAGCGTCGATCCGGCGCTCGCGGCAGATACGGCGCGCGTGCTGGTCGGGCACTACGATGCGTTCGACGCCGCGTCGCCCGCCGCGTGGGTCGCGGCGACACTGGCGCGCTTCGGTCGTATTGATGCGTTGATCAACAACGCCGGCATCCTGCTCGAAATAGTGCTTGAACGAGGCGACGAAAGCGCGCTCGACCAGATGTGGGAGGTCAACGTGAAGGGGCCGTTCCGCACGATTCGCGCCGCGATGCCCGCGCTGAGAATGGGCGGCCGCGGCCGGGTGATCAACGTGGCCTCCACCGATGGCAAGCGGTATCGGCCGACGGATTCCATCGGCTACTCGATGACGAAGCACGCCGTGATGGCGCTCACGCACGCGGCGCGCTTCGACGGCTGGGAGAGTGGTGTGCGCGCGACCGCGCTGTGTCCCGGCGCGGTGGATACAGAACTGATCGCGCACTTTGCCAGCGCAAGTCCCGTGGCCGATCGGCTGCGCCCGGAAACTGTCGCGGATACGATCGCTTTCTTGTTGTCGCTGCCGAACAATGCGACCGTGGCCGAACTTGTCTTGAACACCCGGCTGGAGCCGTCGCTTTGAGCCGGATCATTTGTTTTATGCTTGCTGATGTACCCATTGATCGACCATGACCCAAACGATTCCTATCCAGTTCGACGGCGAGACGCTTCACGCCCGGGCCGGTGAAACCCTGGCGGCGGCGCTCATCGCGCATGGTGTGCAGCAGTTCCGGACCACCGTCTCGGGTCAGCCGCGCGGCGTGTTCTGCGGAATGGGCGTATGCCAGGATTGCCTCGTCGAAATAGACGGCGTCGCGAATCGCCGCGCGTGCATGACGAAGATCGAGAAGCCGGTCACCGTCCGGCGCGGCGTGCACGCACGCCCACTGCCGCCGGTGACGGCGTCCGCTTCGGGCAGTTACGCCGGCTCGCCTGAACCTGAAATACGCGAACCCGCCTTGCTTGTGATCGGCGCCGGGCCGGGTGGATTGTCCGCCGCGCTCTTCGCGCAACGGGCCGGCGTGCAGGTCACCGTGCTCGACGAACGCAGTCAGGCCGGCGGCCAGTACTACAAGCAGTTGGGGGTGTCGGCGTCCGCATCGGCGTCGGAACCAGGGATCGCGCCTCCCGACGCGCAGCATCGCCGGGGCGCGGCGCTCATCGAATCGGCGCGCAAGGCGGGCGTGGAGATCATCCACGACGCGCTGGTCTGGGGCGCGTTCGAGCCAAAGGAGTTCATCGCGACGGTACGTGGACGGTCGATCCGCTTCCGGCCCGCAGCGTGCATTGTCGCGACAGGCGCCTACGAGCGCGGCTGGCAAGTACCGGGCTGGACGCTGCCGGGCGTGATGACGACCGGCGCCGCGCAAACGCTGTGGCGCACGTCACGGCGCCTGCCTGGCAAGCGCGTGCTGATCGCGGGCAACGGGCCGCTCAACCTGCAACTCGCGGCTGAGCTCCTGAGCGGCGGTGCGAGCGTCGCGGCTGTGGTTGAAGCGGCGCCGCGGCCTGGACTGGCCACATTGGGCCCGCTCGTCACGATGGCTCTCGCGGCGCCCGGGCTCGTTGCCGAGGGTGTCGGCTATAGCCGGATGGTGAAGCGCAACGGCGTGCACATCATCAATGACACTGTGATCGAGGCCATAGAGAAAACCGGGAGCGGGCTGTCGGTCACCCTTGCACGTGTGTCGGGCGAGACGCTTGCGCCGCGTATTGATGTCGATATCGTCTGTCTCGGTTACGGCTTTGAGCCAGCCAACGAACTGCTGCGTGCGCTTGGGTGCACGCATGACTTCGATACCGATCGGCGGCAGCTTGCAACACGCCGCGATGACACGGGCCTGACCAGCGTCGCGGGCGTCTATGCGCTCGGTGATTGCACGGGTCTTGGCGGAGCGAAGGCGGCGCTTGCGGAAGGCTCGGTCGTCGGCGCGGCGGTTGCGGTGTCGCTGGGCCATGCGCTCGCAGGTCCACTCGCCGGCGAACGCGATCGCGCAGTTGCCGATCTGGCTAGACAGCGCCGCTTCCAGCAAGCGCTCTGGACTGTCTATGCAAGTCCGCTGAATGCTCCGAAGGAACGCTGCGGCGACACCGTGATCTGCCGCTGCGAGGAAGTCACCTTCGGCGAGCTGGACGCAGCGCTCGACGAGGGCCTGAGTACGGTCGGCGCGATCAAGCGGCGTACGCGCATCGGCATGGGACGCTGCCAGGGGCGTTACTGCGCGCCCGTTCTCGACGAGATCGTCTGCGAACGCTTCGGCCGTTCGCGCGACGAGATGTCCGGATTTGCCCCCCGTGTTCCAGTCAAGCCGGTATCGATTGCGGAACTGGCCGGCCACGGCGACGATTCATGAACGATCCCACGATGGGCGCTTTGCCGCGCCGGCAAACCGATGTCGCAGTCATTGGCGTGGGCATTGTCGGATTGTGCCTGGCCGGTTTTCTCGCGCAGCGCGGGCGGGACGTCATGCTGCTCGATGCCGGCGGCTCTGCCGCGTCGACAGCGAATGCCGGCAGCCTTCATGTGCAGATGCAGAGTCGTTTCATGCGGCTCTTTCCCGAGCGCGTGGCCAGTTTTGAACAGCAGTTGCCGCTTTATCCGAAAGCGGTCGAGTACTGGCGGGAATTCGAGCGAGCCATTAACGCGGATTTCGAAATGAAGGTGTCGGGTGGCCTGATGGTCGCCGAGACGCCGGAACAGTTCGATTTCCTCGTGGCCAAAAGCCGTCGTGAACGAGAGCTGGGCCTCGAAGTCGAACTCCTTGAGCGCGCCGACCTGCAGCGCATTGCGCCGTATCTTGGCCCCGCCGCGTTCGGCGCCGAGTTGTGCGCCAACGAAGGCAAGCTCAATCCGCTCAAGTGCAACACCCAGATCAGGGCGTGGGCGTCACGCATGGGCGTGACCATTGTCGATCAATGCAAGGTCAACCAACTGCGTCCTGCCGGCTCGGGCTTCGCGCTGACCACGTCGCTCGGCGCGCTCGATGCGAGACAAGTCGCCGTTGCGGCGGGCCCCGGCGCGCGCGCGCTGATGGATAGTGCAGGGACCTTCCTGCCGGTGGATCCCGAGCCGCTGCACATGAATATTACCGAGGCCGCGCCGCCGCTGATCCTGCATCTCGTGCAGCACGCCGAGCGGTCCATCACACTCAAGCAATTATCGACGGGGCAGGTCGTGATCGGCGGCGGGTGGCCGGCGAAGCTCGCGGCAGGCGCCGACTATCCCGTTGTCGATCCCGCCAGCGTGATCGGCAATGTATCGCTGGCGCAGTTCATGGTGCCGGCGCTCGGGTCGCTGCAGATCATCCGGACGTGGGCCGGCATGAATTCGAAAGTCGATGGCCGGGGCGTGCTCGGCGAGATGCCTGGATTGCCCGGATTGCATGCGGCCATTCCCGGCGATGCCGGCTATACGCTGGGGCCACTGACCGCGCGATTGGTAGCAGACCTGATGACCGGCCGCGACCCGGGCGTCGACATGCGACCCTATTCGCCGATGCGTTTTCAGGCGGAAGAGCTTCGGCTTCTGACCGCGCAATGACCGCGCAATAAGCGCTCGTGAATGCCTGAACCCGGGCCTCGCCTGAATGTCGACCCGGGAAGCAATCCGCCGCGCCGCACGACCCGAAAGTCGCGCGGCGCTTCTTTATCAGAAGCGGTGACGCAGGCCAATCCGCACGCTGGTCTGCGTGCTGGTGGTTGACGGTGTGAACAGGAAGCCCTGAACAGCGTCCACACCCGACGACGCCCGCAGGTAAGAGCTCTGCAGGTAGACGTCGGTGCGCTTGGTGAACGCGTAGTCGAAGCCGAGGCTGGCTTCGTTGTAGTGATGGCCTTCGAAGGTCGAGTAGAAGTAACCCGCTGCCGCATTGAAAGATGGGGTGATCTGCCACGACGCGCCCGTATCGTAGGTGCGCAGCGCCGACGTGCGGCCAAACCCCTTGAACCAGACGTCCGAGTACGCGACACCGTACGTGACGTTCGACATGACGTAGCTTGCGCCAAGCGTAAGCACGCTCTGGCTGTCGATCTGCAGGGGCGTGCTCGCAAACAGGTCGGTGACTTGCCCGGTGACGGGGTTGCGTGTCGCCGTGGTCTGGCCCAGAAAACTGGAGACGCCCATGGAGGCGTAAGGATCGATCGCGTTCGAACCGAACGGGTTGTTCATGCGCAGATACACCGCGCCGGCCGAGAACGCGCCGTGGTTGTACTGCCCGCCCGCGGACCATGCGCTTTGCTGATGAAGACTGCCCGCCACATTGCCGAACGAATACATTGCGCCTCCCTGCAGCCCGTGGAAATCCGCACTCTTGATCTTGACCACGTTATCCAGGCGCTCCCAGCCCATGCGGTCCAGATCGCCCTGATGCGTGGCATAGCCGCTGGCCCAGGCGCTCATCGCATAGTTGGCGGTGTAGTCGTAGATCAAGTCGTACTGGCGGCCGATAGTGATGGCCGCGTACTCGTTCTGCAAACCGACCCATGCCTGCCGGCCGAATTCGCGTCCCCCCTGACGGAGCTGGCCGTTCAGAGCATCGAACCCGTTTTCAAGGGTGAAGATCGCCTTGAGCCCGCCGCCAAGATCCTCGGTTCCCTTCAGACCCCACCGGTCGCCCGAGGCAATCGAGTCGTCCATCTTGAGGTTATGCGCACCGCCTTCATTGCTCACGAACGTGGGACCCACGTCGATCACGCCATACAGCGTGACGCTGCTCTGCGCGTGAGCCAAACCCGTTGCTGCAACGCCCACAAGCGCTGCGATCCGCCTGATAGTTCTCATGCCACTCAACTCCCCTGAATTGATGCTGCTGAAAATTTGCAGTACGAAGCAGTTTCTTCGCGGCTGTTGCGAAGTTTGGCGAAGATTTGCCTGAATCGTGCTGCCTGCCCACGTGGTTTGCACGTCCCGCAGTCGCCACGGTGCGCGCTGCATCGGAACATTTTTTGACGTACGCGCTTTGTGACAAAGCGTGCGCCATGCTAACATTCAGACGCCATGTGAACAAAATTGAATGTTGGAATTTTGTGAAATTTTTGGGAAATTGGTGTAAACCCACTGAACACGCAGATCAATTTTTACCGATATAGGGCAAGCATAGGGCTTGATTCGGTCCTGGACGGGCTTGAAGGCAGGTTGGAGACAAAAAACCAACTTTGATCTCATGCATAAAAACTGTGCGCATTGCGCTCAAGCGTTCAATGATTTAACGGAGAGATACGTGAGTAAAGTTTTTCGTGGCAGCTATGGTGTGACCGTGACGCCCTTTACCGCCGACGGCGAGTCGATCGATGAAGGCGCACTCAGGCGTTTTCTTGACTGGCAAATAGAAGCGGGCTCTCCCGGTGTGATCATCCTGGGTACAACTGGCGAGTTCCTGACCATCAACGACGAGGAGCGCACTCAATATGTAGAGGCGACGGTCAAGCATGTGGCCGGGCGAATGGATGTGCTGGTCGGCACCATGAACGCGTCGACATCGAACGCGGTGCGTTATACCCGTGAGGCAGAAGCGCTGGGCGTAGACGGTTTCATGATCGCGCCGCCGTATTACTACACCCCGACTGACGACGAGATCTTCGAGTATTACCGGGCGATCTCCGAGGCCACGTCGCTGCCGATCATGCTTTACAACAACCCCGTGACGACCAACGTCGACATGTCGGCGAAGCTGGTGGCGCGCCTGACGCGGGCATTCGACAACATCCGCTATATCAAGGAAGCGAGCATGGACGTCGGCCGGGTCTACGACGTGATCGAAGCGACCGAAGGCGTGATGAACGTGTTTGCCGGCGAGCGGCCCGTGGAGAGTTTCCTGCTCGGCGCGCTCGGCTATGTGAATCCGTATGCGAACTACATCCCCGAGGCCTCCACGCGGCTGTGGAACGCGTTGGTCGAGGGCGAACTGGAGGAGGCCAAGACCATCCAGAAGATGATTGCCAGTTTCGACCGCATCATCGCGGAGGGTCATCCGACCTACGGACACCAATGCTATTCGAAGGCGCTGGCCGCGTCGCAGGGTTATCCGGTCGGCGACGTACGGCCACCGCTGACCAGGTTCGCCGCGCTGGGCAGCGAGGGCACGGAACGGCGCGCGAAGATCGTCTCGATCATTGACGATATCAATGCCTATGTCGCGCGGTGCGCGGCGCAAAAGGGCTGAGCCGGCGATGCCCGGGATCCGCTTGTTCACGCCGTTCAGTTTGCGAGGCGTCACCTTCTCCAACCGCATTGTCGTGTCGCCGATGTGCCAGTACCGCGCAGTCGAAGGCGCGGTGAATGCGTGGCATCTCGCGCATCACGCGCGTTTTGCACTCGGCGGCGTGGGCGGCGCGGTGATCGAAGCCACTGCGGTGGAGCGGGACGGCCGCATCAGCGAGGGCTGTCTCGGGCTTTGGGATGACAGCCAGATAGACGGCTTCCGGCAACTGGCCGAGCTTTATCACGGGCAGGGCATTTCGGTCGGTGTGCAGATCGGGCATGCCGGGCGCAAGGGTAGTTCCGCCAGTCCGTGGGACGGAGCGGGACCGCTCGCGAGCGCATCTCCGCCACGCGGCTGGCCAACGGTCGCGCCTTCGGCGATTGCCCATGCCGAAGGCTGGCCGATTCCCGCCGCGCTCGACGAGGCTGGGATCGCCCGCATTGCCAGGTCGTTCGCGGCGAGCGCCCGGCGCGCGGTTAGCGCGGGTCTCGACTTTATCGAAGTGCACGGTGCGCATGGTTATCTGTTGCATGAGTTTTTATCGCCGATATCGAATAGCAGGACCGACCGGTACGGCGGCACTTCAGAGAACCGCGCGCGCTTCGCCCTCGACGCCGCGCAAGCGGTCAGGCAAGCGGTGCCGGACGCGATGCCGGTGTGGTATCGCGCGTCCTGCGTGGATGAAAGCGCGGGGGGCGTGACGCTTGACGAGACCATCGAACTGGCACGTGGGCTGAAGGACATTGGCATCGACCTGGTCGACTGTTCGTCGGGTGGTATCCGTGGCCCGGTTGCGAGGTCCACGCGCCCGGAAGCGCCTGGGCATCAGGTGCCCTACGCAGAGCGGATTCGTCGTGAAGCGGGCATCCCGACCATGGCGGTGGGGCTGATCACGGAGCCTGGCCAGGCAAACACGATTGTCAGCGAAGGCTCCGCTGATCTGGTGGCCATCGCGCGGGAACTGCTGGCCGATCCGAACTTCGTGTATCGTGCGGCGCGCTCGCTGGGTCACCCGACGCCGCACGCGTTGCTGCCCGAGAACTTCGGCTTTTTTCTCGCGCGGCGTAACATGCAAGCTCCGGACACCTCCTCCACGTAACACCGTTTCAACATCCCACTTGCTGACCCGATGAACGATGTGATTGTGATCGGCGGCGGTCTCGCCGGCTGCGCGACAGCCTACTATCTCGCCCGCGATGGCCTGGCCGTGACCGTGCTCGAGCGCAGCGAGCTCAACACGCAGGCATCCGGCTCGAACGCGGGCAGTCTGCACGCGCAGATTCCGCATGACCCTTTCGTCAATCGCGGGCCGCAGTGGGCCCGGACGTTCGCACCGACCATCGGCTTGCTGCGTCATTCCATCGATGTATGGCGCGATTTGCCCGTGACGCTCGGCGCCGATCTCGAAGTGTCCCTGAAGGGCGGTTTGCTGGTCGCGACCGACGCGTCGCAGATGGCGTCGATCGCCGCCAAGGCGGAGGTGGAGCGCTCGCAAGGTCTGGAGGTCCGCTTGCTCGACCGCGCAGACGTAAGGACGCTGGCACCCTATCTCTCGGACACAATCGTGGGCGGTGCATTTTGCCCGGACGAAGGCAAGGCGAGCCCGCTTGCCGCGACGCTTGCGTACGCGCGAGCGGCCCGTGCGCTGGGCGCCAGATTCGTGCGCCATGCCGAAGTGACCCGAATCGCGCCCATACGCGACGGCTTCGAGGTATCGGCCGGGACGGAGCTTTTTCGGGCCGGGCGCGTGGTCAACGCGGCGGGCGCCGATGCGGGCAAGATCGCCGCGTTGCTGGGTATTTCAATCGACGTGCAGGGCTTTGCGATCCAGGTTGCCGTGACTGAGCGCGTCGCGCCGTTGATTCCACACCTGGTCTATTCCGCCGGCGACAAACTTACGCTCAAGCAAAACCAGGCGGGTTCGGTCCTGATCGGCGGCGGCTGGCCTGCGCGCTGGCACAACCGCGGTTATCCCAGCACGGATCCCGATTCCCTGCAGCGCAACATGGCCGTGGCATTGGCGACGGTGCCGGCGCTTGGCGCGCTGCGCGTGATCCGGACCTGGGCGGCTGTGGTGAACGGCACGGACGACTGGAAGCCGATCCTGGGTGAAGTGCCAGGCACGCCCGGCTTCTTCATCAACTTTTTCCCGTGGATGGGCTTCACCGCCGGCCCCGCGGTGGCGCAGATTGTTGCGAGCCTGGTGCAGGGCAAGCCCGCTCCCTTCGATGTTGACCTCTCGCCGTTCCTGCTGGCGAGCGCCTGACCGCCCTGGTAGTTTTAGTCGCTTTTACTTAGTGATGCCGAAGTATCTTGCCGACGAAGTCCCGCGTGCGCGCTTCGCTTGCATGGCTGAAGATCTTGTCAGGCGTGCCGATCTCCACCACCTGCCCCTTGTCCATCATCACCACGCGCGTGGAGACTTCGCGTACGAACGACATTTCGTGTGACACGACCAACATGGTGATGCCTTCGCCTGCCAGCGTGCGCACCGTGTCGAGCACTTCGTTCACGAGTTCAGGATCGAGCGCGGCCGTGATTTCATCGAGCAGAAGGAGTTCCGGCTTGAGCGCGAGCGCGCGTGCAATGGCAACACGCTGTTGCTGTCCTCCCGACAGTTCGTCGGGATAGCTCGCGTGTTTTTCCGCGAGGCCCACACGCCGCAACAACTCCTTCGCTTCTGCTTCGACCTGCTCGCGCGGCCGCTTCTTGATCTTGAGGGGCGAGATGGTGACGTTGCGCAGCACGTCCATGTTCTGGAACAGGTTGTACTGCTGGAACACGATCGCCATCTTGTCGCGCGCGGCCCGCACGCTTTTACGCGACGAATAATCAAGCGGTTCGTCGTCGAGCACGACCCGCCCGGCTGTTGGCGGCATCAGTCCGACCAGCGTGCGCAGCAGGGTGCTCTTGCCTGAGCCCGACGGCCCGATCAGGCTGATGACTTCGCCCCGTTCAACCGAGAGTGTGATGTCGCGGAGAACCTGTTGCTGAGCGTACGCGCTTGAGAGTTTTTCGACTGCGAGGTGAGGCAAGGCGATTCTCCAGATAGGCACCCAGACGGCTTAGCGGGTAGGACAAAATAAAATAGGCGGCGAGGACCGCGCCATACACGAGAAAAGGTGAGAAGCCCCGGTTCATCAGGACCTTGCCTGTGAACGTCAGCTCGACCACACCCATTTGCGACGCCAGCGACGTGTCCTTGATGAACATCACCATGAACGCGAACGCGGGCGGCAGGATCACTTTCCACGACTGCGGCAGCAGCACCAGGAACAGCGTCCGCAGGAAGCCGAAGTTCATGACTTCGGCCGCTTCCACCTGCTGGCGCGGCACGGATTCAAGCCCGGCGCGAATGACCTCCGAGAGAAACGCGGTCGCCACGATGCAGATGGATACCGTTGCAATCGTGAAAAGCGAGATGTCCGAGCCGAAGCCCTGCAGCGCGAACATGACAATGAACAGGTTCACGAGAAAGGGAATGCGCCGGAACACTTCGACCAGCACCGTCAGCACGAAACGCAACGGCGCAAGCACACCCGCCCTGGTACCGCGGATCACGGCAATGACAGCCCCGAGCACAATGCCGACGCCGCAACCGAGGGCGGTCATCGCAAGCGTTCGGCCCATGGCCTCGAGCAGGAACTCGAACGTGAAACGCGTGAAGAACGTGGGAATTTGCGCAATGATCTGGTCGAGCATCAGAAGATCCTCGCTTTGACGCGAAAGGCATAGCGGCCGGTCAGCGCAAGTGCGATCGACGCGACGAAGGTCAGCGCTACATACATGGCAGCTACGACCGAGAAGGTTTCAATGGTGCGCATGTTCGCGCTGGAGATGTTGATCGCGCGGCCCGTGAGTTCCTCGACGCCGAAGATCGAACCAATCGAGCTGCCGAGCACGAGCCAGACAAAGAAGTTGCAGAGCGGCGCATAGATGGTCTTGGCGACGTGCGGCAGGATCACATAACGCACCATCTGCAGGCGCGACATGCCGAGCGTTTCGGCAGTTTCCAGTTCCGAGATCCGCACGGAAATGATGCCCGAACGAAGGATATCCGTAAGATAGGCACCCGAGTTCAGAGTGAGGCCGATCAGCACGGCGGTCATCGGGGAGAGGGTGATGCCGGCGTCGGGCAACGCGTAGAACAGGAAGAAGATCTGCACGAGCGCGGGCGTATTGGTCAGCACAACCACATACAGGCCGACCAGGCGGCGTACCAGCGCGCCGCCATGCAGCTTGCCGAGCGCGCCGGCGAGTCCGATCGCGCTGCCGAGCCAGAACGAGACGAAGGCGATCTCGAGCGTCAGCACCGCGCCGGTTGCGAGATAGGGCAACTGGCGCAGTACGTCGGCGTATTGAAGGGTGTAAGTCATGGCAATCCGGATCAAACGACGACGTGCCCGGCGGGGCACGCGCTGTCATGCGTCATATGGCCGTGCGCCGCAACCGGCGCGCGGCCACGGCTCAGAAATACGGGTTGGGTACGATCGGTTTTTGCATCGGCGTGCCATACGCCTTTTGCCATGAGTCGTTGACGAAACCTGACGAGTGCAGGTCATACAACACCACGTTCAGATAGTCTTTCAGCGTCGAATTTCCCTTCGATACCCCAATGCAGTCGTAGTTCACGAAGATCGGGTCATTCAGCGTCCGCCACTTGATGTTCGGGTAATTCTTGGTGAAATTCTGGAAGAAGTCGATGTTCTCGACAATGGCATCGCCCCGTCCTTGCGCGACCGCGCGCACCGTGTCCGCAATGGACTCGACCAGCAGCATCTTGGCCTTCGGCAGCTTGTCCTTCACGTAGTCGACCGACCAGTTGCCGCGCATGTCCACCAGCGTGACCGACGGCGAATTCAGGTCCGTCCATTTCGTGGCCTTGATCTTGTCGGTGGTCAGCACGGACATCGACTCGGTATGCAGCGGCACGGTGAAGTCGATCAGCTGCGCGCGCTCGGCGGACCGGGTCAGTGCGCCCAGCGAGATATCGATGCGGTCGGACACGAGGAACGGGACGCGCTGCGCGGTTTCGGTCGGCACGAACTCAGCCTTGATGTTGAGCGTGCTGGCAATCTTGTTGCCAATATCGATATCGAAACCCGCAAGCTGGTTGGTCGCGTTGTACGAACTCATTGGCGGAAAATTCGGATTCACGCCGATGCGAATCGTCCCGCTCTTGATGACCTGATCGAGTGTACGGGCTTCGGATACCTGGGCGGTCATTGTCGCGACAACCGCCGCCAGCACGAGAAATACTGCTCTAAACATTGCGAACTCTCCAGAAAGGGCAAGGGAAAATCTGGGCGGCGGATGCCGGGTTGCCGGGTTGCCGGGTTGCACGGCAGGCTGAATCTGAAACGGTTGAACCCGGCCAGAACTCCAGGCATTCCACAAAAAAATTGTCGCTGCATCAAAATACACTGTCAAAGAAAATGTGCGCGAGGCGCACTTATGTTCTCATTATTCGAGGCTTATTCAGCGCACGTAGCTCGCGCCGTTGACGTCGAGGGTGGCGCCGCTCAGGTGACGCGCGGTGCCGCTGGCCAGGAACGCGACCAGGTTGCCGATGTCCTCGGGCGGAACCCATTCGCCCATCGCGAGAGTGGCTGTGATCTTGTCCTCGCCGCCTTGAGTGGCCGCGAACGCTTCTGACATTTGCGTACGGACCACGCCCGGTGCGACCACATAAGCGAGCAGGCCGTCGCGCGCATGTGCTCGCGCGACGGTCTGGGTCATCGAGCGCACAGCCGCCTTCGACGCGGCATACGCGATGGTGTCGGGGTTGGTTACGCCGCGCTGCGCCGCCCAGCTCGAGATGGTCACGAGCACGCCGCCTTGCTGGGCGAGGAAATGCTTGACCGCCCGGCGGATCAGGCGCGCGGGCGCCAGCACATTGACCGCGAGCGTTTCTTCCCAGACCGCGTCCCAGGTGGCGTCGTCGGCTTCGAAACCACCGTGCCACAGCATGATCGCGGCGTTGTTGACGTACACGTCGAGTCGTCCGCGCCAGGCTTGCGCGTCATCCCACATTGCCTCGGTCCCGGCAAGATCGCGCAGGTCGGCTTGCACGAAATGTTTGCGCGACGCAGGCACGCTGGCGAGTGCGTGTTCAGCGCCCGCGCGATCATGGCCGTAGTGCGCCACGACATGCGCACCGGCCGCGCCGAGCGCCGTTGCGATTGCCGCGCCGATTCCTTTCGACGCACCCGTGACGAGCACGGTCTTGTTTTCCAGACTGAACATCGGTGATGACCTGAAGCGAGAGAAAGGCCGGCGTATTGCGTGCCGGGATTGCGTGCCGGGATTGCGTGCCGGGATTACTTGCCGGGATTACTTGCCGGGGACTACTGCAGGCCGGCGTCGACGGGCAGCAGCACGCCCGTGATGCCGCTCGCCCTATCCGATGCCAGGAACATCGCGGCGTGCGCGACTTCGGCCGCAGTGGCGAGGCGTCCCAATGAATTGGCGTGCGCGAGTTCCTGCAGCGCGGTGTCGGCGTCTGTGCCGCCCGTGCGGGCGCGATGATGGATGCGATCGAGCAGCGCGTTCGTGGCGATCGGGCCAGGAGCAAGCGCATTGACGCGCACGCCCTGCGGACCGAGATCGCGTGCCGCTGCACGCACGATGCCCAGTACCGCGTGCTTCGACGCGGTGTAGAGCATCTGGCGCCCGTGCGCCGCGAACGAATTGATCGATGCCATCACGACAATCGATCCTTTCGTGACGCTCAAAACCTTGGCGGTCCTGGAAATCGTGATCGCCACGCCGCGTGCGTTGACGGCCATGACGCGGTCCCATTCATCGAAGTCGATGCTGTCTGTCGTGCGCCAGCCCGGCACGAGTCCCGCATTCGCGATCACGACGTCAAGACGGCCGAATTGCTCGAGCGTCGCCGTCACGCACGCTGACACGCTCGCCTCGGAACTCACATCGCAATCGAGCGCCGTCATGCCGGGCGGCGGGGCAAGCCGCGCGGATGACGCCAAATCCGCAACCACACCTACCGCGCCCTGTTCGGCAAACATCGCTGCGATGGCGTGACCGAGGCCGCGTCCGCCTCCCGTGACCAATACGACCTTACCTTTCACTGACGACTGCATGAACGATGGCTCCGGTAGTGATGTCTTGCGATGTCGAATCGATATTAGCGCACAAAAGTTCGCCATGTAAACATCTCGTCATTAAAAACTGGCAGGAAAGGGTGGCTAATGGATGAAAAAAGGGCGAAAAAAAACGGCACGCAAGGCGTGCCGTTTCATGGGGCGGGGACGGGGCAATCAGGCTTGCAGCGCCCGTGTAATGTCCTTCGATGCTTCCAGCATGGCCGAAAGAATCCTCGTGCTGATATCTTGCGGCGTGACCCGTTCGGCCGGGCAGCATACGTTGAGCGCGGCGACGACCTTGCCGTCGCGGTCGCGAATGGGCACGGAAATGGAGCGCAGGCTGATCTCCAGTTCCTGGTCGACGATCGACCAGCCGCGCAAGCGGGTTTCCTCCACCAGTTCCCGCAGCTTGACCTTCGACGTCACCGTGTTCGGCGTGAATTTCTGCAGTTTCGCGCCTTCCAGATACTGTTGAAACTCGGCATCCGGCAAGGCGGCGAGCAATACCCGTCCGGTCGATACACAATGAGCCGGAGTCCGGCTGCCAATGGAAATCCCCACATTCACAATGCGATTCGATGCCGCCCGCGCGACATAGATCACCGAATCGCCGTCCAGCACGGCGGCAAAGCACGATTCCTGGACGTTGGCCGAGAGCGCGTTCATGATCGGCTGGGCAATATCCCAGATGTTCATGGACGACAGAGCCGAAAAGCCGATTTCCAGGATCTTCGGCTTCAGGTTGAAGTACTTGCCATCGGTCTCGGCATAACCCTCGCGCACGAGCGTGAGCAAGAAGCGCCGGACCGTTGCGCGTGTCATGCCGCTCGCTTCGGCCACTTCGCTTAGCGTGCGGCGCGGCATGTGCCGGTTGAATACCTTGATGACTTCCAGTCCGCGAGCGAACGAGCCGACGTAGTCGCGGTCGCGTACTTCATCGTCGTCATCCAGAGCCGTTTCGTATGCGGCCATATGCTTCCCCTTCAAATAAGCGCAGTGGGCGCATGGCGCACAAATTGTGCAATGTGCAAATCTTATCAGCAGATTTCCGCGATGCACACATATTTGAGTTCGGTAAATTCCTCGATGCCGTGCATGGATCCCTCGCGCCCCACGCCGGATGCCTTCACCCCGCCAAACGGCGCGCCCTCAAAGGAGGTTGCGCCCGTATTCACGCCCACGATGCCGCATTCCAGCGCCTCGCTGACTCGCCAGACGCGCGCATTGTCGCGGGTGAAAAAATAGGCGGCGAGGCCGAATTCCGTGTCGTTCGCAGCAGCCACCGCTTCTTCTTCGGTGTGGAAGCGGAAAACGGGCGCGACGGGGCCGAACGTTTCCTCGATCGCGACTTTCATCGACTGAGTGACGCCTGTCAGCACGGTCGGCTCGAAAAACGACCGGCCCAGTGCGTGGCGCTTGCCGCCCGCCACGACTCTTGCCCCCAGCGCGAGCGCATCCGCGACGTGCTCCTCGACCTTCGCCACCGCCTGCTCGTCGATCAATGGGCCTTGCGCGACGCCCGGCTCGAAGCCGTCACCGACCGTCAGCGCGTTGACCGCGCGGGTGAGCGCCTCGACGTAGCGGTCATGAATGCCCGCCTGGACGTAGATTCGATTCGCGCACACACAGGTCTGCCCCATGTTGCGGAACTTGGACGCGATGGTTCCGGCGACGGCGACGTCGACATCGGCGTCGTCGAATACGATCAGCGGTGCGTTGCCGCCCAGTTCCATCGCGACTTTCTTGATCGTGCCGGATGCCTTCTGCATCAGTGATCGGCCGACTTCCGTCGAGCCGGTAAAGGTCAGTTTGCGCACGAGGGGGTGTGTCGCGAGTTCGTCGCCGATCGCCGATGCCGCCCCCGTCAGCACGCTGAATACACCGGCGGGCAAGCCGGCGCGCTGCGCGAGTTCGGCCAGCGCGAGTGCGGAAAAGGGCGTTGCACTGGCTGGCTTGAGCACCATCGTGCAGCCGGCGGCAAGCGCGGGCGCGGCTTTGCGCGGGATCATGGCCATCGGGAAGTTCCAAGGCGTGATTGCCGCGCACACGCCGATCGGCTGGCGCAGCACCAGCATGCGCCGGCCGGCTGACGGCGCCTGGAGCACTTCGCCGTGCAGGCGTTTGGCGTCTTCGGCATACCACTCGAAAAACGCTGCGCCGTACAGGATTTCCCCGCGGGCCTCGGCCAGCGGCTTGCCTTGCTCCGCAGTCAGGATGCCGGCGAGATCGTCGGCGTTGGCGACAATCAAATCGAACCAGCGTTTGATGATTTGCGAACGTTCAGCCGCAGGGCGTGCGCTCCATTTTTTCAAAACGCTGTGCGCTTTTTCGATAGCGGCGCTGGTCATCGAACGCGTTGCCTTGGGCACCTTGCCTATCGACGCCCCGGTTGCCGGATTCACCACATCGATAAAACCCGCACCTGTATCAGCTATCCACTCGCCATTGTGAAACAGCGCTTGTTTGAGCAGAGTCGGATCCTTGAGTGTCAGCATCGTTGAAATTTCCTCAGTTGGGCGTTTGATCAATTTCGATTCGTTGATTTATGTTCTCATATCGCCCAAAATGACGCAATGCGCACAAATATCAGCGAGTCATTGTCGCCGATATAGCGCGCTGCACTTCTTACCCGCTTTTTCTGTTCCCACTTGGAGAATGTTCATGAGTTTTCCCGTGACGGGCCCCGCGCCCGATCTCAACGATCTGGATCGGCAGTTCTTTTTTCATCCGTTTACGGCGCTGAGCGATCACGAACGCAACGGACCGCTCGTGATGGTGGGGGGCGAGGGCGTATGGCTGGAAGACACCCGCGGGAAGCGCTACATCGATTCCATGGCGGGGCTGTGGTGCGTGAACGTGGGATATGGGCGCCGCGAGATTGCGGATGCAATGCACGCCCAGGCCATGAAGCTGGCCTACTACCACACGTTCGCGTCGATGTCGACGGATGCGCCGATCCTGCTTGCGCAGAAGTTGATCGGGATGTCGCCGGTGCCGATGTCAAAAGTGTTCTTCGGCAACTCCGGATCGGACGCGAACGACACCCAGGTGAAGCTCGTCTGGTATTACAACAACGCGCGCGGCTTGCCGCTCAAGAAGAAGATCATCGCCCGCAGGCGGGGGTATCACGGCGTGACCGTGGTCACCGCCGGCATGACCGGTTTGCCGGGCCTGCATAACGGCTTCGACCTGCCGTTGTCGTTCATCAAGCACACCACGGCGCCCCACCGCCTGTGGGAAGCAGAACCGGGGCAGAGTGACGCGGCGTTCGTCGCGAAACTCGCGAACGATCTGGAGCAACTCATTCTCGCCGAAGGTCCGGAGACGGTCGGGGCCATGATCATGGAGCCGGTGATGGGCGCCGGCGGCGTGATCGTGCCGCCCGAGGGTTATTACCCCGCCATCCAGAAGATCCTCGATAAATACGACGTCCTGTTGATCGCCGACGAGGTGATCTGCGGTTTCGGCCGGCTTGGCACGATGTTCGGCACCGAGGCCATGGGCATGAAGCCGGACCTGATCACGGTTGCAAAGGGAGTGACCTCGGCGTACGTGCCGTTATCGGCGAGTCTGGTGTCCGAGAAAGTGTGGCGCGCGATTGTGTCGGGCAGCGACAAGCTGGGTGTGTTCGGACATGGCTTCACCTACAGCGGCCACCCGATCGCCGCTGCCGCAGCGCTCGCCAACCTGAAGATTATCGAAGACGACAATCTCGTGGCGCAGGCCGGCGCGCGCGGCGAAGTCATGCACAAGCACCTGCGTGCGGCCTTCGCCGATCATCCGGCAGTGGGCGACGTGCGCGGCTTTGGCTTGATCGGCGCAGTCGAATTCGTGGCCGAACGCAATCCGGCCAAGCGCTTCGATCCGGCGTTGAAGGTGGGCTTGCGGGTAGCGAAGGCAGCACTGGCGAATGGCCTGATCACGCGCGGCTTGCCGGACGGCGACTCCATCGCGTTCTCGCCGCCGTTCGTCATATCGGAAGACGAGATCGCCGAGATGGTGAAGCGTGCGCGGCTCGCGGTCGATCAGGTTTTCGGGGAACTGAAGGCGGAAGGGCACTGGAAGGGTTGAAGCATGAACGGTCCGCCACGTCAGGCGGCGGACCGTTCAGTTCTTAGGTTCGCCTCTATGCTGGTGCGCGCTTCTTCAGGTGCGCGCGCCACGTCATTGCCCAGCGTGACGGATCCTCGAGCGGTGCTCCGTCAATACGGCCTGCCGGATGCTTATGCGGCGCGGTTCGAACGATCTCCGGCGTCGTGTATGCCTCATGGCAGATCTGCGCCAGCACGGCAATCCAGGTATCGATGTCCTCCTTCGACCACATTTCGCCCGCCTCCGGCGTAAAGGGTTGCGGCACGATCCATGGTTCGTGTGCGAGCCAGAAGGCATCGACGCCGAAATCCACCATCCGGTTCTGCACGTCGAATACCGTCACGCCCGTGTCTTTTTCGAGCGTCTCAAGGCTGAAGCGCGTCATCTCCATGCGCCATGCGCCGATGTGCGGATGCGAGCAGGTCACGCCGCGAATCTTCGTGAGTTCCCGGGTCATGTAGTTGTTCGCAAGCACCGACAAATCTGCCGCCGCCGCGATACCTTCCGCGCCCATCGCCCGCACCCAGGCATAGGCCTTGATGACCGTTTGCACATTGCCGAAAAACTCGCGCACCCGGCCGATGCTGCCATCCGCGCCAGGCTCAAGCTGATAGGCGCCGTCACGTTTGACGACGAGCGGTCCCGGCAGATAAGGCGCAAGTGCCGCACTGCATCCATACGCGCCGACGGCGGGGCCGCCACCGCCCTTCGGGCCTCCAAAGGTTTTGTGCAGCATGAACATGCAGGCGTCGAAGCCGAGTTCGCGCGCGCGAATCCGGCTCATCACGCCATTGAAGTTGGCGTGATCGTAGAAACATAATCCGCCTGCGTCGTGCACGATCCGCACCCACTCCTTGATGTGCGGGTTGTAGATACCCATGTCATCGGGATTGTTGACCATCAGCGCAGCCGTGCGCTTCGACACGACCGACTTCAACGCCTCCACCGACGGATAGCCGTTTTCCTCCAACGCCAGCGTGATCACCTTGAAACCGGCCGTGGCTGCAGTCGCGGGATTGCACGGATGAGACTGGATGGTCGTGATGATTTCGTCGCGCGTCTCAAGCTCGCCGCGCGCCGCATGGTAGGCGCGTGTGATGCACGCATGCGTGTAGGCCGCGTCCGCGCCGCCGGCCGCCTGGAAGACGAAGCGGTCCATGCCGGACAGTTCGCGCAGCGCGAGGTCCAGCGCGTGAATGATCTGCAGCGTGCCCTGCAGCGTCTCGGGATGCTGTCGCGGATGCAGTTCGGCAACTTCGTCGCGCGCAGTGATGGCTTCGTTCAGGCGTGCGTTGTATTTCATCGTGCACGTGCCGAACAGCGAAATGCCCATCATGCCCAGCGTCTGTTGCGACAGATGCAGATAGTGGCGCAGCACGTCGGGTTCCGACATCTCCGGCAGCGCCGGGCGCTTGGAGCGGCGCATCGAGGCGGGGATCAGCTGCTGCGGATCGCCGACAAGCCCGGTAACCACCGCGTCAATGTCGGGAAATACCACGCCGCGCCGGCCCTCACGCGACATCTCCATCACGATAGGTTCGTCCCAGACAGCCGCGTGATAACGGCGCAGTGCGGGCTTAGTGGTCATGGTCCAGGATCTCGCTGAGGGTATCGATGAGGCGGTCGATGTCGCGCCGCTCGTGGAGTTCGGTGACGCAGTAAAGCGCGCTCTGGCCCAGCGCCGGAAGGTCCGTGGAAAGGTCATGGCCGCCGAAGATGCCGCGCTCGCGCAGCGCGTGATTGATCGATGCCACGCTGCGTCCGGTCCTGGAAAAGTCGACCACGAACTCCTTGAAGAAGCTGCCGGACAGCGGCACCGTGACGCCCGGGAGGCTCGCCAGCCGTTGCGCCGCATAGTGGGCCTGGGCAGTGATGAGCTTGCCGGCATCGTCGAAACCCTGCGGCCCCATCAGCGATAAATACACCGCGTTGGCGATCGCCCATAGGTAGACCGAGTTGCCCGTCCAGTCCTTGCCGTTTTCACGCGATCCGTACGACGACTGTTCCGCCAGCGACAGCCCGAAGCCGATCTCGCCGGGGCGGCTCGTCCCGGTCAGGCTCACGAGCAAGGTGGGATATTCACGCGCGTAGCGCTCTTCGTCGCGCGTCGCGATAAACCCGCCCAGGCCGCCGCCGCCCAACATGTGGACGCCTAGCGGTTGCGTGGTACCGACCACAATATCGGCGCCATAAGACGGCGGCGGGGCGAGCACGCCGAGGGAGATCGGGTCCACCCCGACGATCATCTCCGCGCCCGCCGCATGCGCGAGTTCAGCCAGGCGCTGTGCATCCTCTTCGATAATCCCCAGGTAGTTCGGCATTTCGATGTAGACCGCGGCGGTATCGTTGCCGATCTTGACGGCGGCGTCGGCCAGGTCGATGCGCCCGGTCGCGGGATCGAAGCGCATCGGTACGACAGAAAGGTGCTGCGCCATTTCGGGCGGCTCGCAGTAATTGCGAATGACCAGCAGCCGTTCGGGGTCGATCGCTTCCGGCACAAGTACCGTACGCCGTCCGTTCAGGCGGGAGGCCATGCGCAGCGCGTGCCCGGCCGCGCAACCCCAGGTGTAGACGGGCAGGCCGACCAGATCGCAATCGACAAGCTCGCCCAGCTGGCTGCAGAACTCGAACCACGCCTGATAGCGTCCCTGGTCCGATGACGGCGTGCCCCAGACCGATGTCAGGAACTCGCTGCGGCGGACGATTTCGTCGCAGATGGCCGGCACATGATGGCGCCAGCAGCCCCCTCCCAGGAAACTGAGGTCGCTCTCGCAGTGGCGGTTCTGGCTGAGCGTATCGATCAAATGACGCCGCAGCGCAGGTTCCGAAGCGAGTGCGGGTGGCAGGTCGAGCGGCGCCTGGGTTCGGTGATCGGCGGGGATCTGTTCGAACAATTCCGCGATGGTTTTCGCGCCGATCGCGTCCAGCATCTCCTGCTGGATCGCGCTCACGGCATTCGCCATGAAGGGATGCGGCTGGTTTCGCATGCATTGCTCCGGTAACGGGTGCCTGGATTGTTATTGCGCACAATTGTTTGTATGGCGCACAATATAGCCACATAAATTTTTTGCCGCAAGGCCCGACGCGCACGTGGCGATCTGTATTGGAATAGTGATCAATCCGCTCGCCGGCATTGGCGGCGCGGTCGGGCTGAAAGGCAGCGACGGTGCCGAGATTGTCGAGGCGGCGCGCGCGCTGCATGCGTCGTTTGATGCCGGCACGCGGGCGTTGCCTGCGCTGCTGGCGCTCCGGGCGCTCGACGCATCGCGTTTGCGGGTTGTCACTGCCGCCGCGGAGATGGGCGAGGACGCGTGTCGCCTCGCCGGGCTGAACGCGCAGGTCGTCGCGTGGCCACGGGGCGCGCCGAGTTCATCGGCGGATACGCGTGTGGCATGCCGGGCGTTTGTCGATGCGGGAGCGGACCTGATCCTGTTCGCCGGCGGCGACGGCACGGCGCGCGATGTGGCGGCGATCGCCGGCCCTGACATCCCGATGATCGGCGTGCCGTGCGGCGTGAAAATGTACTCGGGCGTGTTCGCGTTGAGTGCTTCGCGCGCCGGGGAACTGGCAGCGCACTGCGCGCGCGGCCCCTTCGATACGCAGCAGGTCGAATTGCTCGATATCGACGAAGCGATGCTGCGCGCCGACCGCGCTTCATCGCGGTTGCATGGCTACGCACTGGCGCCGGTTGATTGCGTGCGCATGCAGGCCAGCAAGGCGCATAAGCCCGCCAACGATCGCGCCGACATTGATGCCGCATGCCGGCAACTGGCCTCTGAATTCGAGCGCGACACGCTCTATATTGTCGGTCCCGGCACCACGATGGCGACGCTCTGCGAACAAGCGGGCGTGCAGGGAACCCTGCTTGGCGTCGATGCGATCGTGAACGGCAGCATCGTCGCCGCAGATGCGTCCGAAGCCACGCTGCTGAGTTTGCTGGACAGATGGCCGTCAGCGGCGATCGTGGTCGGCGTGATCGGACGCCAGGGATGCCTGTTCGGGCGTGGTAACCAGCCAATCAGCGCGCGCGTGCTGGCACGCGTGCCACGGCAGCGCATCGAAGCAGTCGCGAGCGTTCACAAGTTGTTGTCTTTGGTCGACGGCCGCCTGTTCGTGGATACCGGCGACGCCTATAGGGATCGCACGCTCGCAGGGCCGCTGCGAATTCGCACGGGTGCGAACCGGAGCATGGTTATGCGCGTGACGTATTGAAAGCTCAGACACGGAGGAACGATGAGGACGGTAGCAATAGTCGGCGGGGGAAGTATTGGTGTGGCGTTTTGCATTGTGTTCGCGCGTTCGGGTTTCAAGGTACGTCTGTACGACCCGGCTGAGGAACGGCGGCGTGCAGTAGAGCCGGAAGTGCGGGCGCGCCTGGATGACCTTGCTGAATTCGGTTTGCTGAATGATTCAACGGAGTCCGTGCTGGCTCGCATTGTCGTGCTCGACAACCTCGCCGATACCGTTCGTGACGCCGTGCTCGTGCAGGAATGCGCGCCTGAGCGAGCGGACCTCAAGCGCGAGCTGTTCATGCAGATCGATGAATATGCCTCCGCCGACGCGGTGCTGGCGAGTTCGTCGTCCGCCCTGACGGTTTCCTCTTTTGCGGATGCGTTGCGCGGTCGCGAACGGTGCCTCGTGGCGCATCCTGGCAATCCGCCGTATCTGATTTCCGTGATCGAGATCGTGGCCGCGCCGTTCACCTCCGGCGAGACCATTGCTCGCGCGAACGCGCTTTACGAAGAGGCCGGGATGAGCGCGGTTCAAGTGGCGAACGAAATAGAAGGCTTTATTTTCAACAGGCTGCAGGGCGCCTTATTGCGGGAAGCGTATTGCCTTGTGCGTGACGGCGTGGCGTCCGTGAGTGATATCGACCGCGTGGTACGCGATGGCGTGGGCCTGCGCTGGTCGGTGACCGGGCCGTTCGAGACGGTCGACCTCAACACGCGTGGCGGGATCGAATCCCACGCGAAAAAGATGGGTCCTGCCTACGAGCGAATGGGCGCTTCACGAGGCCAGCACGATCCGTGGACTCCCGAACTTGTGGCGCGTGTGGCCGGCGAGCGGCGCGCCGAATTGTCGCTCAAGGACTGGGACGCACGCGTGCAATGGCGTGATCGGCGGCTAATGGCTTTGATCCGCGATCGCAGGCGACTGGAAATTTGAGCGCCGCCAGGGCTAACGGATCTGCAGGGAGCGCGCGCGAGGCGATGCGGGTACCACGTGCGGTTGTGGTGCGATGAACGCTGCTTTGCCGTGGACGTCACGGCTTCTCCAGTCCAGCTAGAACCACACAATAAATTGTGTTCCCGATACCAGGTTTTTAACGGTAAGCCGCCAGTTATGCGCCAACGCAATTTCGCGGCAGATGGCCAGACCCAATCCTGCACCATCGTGGCGGGCGCCGGGAGCACGCCAGAATCGATCAAACAAAAAAGGCAGGTACTCCGGATCGACGCCCGAGCCTTCGTCCTGGATCCGAATGGTTTTGTTATCGACCAGAACCATGACCGACCCGAAGGGCGGTGTGGCGTTGATCGCGTTCTCGACAATATTTTTTAGCAGGATAAAGAGGGCGCTTCTGTCGGCACGCATTGACGCGGGAACGATGGGCGCGTCGATATGCAGTTTCACCTGCTTTTGATCCGCCTTTCGCGCCAGATAGCCCACTACGTCTTCCGCGACAGCGACCCTGTCTACATCGGAAAAATTAAAGTTCTGCGATTCGCTGACTTCTGCGAGGTGCAGCAGTTGCCGAACTTGCCGCGCCATCAAATCGATCTCGCGGAACAGCAGATCCTTGTTCTCAATCTCGGGCTGGAGTTCGATCTGTCCTCTGATCAAGGTCAGTGGCGTCTGGAGTTCATGCGCGGCGGAAGCAAGAAACTGCTGCTGCACGGCAAAGCCATTTTCAAGCCGCGCAAGCGCCTCATTAAACGCGGTGAGAAGCGGTTTGATTTCACTGGGAAGACCCTCGACCGACAGGCGGGTTTCAAGATTCTGAGGCGTGATCGATGCGGCGGCGCTCGACGCTTGCCTAAGAGGCCGCAGCACCCTGCGCACGGTAAAGGTCAGCGTCAGGCCAAAGACGATGGTCGCGATCAAAAGGGTGAATGCGACAATCTCCGGAATCGGCTCGATCTTTTCGCCAAGAGCCGCCCGGTTAAAGGCTTCGCTTGCCGCGCTCTGTACGAAGAACCACGCCTGCCCATGGCGGATCTCCAGTGTTACTACGTCGAACTTTCTGCCCGCTATGGTTGTATGCCTCATCGTGCCGACAGCGGAGGCAAGGTCCCCGACGTCCCATGGATCGCTGTTACGTGCGCCTCGCGACGCAAGCACGACTCGGCCAGACTCATCGAGCACCCGATATAAAAGCTCGGTCGGCGCTGCATTGAAAAGCCATGTGGTGCGCTCGTCGACCTTGATCGACATCGGTCGGCCGGATTCGTCGAAGCTCAACCCTGCTGCGACGTGTTGGGCCATTTTCATGTTTTCCAGGGTTCGGAATCGCTCGGGCGGAAAGTGATTGAATCCATAGAGGACGATCGCGGCAATGACAGTAAGACTTGCCGCGAGGGCGGCAACGCTGGTGACCCACAAGCGCACGGACAGGCTTCTAATCCAGTAGTGGAACATGATTGCTCTCCGTATCTGTCAACGGCTGCTGCGAAGGGAAAGCCAGTTATATTTTTTGTGTTGTCGATTGCCCTTGCGGATTTTTCAGGTCGGATCAAACGAATGACCGCGCCCGGACATCACCCGGCACTGCCTCGCGTCGCGGTTTGCGGAGGCAGGACATCTACCCGGACGTTTTGAAATGCGGTGCGATGCGTTCGCCCCGGGTCGAGATTAAACGCATAGCCCTTTCCGCGCACGGTTTCTATGATTTCACAAACCCCGGCCACGCGTTTGATCCGCGAGCGCAGACGATGCACCCAGACACCTGCGTCCCCTTGCGCGTCAGGAGCGTCAGCCGCAATGCACTGGACAATGGCAGCCTTGGTAAAAACTCTTCCCGGCGCCGTCACGAGCAGCGCGAGGATTGCGTACTCGTTCTGCGTAAGCGAGACCGGTTTTCCATGATAAGTGAGACTGCGCCATGCAAAATCCAGTCTGAATCCATTGAATTCATACGGCGCTCTCCAGACCGGATCCTGAAGACGGTGACGTTGAACCCGCCTGAGCACATTTCGAATCCTGACCAGTACTTCTTGTACATTGAAGGGCTTCGAGATGACGTCGTCTGCACCGCACTCAAGCGCAATGATGCGCTCTGTCTCGTCGCGTTGCTCGCCGAGCATGATGATCGGCAGGTCGTCCTGAGACGTCCGGAGAGCCTGCAGTGCTTGCAATGCCGCCAGACCATCGCCGCTGGATGCACCACCGGCCATGACCATCAGCGTGGGCCGCTCAGCCTCGATGCGCCGGGCGACTTTGCTGGCGTTGTATAAGACTGCGACGTCGTAGCCGCTCGCCTGTAAGGTCGTACGCAGCGCGTCGCGACAACTCGCGTCACCGTCGACCACAAGGATAAGTTGCTTCATGGAGTCCTCACATCGCGGCTCAGGGAGCTCGCGCGTGCACATCAGTCAGAGTCCAGCTTTTGCAGCGCAAAGCCCGCGCCCCGGACGTTGGCAAGACGCGTGGTCGCATTGATCGCCAGCAGCTTCTTGCGCAAGCGGTGAATGGTCACCTCAAGCGCGTTCGGCGTGACCGCTTCCCCTAATCCCCAGGCAGCGTGTTCCAGTGCCGAATGCCGGACGGTCTGGCCAGCCGCCTTGAGCAGGGTCAACATGATCTGCAGCTCGGTTGGCGAAAGCATGATCGACTGGTCGCCGCAACGCAGGGCATGTTGTTGCGGGTCGACCGCGATGTCCGCGAAACTCTGAATCAGCGTTGTGAGTTCGGCCGGCCGCCGCATCAGCGTGCGCACGCGCGCGACCAGTTCACTCATGGCGAACGGTTTGGTGACGTAGTCGTCCGCACCGGTTTCCAGGCCGTCGATCCGGTCATGCAAAGCGTCCCGCGCGGTCAGCATCAGGCACGGCATCATCCGTCCGGCTTCACGTAACTTGCGCAGAAATGCGAGCCCGTCACCGTCGGGCAATCCACGGTCGAGGATCAGGACAGCATAGTTCGCCTGGCTGATGCCGTAATGGGCTTCCGATAGATTGCTGAAGATATCGGTCTCGATTCCCGCGCCTGACAGCGCTTGCCGGATCATTCCCGCCAAACGTGCGTGGTCTTCGACCAGTGCGACTCGCGACATGGAGCGGTGCTCACTTGAATTGATAGAGGTAGCCGAGCCTGACCTCGGGGACAAATCGCTTGCCGACCAGCGGACTGTCGGTGATCCCGCTGCTCAGGTGCGTTACGCCAACGTCGAAGAACACGAGCTGGTGGGGTGTGAATCGATAGTCAACCTTGGTACCGATGGACACATTGTAAGCCGCTTTCCCGGTGTAAGCGGGCCGTCCAGCCCGCACTTCCGACGACCTCACGCCATAGTAGTAGTCGACGTATTTGCTGCTGAGCCATTCGGCGCCTACATGTGGCTCGACTGAAAAGCTGCCGTATTCCAGGGCCTTCGCAAACTCGATGCTTGCTTTCTGTCCCTTGTTCCCACCCGTCAGGAAGTCGCCCGAGAGCGTGCCATAGCCGGTGTGCCAGGCAAGCGCCGGGCCGAACCAGAACGCGCCGTTACGGTTTTGCATGCCATTCAGGATCGGCGCATCCGAGCCTTTGTACCCATCGCCGATCGCATATTGGCCGCGCAGTGTGAACAGCACGCTGCTCCACTTGCCTATTTTCAGGTCCAGCGTGGTGCCAAGCGCGTGTATCCACTTGTCGTCGAAGTAGATCAGCGGAATGGGCGTGACCTTTGAGCCGTATCCCTTGTAAGGCGCGCCCTCAAGGCCAACACCGGCACCGAGACCCCAATGCGTGACGTTGGTTGCATTGCTGAGGACGGTGAATCCTGTGTCGTCTGTCTCGGACGGATCTTTTGTGAGGCCGTCTGCTGCCCAAACCGCCCCCGAATGCAGCATGACCGATGCGACGGTGAGCAGCAATCGGGTCCTACGGTGAAGAAGTTTTCTCACAGTTGTGCCTTTGAAGAGGGGGAATGACGGACCCGACTTTAAGGCTCCCTGACTTACTGCTCACTTACTCGCCGACCGGATTGCTGCGTACAAAAGTACCGGGCTAATGACGCGAAACCGCGCTCATTGCGGGCTCTTGCGCAACGCCATCCATAGGGTCAGCGCCGCGGCTTTTCGTCTGAATGCATCCACGCAGGTGAACACGACAGGGACCACCAGCAAGCGCAACACCGTCGATGAACGACCAGCACGTAAGTGTCGCGTAAGTCGATCCGGGCGATTATGGAATTGCCGGACGCGGGTGTGTTGCCTTTACTAGCGGCGTCCGCCCGTTGTCTTCGCCAATCTCGCGGTGTCAGCCAAAGCGTACATGGATCGACAAATCGCCAATACCGGCGTGACCGGAACTCGGGCGCCCGCCGCGGCCGAGATAGATCCTGTCTCGTCGAACTACTAATAGGAGCGCCTGATGTACTTGAAGGTAACCCCAAAAGTTGGCCCCAGATACTGGGCGGCAATCCTGGTCGCAAGCATGTGCGGAACAAACTTGGGCGATACCATTCCTGACGTTCTTAAAGTGAGCGCGCTCTCGGGCCTTATCATGCTGGCGTTTATGTTTGCGCTCTTGATGTCCGCCGAACGCGCAACTGCCCGAGGAAGCGAAGCTTTCTATTGGATCGCTATCCTCGTTGTGCGAGCGGCGGCAACCAATATCGCTGATTACTCTATAGACCAGGCCCATCTCACGTACTTAAACGTTATTGCCGCGTTAGTGTTGCTTCTTGGTGGAATCTTGGTGCTGCAACATCGATCAAAGTTGAAGCAGATCAAGGGCACCTTGCCAGCAACGGGCGGCTTATATTGGCTGACAATGCTGTTGGCGGGGTCTCTTGGAACGGTGATCGGCGACGCACTCGGTCACTCGTTCAACTCAGTCAAAATCGGGGTTCCGATATCCGCTTCAATTGCAACGCTAGCTCTGCTTCTTATCTGGACCGCAAGAACGCGCATGAATTGGCTCGGTGCAACAAGCTACTGGGTGGCTGTCGTCGGCGTGAGGTGGTGGGGCACCAACGTTGGCGATGTCCTGGCCTTTCTTCTGTCACTGGTCCCCAGCGCTTCAATAACCGGATCGGCGCTCGCGATTCTATTGCTCACCTGGCGCGCATCCCCGACCGGATCAACGGATCTGGCGCGTTCGTCTCGGGGTCAGGAAACGTGACCACGCTATCAATAAAGCTTCTGGACTCACTTTACGTATTCCTGATCGTTGCCGCGTTGACAGGACGGGCGAACGCCTCGGCAAGGGATTGAGCCGTGTCGCTGTTTCGTCTCGTGTCGTGCCGCTGCCCGCGCTCGCCGCCACGGGCCAGAGATCGGAGTTTTCAAAACGAGGCTGCTCTCCCGCAGCCTCGAAGGCGCCTGCCGCGACCTAGCCGATCTTGCTAGCGGCCTCCTTGGCCAGCAATCTTTGCGCTTGCCGATCGCCGCTGCCCGCTTCTTTCGCTGTGGTCGCGGCTGATTCAGTTGCTTCCGCCAGTGCAGCGCGTCCCGCGTTGCTAATGCTGACCGTTGACGACGCCGGCGGACCGTCAACCAGAGGTGCTTAACGCGCTGACTGCTTCGCGGCTGCTGTTGCGGGCGTCGGGTGACTCATGGGGTTTAGCCAACTGTACTTCGCACCCTGCCTGTACGTCCGCGAAGCGGATTTCCATGCCGTGCATCGCGGCTACCGCATTCGCCAGGCTCAGCCCGAGTCCGTTGCCGGGTGTATGCCGGCTCGCTTCACCGCGATAGAAACGTCCCAGTACGGCTTGACGTTCCTCGACGGAGATGCCGGGGCCGTTGTCGCGGATCGACACGCCGAAGTCGCTGGCGTCGCTGAACAGGCGCACGCAAACATGGCCTTCCGGCGGCGCGAACTTGATGGCGTTTTCCACGAGATTGGCGAGCGCCTCGAACAGCAGACTGGGGTCTCCAAGCATCGGATAAGGCTCGGGAGATGACCGCTCCAACACGAGCGAGATGTCCTTGTCCTCCGCTGCCGGCTCATACAGTTCGACGGCATCCATTGCCACCGCAGCAAGATCCACCGGCTCGAAACTCTCCCGCCGCACGCCGCTTTCAATCTCGGAGATGCGCAAAAGCGCATTAAAGGTGCGTAACATGCCGCCCGCTTCGGCAAGCGTATTTTCGAGCGCGGCGCGATATTCCTCTTTCGTCTGCGCGCGCCGCAGTGCTCGCTCGAGGCCGGCGATCAGGCGCGTGAGCGGCGTGCGCAGGTCGTGTGCAATAGCGTCGCATACACCCTTGACCTCGCGCATCAGACGCTCGATTTCATCGAGCATGCCGTTCACCACGCGCACCAGCCGGTCGAGATCGTCCTGCTTCGAACGCATGGGCAGACGCTGGCTCAGGTTGCCCGCGACGATTTCCTTGATGCTCGCGGTGACTGCATCCAGGCGGCGCACCGAGCCCACCCCGATCAGCGCCGCGCCCAGCAGCCCGACCACCAGCGTCAGCACTGCGGCGGAGAGCAGGGCGTGCAGCAGTTCTTCATCGAAGTGATCGAGCTCGCGCGTGTTCTGGCATTGAATCGCGACTCGGCCGCCCGGGAAACCCGCGGCGATGCAACGGCCCGGAGGGTTATGTGGCAGGCCATGAAGGCGCAGCGTGAACGGCGTGTCGAAGGCCGGAATAACCGGGCGATCACCGGGATATCCACCCGCCAGATGATGCCCGCTGGCGTCGAAAAGACCGAACGGACGTTGCATGTGCAAATCGTACTTGTTCTGATTTTCGAAGCGGGCGACGAGATCGTCCGGCTTGTCGCGAATCAACTCTGCGTGCTCGCGACGCAGCCACTCATCCACCCGCTCCGTCTCGAAACCGGTGATCTCCACATACAGATAACCGAACAGGAGGATGGAGGCGAAGCCGAACATTGCGAGGAACAGCGTCGCGAGCCGGAAGCTTGTTGTGCGATGGAGTTCAGTCAGGCGCACGGAGCAGGTATCCCGAACCGCGCACGGTATGAATCATGGGCATCGACCCGGCGGGGTCGAGCTTCTTCCTGAGACGGCTGATATGCACGTCGATCACGTTGGTCCGTTCGTCGAGCCGATAGTCCCAGACCGCTTCGAAGAGCATCGTGCGGCTGACCACCTGGCCCTGGTTGCGCATCAGGTACTCGAGCAGCCGGTACTCGCGCGGCAGCAAGGCTACGGGCCGCCCGGCGCAGGTGACTTCGCGCTTGAGCAAGTCGAGTTGCAACGGACCTGCGCGATATTCCTGCACGCTCGGCGGCGCGTCGCGGCGGCGCATCAGCGCGTCCAGCCGCGCCGTCAGTTCGATGAACTCAAAGGGTTTCGTCAGATAGTCGTCACCGCCCGCGCGCAGGCCGCGCACCCGCTCGTCGACCGCGGACAACGCACTCAGGATCAGCACCGGCGTGACCACGCCCGCGCTGCGCAGCGACGCCAGCATGCCGAGGCCTTCCAGTCCGCCTGGCAGCATGCGGTCGAGCACGATTGCGTCATAGGCGTTGGCGATCGCGAGCATCAGCCCCTCGCGGCCGGTCTGCCCGGTGTCGACCACGCAGCCGTGGTCGGTGAGCGCCTCGACGATCTCGTCGAGCGTCTGGGCGTCGTCCTCGATAACGAGTACGTTCGGCATGCTGTCTCCTGTTGCGGGTGCGCCCCGGCGGAACATCCACCGCGCACAGCCTGTAAACTACCCTTTGCCATGGCAGTATGCCGCGCCGAACCGGTCGGGCATTTCGCCTCAGCATGAAAAAATTTTAATGCAAGCGCGCGAGGATAGTCCCGTATGCGGATTCTGGTGATCGAAGACGATGCCCGCGGCAGGGTGTTCCTGGCCCGCGGGCTGACAGAGAGCGGCCACATAGTCGATACCGCCGGGGACGGCGCCACGGGCCTCGTGCTCGCGCGCGAAGGGATATACGACCTGCTGGTCACTGACCGGTTGCTGCCTGCCCTGGACGGCGTGGAGTTGGTACGGCAATTGCGCGCGGGCGGGGACGTCATGCCGGTGTTGATGTTGTCGGCGCTCGGCGCCCTGAACGATCGGGTAGAAGGCATCCGGGCCGGCTGCGACGATTATCTGGTCAAGCCTTACGCGTTCGCGGAACTGCTGGCGCGGGTCGAGGCGCTCGTGCGCCGGAGCAATCGCGGGCGCACGGGACACGTGTGGTCGTGCGCGGACCTTTCGCTCGATACACGGGCCAGATCCGCTTCCCGGGCGGGACGAAACCTGAATTTGCAACATCGCGAATTCCTGTTGCTCGAATGCCTGATGCGGCATGCCGGGCAGGTCGTGACGAGGAGCATGTTGCTCGAGGCGGCGTGGAATTATGACTTCGAACCGCGCGGAAATATTATCGACATGCATATGCACCGGCTGCGCGCCAAGGTGGACCGCGACTTCCCGGCACCGCTGATTCGCACCGTAGTAGGCGCTGGCTACGTTCTGGGTGGTTGATTTTCGTTCGCGCTCGTCCCCGCATTAAAGTTTTTTAATCATCGCGCGAAAGAGCGGACAGGACGGTCTCACTATGCTTGCGACTTCATTGTTGCGAGAGACACTACTCCATGTCCGAACCGCCTCGTTCGGCGCTGTTGCCCGCATTTTGCCGCGCCGAACCGGTGCGTCCGGCCTGCGCGGCCGTACTGGTACTGGCACTGCTGTTTTCGGGCTGTTCGCTCGTGCCCGCGTACAAGCGCCCCGATGCACCGCTTGCCCAACGCTTCGACGGCGCCGCGTCAACCTCGCTCGCCGGCACCACGCCGGTTCGAAGCGAATGGTGGCGCGCGTATCAAGATCCCGCGCTTAACGCGCTGGTCGAGCGGAGCTTGCGGAACAACTTCTCCCTGGCGTCGGCGGTGGCGACCGTCGAAGAAGCGCGCGGCAATGCAGAGAAAGCCGGCGCGCCGCTGTATCCGTCGTTGACGCTTGGGGCAACCTACGACCGCAGCCATCAGGGCGGCGCCGGCGGCCAAAAGGGCTCGACAGGAAAGAGCCAGAGCGTCTTTCTCGAGGCCAGCTATGAAGTCGATTTCTGGGGACTGAACGCGGCGAACGCCAACGCCGCGATGCTGCTCGCGCGGGCATCGGAATTCGACCGCGATACGGTCGCGCTGACGCTGACCGCATCGGTTGCCGACACGTACTTCCAGATCCAGTCCCTGCGGCGCCGGGTGATGCTCGCACGCACCATTTCCACCGACGCCGACCACATTCTTCAGTTGCTCATCGCGCAGAAGGGGGCCGGCGTGGCGACGGAGTTGCAGATCCAGCAGCAGCGCAATGCGCTGGCCACGTTCCAGGCGAACGTGCCGGTCTTGCAGCAGCAACTCGATCAAAGCCTGCATTCGCTGGCTGTGCTCACAGGCAGTGCGCCCGAGCAAATGAACGTGGGCGAGGTGCAGCTGAGCGCCATTCCAATCCCGGCGGTGCGGCCCGACTTGCCGTCGAGCCTGCTGGAAGCACGCCCCGATATCCGCTCGAAGGAAGCGACCCTGCAGTCTGCGAACTACAGCGTCGGCGCGGCACGCGCGGCGTACTTTCCGACCCTCCTGCTCACGGCCGATGGCGGTTTGAGCAGCGGTTCGCTGTCGCATTTCCTGACGAGCCCGTTTGCCAGCATCGTGGCCGGCCTTGCTGCACCAATCTTCGATGGCGGCGCGTTGCATGGCCAGCTTCATGCCAATCAGGCGGCCGTGACCAAAGGCGTGGCGGACTACCGGCAGACGATCGTGACCGCGCTGCAGGACGTTGAAGATTCGTTGACGGCCGCGCAGCAACAGCAGCTTGCGGAAGCCTTCGACCAAACCGCCGCCGACGCAGCGCGCCAGGCCGCGACGCTCGCCGAGGCGCAGTACAAGTTCGGCACGGTCGACTTCCTGACCGTACTCGATGCACAGCGCACGCTGTACCAGGCAGAGGACACGCTGGTGCAGGCACGGCTCTTACGGCTGCAAGCGTCGGTGGGTTTGTTCCGTGCTTTCGGCGGTGGTTTCGGCGTCACCGATTCCGCACGCGAGCCGTCTCCATCAAGTTCCCAATCGAATCCTGGCAACTCATGAAACAAGAAGACATTCCTCTTCAGCCGGAGCCTCGCGGTCACGATAAACGGTCCATGCGTGCACCGTTTATCCTGGCGATGCTTGTCCTTCTCGCGCTGCTCGGCTGGTGGCTATGGCCGAAACACCCGGTCAGCGCGCCGGCTGCCGCCGTTCCGGTCAACGCCGGTCATGCCACCTTGCTTGACTTCCCGATTCGCCTCGCGGCGGTGGGAACGGTCCAGGCGCTCAACACAGTCGATGTGAAAGTACGGGTCGACGGGCAACTCGCGCGCGTTGCCTTCACGGAAGGGCAGGATGTGAAGGCGGGCCAGCTCCTCGCGCAACTGGACCAGGGTCCGCTCACCGCGCAATTGCGGCAGGCTGAAGCCGCGCAGCGCAAGGATCAGGCGAGCCTCGACAATGCCCGCCTGGATCTCGCGCGCTTCTCGAAGCTGGTGGGCATCGGGGCGGCGACAACGCAGAGCGTGGACACCGCGAAGTCGCAGGTCGAGTCGTTCGCGGCGAGCGTCGCAGCCGATGCCGCGCTGGTCCAGAGCGACCGTCTGCAACTCGGCTTCACGACGCTGTACGCGCCATTCATGGGCCGCGTCGGCGCGCGTGAGGCCGACCTTGGTGCGATCGTGCATCCGGCAGATACGACCGGCATCGTCACCGTCACGCAGATGGAGCCGATCGAGGTACTGTTCTCCGTGCCGCAGGACGGCTTGACCGACCTGCTCGCGGGACAGGCGAAAGCACCGCTGCCGGTGGATGTCACCACGCGTTCGGGAGGTACAGAGCTCGCTTCGGGATCACTGGTTTTCATCGATAGTCTGGTCGATGCCACCACCGGCCAGATCAAGCTCAAGGCATCGTTCACGAACCAGGACCGCAAGCTCTGGCCGGGCGAACTGGTCAACGCGCGCGTGCTGATCCGCACGGATAAACAACGCCTGGCCGTGCCCAGCCGCGCAGTGGTGAATACACAGAACGGCTCGCAGCTCTACACGGTGGGTCAGAACGGGCGGGCGCAGTTGCGGCCGGTGCAGGTCGGCGTCAGCGTGGACGGCATGACGGAAATTCGCGGTGGTGCCACGGCGGCGGACCTGATCGTGTTCGATGGCCAGAGCCGTCTGAATCCCGGCGCGCTGGTAGCGGCGAAGGTGGTAGCCGCGACGCCCGACACGGCCGCTGACGCCGCCAACAGCGGCACCGTGGGCGATCCGTCATGAGCCTTCTCGAACGTTTCATCCAGCGCCGTATTGCGACGAGTTTTCTGGCTATCGCGGTGCTGCTGGTCGGCGCGGTCGCCTACTTCCTGTTGCCGGTCGCGCCGTTGCCGCAGGTCGACTTCCCGACCATCCAGATTGTCGCGAAGTTGCCGGGCGCGAGCGCGGAGACCATGGCGACGTCGGTAGCGACGCCCCTTGAAAGGCAACTGTCGCTGATTGCCGGCATCACGCAGATGACCTCGTCGAGTTCGCTCGGCACGACGAATATTGCCGTCCAGTTCGATCTGACCCGCGACATCAACGGGGCGGCGCAAGACGTGCAGACGGCGATCAACGCGGCCGGCGGCACGCTGCCGAAGAACCTGCCGAACCCGCCTACGTACGAGAAGGTCAACCCCGCCGACTTCACCTTGCTGTCGCTCGCGCTGACATCGCCTTCGCTGACGCTCACCCAGCTCGACGGTTACGCGGAAGATTATCTGGCGCAGCAGATCTCGCAGATGCCGGGCGTCGGTCTCGTCGACTTCCATGGACAGCAGCGTCCGGCCGTGCGTATCCAGCTGGACCCCGACAAGCTCGCGGCACGCGGCCTCACGCTGGAAGACGTGCGTTCGATCGTGGGTCTGCAGACAGTCAACGCGCCCAAGGGGAGCCTCAACGGTCCTGACCGCTCGGTCGTATTCAACGCGACGGACCAGCTCACCACCGTCGATGGATACCGCGACCTCGTAGTGGCCTACAAGAACGGCGCGCCTGTTCGCGTGCAGGACCTGGGCACGGTCATCAGCGCGTCCGAAGACACGCAAGAGGCCGCGTGGCTGCAGCATGAACGCTCGATCATCCTGGACGTGCACAAGCAGCCGGGATACAACGTAGTCCAGACTATTGCCAACATCAAGACAGCGTTGCCCGCGCTCGAAGCGACGCTGCCGGCCGCTGCGCATCTGCATGTGGTGGGCGACCGGACCCAGACGATCAATGCGTCCGTCCACGACGTGCAGTTCACGCTGATGCTGACGGTTGGACTCGTCGTGATGGTGATCTTCTCGTTCCTGCGCAACCTGTGGGCGACTGTGATCCCGAGCCTGACGATACCGCTTTCGCTGGTCGCGACCTTCGGCGTGATGTACTTGCTTGGCTATAGCCTCGACAATCTTTCGCTGATGGGGCTGACCATCGCGGTGGGCTTTGTGGTTGACGATGCGATTGTCGTGATCGAGAACGTGATGCGCCACATCGAGGAAGGCGTGCCTCGAATGCAGGCCGCTTTGCTGGGTGCGCGCGAAGTCCGCTTCACGATCATCTCCATGACGATTTCGCTGATCGCCGTGTTTATCCCGATCCTGCTGATGGGCGGCATTGTCGGGCGGCTGTTCCGCGAGTTTGCCGTGACGGTGAGCGCGGCGATCCTGATGTCGGCGGTGGTGTCGCTGACGGTGACGCCAATGCTGTGCGGCTGGCTCATCCGTGCGCCCGGCACGGACCGCGGCCGGGCGCGCAAGCTGGAAGTGTGGCTCGAGCGGGTTTTTACGTGGACCGAGCGGCGTTATGAACATGGGCTCGATTGGGTGCTTCGCCATCAGAAGATCATGCTCGGTGTGACGGTTGCAACGGTCATTGCAACGGTTGGACTCTTCATCGCGATTCCGAAGGGTTTCTTCCCGCAGGAGGATTCCGGGCTGATCATGGGCGTGGCGCAAGCGGCGCCCGACATCTCGCCGCAGTCGATGGCGACGAAGATGCAGCAGCTTGGGTCTATCATCGAGGCCGATCCCGCCGTCGATAACGTCTACTACTGGATGGGTGCGAATCCGACCGTGAGCCAGGGTCGCATGATGATCAACCTGAAGCCGTTCGGGCAGCGCACGGACAGTGCCGGAAAAGTGCTGAACCGCCTGAAACCGAAGCTTGCCAAGGTGATCGGCATTTCGATCGCCATGCAGGTCCGCCAGGATATCCAGGTGGGCGGCCGGATCAGTGCCGCGCAATATCAGTACACGCTGCAGGCACCCGACGTCAACTTGCTGAATCATTGGGCGCAGTTGATGACACGACGTCTGTCGGCGTTGCCGGAACTGACCGATGTCACCTCGGACCAGCAGGCGTCGGCGACCAGCGCGAATCTGGTGATCGATCGCAGCACCGCATCGCGTTTCGGCATCACGGCGCAAGCGATCGACGACACGCTCTACGACGCCTTTGGCCAGCGCCAGATCGCGACGCTGTTCACGCAGCTCAACCAGTATCACGTCATAGAAGAAGTGGATCCGAAGTTTCAGCTGACAGCCGATGCGCTCGCTCACTTGTACGTGCGTTCGCCGCTCACCAATTCGCTTGTGCCGCTGAACACGCTCGCGAAAGTCGAGAACACCGTATCGCCGATTTCGGTCAACCATCAGGGCTTGTTTCCCTCGGTGACCATCTCGTTCAATCTCGCTTCGGGGCAGTCGCTGGGCAATGCCGTGAACGCGATTCATCGAGCGGAAGTGGCGGCGGCCAAGCCGGATTCGCTTACCAGCACGTTCCAGGGAACAGCGCAGGCGTTCCAGGCGTCGCTGAAAAGCGAGCCTTACCTGATCGCTGCCGCGCTCGTGGTGGTGTACCTGATACTTGGGATCTTGTACGAAAGCGCCATTCATCCGCTGACCATCATTTCGACGTTGCCGTCCGCGGGCGTGGGCGCGCTGCTCGCGCTTATGTTATGCGGCCAGGATCTGTCGATCATGGGCATGATCGGCATCATCCTGCTGATCGGGATCGTGAAGAAGAACGCGATCATGATGATTGACTTCGCGCTGGTCGCTGAACGGGAGCAGGGTTTGTCTCCCCACGATGCAATCCGCCAGGCTTGCGTGCTGCGGTTCCGGCCGATCATGATGACGACGCTGGCTGCGTTGTTCGGCGCTTTGCCGCTGGCGCTGGGGCATGGCGCGGGCGCGGAGTTGCGAGTGCCGCTCGGCATTGCCATTGTCGGCGGCTTGATCCTCTCGCAGATGCTCACACTGTTCACCACGCCGGTAGTGCACCTCTGGTTCGACCGGCTCGCTCACTGGATCGACCGGAAGCGCGAGAGCGGGGTGGCGACGGAGCGCACGCCGGTTCAATAGTGGATGTGCTACACCCGCCGGGCTTGTCAGTGACCGGGTAGGGTACTGCGGCGGGTTACCTTGGATAAATCGTGCAGCACGAGTGGACCAGGAACCGCACCTGACTTGTCAAGCGGTTTGTGCACACCCAACGCGTGGGCGCATATCGCAGCTCGATAGTCGCTTCTGCTCGTCCATTAACTAGGATTCCGATTGATGTCTCCAAGGCTGAATTTTCCGCGATGTAGGCATATAGTCGGCAGGCCGTCGGCAATACGGAGTCTGACTGTCATCATGCATTCAATATGGAAATATATGGTAATGGACTTCCCGTTACCGACATTGAGCTCACATGACTCCTAAAAAACTTGCTTGCGTGGCTGGCCTCGTTTCCACGCTTGCTGCATGCGGTGGTGGCAGTAGCAACTCGACGCCCCCGAGTTCAACACCCGCGATTGCGGTTCCAGCGTCGGTGGCCGCGGCGCTCCCGGGCTACAAGATCTCCGTGTTTGCGCAGGTTCCCGGCAAGTTGCGCCCCGATGACCTTCTCTTGCACGGCAGCAACATCTTCGCCATTGCTCAGGACAACAATAACAATCCGGATGGCACAGCCGTCGCAGGGACCTCGCCGCAAAGCGAAGTGATCGAATACGATATGAACGGGAATGTCGTCCGGACCTTCAACGTGCCGGGGCACCCGGACGGGCTGATGGAGTTCGATTCGCACACCGTGTGGGTGAGCACCAACGAAGACGCGAACCCCATGCTGATCGTGATCGACACGACGGCCAATACGCAGCAAACGCTCACTCCTGACGCTACGCCAATACACGGCGGGGGTCTGGATGACATGAAAATGCTTAATGGCGTCGTGTATGCGGCCGCCTCCAATCCCGCTTTGGGTGCCGCGACGGCGACAGCGCCCAACGGCGTGAGCTCGGTGCCGTCGCTCTATAGCGTGACGCTGAATCCGGATCATCAAACGTTCCATCTGACGCCTGCGCTGATGGGTAACGCAATGGCGACGAATATCCCCACCAATACGCAAGTAACGCTCAACATGACCGACCCGGATTCGATGGCGATCGATCCGAGCGGCAATCTGGTTGTGGATAGCCAGCAGGATTCGGAGCTGGTGTTCATCGCCAACCCGGGTGCGAATCAATCGGTCAGCGTCCTGCCGCTGACGCTGTACGGCAACGGATGGCCGGTCGATGACACGCGCTGGGCGCCGTCAGGCAATTCGTTCATGTTGCTGGCGGACAATCAGGCGCAGTTGATCTATCGCATCGACGCAACCCCTGGCTTCACTGCCGGCACCGCATACAGCGCAGGCCAAGGCACGGTCTTGCAGGTGAACACGTCGACGGGAGCGATGACGCCGGTGTTCACCGGTATGGGAGCGCCGCATGGATTGATCTTCGTCGGGGACTAAGCGGGACCGTTACCGGCCAGCGAAGAGCAACCGTAGGTCAATAAGGTCATCATCGCAGCTCTAAGTGTTTCCTAAGTCTTGTATGGGAAGCTCTTCCGCAAACAGGTTTTTGGCAGACTTTTTGGCAGACAGACTTTGGCAGACTCAAGCCAATCGCACGTAAGAAGCATTCGTCCACCCCGTTTCCGGGTGGACGAATACCTGGTGCTTGCGTAGTCGTGCACAGGACGCAGTTTTCTGGAATCGGTTGCACCGGCATGCGGAGCCTGGTCCATACCTGTCATAGCTTATCAATTCCGTCAGCGGCGGTTTAACCCCTCATGTCCGCTCATGCATACCGTTCTCATTCGCGCCTTTTTGCAAGCGTCGTCGCTTTTGCTCAAACCTGGCGTGAAGTCAATATCGCGAAGTAGACGTCCTCCCAACGCTGGACGATTCCTTCCTACACGCGTCGTATCCTCGCAGACTGCTTTCCCGTTCTCATCGGTTGAAAAAAGCAGTGCAACGGGCGTCGGTTCTTGAACACCAGTTGCCCCATCCAAGGACGTCAACACATGAGAGTGCTGCTTGTCGAGGACGACAGGATGATAGGGGAATCCATGCAGGCGGCTCTTAGAGATGCTGGTTACGGCGTTGACTGGACGCTCGATGGCGAGTCCGCGCTATCTGGATTTCGAACCCACACCTACGACCTGGTACTGCTGGACCTAGGCCTGCCCAAAAAAAGCGGGACTGCCGTTTTGCGCGAGATCCGCGTACGGAACACTCAGGTACCCATCTTGATTGTGACCGCGCGCGATGCTGTCGGGGACCGTGTCGAAGGACTTGACGAAGGCGCGGACGACTACATACTGAAGCCCTTTGAGATGGCAGAAGTGTTGGCGAGGATTCGAGCGGCGGTGCGCCGGCGCGGCGGTTTCGCAACCCCCGTGATGACAAATGGGGTCATCAGTCTCGACCCGGCCACTCGTGAAGCAAGCCGGGACGACCTGCATACGCGCTTATCCGGCAAGGAATTCGCGTTGTTGCATGCGCTTATGATGCGACCCGGCGCGATCCTGTCACGCTCGGAGATAGAGGAGCGTCTTTATGGTTGGAACGAAGAAGTCGAAAGCAACGTTGTTGAATTCATTATCCATTCGATTCGCAAAAAGCTAGGTGCCGACGCGATCAAAAATGTCAGAGGCGTGGGATGGTTGGTTTCCAAGGAGCACTAAGCCAGTCACTGCGCGTTCGGCTGTCGGTCTGGCTCGCCATTGCGATTGTCATCCTCGCCGTTCTCGGTGCCTGCTTGTCCTATAGCCTGGCATTGCATGAAGCCAATCAGCTGCAGGACAGCCAACTGAAGCAGGTCGCTTCCCTGATCACGGCGAGTAACCTGCCAGCTATGGAGGCCGGATCGCAGCGGTACATCCCCGACAGCGAACCTCGTGCAAAAATCGTCGTGAAGACTTTAACCGCTGAGCAGGACCCTTTCAGCATTCCCAGGTCAATGCCAGATGGTCTCCACACGATCAGCATTGGGGACGAGCGCTGGAGGCTTTTGGTGAGGCCGCTCAATTCGATTACACGGATTGTGGTTGCACAAGAAACCGCGGACCGGACCGAGATCGCTCGCAACAATGCGCTCGCCACTCTGATCCCTTTCGCGGTTCTGGTTCCCGTGTTGCTCGCGATAGTCGCTTTTTTGATGCGGCGGACGTTCAGGCCGTTGATGCAACTATCGGCCGAACTCGATGAACGCTCAGAGCACGACATCTCCGCGCTCGGCTATCCGTTCAAAGGGAATATACCTGGTGAGATCCTGCCGTTCGTCAAGGCAATTGACGGATTGCTCCTTCGTGTTTCAGAGTCTGCCGCGTTACAAAGGCGCTTCGTTGCAGATGCCGCCCACGAACTCCGTTCGCCCCTTACTGCGCTGTCCCTACAGGCGGAACGATTGAGCGCGTCGGAGATGCCGCAGCAGGCACGTGAACGCCTTGACACGCTGCGCGGTGGACTAGCACGTACGCGTGCACTCCAGGAACAGCTCCTGACATTAGCTCGGGTTCAGGATGGCGGTGATCAGTTTTCGGCAAAAACTTCGATAAGGAAAGTATTCAGGCAGGTGATTGAAGACCTGTTGCCACTGGCTGAGCAGAAGGGGGTGGACCTCGGCGTAGAGGGAGACCATGATGCCTTCGTTTCAGTCGGCGAGACCGACCTGGTGACGCTGGTCAAGAATCTCGTCGACAACGCGATCCGATACACGCCAACCGGTGGACAGGTCGATTTGAAAGTTATAACGGCTCGAGGAGCGACGGAGATTCAAGTCGATGATACGGGGCCGGGCATACCGGAAAGCGAACGAGAGCGCGTGTTTGACCGGTTTTATCGTGTGCTTGGTACCGATCAAAGCGGCTCCGGCCTTGGATTGTCGATCGTGCAATCGATCGCGACGAAAGTGGGCGCGAAAATAGCATTGGCCACCGCCGGTCAAACCGGCTTGCGCGTGACCGTGACGTTTTGAATAGTCGTGCGGCGATTAGCGTTGGATCGACGAGCGCGAGGCCGAAAACAGCTCACTGATCCTTCGATCGCGCAGGAGGGCGACACGCCCAGCACATGATGTGCGATAGCAAAACCAAACGACAGTGCGGGCGTGGTGTCCGCGTCTCCGGTACTTACAGTTTGCAATGACCTCACGGGGTGCGAGAGGGCCTGGTCTTTCGACATCCCGGTAAGTAAACAGTAAGTCGCCGTGGCCGATGATGATTTCGATGCTGGAGTTCCACTCATCCGGGGCATCGCGTCCTGTCTTCGTCAACGTCTTCCAGGAGTTCCCCATGAACTACCGCTGCAGCAGCGCGCTCGCGACGATCGCTGCGTCGATCCTGCTTTGTGGATGCGCGACCGGCCCACAGCGCACGGCCGGCGATCCGCTCGAGCCAATGAACCGTACGATCTACTCCTTTAATGGCAAGCTCGACAAGTACGTCGCCAAGCCCGCGGCGACCGCTTATCAGAAGGTCCTGCCGTCGCCTGTCCGGACCGCTGTTAGCAATTTCTTTTCGAACCTGGGTGACATCGGCAACTTCGCTAACGACACGCTGCAGTTGAAACCAACCGACGCCACCGAAGACCTGATGCGCTTCGCGTTCAACTCGACGTTTGGTATTGCCGGGTTCATCGACTTTGCAACCCCGGCAGGCCTGCCTAAGCACCATCAGGATTTCGGACTCACGCTCGCGCACTATGGCGTGCCGATTGGCCCTTACCTCGTGCTGCCGCTGTTTGGCCCGAGCAGCGTGCGTGACGTCAGCAATGTCGCGGTCTCAAGCGTGCTCACCCCGTTCTCGGCAGCGCCGTTCGCGGTGCAAGCATCCGTTACCGGTGTGCATTTCGTGAGCGAGCGCGCCGATTTGTTGGGCGCCACCAACTTACTCTCGCAAGCTGCCCTCGACCAGTATTCATTCACACGTGATCTTTATCTGCGTCGGCGCAAGGCGCTTTCCTCCCCGAGGCCGGACGATGCTGAAAAGCTTCCCGTCTACACGGATGCCGCTCCATAGGAGTGCCCTTAAAAACGTCGGACAGGTAAGTAACGGGTAGGTCGAATGCATTGAACATGACCTTGTGTTCAACGGACGGCGGGAACGGATGCCATGAAGCTCAGTACATCAATAGCGTTACGCGCATTTAAAGCCATACAGTAAATCTGGTTCCTGAAATCAGGCTGCTCACTGTCAGCTGCCATTCGTGAGCAGTGGCAATTTCCTTGCAGATAGCCAGTCCTAGTCCCGCACCGTCGTGACTGCTATCCGGAGCGCGCCAGTACCGCTTGAAAAGGAACGGAAGGTGGTCCTGGTTGATGCCGGGCCCCTGGTCCTGGACCTGAATCGAGGCATTGTCGACGATCAGCGATACGACGCTATTGGGTGGCGAAGCATTAATCGCATTCTCGACAATATTCTTGAGCAGGATAAACAGCGCGCTCCTATCTGCCCAGATCGACGCAGGCGCAACCGGAACCTGAAGTCGGATTTTCACTTGCTCCCGGTCGGCCTTGCGTGACAGATACGCCACGACGTCCCGCGCAACGTCAACGCTATCGACCTCGCCAAAGCTGAGGTTCTGCGGTTCGCTGACTTCGGCGAGATGCAACAACTGCCGAACTTGCCGGGCCATCAGATCGACCTCGCGAAATAGCAGTTCTCTATGCTTGATTTCTGGCTCCAGCTCAATCTGACCGCGGATCAATGTGAGCGGCGTTTGAAGTTCGTGTGCGGCTGACGCAAGAAATTGTTGCTGGACAGAGAAACCGTTTTCAAGTCTGCCAAGCGCTTCGTTGAAGGCGTTGAGGAGCGGCTTGATCTCACTGGGAACGCCCTTGGGCGAAAGGCGCGCGGTCAAGTTGTGCGGTGTGATCAGCGCGGCGGCGCCCGATGCCTCCCTGAGCGGCCTGAGTGCCCGATGCAAGGTTACGGTCAGCGTCAACCCAAAGATGATCGTTGCAGCAAAGATCGTAATCTTGACGATGGCCGGAATCTGTTTGACCTTTGCGCCAATCATGGCGTCGATCAAGCGCGCACTCATTGCGGATTGGGCATAGAACACGTCATGCCCGTGCGGAACCTGAAGCGTTACGACGTCAAACGGTCTACTGCCGATCGCTACCTGCTCGATCTTGCCGGCGGCTTGAAAAGGATCCCCGGCAATCCAGGGGGTACGGTCCTGTGCGTCACCCGATGCGAGCAACACGCTTCCCTGCTCGTCGAGTACACGATACTTCAGTTCACTGGACACCACCTTGAACAGCCACGCCGTTTGCTCGGAAGGCTGTACCGAGACTGGACGGCCGGCGTTGTCAAAACCAAGCCCCTTCACGACATCCTCAGCTCTTTCTATTTGTTCATGTCGCCCAATCGTCTGCTCGGGAAAGTGGCTGAACGCGTAGACGACCAGGGCGGCCAGCAGACTCATGCAGACCGCGAGCGCAGCAACGCTGGTAACCCACAGGCGTGCGGACAAACTGCGAATCCAATGATCAAGCATGTCGTATAGGGGGTGGTCGACTGCAAACGCTGTGAGCGCGGCCTGGAGTGACTGAGCGCAGATAGATCGGGTTGGATGATCCCGATCATTAGACTCAGATCGTAGTCGATCAATGCGCACCGAGAGTGAACAAAAGAAGGAGAAATGGTGGAGGTTCGGTTTTCTCGCGATAAAAATGCAGGGTCAAATCGGCAATGAAACACGTCCTGATTGACGCATAAGTGGTCGAAACCGCACGTCCCTCGCACGTTCCTCGCAGGTCCCTAAGCGTCAGCTAAGACACTGACCTTATCGTCTGTTTGCTTACTGCGCGACTGGATCCGCAGAAGTTTCTGATTCGAGCCGCGCGTGTTGCTCCAACCACCTCTACGCAACCTTGCGGCTGGCGGCTCGACACCAATTTCTGCCCTGAGATGTCTGCCATAAATGAACACCGAGCCAAACGAATCTCAAACGGATGTCTGGTCTGAATGGCTCTTGCACACGCGCTTTGGTAACGATCCCGAATACGAACAGATGTTGCGCGCCGCGATTGACCCAATCGCAGATCGAGTTCTGGACGGTGCCCGACTTTCTGCCGGGATGACACTAGTCGACATAGGGACGGGCGACGGACTGATGGCTTTTCGGGCCATAGACACAATCGGCCCATCACTTCGCGTTATCCTCACTGATATATCGGCACCGTTACTGCGTCATGTTGAAGCGCTGGCGATTCAAAGGAATGTTCAGAGCCAGTGCAGATTTATTGAATGTCCGGCGGGCGCGTTAAAGGACATCCACGACGTGTCCGTCGACGTTGTTACCACGCGCGCGGTGCTTGCCTACGTTCCAGATAAGGTGGAAGCACTTCGTGAGTTCCTCCGTGTTCTTAAGCCTGGAGGACGACTGTCGATCGGCGAACCCATCCTTCGAGACGATGCGTTTGAAGCTGCCTCATTAAAACAATTGGTAGACGCTCAGCCCCCGGGATTGGACGATCGCTTCTTTCCTCTTCTCAGTCGTTGGAAAGGCGCACAGTTTCCCGACACGGAAGAAAGAATTGCCAGCAATCCTCTCACAAATTTCAGTGAACGCGATTTGGTTCGCTTCGCGCTGGACGTCGGGTTCACTGATATCCACATGGAGTTTCACGTTGATGTTTTCCCGTCGACTGTGCACTCGTGGGAGGTATTTCTGGGCAGTTCGCCTCACCCCTGGGCACCGCCACTCGGCCGCATTCTCGCGGAACGCTTCTCCACTGAAGAGCGTGAATTGTTCGAGGCGATCTTTCGTCCAAGGGTAGAGGCACGGCAGTTCGTTACCGCGGACCGGATAGCGTATCTCACGGCTCGGAAGCCGCTTTCGTAATTGCAACCCGTGGTGTCGATATATCCTGGAATTTCGTACGTCAGGGTTCTTGTTGCACGAGGTTTGATATCCTAAGCAATGTGATTGGCGTTCGGCGCGTTCAGATTGTGCGAAATCCTCGAACGGTCCTCGACTCGACTAGCCAGACATTACTGGCGAAGGCACGGACAATGGGTCGTGGAGGGTGTGCGATCAACCTGTGGTTTTCACCCACGCCGGCGCTCGAAACGCAGAACTGCTTTTGGCTCAGCAATCGAGATAGGCGAGTCCGGCTCCATGACGAAAAGCAGCCGGCCTTTTAATCGCTTATCAGACTCGGAGCGTCGCCCGTTTTCTGTCAGCGCTGGCTTTGCTGACAAGCTTGCTAGCTCTTAGAGTCCCCGCAGATTTGTTTCCTGACAACACGGCACGGACCGACAAACTGTCCACGATCGCGTTCGCCACATCAGCATTGCCGCGACGCTGCAATTCGTCGACGAGCACTCTTTGAAGACTTGGCCACACACCTTCCTCTTGCCACTCGAGCAACCGCCGGCAGCAAATCTGGCCAGTTCCATAGCCGAGGTTTTTAGGAAGCAGGGGCCACGAGATACCCGATCGCAGCACAAACACAATGCCGCAAAATACTGCGCGGTCCGGTGCCCGGGGACGCCCGGCGCTCCGGCGCTCGGACAACGGTCGCGTAGGAATCAATGGTTCAATAAGGGCCCAGAAATCATCGTCTATCAGATCTTCAAACATAGTTCCCATGGGAAAAATCCAGAACCCGGTCTCTTTTTAAATAACGATTTGACGTGAGTAACTTAACTGAAAGGTCAGCTTGGCGCGCAGCCTCAAGTCATCGCGGCTATTAGCCAACACTTTGTTCACAACTAGTGATGCAGTTTGCTTACTATGCGGTCCGCGAGAGCGTACAGAAGCCGCACTGTTCATTAGTAGAACAAGTCCCTTAGGACAGACTTAGGGAGCGTCCGATGCTGGCCGACCAAGCGCCATCGCGCGTTAAAGAAAATGACAAGAAGCCGCATGACAACTACCGCTTGCGTTGTGCAACACCAAGCGGTCGCCGTTGCGGCGAGCGCTCCCTTGACCTGCCGGATCTTGATGGACGTTTACCACTCGGCATTGATGCTCTGAAGGGCAGCCCGATTGGCCCCGCTTTTATCCATGGTGACCGTCTCCGGCGCGCCATTCTGGTAATGGCCTTTTCGAAGTAGCGACTCGCCGCCGCCTTGCTCGCAACCGAAAATCAACCGCCCGACCGGCCTTGTCCACTGCGCGATAGAGGTATTTCCAGTCGGCGCGGATCTTCACATTCTTGCCGAGGGACGATCTTGAAGGCGGTCCCGGTTCGGGAAGCACTCAAGCGGCTTACGGCTGAAGGTCTTCTGATAAATGAGCGCAACAAAGGGGTCGTCGTGGCGCCCCTATCGATTGACGATTTTGTGGAAATCACGGATCTGCGGTTGATGCTTGAGCCGTACCTCATACGTTGTTCGGCGCCAAACTTGACCGATGCAGACCTTGATGTGGCCGAGCAGATGCTGGCGTTGAGCGAACCTGAAGACAGTCCCGCGTCGCATGCAAAGGAGCACTGGGAGTTCCACCGCATGCTTTATTCGAGGGCGCAGCGGCCTCGGGCTCAAGCTCAAATTGATATCTTGTACGTGAGTATCAATCGCTATTTGCTACCCGCCTGGACCAGTGTTGGTCTAAGCACGCATTGGGACGACTCTCATTTGCAGATAACAAAAGCTTTGCGTAAGGGGAACGTGGATCTGGCCGCGCAACTGATTTCAGAGCAAATAAAAGAGACAGCGGACCGGGTAATGACGTTCCTCGAGCGAAGCGCCCATTGAAACGCGACGAAGCCTAAGGTGGCTGACCCTGGAAGTGATCATGGCTGTCGATATCACTCATGGGCTCTTGATGCAGACCTTGGATTGACAGTCATCTTGCTACCAGTTGAGTCTCAACGCGGCCTCGGTTACCCGATGCCGATCGTCGTCGTCCGCATCGGGTCGTCAGAGAATCGATCGCTGCACCACAAGGGAAGGTGAGCCGACAGTGTCACCCCAGCAGTGGCGGCAGTTCGTCCTTCAGGAAATCGACGAAGGCGCGTACCGCGGGCATCATTCCGCGACGCGTCGGGAACAGCACGGCCAGACGACCCTCCCTGGAACGAAACTCCGGCAGTACGACGCACAAAGTCCCCACTTCGATTTCGCGCGTGCATGCATAGAGAGGCAGGCTCGCGATGCCCAATCCTGCCAACGCGGCTTCCTTCAACGCCGCGATATTGTCGCTCTGCAGGCGGGGCTGAATCGTCTGTGTGGAAACATCGCCATTCGCGCCGATCAGGCGCAATACGGTCACCGGCTTACTGATCGACTCGTAGATCAACAGATCGTCGTGAGGTAGCGCATCCGGTGCACCAATCACTCCGATCCTCGCCAGATACGCGGGGCTGGCCACCAGGCCCCAGCGCGCAGTGCCCAGCGGGGCCTGGACCAGGCTGGAAAGCTCCACGTCAAAACTGAGACCGCGTATCACTACATCGACATGTTCTTCGACAAGGTCAACCTGTCGGTTACTTGCCTCGATTGCCAGTCGGACCTTCGGGTAACGCAACATGAAACGGGGCAGCAACTTAGCCAGCACGACGTCTGTAATCGCGACGGACATGCTGGCCCGCACCAGTCCCGTGGGCTCGGCAGTCCGGCGCCGAACGGCTTCTTCACCAGCCTGTGCTTCGGCAATCATGGCCCGGCAATGCGTGTACAGCTCTTCTCCTGCGTCGGTCAGACCCAGTCGGCGTGAGGTTCGGTGAAGTAGTCGAACGCCGAGCTTGGCTTCCAGACCGGTGATCCGGCGGGAGATATGGGATTTGCTTATGCCGAGCGCCTCTCCCGCGGCGGTAAAACCGCGATGCTCAATCACCTGAGCAAAAAGATAGAGGTCGTTCAGGTCAGAAGATACGGGGTTCATCGGACGTCCAGTTCGCTCTTGTTTGGTTTTTATCGTTTCCGGTGGGCAACGATAAGTTGAGAAATACCATATTTATCGATTGTCGTTGCGCAAATATGATTCATCTCAACCCGGCGCAGATGTGCACCGGGCGGTCCGGCGGGACGTCCCGAAGTCCGCCGCCGTATCCCATTCGAACGCTGATAAAGACCATGAAAATCCATCATCTCCTGAAAGCTGTGGTTCTCCCCCTGGCCATTGTCTCCGCCTCTGCCGCCACGATCCGGACGGCCAGCGCGGCCCCTGCGACAAACGCGGTCGCCCCTTCGGGCGCGCCGTACTCGCTGCTGTCGCGAGACAACACGGTGCTCGTGCTGGTTGACCATCAGGTTGGCTTGTTCACCGGCGTGCGCGACATCGATACCGGTGAGCTCAGGCATAACGTGGTGGCACTGGCCAAAACCGCGAAGACGCTCGGTATCCCGGTCATTGTCACCGCGACGATGCCCGACGGCATGTGGGGTCCCACCATCCCTGAGCTGACTGCGGCGCTTCCCGGTGTCCCTGTGATCAGCCGGACCTCGATCAATGCTTGGGACGATCCGAATGTGCGGGCGGCGATCGAGAAGACTGGCCGCAAACAGGTCCTGATCGCCGGTGTCTCGCTGGAGGTGTGTGCCACGTTCCCGGCGCTGTCGCTCAAGGCCGCGGGCTACGATCCCCGTGTGGTGCTCGACGCGTCAGGTACGTTTAGTGATGCCAAGCGTACGGTGGGGCTGCAGCGCCTGGCGGGTGCAGGCATTCCGGTGACCGACTACGCCACGGCGGGTGTGGAGATGCTGCATGGCAACGACGATCCGAAGGCGCAGCAGGTGTATGCCGATCTCGATATGCCGTTCGCCAACCTGGTGTGGCAACTCAAGAATGCTTCGGGCAAGTGACACAACAACCCGAGTCGGCGAGGGCGAACAGCGTCCTCGTCCGAACAATTCAGTAGTTCAAACACGCTATGCGAATGCGTCGACACCTGTCAGCTCCGTTGACAGTTTCCAGAGGCGCTCATCCTGCTCAGGATCGATTGCATGTTGGCGTACGCCAGAATCTGCATCGCCAGTGGACACCAGCGCCACATCACAATCCTCGCAGTAGAGACCGCCGAGCCCCGCAAGGTGTGGCGATGTCGCCGCCCACACCTGAGTCGCCGCGCCCTGCGCAGGCGTTTTGAAAGTCGGATCGACCAGCGTACCGTGCTCGTCGATCCAGCCGGCCGCCATCTTCTCTGCATGTGTCATATGTCGGAGTAACGGCGTCGCGATTTTCCCCGGATGCACAGAAAAGACGCGTACGCCATCTCGTACGCCGAACTCGTCGAGTTGCACTGCGAAGAGCGCGTTGGCGGTTTTCGATTGTCCGTACGCGAGCCACTTGTCGTAGCTTCGCGTGAACTGCACGTCATCCCAGCGTATTGGCGTGCGTCGGTGTCCGAGTGACGACACGGCGATCACGCGCGCGCCGTTACCATGTGCGAGGACGGGCCACAGCCGGTTGACGAGTGCGTGGTGGCCAAGATGGTTGATCGCAAACTGCGCTTCCCAGCCGTTGTCGCCGCGTGTCTCGGGGCAAGCCTCTCAGTAGCGCCACTGTTCCGATAGCTCGCTGGCAAGCGCGAGCTTCTCTTTAATGATCTCGATGAAGTTGGTCGTTGATCTCATCGAACCCTTCTGTGATGCAATGAAGTTCAATGCAGAGGCGTTAATGGGCCGGATCAAGCGTCTGTCGATTCCCTTCATTCGCGCAGCATTGCGCCTCGTCTCCGCCACCAGATCTCTGGCACCGTTAAAGCCCGGCGTTATACCGACCTGCGCTCGAACTTGCGCGCGCAATTCCGAGGCGTATTCGGGAGATTGCCCTAGCCGATCGAGATCGACCAGCAGATCCGCGTCGTCGGCCGAGCGCAACGCGCAGAGAATCCACAGCGCTAAAAATGCCCGATAGGCATTGTCGCCGTCGACCGTACGCACATACTGCTCGCAGGCCGCCGCATACTCGTCGATCGCGGTAACGGGAGCAGGCAACAAGCGAACGCCGCATACATCAATGACCTGCCTGACGATGGGCTCGGCCTGATTGAGGCCCAACACGCGGAATGGAGCAGCAACAAAGAACGGGTTGCTCCATTGCTGATGGAGCAACCATCCGGAGGCGAACTGCGATGCGGGATTTCGCAGAACGACCGCATGCATTACCTCAGGAAAGGCACCCTTGAACCACGTCAAGCGGCCGAGGGAACGACAAAATTTGAAGACAGGTGTTTTGCCCTGATTCGTCGTCTGGTCACAGAGATTTTTCAAGTACGCCTGCAATGCTGGAAAGGCGGCGTCCGGCACGGGCCCGAAGCGATCCGTACTAAAGCTCTTCCGATATCCGGTCACACCGTACAAGTTGTCCTGGATGAACGGCCGATATTCGGTGAAGTACGGCGCAGTGAGTGTCGGGTGACCTGAGGTCCAGGTCGGCGCCAAGGCGGGGATATCGGCCGCTCTCAGATCACCGAGTATCGGATGAAGCGGCTCATAGAATGCCGTCACGGTCTGCAACACCCGAAAGCGAGACCACACCCAGGTTCCCGCGCTTCTCCAGCCGGTGTGCAGGAAAATACCGCGTGACTGTCCTTTCTCCTGCATGACGGCATCCTGAACGGCAGGTTTTACGGATGTGTGTCCGTTATCGTCGGCGGCGCCCGGGGCAATTCCAGATTGCTGCGTCATTGGCTTTCTCCAGAGTCCAGAGGGAAGGTCGGTTTATGTGTGCAGCGTCGGCATCGCCAATTGCTTCCAGTCCCCGTGCACGCGGAATCTGCAGGCTGCTATGGGGGCAGTGTTAAAGACGATAGTGCGAGCGCGGATATCGGGAAAACGGCCCGTTGGACAGCCGGTAGTGTAGTTTCACGCGTCTTGCTCCGCGTTACCGCGCAGCCCGCAACGGTTACGATCCGTTACTAGCGCAGCCTCCCGAGATAGTGAAAATAGCGCCGGCTTACCAAGGGAAGCACCGAAAAGGTGTCGCCATGGCTTGTGTTTCGCCTCTGGGCACAGTCTGGAACCGACTGTGTTCTGGGACGGCCGGCGTCGCCAGGGCAGATGCGGCCGGTATCGCACCTGCTTGATCCAGACAGGTGTCTGGCTGCGCTCTTGCTACCCGGTTCGAGCGTCGTTCAGCGTAATAGTTTGCGCGGCCGCCTCGCTTCCCAAATCTCGGCGTTCTTAGCCAATCCCCCAAAAGGCCGGCCGCGCGGGTGACGCGGTTATGCTTGGTGCAGCCCCGCAGCGCTTCGCGACGATGACCATTCAGTCCGCTGCGATGAGTCGTGTCGGTACGCCAGAGCCACTCGGTGGCAACGAATGGAACTTGACCACATACCTGGGAAGCATGGGGCGAAGCCTCGAAAGTCTTGGTCATCTTCGTGTTCGAGGCATACAGTCGGACCCCAGGCTACTTCAATCCCCTTGGTTTGATGTCTTGAAAGGGACGTATCTCAGGGATTGGCGTTCGAAGCAGACCCGATATTGTCAGTATCAGGCATCTGAAAGTTCATCAACCGATTGCAATTCATATAGTTTTAGTCGTACTACTAATCTATATGCAGGGAATATCCTATGAGCGCACTGTTCTCGCCCATCGCGCTTCGTCGCGCTTCGCTACCGAACCGCATCATCGTCTCTCCAATGTGCCAGTATTCCGCCGAAGACGGACTGGCTAACAAATGGCACGAAGTTCATCTCGCAACACTTGCCTTGTCGGGAGCCGCAATGCTCTGCATTGAATCCACGGCAGTCGAACCGGAAGGGCGAATCACCCCGGGAGATCTGGGTCTTTGGAACGACGCGACAGAGGCCGCGCTCAAGACAGTGCTTGATACGGTCCGGGCGCATTCAGATATTTTTATTACTCTCCAGCTTGCGCACGCGGGTCGCAAGGCGTCAAGCGACAAGCCCTGGCGAAACGGGCACTTAATTCCTCCTTCGGAAGGGGGATGGAAAACATTTGCGCCCTCTGCAGTGCCGCAAAAGGAGGGAGAGGCTGCACCGACCAAACTGGACCCGGCAGGTTTGGAGCGCATCCGCGAAGCATTCGTTGCGGCCGCAAAAAGGGCTGCTCGCCTCGGGGTCGACGGCATCGAACTTCATGGAGGCCATGGGTACCTGCTACACCAGTTCATGTCACCTGTCTCGAATCAACGCACAGATGAATATGGCGGATCCCTCCAGAATCGTCAGCGGTATCCGCTCGAGATTTTCGATGCTGTCCGGGCAGTGTTTCCAGCAGACAAGCCGGTAGGCATCAAGGTATCCGCATCCGATTGGGTGGAGGGCGGCTGGGACATTGAGCAGACTATTGCTCTCGCCCGCGAACTCAAGAAGCGGGACGTCGACTGGATCGTCGCGTCTTCGGGTGGCATTTCGCCCCTTCAGAAGATTTCTCCCGCCGCGGGTTATCAGGTCCCATTTGCAGCAGCAATCAAAGAAGCCACTGGCGTTAATACAACGGCGGTGGGCCTCATCACCGAAGCTGGACAGGCAGATGAAATCATAAAAAATGGCCAGGCGGACTTCGTCGCAATTGCGCGGGCGATGCTGTACGACCCGCGTTGGGGCTGGCACGCAGCGGCAGAACTCGGAGCAACGGTGGATGCGCCGCCGCAATACTGGCGTGCACCTCCCCGAGAGCACGCCGATGTCTTTGGAAAAATCGTGCAAGGCGCCCGGTAATTGTGATTGAGGGTTGTGTCGCAGTGGGAATCAAACCTTGCCTGGGTGCGTTTGCGGACCGGTGGTTCAAGTTAAGTTTCTGGTACCGCTGAGGATCGACATGAACAATGCTCTCCCTAGAGTTCTGGTAACGGGCGCCACTGGAAAAGTTGGCTCCGCTCTTGTTTCTCGCTTGCGGAATGAAGTGAGCATCGACGTTATCGCAGGAGTCCGCTCTCGGCAAAAAGCGTCATATCTGGACGTTCCGCTGGTTCACCTTGATTTTGATCGGATAGAAACGCTGAGGCCCGCCATGCAGGATATTGACATCGTTTTCATGATGACGGGATACACCGTCGATATGTTCAGGCAAAGCAAAGCGTTTCTGAATATCGCCAAAATTGAGGGCGTAAAGCACATCGTCCATCTTGGCGCGTGCGGGGACGACGACACCATGGTTGCCCATTGGGGATGGCAGCAATTCGTTGAGCGATATATCGAATGGTCAGGTTTTTCGTTTACGCACCTGCGTCCCGACATCTATATGCAAAATCTGCTTGGATATGGCGGAACCCGTGCCGTCGACGGCGGTGTGATCCAGCATTATGTGGGAGATGCTCGTATTAGCTGGGTGGACTGCGACGACGTCGCTGAAGTGGCAAGAACGTGCATCGTCAACTGGTCCGAACATGCTGGTGCTACCTATCGGCTCGCATCGGACGTCAAGACGTTTTCGGAAGTCGCCGCCGAACTCTCAACCGTACTCGGAAAGCCTTTCACCTATGAACCACGGCCAGCGACCGAGTTTCTCGAGAAGGCAGTGGCGGTCGGTGCCGATGGCGCGTACATGCACTCCGCGTACGAGAACTATGCGGCATACACGGCCGGCAGAGAACCGGAACCAGGGGCCCCGTTTAGCATCATGCAAAAAATCCTCCGCCGCCCCGGCACCACATGGGCCGAGTTTGCTCAGCGTCATCGAGCAGACTTCGATTATTAGCCGGTTTGTTCATGCCTGTTGAGCATGTCCCAATGCTTGCAAAGTCTTTCTCCTGCACGCCAGCCTCACTTAGAATTCAGTCAAATATTTAGATAGCATTACTTACAAATTGAGTAGTTCCATGATTGGAAGTCTTTGGGAGCTTATACGTGAGGACTGGATTTGAGCGTCACGGTTGTCACAGTCACCGACGTTCTAAATGATATCCGACAACCCGCCGTGAATGCCTTGCAAGAGATCGCTGTCGGGGAGTTTCGGAGCGCGAAGCGCAAGCAATTTCATCAGTCAATGTGGTCACTACAGGTGCTTAAATGTCGAAGCTATTTTCACCCATACGGATCGGCGCAATTGATCTTTCCCACCGTGTCGTTCTGGCTCCGCTCACGCGGATGCGCGCGGCTCTGCCGGGCAATGCGCCCAATGACCTGATGGCGACGTATTACGGACAGCGTGCGTCAGAGGGTGGCCTATTGATCACCGAGGCGACCTTCATATCGGCGACCGGAAACGGCGGATACGCTTCGCCAGGCATCGTCACCGACGCACAGGTCGCAGGATGGCGGAAGGTCGTAGACGCGGCGCATGCGAAAGGCGCCAGCATCGTGCTCCAGCTTTGGCACGTCGGCCGGCAGTCGCACGTCGACCTCCAGCCGAACGGCCAGGCTCCCGTTGCACCCTCTGCCATTCAAGCTGATGTTCGAGCGCTGCTGCCGAGTGGTCCCGTGACAGGCTCAATGCCAAGGGCGATTGAGTTGTCGGAAATACCGGGCCTCGTCGGTGAATACCGCAGGGCAGCGGAGCGCGCGAAAGAGGCCGGCTTCGATGGTGTCGAGATACATGGCGCCAACGGTTACCTGATCGATCAGTTTCTCCAGGACAATTCCAATCGGCGTGAGGATGCGTATGGTGGTTCCGTTGAAAATCGGGCCCGTTTTCTTCTTGACGTGGTTGAAGTGGTGAAATCGGTGTGGGGCGGCGACCGGGTCGGTGTTCGCGTGGGTCCCGGCAACAGGTTCGGCGGTATGGGGGACAGCGCACCTGAGGTCACGTTTCCCTATGTGGCGCGAGCGCTCGCGCCTTTTGGATTGGCTTATCTGCATGTCATTGAACCGCGGGTCACGGGTAATGTTTCAGATGACGACAAGCCGCCCGTAGCGGCTGGCTTGCTCCGCCCGCTGTTCGGGGGACCCGTTATCGCCGCAGGCGGTTTCGATGGCGCAGGCGCCGAAAGCATTCTGGAAAAGGGTGACGCGGACCTTGTCGCGTTCGGGCGGCATTTTCTCGCTAATCCCGATTTTCCCGAGAGACTGCGTCGCAGCCTTCCGCTCAATTCCTATGATCGCACCACCTTTTACTACGGTGGCGACAAAGGTTACGCCGACTATCCGGTCTATGAATCGTAGTGACTCGTGAGACTGCCGCCTCCGGTTCATCAAGCAGTCCGGGAGCAGCGGAAGAACGAACGTGGTCTGGTTCCGGGTAGCCGGCGCACCGCAATCACGCACGGAATGGGAGAGCAATGTGCTCCGTTTGCAAGCTAACGATCTTCCGCTAAGGGCGGCAGCCACGACAGATCCAGCGCGTGGCGTCGTCCCCGACGTTTGCGTGATCGGTGCGGGCTCGTCCGGTATGACGGTGGCAAAGGCCCTGCACCAGCGCGGCGTTGTCTTCGACTGCTTCGAGAAAGGTTCGGACATCGGGGGGATGTGGCGTTACGAGAACGACAACGGGCAGTCGTCGGCCTATGCGAGCCTGCATATCGATACTAGCCGCAAAAATCTGGGGTACTCGGATTTCCCCATTCCCGATGACATGCCCGACTTTCTGTCGCATGCCAAATTTCTGGAATATCTGGAGAATTACGCGAATCACTTCGAGGTCAGGGAACGGGTGACGTTCGGAACCGTGGTCGAGGCGGTGAGGCAGGCGCCGGATGGACGCTGGAATGTCCATCTGTCGACTGGGGAGATCCGGAATTACGGTAACGTCGTTGTCGCCAACGGCCACCTTTGGGATCCTCGCACACCGGTGTTCCCCGGCGAATTCCGTGGCGAGACGACTCACTCGCACTATTACCGGACCGCCGCACCCTTCGAAGGCAAGTCGGTGCTGGTTGTCGGTCTCGGGAACTCCGCAGTCGACATTGCGGTCGATCTCGCGCGCCGCGCGCGGAGCGTGACGATGTCCACTCGTCGTAGCGCCTGGATCATGCCGAAATATCTGATGGGCTATCCGGTCGATCAATGGTCGAGGTTTTTGTCCAGGCGCCTGCGCCTGCCGACACCGCTGACACGAAAGATCATGTCGAAACTGATCCGGCTTGGCGTCGGGGACCAGAGGCGGTTCGGCCTGAAAAGACCGGAACATCCCATGTGGCGCGAGCACGCCACGCTCAGCCAGGAACTGTTGCCGTATCTTGGGCACGGCTGGATTTCCATGAAGCCCAATATCAGCCGTATGGACGGCAACGAAATCGCATTCGAGGACGGCAGCCGGCAGGTATTCGACGCGGTCGTCTTTGCGACCGGCTACAAAACTACCTTTCCGTTTCTCGACAGAAACACGTTCGATGCAGAAACGGACACGACGAATCTGTATCGTCGCATGGTCTCGCTCAAGCATCCCGGCTTGATCTTCGCCGGACTGGTACAGCCAGTGGGGCCGACAATTCCACTGGTGGAGATCCAGGGGCGCTGGCTGGCCGCGGTGCTCTCTGGCGATATCGCACTGCCTGAGCACGAGGTGCAGGTACGCGAAGTGGAACAGCACAAGCAATATCAGAGGCAGACTTATCTTGATGCGGACCGGTACGTGCTCGAGGTCGATTTTCGTACCTATGCGGCCCAGATGAACGCCGATATGCGCCGGAAGCCGGCTCGGTGAGCAGGTCAGTGCACGGTCTTCGAACCAGCGATGATCGCTGCCGTCGATCTGGATCAGCTCACTTAGGCACATCGGCCCGAGATCAACCCAGGCGGTCCTTGCTCGCGTAGACGCGCTGCCAGGCGTCGAACCTGACGGGTCGTCAACGACAGTCGCTCGGCGGCACGCCACGGCTTGAGCAGCCCCTCGACCACGGACTGAATCACTTTGAACCGGTCCAACTCGCGCATCGTCATGGTGATTCTGTCCGTCGCCGTCATCGTAGCCCCCGACGCCGTGGGAATCGACGCCGGCTAAGCTTAAGCCGCCCGAAAGCGGACATTTGAATCTAGCTAAAAGCGGACATTTCTAAAAAGCCCTGACATTTAATGTCGAGGCCAGGTAGAGATGTCGTAGCGTGAGCAAAGTAGAGATGTCGGGTTTTGGGGTGTTTTTAACCTG